>NZ_CDDH01000090.1 GCF_000819725.1 Aeromonas australiensis | reverse complement strand
GCCGCGATGAACCTTTTTTTATGCGGGAATTGTCTGTTCAGGGTGTTGCGGGCGGGGTAGTCGCCGGTTCAGCCTTGGTGGGTGGGGAGGGTTGCCACTCCACATAGGGGCGGTGGATCTTCTCGTAGATCTCGGTCAATTTGCCGGTGGCGGCCAGCTGATCGATGGCTTGGCGGAGAAATTCGTCCATCTCATCACCAGCAGCCCCTTTCTGGATGATGAAGACATCCTCGAAATCACCGAAAAATTCTCGCCTGATATTGGTCAGCCCCAGCTGCTTGAGCATCAGGTCGGCCTCCTCTTGCGCCCAGACAAAGGCGTCGATACGGCCGCGTGAGAGCTTGCGCAGTGACTGCTCGATACTCATCGAGCGCTGCACCGGGAAGGGCATATAGTCGGGAACCGCCTCGATCAGCAGATCCCGTTTGGTGGGCACTATGCCGTAGGCCATATCCGTGGTGACTGGATAACTGGTATTGCTGTAAATCACATGGGCAACCTTGCCAAAACTGCGGGTGCTGAAGCGATAAGCCAGCATATCGATATCCTTGAGGTTGCGGATGGCGGGCAGCCCCAGATCAGCCTTGCCGGAGCTCACCCCAGCCATGGCACGGGCGATGGGGTAGATGGTGATCTTGATGGTTACATCGGGGTAGAGGTCATCGATGGCGTGCACCAGATCGACAAAGGGGCCTGTCTTGTCGGCATTGATCAGCCCTGGCAGCTCGCCAAGGTGGGCATTGAGGATGCGCATCGGTTTAGGCGGCTCGGGGGCAGCGTCGTTCTCCGGAGTCTGCGACAGGCCGAGGGTGGCGCTGCCGAGCAGGGTGACCACGAGCAGCAGAAGGGGGATGTGTCTGGTCATGGCGAGTCTCTCTTGGTGATGGTTCAGCTAAAGTGTAGTCAGCCCGTCGTCAGCGCCCCTTGGCCAAACCATCATGGATAGGGTTTTACTTCTCGGCCCCTGCTCACTAGACTTCGCCTCCCACTTCTTTGTTGACGTAGCGCCATGACCTTTAGCGAACTTGCCCTTCATCCTGCTCTGCTTGCCTCTTTGCCCGCCACCTTGCAGACGCCGACCCGCATCCAGCAGCTGGCCATTCCGGCTGCGCTGGCGGGGCAGGATCTGCTGGCGCTGGCCCAGACCGGCAGCGGCAAGACGCTGGCGTTTGGCTTGCCGCTGCTGCAACGACTGGATCCCGCCTCCAGTCAGGTGCAGGGTCTGGTGCTGGTGCCAACTCGCGAGCTGGCGATTCAGGTCACTGCCGCGCTAAAAGAGGGTGCCGAGGCGCTGGGGCTGCGCATCGTGACGCTGTGTGGGGGTGTTGCGCAGGAGCGGCAACAGGCCGAGCTGGCGCAGGGGCCACAGCTGCTGGTCGCCACGCCGGGGCGGTTGCGGGATCTGCTGACCCAGCAACTGCTGGGGCTGGATGGTTTGCAACTACTGGTACTGGATGAGGCGGATCGCCTGCTGGAGATGGGCTTTGCCCCCGACATCAAGGCGCTGCTCGGCTTTATTCCGGCGGATCGCCAGACCCTGCTCTTCTCCGCCACCTTGCCTGCCGAGCTGGAGGCGCTGGCCAACGGCCTGCTGCGCGAGCCAACCCGTATCGAGGCAACCCCCCTCAACAGCGTGGTGAACGAGATCGAAGAGCGGCTCTATCTGGTCAACAAGAGCAGCAAGGTCCCGGCGCTCATCAGCTTGCTCAAGGAGCAGGCATGGCCGCAGGTGCTGGTCTTTATCAGTGCGCGGGATGATGCCGACGGGGTTGCCAGAAAGCTTGCCAAGGCGGGCATTGCGGTGGCCGCCCTCCATAGCGAGAAGGAGCAGGCGGTGCGCGAGCAGGCGCTCGGCGATTTCAAAGAGGGAAAAATTCGGGTGCTGGTAGCCACCGACCTGATGGCGCGCGGCATCCATGTTGAGGCACTGCCGGTGGTGATCAATCTGGACTTGCCCGCCAGCGCCCCTGTTTACGTACACCGCATCGGTCGTACCGCCCGGGCTGGCCGCGAGGGCTTGGCCATCTCGCTGGTTTGTCATGGCGAGAGTGACATACTGCAAGCTATCCGCACTCTGACCGGCCGCGAGCTGCCGTTGGGCGAGCTGGCGGGCTTCCCGGTCACCGACCAGCCTGCCAGCGGGATGGGCAAGCGCCCCCCGCGTGACAAGCAGGCCAATCGCCGCACTCAGGCCAAACGCAGCGTCAAGCAGTTCAAGGGCAAGCGCTGACCTCAGGGTTTGCCTTGCTCCCGCGCGAAGAAGTCACGACGCCACTGGCTCAACACCTCCTCCTTGTGTTGTTGCCATAGCGCAGGCTCCATCTGCTGTTGGCTGGCCGCCAGTTGCTGTTCCAGCTCGGCCAGCTCTCGCTGGTAGCGGCTGCGTTGATCCAGCTGCTGCTGGCGCGCTCCGGCAAACGCCAGCGTGGCTTCGACTTTCTCTGCGGGTAGGAAGTGGCGGGCCAGGGTGGCCAGCTCCTCATCTCCCCACAGCTGACGAGCTTGCTGCAGGCGGGCATCCGGGTTGAACAGCTCGCCTGCCAGATCCGGATGATCCGCCGCCCACCGATCCTGCAAGCGGCTGAGGGCGTCCAGCCGCTCGGCCAGCGGTAACTGCTCGTTCTCTTGCGCCAACTGATCCAGCGCCAGGGCATAGCGCCCCTGTAGCCGGATCAGACTCTCACCCTCGCTCAGCCACCCGGCCTCTGTTGCTTCCAGATTGCTCACACGCTGCGCCAGCGGCAACTCGCTGTCGCTGATCTCGCTGGCAAGCTGGTTGATCAGTTCATCCGGCATCGCCTGCCAGCTGCTGGGCACTTCTTTGCTTTTGCCATCCACCCCCTCAGCGCTTGGCATGCGGGGAGGCGGGCTCCCCGGTTCTGCTGGCAACTGCACATCGGTCAGAGAGGGCGTCTCCGACCGTTCTGGCGATATCGGAGACGGCTCTTCCTGCCAGCCCAGATTCACCAGCAAAAGGGTCAGGATAGCCAGCGCCAGTATCCCGTAACGGCGAGTCATTGGCTGATCTCTCCCTTGACCGGGAAGTGGTCTGAGAGGTTGCTGGCGGGCCAGAGGCTGCCATCGCTACTGCGCGGGATCCAGACCGTGTTGAGGTTGTGGCTGGCGCTGCCGTATTCCCGGCTTACTACCAGATAGTCCAGATACTCGACATTGGCGCCACCGGAGAGCGGGCCACCGGCATAGGGGTTGACCCTGGGGTCGAAGGTGGCTTCTGTGTAGCCGCCATAGGCGGGTTCATGGGCGTTCAGATTGGTCAGCATATTGGCGTAGTCATCGGCAAACTTGCGCTTGTTGACGTTGAAGTCGCCGCCGTAGATGACGGTATCCGTGGTCGGGATCTTGAGGCTGGCAGCCAGAGTGCGGATCTGGCCGAACTGGATCTGGCGCAGCTTGCGTGCCTCGTCAGTGTCGAAGCTGGCGGTGTGGGTAGCGAACAGGTGCCACGCCTTGCCCCCCTTGATCACCTCGGCGTACATCACTCCCTTGTCGGCGAAGCAGTCGGTGCCGGTGCATTGGGGATAGACCAGCTGTGCCTCCCGCACTATGGGATAGCGACTGACGATCACCACGCCGCCGTCATGAATGTTGACCCCGGGCTTGTCGAGCACCTTGGTCTGATAGGGATACTCTTTCGCCAGCGCCTGCAAAAAGCCCTCGCGGCGGCCATCGAATACCTCTTGCAAAAGCAGGGCGTCATAGCCCTTGAGATAATCAGGTAGCAGGGCCAACCGCTCGCCGATGCTGGAGGCGATGACCGGCAGCGCCCAGACGTTGTAGCTGGCCACCTTGAGCCTGTTTTCTGCCGGTTCCGGCTGCTCCCGTTTTTGGGGGGGCGTGATCATATAGTGCAGATCGTCGTAACGGCCGGTGAACTTGGCGGCAAAGGCCAGCTCTTGTGGCCCCGCAACGCGGTGGATCGCCCGATCGCGTTGCCAGCCGGATGCGCTGGTCGGCGTCTCGCCACCGTGCTGCAAGGTGGTGTTCCACCAGGTTCCCTCCATCAGCTGATTGAGCCGATAGACGTCGCCACCCGCTGTGGTCACGCGGGTTTCGAACAGATAGCGCTTGCCCGCCTTTACCCCCTCATAGCGATTAAAGCTGAGTACCATGGCGCTCTCCCACGGGCCCAGCTCGGTGCGGTGCTGGCTCCACTGACTGCCGGGTTGCAGCTGGCCGCTGCCGCTTTGGCTGATGTCGATCTGGAGCGGTTCAGGACTGTTGTTGGTGAGGTAGACATCGGTATCGGCCAGTGCCAGTTGCGGGAACTGGCTGACCAGCAGCAGGGCGGCATAGCTGAGGGTTTTCTGCATCACAGGATCCTTTTGGTTGCAGGGCAATGGAAAGTGACTGTTATGGCGAATGCAGAGGTCAGATTGTTTATATTTTTGTTACAAGTAAATGAATTGGTTTTGCTTGGCGCTTTGTGGAGGTGTAAAGCGAGCGAGGCAGCACGCTTAAACTGTGAGTGGGATCGAGAGGCGCCCGTGTAGGGCGCTTTCAGGGGTTAGCGGTGGGCCAGCGGATAGGTAAACAGCGCCAGATGGGCAAAGTTGAAGGCGAAGTGGATCAAGATGACCACAGAGAGCCGCCCGCTGAGCTGGAATGCCAGGCCGTAGCAGCAGCCTGTCAGGGTTGCAAACAGCGCCAGTAGTGGCCCACCAGCCAGATGACCAGCACCGAACAGGGTGGCAGCCACAACGATGGCAACCGCCGTGTGATAGCGCTTGGCAAGCGCTTGCTGAATCACACCGCGAAACAGCGCCTCCTCCGCCACACAGGTAAACAACAGATTGTTTATTGCAAACAACCACCACCAATGGGGCAGACCCACTTCAGGTTTCAGTGCTCCCAACTGCCAGGCTAGTACCAGCAAAGCCCCGAGTGGTAGCAACAACAACCCCAGCGGTCGCCAGCGAATAGCACCACTGCCGCCGAGCAGCGTCGGCCAGGCCAGCAGCAAGCCAAAAAAGAGCAGCGGCTTGTCGAGGTTCAGATACATGTTGAACGGCACGCTGGCGGGGCCTGCCAGCGCCTGATCCAGCACCTTGAGATTATTGAAGCCGGGGATCAGGTGCAGGGTCAGCGCAATCGCCCAGAGGATCAGCACCACTCTGGCCGCCATCGCCCAGCGGGAGGGGAGGGTTGGCGTACGCCATGCCAGCAGTAATCCTGCGACCGAGATAAACAGGGCCGGTGGAGTAATTCGGTCAAGCCAGAGCGCCAGCAGCAGGGAGAGTCCCAGCAGGGCAAAGGCCGGAGGACGCTGCCGAAACAGGGCAAACAGTACGGCGAGTGCCAGCACTCCCCAGATGAGTGAGTCAGGTAGGGGTAACATCGGAACCTCTATTGATAAATAGAGCGCACCTTAACAAGGGGGCCCGGTGAGAACAACTTGTCGGATTGGTTTGGGCGGCTTCTCTATACTAATTGACAGGGTGTAAGGAGAGGTCCCTATGAGGCAATTTAGCTGGTTGTTGTGTTGCTGCTGGTGTGGCTGGCTACAGGCCGCCCCCTTGCTGCTGGTGACCGGTGAGTTCACCCCCTATACCGGCAAGGCACTGCCTGAAGGCGGCGAGAGCACCCGGCTGGTAACAACCCTGCTGCAAGAGGCCGGGTATTCTGAACTCAAGGTCGACTACCTGCCCTGGCCCCGGGCTTATCAGTTGACGCTGCAGGGGGGGGCTGCCGCGACGTTTCCTTATGCCTGGACTGCGGAGCGTGCCAAGCTCTTCTATTACAGCGCCCCCATCCATATCGATCGCCTCTCCTGGTTTACCTTCAAGGGGAGTGATGCGGTGCTGGATGGTCGCTGGCAGGGGCTGCGAGTCTGCATTCCGGAAGGGTGGAGCACTAGCCATGCCGATATGGCGATCGCGCGTTTCAATATGTCGTTGCAGCAGCCAAAAAGTCTGGAGCAGTGTCTGAAACTGTTGGAACGCCAGCGGGTGGATCTGCTGCCGATGAACGAGACAGTGGTGGCCGATGCCAGCATGAAGGTGTTCGGAGACCCGCACTATTTGCAGGTTTTGCCCTATTTTCGCCAGAACGACACTTTTTACCTGATTATTTCCCGTCACTATCCCGGGGGGCGTGAACTGCTGGACAAGTTCAATGAGGCCCTTGCGGCGGTGCGCGCCAGCGGCCGTTATGAACAGTTGGTGCCCAGAGTCGATGCCAAAGCGACACGCAAATAGAAAGCCGGAGCAGTGGCTCCGGCTTTTCTCTATTCAGGGGGGATTAGCGACCTGATTCGGCAATCACGCGGGCGATGATATCGGCGCGCTTGCCGGCTTCCAGTTCGCCTAGGGCGATCAGGCCAGCCTTGAAGATGACGTTCTTCGGCAGGCTGACATCGTCCAGCGTGGCGATCGCTTCAACGTGCATGCCGTTCAGACGGCTGGCATCGCGCGGGCTCAGGTTGACCTGAGTGTTCAGCACCTGCTTGCCTTTCTTCTTGGCAGGTGCAGCCGCTTTCTTGGTGGACTCCTGTTCTTCGTCTTCCGGCAGTTCGTCATCAAAATCGTAAATAGACATAGTCAATCCTGTTGGTTTGGATGGTCGACCGCAGTGGCCGACCAGAATAAGCGAAACGGGGTCAATCAGCCCATATCCTCGTTACGGATAAAGGCGCGCCAGGAGATGAGCACCTGGGCAAAATCTTCCAGCCCGCACATGGCCAGCTGTTCATCATCGTAGTAGGCGAGATCATCGAGATCCTCATCCAGCTCGATATTGAGGGCGTTGGCTTTCACCTCCGCCTCTTCATGGGTCAGCAACAGGGAGTAGTCACCCCCGTTGAGCCGGTACTCGGTGCGACTCCGGCTGGAGAGCTGATCGATGATGGCAAAGAGTTCATCGATCTTCTCCTCATCCTTGCCCACTTCATCGATCAGCCACTGACCGATGGCTTCATGGCCCATGGAGAAGCGGGCGCGATAACCACCGAACGGGTCGCGGCGAAATTCATAATCCATAGCACAGTCCAGAGCGGAGGGATGGGCCATCACGGGCAGGCGGGCGCAGCACGCAATTCCTGCTCCATGGCGGGGCACACATCGGGTAAAGTGGCCTATTCTAGCGATCCCCCTCTCGCTTGTCTTGATGATGTGGCATCTTTGCGCCCATGCGCCCTGAATCAGCCCGTAGTGGCGCAGCCAGATCAGCCCCTTGTCCGGAGATGTTATGCAGCTAAACGATAACCTTGCCCGCCAGATTGTTGCACGGGCGATGAAGATCCTCTCCTTTTCGGTCAACGTGATGGACCAACATGGCCTCATTATTGCGTCCGGCAATCCGGAGCGGATCCATCAGCGCCATGAAGGGGCCGTGCTGGCATTGACCGAAAACAGGGTGGTGGAGATCAGCGAAGCGACTGCCCGCGAGCTCAAGGGGGTGCGACCCGGCATCAATTTGCCCATCTCCTATCAGGGGGAGCTGATCGGGGTGATCGGTATCTCCGGCGATCCGGATATCGTGCGTGCTTACGCCGAGCTGGTGCGGATGACCGCCGAGCTGATCCTGGAGCAGGCGGCGCTCACCGAGCAGTTGCAGTGGGACAAGCGCCACAAGGAGGAGCTGGTGTTGCAGCTCATTCGGGGCGAGGGGCGAGTCGATCAATTGCAGCAGGCGGCCCGCTTTCTAGGGCTGGAGTTGGCCCAGCCTCGGGTGGTGGCCGTGCTGGCGCTGGAGGAGGCCGACCCTGCGCGGTTGCGGGAGCTGGTCCATCAGCTGGAGAACCCGGAGCGGGACAATCTGGTCGCCATCAACGGGCTCGACGAGATAGTGGTGCTCAAACCGGCGCAATTGAGTGATGGCGTCTGGCAATCGGCGCAGGAGCGCAGCCGGATCAAGCAGCTGCTGGCGCGCATTCCCCACTTCAAGGTACGTATCGCGGTGGGCGATTACTTCGCCGGGATAGACGGGCTGGCGCGCTCTTACCAGACGGCGCGGGATACATTGCGCCGTGGCATGCGGCAGGCGCCGCGCAAGCAGGTCTACTTCTTCGAGGACTACCGTTTGCCGGTGCTGCTGGGTAGTCTGGCGGACTCATGGCAGGCGGATCAGCTGCGCACACCGCTGCAGAAACTGGCCCGGGAAGATGGCAAGGGGGCGCTGCAGAAGACCCTGCGCCACTATTTCTTGCAGGATTGTGATCTGCATCGCTGTGCCGAAGCCCTGTTCATTCACCCCAATACCCTGCGCTATCGGCTGGGGCGGATAGAGCAGATAACCGGGTTGAATTTCAACAAGTTAGACGACAAATTCTTGCTCTATCTCGGCCTTAATCTCGACTTGTGATTGTTCAAACAGACAAATAAACCCTATTCGATGATGTAATATTTAGCCATTTGGCCAAAGCATTCTGATTGCAGATCTCCATAATGGCGGCCACTCACTCCCATTGAAGGTGTCCGTCATGATCCCGGTTACAGCCCTTGGCGCCATCGCGGCGCTCTCCATCGCCATCATCCTCATTTTGAAGAAGGTGCCACCCGCTTACGGCATGATCGTGGGTGCCCTGGCCGGTGGCCTGATTGGCGGTGCCGATCTGACCGAGACCGTCGCCCTGATGATCGGCGGCGCCCAAGGGATCACCACAGCTGTGATGCGGATCCTGGCGGCTGGCGTGCTGGCGGGCGTGCTGATCGAATCGGGCGCGGCCACCACCATCGCCGAGACCATCGTCAAGAAACTCGGTGAAACCCGCGCCCTGCTGGCGCTGGCGCTGGCAACCCTGATCCTGACTGCGGTCGGCGTATTCGTGGATGTGGCCGTTATCACGGTTGCGCCCATCGCGCTGGCCATCGCCCGCCGTGCCGACCTCTCCAAGGCGGCCATCCTGCTGGCCATGGTTGGCGGCGGCAAGGCGGGTAACGTCATGTCCCCCAACCCTAACGCCATTGCCGCGGCTGATGCCTTCCATCTTCCCCTCACCTCTGTGATGGCGGCGGGTATCATCCCGGGTCTGTTCGGTCTGGTGATGGCCTACTGGTTGGCCAAGCGGCTGAACAACAAGGGCAGCAAGGTTGCCGCTGATGAGGTGGTGAGCTTTGCCGGTGCCAAGTTGCCGGGCTTTGCCGCCGCCATCAGTGCACCGCTGGTCGCCATCCTGCTGCTGGCTCTGCGCCCGGTTGCCGGTATCGTGGTGGATCCGCTGATTGCACTGCCCCTCGGTGGTCTGGTCGGCGCCCTGATGATGGGTAAATTCCGCAAGGTGAACCAGTTTGCGGTCTCCGGCCTCGCCCGCATGGCGCCGGTCGCCATCATGCTGCTGGGCACCGGAACCCTGGCGGGCATCATCGCCAACTCCGGCCTGAAAGATGTGCTGATCAGCGGCCTGACCGCCTCCGGTCTGCCCTCCTACCTGCTGGCGCCTATCTCAGGTGCTTTGATGTCGCTGGCGACCGCCTCGACCACCGCCGGTACCGTGGTGGCCTCCAACGTCTTCAGCTCCACCCTGATTGAACTGGGGATCAGCAGTCTGGCCGGGGCGGCGATGATCCATGCCGGTGCTACCGTGTTTGACCACATGCCCCACGGCTCCTTCTTCCACGCCACCGATGGCAGCGTCCACATGGGGGTGGGTGAGCGCCTGAAACTTATCCCATACGAAACCGCAGTCGGTCTGACCATTGCCACTGTCTCCACCCTGATGTTTGGCGTATTGGCCCTTTAAGGAATTGATATGAAAATTGTTATTGCCCCCGATTCATTCAAGGAGAGTCTGAGCGCCATGGCGGTGGCTGATGCCATCGAGGCCGGTTTCAAGCAGGTGTTGCCAAACGCCACCTACGTCAAATTGCCGATGGCCGATGGCGGCGAGGGCACGGTGCAATCCCTGGTCGATGCTACCGGTGGCCGCATCCTGCCGGTCGAAGTGACCGCGCCGCTCGGCAACAAGGTGCAGGGCTTCGTCGGCCTGCTGGGTGATGGCGAGCGCGCCGTCATCGAGATGGCCGCCGCTTCCGGCATCCATCTGGTGGCGCCCGAGCAGCGCAATCCGCTGCTCACCTCCAGCTTCGGTACCGGCGAGCTGATCCTGGCCGCACTGGAGATGGGGGTGAAGCACCTCATTCTCGGTATTGGTGGCAGCGCCACCAATGACGGCGGTGCCGGCATGATCCAGGCGCTCGGCGGAAAGTTGCTCAAAGCCGATGGATCTGCCATCGAGTTGGGTGGCGCGGGTCTCGGTGAGCTCGCGACTATCGACTTGAGCGGTCTGGATCCACGTTTGAGCAATCTGGTGATCGAGGTGGCGTGTGATGTGGATAACCCGCTCTGTGGCCCGAAAGGTGCCTCTGCGGTGTTTGGCCCGCAGAAGGGGGCGACCCCCGAGATGGTTGTCGAACTGGATGCCCATCTTGCCCACTACGCTGACTGCATCGAACAGGCCCTTGGCTGCCGGGTGAAGGATATTCCGGGGGCGGGTGCCGCCGGTGGCATGGGGGCCGCGCTGGTCGGTCTGCTTGGTGCCGAGCTCAAGCCCGGCATCCAGATCGTGATTGAAGCGCTGAAGCTGGCGGAGGAAGTGGCCGATGCGGATCTGGTCATTACCGGTGAAGGGCGCATCGACAGCCAGACCATTCACGGTAAGACGCCAATCGGTGTCGCACGCTGCGCCAAGCAGTTTGGCAAGCCGGTGATCGGGATCTCCGGTTGCCTGACCGATGATTGTGGCGTGGTGCATGAGCACGGGCTCGATGCGGTATTTGCCGTGGTCAACCGCGCCATGTCTCTGCCGGAGGCGCTGGCGAGCGCCAGCACCAACATTCAACTCACTGCGCGCAACGTAGCTGCACTCTATCAGCTCAAGGGCTGATCCTGTTCGGCCGATGCGCCCCATCGGCCACTCAATATCCCCGTTTGGGGCATCTCCTATCCCGCGAGATGTTTGACTGCCCTGGCACTTATTTGCCGATCCATCGTGATCGGCTCTTTTCTTTCTCTACCTTGGTCTTGCCACGCCTGTGGCGCCATGGGCCCACGCGGTTTTGATAGGTGCATCTCTCCCTTTGCGGCATAGTGGTCGAACCAAGTACAAGGAGAGACCCATGTTCCTGCTGACCCTGGGAGTTACGCTGTTTACCCTGATCCATCTCTACCCCTGTTTTGCGGTGGATCATCGGGCGCGGCTGCGCGAGCGGCTGGGTGAGAATCGCTACAAGGGGCTCTTCTCTTTACTGGTATTTGTCGCCATCGCCTGCATCATTGCCGGCTGGCGCTCGGCCAACCCGCTGCCGCTCTACCTCCTGCCGGATTGGGGGCCCATGACCATGACGGTGATGATGCCCTTTGCGCTGATCCTCTTCTTCTCCGGCCAGGGGCCCAACCATCTGCGCCGTTGGCTGGTGCATCCCCAACTGCTCGGTACCCTGCTCTGGGCGGTGGCCCATCTGCTGGTTAATAGCGAGGCGCGATCTCTGGTGCTGTTTGGCGGCATCGGGCTCTGGGCGCTGGTAAGCATCATCTGGATTTCGGTGCGGGACTGGCAGAGATATCCGCGGCCCGAGGCCAACTGGACCGGCACCGCTATCAGTGTCGGGGCTGGGTTGGCGGCTACGGCGCTGCTGATCTTCTGGGGCCACGGCTGGCTGACCGGTATTCCCCTGCATTGAGAGTGAACTGCGGCTCTGGTAACCGCGTATGATGGACAAAACACAAGGAGTCTTGGCGATGAAATGGTTCACTCTGTTGCTGTTATTGGGGGTTGGTTCGGCCTCTGCGGCGTGCCCCGATTATTTCAATGTGGAGATGCGGGAGCTAAACAACACCCAACGCCACAACCTCTGTCAGCTGACCGAGGGCAAGGTGGTGCTGGTGGTCAATACCGCCTCCTACTGCGGCTACAGCGGCCAGTTTCGCGATCTGGAGAAGCTGTACCAGAGCTACAAGGATAAAGGACTGATTATTCTGGGCTTCCCCTCCAACGACTTCTGGCAGGAGGCGGGCAACGAGACCAAGACCGCCGAGGTGTGCCGCCGCGACTACGGGGTGACCTTCCCGATGTTTAACCGGGTAGCGGTGCGGGGCTCCGATGCAGTACCACTGTTCAAGGGGCTGGCTGCAGCCGCTGACGGGGATGCGCCAAATTGGAACTTCCACAAGTATCTGGTGGGGCGTGATGGCAAGCTGATCGCCAGCTACGGTGCCAACCAGAATCCGGCTGACGATCCCCTCAAATTGCAGATCACCCGGGCGTTGGGGCACTGACCCTACCCCTTGGCGGGCGGCTCTGGAATAATGGGGACCCGCCACTCAATCCGGTTATCTTGTGCTGCAACGTCTGCCCCAAATGGTGATCTTCGATGCGCTGGTACGCGAGCAGGGGATCTCTGCCGCCGCCCGTCGCCTCGGGGTATCAAAATCTCATATCAGCAAGCAACTGGCGCTGCTGGAGACCTCTCTCGGCGCCCAGCTGGTGCAGCGCACCACCCGCCGCTTCGCCCTGACCGAGCTGGGTCAGGAGTATGCACGTCACTGCCATGCGCTGGTGGCGGTAGCACAGGAGGCGGACTCCATGATCGCCGAGCGGCGCGGCAAGGTGAGCGGCGTGCTGCATCTAGGGGTGGGCCAATCATTTGGCCGCCTGCATGTGATTCCCCACCTCAAGGCGTTTCAGGACTGTTATCCCGAGCTGGAGCTGGAAGTATCGCTGTTTGACCACAAGAGCACGCTGGTGGACGAAGGGCTGGATCTCTGGATCACCACCTACGAAGAGAAGCCTGAAGGATTGGTGGGGCAGCGGCTGGCCGACATCGGCTTCGTGGTGGCGGCCTCGCCGGATTACCTGCTGAGCCACGGCACTCCGCTCCATCCCAAGGATCTGGCCCAGCATAACTGCATCACCTACCAGAGCCGGGAGCGACGCTATCACCAATGGGCATTTCGCCAGGGCAAGGAGCGCCAGACGGTTCAGGTAGCGGGCAACTATCGGGTCGATATGGCGGAAGCTGTGCGGGATGCGGCACTGGCCGGGCTTGGTATCGCCTATATCGCCAACTACCTGCTGGACAACGAGTTGCAAAGTGGGCAGCTGATCCCGCTGTTGCCTGACTGGCGCCCTAATCAGCAGATGGCGGTGCACGCGGTTTACGCCAGGCGCGAACATCTGGATCCCAAGATCCGTCTCTTCATCGATTTCCTCAAGGCCCGCTTTGGCCCAGAACCCTATTGGGAGCAACGACTGGCGCCCTGGATTGGCGGTCGATTGTCCGGAATTGAAGAATGATTGTTTTCATATAGAAACGGTTACTTTCCACTGATACTAAAATTGAGTCAAATCAGCCAGTTGCCGCAACCGATATCGTGCAAACGTTTTTGCTAACAGGCTTGTAACCAAGTGGACTTGCAGTGATGGGGTGAGAGGCGCAGAATCCGCGCCCATCTTTTGCCCCACCTGATGGAGTCCCTATGATTGCCCTGCTCGGCATCCTGAGTATCCTGGCGCTTGCCGTCATCTGCTCTGATAATCGTCGTCGTATCCCACTGCGAACAGTTGGCCTCGCCCTCTGTCTGCAAGTCCTGTTTGCCGCACTGGTACTCTGGCTGCCAGCTGGCCAGCAGGTGCTGAACGGTGTGAGTGAAAGCGTCAGCAGCGTGATCGGTTATGGTCAGGAGGGGATCGCCTTCCTGTTCGGTGATCTGGCCAAGTTCAAGCTGGGCTTCATCTTTGCCTTCAATGTGTTGCCGGTCATCATCTTCTTCTCTGCGGTGATCGCCATTCTCTATCACATCGGCATCATGCCACGGGTGATTGCCCTGCTGGGCGGTTGCCTGCAAAAGCTATTGGGCACCGGCCGTGCCGAGAGCCTCTCCGCGACCGCCAACATCTTCGTTGGCATGGTGGAAGCGCCGCTGGTGGTCAAACCCTACCTCTCCAAAATGTCTGACTCCCAGTTCTTTGCGGTGATGAGTTGTGGTCTCGCCTCCGTTGCCGGTGGCACCCTGGTGGGCTATGCCAGCCTGGGGGTTGAACTGAAATACCTGATTGCAGCTGCGTTTATGTCAGCCCCTGCCGGCCTGGCGATGGCCAAGATCCTGGTTCCACCTGCTGCAGAAGATGTCGATCACTGTCAGGATGTGGAGATCCCCCGGGCTACCAACGTGATCGAAGCGGCGGCCGATGGCGCCATGTCCGGCCTAAATATCGCGGTAGCGGTCGGTGCCACCCTGCTGGCTTTCGTCGGGGTGATCGCCATGCTCAATGGCCTGCTCGGTTGGGCTGGCGGTCTGGTAGGACTGGATCTGAGCTTCCAGATCATTCTGGGTTGGCTGTTTGCCCCCGTTTCATGGCTGATCGGTGTGCCCTGGGAGCAGGCGCAAGCCGCTGGCGCCCTGATCGGCACCAAGATCGTGGTCAACGAGTTCGTCGCCTTTATCGGTCTGGTGCAGGATCAGACCCTGAGCGAGTCAAGCAAGGCCATCGTGACCTTCGCCCTGTGCGGCTTTGCCAACATCTCCTCGATGGCGATCCTGATCGGCGGTCTGGGCTCCATGGTACCGGAGCGCAAATCCTTCATCGCCCGTTACGGCATGCGCGCCATTCTCTCCGGCGTGCTGGCGAACCTGATGAGCGCCTGTCTGGCCGGTCTGTTCCTCGCCCTGTAACCGCAGCGGTACGGAATAGATGTAACAAGGGCGCCCTGATGGCGCCCTTGTCATATGGATAAAATGAAGCCCCCGACCAAGGTCGGGGCTTCTTGCGGGTGCTTAGTCGACGTAGAAGGTCTGCTGGAAGGTGAGGTTCTGCTGCTGCCCGCCGCCCATGATCTTCAGGGTGAACTGATAGGTATCTTCGTTGCGGTAGGGGAGGGTCGCCAGATAGTAGATGGCATCCCCCTCTTTTACCTCCTGAAAGTTCAGGGTGCGGATGGTACCGGTCAGGTTCTTGGCCTCACCGGTGATCCCCACGGCTTGCGCCACTTTCTGCTTGTCCTGTACCGCGATATTGATGATGGCGTTGTAGCGGCTGCGCTCCAGTCCATAGGACTTGGCGACCTCGGGGGTGAGGAAGCTGGAGTTGAAGGCGTTGTAATGCACCCGCCAGGGCCCCAGCTCCTTCATCTGTTCTGCCTTGAGCGGCAGGGTCATCAGCAGTGCCAGCAGGCCACTCATCCAGGCTGTTTTCATCTGTCATCCCTCTCATATCTACGGTTGGCGCAGGCCGATTCATTCAGCCTTGCGTGTCATTCAGCAGTGCGCTCACTTCTTGCGGCAACTGTTTGGGGCTGTCGATGGCGACGGTTTTGTGTCGCCCCAGCTCGCCCCGCACTATGGTGACCTGACCCTTGGCCACCTTGAACTGCTTGGCCAGAAACTTGATCAGATGGCTGTTGGCCTGGCCATCGACCGGTGGCGCCGTGATGGCCACTTTCAGCTCTTCACCGTGTAATCCGATGATCTGATCCCGACTCGCCTTGGGCTGGATCACCAGATGCAATACCAGTTCATCCCCTTGTTGCAGGACGGCTGGCATCAAATCATCCACCACAGCTGGCCAAACAGGTCCCCCAGCAGGTAGTTGATAGCTTGCAGGCCAATAAAGGCGACCAGCACCGAGAGATCCAGTCCACCCAACGCCGGCAGTACGCGGCGGATAGGGGCGAGGAATGGTTCGGTCAGCTGATGCATCACGTATTCGATGGGGTTGCGACCCTGGCTAACCCAGCTCAGGATGGCGCGGATCAGCAGGATCCAGAAGATCATCGAACCCGCTTTCTTCAGCACGGTCAGGGCGGCAAACAGGCTGATGCTGAGCCAGTCAGCCAGCAACACGTTCATGCTCTTGAGCAACGCCAGCTTGGCGAAGGCGATGGCCAGCGCCAGCACTACGGAGGCGAGATCGATACCGCCAAAGCCCGGGATCACGCGGCGCAGCGGGATCACCAGCGGATTGGTCAGCTTGACCACCATCTGACTCATCGGGTTGTAGAAGTCGGCACGGGCCCACTGCAACCAGACGCGCAGCAGGATCACCATCAGGTAGAGATCGAAAACGGTGTTAATCAGAAAGTAAGCAGTGTTCATCTGGGCTCCTGTTAGAAGAGGGTTTCCATTTCGGTGGCACGAGTGACGGCCGCCTGCATGGCTTGCGCAGTCAGCGGCATCAGCCCCTGCTGCTGGAAGGTCTTGATGGCTTCGGCTGTGGTGCCGCCCTTGCTGGTCACCTGCTCACGCAGGGTTTGCAGCGCCAGCTCGGGATTTTGCTCCACCATGGCGGCTGCACCGAGGGCGGTTTGTTGAACCAGCTGGCGTGCCTGCTCGGGCGAGAAGCCCATCGCTTCGGCCTCTTCGGCGATGGCCTGCATAAAGAGGAAGAAGTAGGCCGGAGCACTGCCCGCCGCGGCGATGACGCCGTTGATGCCAGACTCTTGATCTACCCAGAGGGTCTTGCCGACCGCCTGCATCATCTGCTCGGCAAAGTCGCGATCAGCGGCGGCAATATGTTCAGGCGCATAGAGACCGGTCATCCCCAGACCCAGCAGCGCCGGGGTATTGGGCATGGTGCGGATGATGCGATGGTGGCCACCGGCCATCTCGCCGAGGCGCGCCACCTTGATACCGGCCGCGATGGAGATAAGCAGCTTGCCCTCAAGGGAGCCCAGTTCAGCCACCAGCGCCGCCAGCATACCAGCCATCAGCTGCGGTTTGACCGCCAGCACGATCACTTCGGCATCGCGGGCCGCCTCGGCATTACTCTGGGTGATGCGAATGCCGTAGTCGCTCGCCAGTGCCTCCAGCTTGGGCAGACTGGGGTTGGCGGCAGTGATCTGCCCGGCGGGGTAGCCCGCCTTGACCAGTCCGGCGATGATGCTGCGGCTCATGTTGCCCGCGCCGATAAAGGCCAGCGTTCTATGCTGCATCAGATGCTCCTGTTGCACATGGGGTCGCGGCGGGGTTGGCGCTGCCTGCACCACCTGACGCCAGAATTCGGTGTTCCATCAAACGCTCCTGTTGATGAAGTCGCGGCAAGAGGCGGACGTATGGGTTATCCGCTGGCCTTGCCTATGAGTAGTCACGGGCGCCGAAGATGGCGGTGCCGACCCGCACCATGGTGCTGCCATGGGCGATCGCCAGTTCGAGGTCTTCGGTCATGCCCATCGAGAGGGTATCCACCGTGGGGTATTGTCGCGCAAGCTCGGTGAACAGAGTCTGCATACGGGTCATTTGGGCGGCCAGTACGCTCTCGTCACTGGTGTGCTCGGGAATGGCCATCAGTCCCCGCAGCACCAGTCGTTCACTTTGGGAGACCAGCTCGGCAAGGCGGAAAATCTCTTGTTCCGACGTTCCGGATTTGCTGCTCTCTCCGCTAATATTGATTTGCAGACAAACATTTAGCGGTGCCATGCTGGCGGGGCGCTGGTTGTTGAGGCGGTCGATGAGCTTGTCCCGATCCACGCTCTGCACCCAGTCAAACCGTTCGGCGACCAGTTTGGATTTGTTCGATTGCAAAGGGCCGATAAAGTGCCACTCTATGTCGCTATATTCCGGCTGCTGGCGCAAGGTATCGATCTTGGCCGCTGCTTCCTGAGCGTAGGATTCGCCAAAGCAGCGCTGACCTGAGGCATGGGCGGCCATGATGGCCTCGACCGGCTTGGTCTTGCTCACGGCCAGCAGGCGGATCTGCTGCAGGTTGCGGCTCGCCCGTTCGGCGGCCTGGGCAATACGTTCCTTTACCTGAAACAGGTGCTGGGCAATCTGGTTCATGTTTCGTTAGTGATCTTGTGATGGGAGAATGACAAGTCTATGGATATCACAGAGTTATTGGCTTTCAGTGTAAAGCATAAAGCCTCGGATCTACACCTCTCGGCCGGGGTTCCCCCGATGATCAGGGTTGATGGTGAGGTTCGCAAGATCAATTTGCCCGCCCTGGAACACCGGGAAGTGCATGCCCTTATTTACGACATCATGAACGACCATCAGCGCAAGGAGCTGGAGGAGAACTTCGAGGTCGACTTCTCGTTCGAGGTGCCCAATCTGGCCCGTTTCCGGGTCAACGCCTTCCAGCAGGCGCGCGGCTCGGGGGCGGTCTTTCGGACCATCCCCAGCACGGTATTGACTCTGGAGGATCTCGATGCGCCGGAAATATTCCGCAAGATCTCCGAGTTCCCACGGGGTTTAGTGCTAGTGACCGGCCCGACCGGTTCTGGTAAATCGACCACCCTGGCGGCCATGGTCAACTACATCAACGAAAACTTCCATCACCACATTCTCACCATCGAAGACCCTATCGAATTCGTTCACGAGAACAAACGCTGTCTGGTGAACCAGCGGGAAGTGCACCGGGATACCAAGAGCTTCAGCAATGCCCTGCGCTCGGCACTGCGGGAAGACCCGGACATCATACTGGTGGGCGAGATGCGTGACCTCGAGACCATTCGTCTGGCCATGACCGCCGCCGAAACCGGCCATCTGGTATTTGGCACCCTGCACACCTCGTCGGCGGCCAAGACTATCGACCGTATCATCGACGTCTTCCCTGGCGCGGAGAAAGACATGGTGCGCTCCATGCTCTCCGAGTCACTACGGGCAGTCATCTCCCAAACCCTGCTCAAGCGCATCGGCGGCGGTCGGGTGGCGGCTCACGAGATCATGATGGGCATTCCGGCGGTGCGTAACCTGATCCGGGAGGACAAGATTGCCCAGCTCTACTCGGTGATCCAGACCGGGATGACCCACGGTATGCAGACCATGGATCAGAGTCTCAAGCAGCTGGTAAGTCGCGGCGTGGTGGCATCCCTCGATGCCAAGGCCAAGGCCGTCGATCCCAACAGCATTTAAGCGACTCGCACCCAGGGAGGGATAGATGATGAATCTGGATGATCTGCTGAGCGAGCTGGTCGAGCGCAAGGGATCGGATCTGTTTGTGACGGTGGGCTCGCCGCCCACCCTCAAGGTGAATGGCCATCTGGTGTCGCTAGGAGGTGAGGCGCTCGACAAGAAGGGGGCGCTGACGCTGGTCAGGGATACCCTCAGCAGCGATCACTTCGAGCGTTATATCCGCACCAAGGAGGCCAACTACGCGATCTATCGCGAAGCGCTGGGCCGTTTTCGGGTCAGTGCCTTCTGGCAGCAGGAGCTGCCCGGCATGGTGATACGGCGGATCGAGACCCGCATTCCCACCTTTGAAGATCTGCAGCTACCCAAGATCCTGCAAGAGGTGGCGATGGCCAAGCGGGGGCTGGTGCTGTTTGTCGGCGCCACCGGGGCGGGTAAATCGACTACCCAGGCGGCGATGATCGGCTATCGCAACCAGCATGCCGATGGTCATATTCTGACGGTGGAAGATCCGGTGGAGTTCGTCCATCAGCATGGTCGCAGTCTGGTGACCCAGCGCGAGGTGGGGATCGACACCGAGTCGTTCGATGTGGCGCTGAAAAGCTCGCTGCGTCAGGCGCCGGACGTGATCCTGATCGGTGAGATCCGAAGTCAGGAGACCATGGAGTTTGCCCTGCAGTTCGCCGAGACGGGACACCTTTGTCTCGCCACTTTGCATGCCAACAATGCCAACCAGGCGCTGGATCGCATCCTCCATCTGGTGCCGCAAGACAAACACCGCCAGTTCCTGTTCGATCTCTCTTTCAACCTCAAGGCCATCGTCGCCCAGCAGCTGGTGCCAAGCATGGATGGCAAGCGACGCTTTGCTGCGTTCGAGATCCTGCTCAATACCCCGCTTGTCACAGACATCATCCGCAAGGGAGAGATGCATCGCCTCAAGGAGGTGATGACCAAATCCACCGAGCTGGGTATGCAGACCTTCGATCAAGCGCTCTTCAGCCTGTTCTGCGCCGGCCAGATTGGCTACAGTGAGGCCCTCGCCCACGCCGACTCGGCCAACGACCTGCGACTGCTGATCAAGCTTTCCGGTCGCGAACGGCTCGGTACCGGCACGCTGGACAATGTGACGCTGGATGAATGAATCATGGGGCCGCTCTGCCGTTCGGCCCCTCGCCATAAAGGAACGTTATGCTGATTGTGGTTTCCCCGGCCAAAACGCTGGATTACGAGTCACCGCTGGTGACCCCCCGCTTTACCCAGCCCGAGCTGCTGGATCACTCTGCCGAACTGATTAACCGGGCTCGTCAACTGAGCCCGGATCAGATTGCCACTCTGATGAAGATCAGCGACAAACTGGCAGGTCTCAATGCCGCCAGGTTTGCCGAGTGGCAGCCGGATTTCACCCCCGCCAACGCCCGTCAGGCACTGCTGGCCTTCAAGGGAGATGTTTACACCGGCTTGGCAGTGGAGGATTTTAGCGAGGCCGATTTTGACTTCGCTCAGGCGCACCTGCGAATGCTCTCCGGCCTCTACGGGGTGCTTCGCCCCCTTGACCTGATGATGCCCTACCGGCTAGAGATGGGGACCAAGCTCGACAATAGCCGCGGCAAGGATCTCTACCAGTTCTGGGGTGAGGTAATCACTCACCACCTCAACGATGCGTTGGCCGCCCAGGGGGATGAGGTACTGATCAATCTGGCCTCCGACGAGTATTTCAAGGCGGTACGACCAAAGAGCCTGCAAGGGCGGATCGTCACACCGGTGTTCAAGGATGAGAAGAATGGCCAGTTCAAGATCATCAGCTTCTACGCCAAGAAGGCGCGCGGCATGATGGCCAGACATATCATCAAGCACCGTCTGACCGAGGTGGAGCAGTTGACCGGTTTCAACGCTGAGGGCTACTACTTCGTACCGGAAGAGTCGGACGCCAATACCCTGATGTTTAAACGCGCCGAAAATTAGTTACAAAAAGAGGGAACCAATCTTTCGACCCACGGGTCTCAATATGTGAATCCTCTGTTGTAAGCACTTTTTATTCGCCGACGTTTGATACGTCGGCTTTTTTATTCCAGTTTTTCTTCTCCATCGATTGCCTTCGCCGGGACTATATGGTTCAGATAGACTCAAGACAGGGAGCGAGTCGTCGCGAGGTGAATATGGAACAGAAAAATGCCATTCGGCAGGTTGCCGTCCCTTGGGCTCCGTCCCGCCAGCTACCGCCCGGTCTGGTTGTGGCTGAGCTGCACCAGGATCTCTGGAGTGACTCCCTGACCATCATGCTGGGACGGGCACGCAGCATCGATCTCCCCCCACAAATCCTCTGCCGGGTTTACTTTCGCCATATCTATGCCCTGCGGGTCATCGAGGATTGCGATCTGGCCGAAGGAAAGGATAGCCACGCCATCGAAGAGCAGATCCAGCTCATCACCCCATCCCGCTTTGCCAGCTGGTTCCATCAGGAGTCGGACGGCCTGCATCTGGATGAAGATTTGCAGCACTACCGCATCTCGACCTGGGATTATTGCGCCGATGTGCTCACCTCCTCGGCGCCGGAACTGCAGTTCCTGCCCCAGAACGAGTAGCCAGCGGTCACGCCAGAGGCGAAGGAGAATCCTTCGCCTCTGTGCTTTTGGGTTGGCACAGAGCCTGTGGCACTCGGACCACCCAGCCAGAGGGTTGACTCGTTGTATTGGCACAAAAAAAGCGCCTCAGAGGAGGCGCGGGGAAAAGACAGATTGGAAGCGTCACATGGGTGCTACTTGAATCAGCGAATGAGCCGTGCCATTCAAGTATGGCGCCATCATGCCAAGCTCAATCTGAAGTAGTTCTGAGGCGATTCTTCATTTTCTGTTCATCTTGTCAGCAAAGCGTGGCCACTGACCGAAAGCCTTTTCATTCTGGTCGCTATTTTGTCACATCCTTCTCCATGGGCTCTCATCGTCTCATGGGGCCAGCTCGAATGTTGTGCCTGTCTGTTCCCGTGCCAGCAACCAGCGCTTGATGGAAATGCCGCCAGCATAGCCGGTCAGATCGCCGCTGCGTCCGATCACCCGATGGCAGGGCACTATGATGCTCAGCGGATTGCGGCCATTGGCAGCCCCCACCGCCCGCACCGCCTTGGGATTGCCGATAACCTGGGCAATCTCGAGATAGCTGACGGTCGCGCCATAGGGGATATCGCACAACGCGTTCCACACCGTTTGCTGAAACGGGGTGCCCTTCGCTGCCATGGGCAGGTCGAACTGCTGCAACTTGCCGGCAAAATAGGCGGTGAACTGGGCGAGATAGGGGGCCAGCGCCTTGTCATCCCGTTGCCAGTCAGCTTGCGGCATGACGGGCCGCTCCCCGCACATGAACTCCACGTGGCGCAAACCATCCTGATCGATGACGACCAGCAGGGGGCCGCGAGCGCTGTCGCAAAAACTGTATCTCATTGGCTGACCTCCTTGTGGATTAGCGGGAGTTGGAGGTGGCTCATTCCAGAACCGGCTTGCCGCGGGCGGATTTGATATCCCCTTTGCGTTTCTTGGCATCGACCCTTTTGCGCTGGGAGCTGCGGGTCGGCTTGGTGGCATGACGAGCCTTGGGGCGCCAGGCTGCTTTCTTCAGTAACTCTACCAGGCGGCTCATTGCCTCCTTGCGATTCATGTCCTGACTGCGATGACTCTCGACCCGGATCAGAATAAAGCCGTCATGTACCCGGCTGTCGCTCAGCTTGTCGAGCCCCTCCTTGTAGAGAGGCGTCAGACTGGGAGAGCTGCGGTAATCGAAGCGCAACCAGACTGCGGAGTCGGTTTTATTGACGTGCTGCCCACCGTTTCCCTGTGCCCGCATGGTCTGGAATTGCAGCTCATGCCAGGGCAGCGTGACGCTGTTGGAGATAACTAACATGCTGTTTTGCTCTTGTTTGGTGGATACCCGCTGCCACTGCAGCATGGTGCCTGATGATGGGACCCGCTGGCCAGTGATGTAGGGGCCTCAGGCAAGTGGCGCCGGCATTAAACTCTACTCATCTGAAATAAGACAATAAAAATACCAGCCACGGTCAGAATTTGGGGCGAACGGATGAGGCCGATTGAGGGCAATTCGATGATCCTGAAGATGACCACCACTGCTCATCACACCTCGTTACTGTCGCTCTGTATTATCGCCCCCCTAAGAGGTCAGAGTGCCATAAAGAGCTGAATGGGATTCCATCAGACCCCCTTTGTTTTTCAGCGATTAAATATGTGATGTGGCGATGCCATGCATTCTTGATCCGCTTATAAGATGTATGCAGAATGCAAACGGAAATCGTTATCACTCTGTATAGCTAATCAAGGAATGGATGATGAAAATGAAAATGTTGGCACTGGCTTTCTCTGCGTTGGTCGCTCAGTCGGCCTTGGCGGCCGGGGAAGTGAATGTCTACTCCAACCGGCAGGATGAGCTGATCAAGCCCATCATCCAGCAGTTCGAGAAGGAATCTGGCATCAAGGTGAACTTGGTGTTCGCCAAAGAGGGGTTGAACGAGCGTCTGGAACGGGAAGGCAAACTCTCTCCGGCCGACCTGATGCTGACCGTCGACATCAGCCGTCTGACCGACCTGGTAGACAAGGGGCTGGTGCAGCCGGTGGATAGCAAGATCCTGCAGGAGAACATCCCCGCCATCTATCGTGATCCGGAGAACCGCTGGTTCGCCCTGACCACCCGGGCGCGCGCCATCTACTCCAGCAAGGATCGCCTCGGCAAGTTGGACAACATCAGCTACGAAGATCTGGCCAAGCCGGAATACAAAGGGAAAATTTGTACCCGCAGTGGCAAGCATGAGTACAATGTGGCGCTGGTCTCCTCAATGATTGTCCATCACGGTATGGCAGAGACCAAAACCTGGCTGGAAGGGGTCAAGGCCAACCTGGCGCAGAAACCACAAGGGGGCGATCGGGATCAGGTCAAGGCAGTGAAAGATGGCATCTGTGACATTGCCCTTGGCAATAGTTACTATCTCGGCGCCATGTTGCAAGATCCGGCGCAAAAGCCCTGGGCGGATGCGGTCTATATCAACTTCCCAAACCAGGGTGATCGCGGTGCCCATGTCAACGTGAGCGGCGTGGCCATGACCAAGTATGCCAAGAACAAAGAAGCCGCTCAGAAGCTGATGGAGTTTCTGGCTGGCGACACTGCCCAGCACATGTACGCTGACGTGAATGCCGAATATCCGGTCAAGGCCGGGGTCGAGCCTTCCGCCATGGTCAAGTCCTGGGGCAATTTCAAGTCTGACCCGCTACCGATTAGCGATTATGCCAAGCACCGCAAGGATGCCTTGCAGTTGCTGGATGAAGTGAAGTTCGACTTGTAATCAGATGGGGCCAACGGCCCCATCAACATCTGTGGTCTCATGAAAAATTTTGGATGGATTACCGGTAGCTGGGCCATCGCCCTGCTGCTGGCTTTACCGGTTATTGCCCTGCTCTTCTCGGCCTTCTCGGCTGAGGGGGATCTGTTTCGCCACCTCGCCGATACCGTGCTGCTCGACTATCTGGGCAATACCTTGGGGCTGGTGGTCGGCGTGGTATTGCTTAGCCTGCTGTTTGGCGTACCCACCGCCTGGCTGGTGGCCATGTGTCAGGTGCCGGGGCGCCGTGCCCTGCAATGGGCCTTGATGCTGCCGATGGCGATGCCCTCGTATATCGTCGCCTACGTCTATACCGACTTGCTCGACTACTCGGGCCCGCTACAGGCCGGGCTGCGAGCACTCTTTGGCTGGCACAGTCCGGCCGATTACTGGTTTCCGGCCATTCGCACCCTTGGCGGCGCCGCCTGGGTACTGGCACTGGTGCTGTTCCCCTATGTCTATCTGCTGGCTCGTGCCTCTTTTCTGGAGCAGTCGGTCAGCCTGATCCACTCGAGCCGCCTGCTCGGCTGTACACCGTGGCAGAGCTTTCGCCGCCTCAGTCTGCCACTGGCGCGCCCGGCCATCATGGTGGCGGTATCGCTGGTGGCGATGGAGACCTTGGCCGACTTTGCCACCGTCCACTTCTTTGCCATCAACACCCTGACCACGGCGGTCTACGACACCTGGCTCGGCTATGGCAGTCTGGCCACCGCGGCGAAACTCTCCTGCCTGATGTTGCTGGCTGTGGTGCTGTTGATCGCGCTGGAGCGCCGCTCGCGCAGTCGGCAGCAGGTGTTCCAGAAGTCCATGGGCCATGAGCAGCCGCTACGTTATGCGCTGGCCGGCCCCGCCCGCTGGCTAGCTGCGATCTGGTGCTGGGGGCTGGTGCTGGCCGGTTTCGGCCTGCCGTTCGTCATCCTGCTCGATTACGGGGTACGCTACTTCGAGTTGTCGTGGACGCCGGAGTTTCTCCGCTTCGCCGGCAACAGTCTGCTCATCTCGACGCTGACCGCTCTGCTGGCGATGGGCATCGCCCTGCTGCTCGGCTTCTTCCGCCGCCTCGATGGCGGGATAAAGAGTCTGTTGCCCCTGCGCATCGCCGCCATGGGTTACGCCATGCCGGGCACAGTGCTCGCCATCGGGGTGCTGGTACCGCTCACCGCCCTCGACTTTGCCATCAATGATCTGGCTGAGTGGCTGGGGCGTCAGGGGCCGGGTCTGCTGCTGACCGGCACCATCACCGCCATCGTGTTCGGCTATCTGGTGCGCTTCGTCGCCATCGCCATCGGCTCGGTGGAGAGCAGTATGGGCAAGATCTCCCCCAGCCTCGACATGGCGGCCCGCTCCCTGGGGCAGGGAGATGGCGGCATGCTGCGCCGGGTTCATCTGCCGCTGGTGCGCCGTGGTCTGTTTGCCGGTGCCATGCTGGTATTCATCGAATCCATGAAGGAGTTGCCCGCCGCCCTGCTGCTGCGGCCGTTCAACTTCGATACCCTGGCGACCCATGTTTATCAGTTTGTTTCGGACGAGATGCTGGAGCGAGGCGCGCTGGGGGCCATTGTTATCGTGCTGGTGGGACTGTTGCCGCTGATCTGGGTCAACCGCAATCTGGACAGTGCAGGGCACTGAGTCGCCACCTCGGCTAATGAAATTGCACGCGGCCTGCTGAACCGAAAGGTTGCGCACCGCCAGAAACGAGAGGAAGTCGGTTTTGTCTTGCTTGCAAGTTGAGAATGTCAGTTGCCGTTACAACGGCCGCAATGTGCTGGAACAGCTGTCCCTGACGGTGGCAGACAATGAGATCGTCTGTTTGCTGGGAGCAAGTGGCTGCGGCAAAACTACACTGCTCAAGGCGATTGCAGGACTGCTGCCGCTGGCAGAAGGGGCAATTCACCTCGGTGGAACCCTGCTCGACGGGCCGGGGGGGCACGTGCCGCCAGAGGCGCGCCATATCGGCATGATCTTTCAGGATTATGCCCTCTTTCCCCACCTGACGGTGGCTGACAACATCGGCTTCGGTCTGACCAGGCTCGATCGCCGGGCCCGCCAGCAGCAGGTGGACGAGTCGCTGGCGCTGGTCAATTTGCAGGGGCTCGGGGATCGTTATCCGCACCAGCTCTCCGGCGGCCAGCAGCAGCGGGTGGCCATCGCCCGGGCGCTGGTGTGCAAGCCGCGACTGATGCTGCTGGATGAGCCATTCTCCAATATTGATACCCAGGTGCGGATGAAGCTGATCCTCGAGATCCGTGCCCTGCTCAAGCAGCAAGGGATCAGCGCCATCTTCGTCAGTCACAGCAAGGAGGAGGCATTCGCCTTCGCCGATCGGCTGGCACTGTTTCGCGCAGGCCACATCGAACAGGTGGGCCAGCCGGAGCAGCTCTATCGCCGCCCGCAAAACCGCTTCGTGGCGGAGTTTCTCGGCGGGGTCAACTATCTGGCCGCCGAGGTGGTGGATAGCCACTGCGTGCAGACGGCGCTCGGCGTTATCTGTGGCAGCGAGCCTCATGGCCGCGCGGTGGGCGAGCAGTTGCAATTGATGCTCCGCCCCCGACAGCTACAGCTGGAGGGTGCCGCAGATGGCGCGCTCAAGGTGGTGGAGCAGCAGTTCCTGGGCCATCACTGCCGGGTGCTGTGCGAGTGTGGCGACCAGCAGCTGGAGGCGAGCATTGGCGAGCCCCTTGAGGGGATGCGGGCCCGCATCCGGGTGGCGCCTCATCCGCTGGTCCTGTTTGATCTTTTGCCCTGAGCCCGTGATATCGTTGTGAAATCAAAGAACTGGATTCACTCTGGTTTATAATCGCGCAACGCTAATAGCCCATAACGCTAACGCCAATTCAGGGGAGAGATATATGAAAGCCCAAGCCGGGATCTGCGCAGAGCCCAATCTGCACGCCCTCTATCTGATGTTCAATCGTACCGGCGATGCCGCCGAACTGGTCGGCCGTCTGGCCAAATTGCCTGCCCTGTGGCAGGCGGTGGCCGCCGATTTCCCCGAGGCCGGTTTCAGCGGCCTGGTTGCCGTTGGCGCCGATGCCTGGGATGGTCTCTACCCTGCCGCCCGTCCGCCCCAGTTCCGCAGCTTTATGGCGCAATCCGCCAACGGTCAGGAAGCCCCCAACACCCCGTTTGATCTCTTTATTCAGCTGCGCGCCGATCGGGTGGATGTGCTGCACCACGCTGGTCACCGTGTGATGGCACTGCTGTCCGGACTGGTAGAGCTGGCCGAAGAGGTGCGCGGTTTCCGCAACCTGGATTGCCGTGACCTGACCGGTTTCGTCGATGGCACCGAGAACCCGCAGGATGAACACCGTGCCGAAGTGGCGCTGCTGGCCGATGGCGAGTTTGCCGGTGGCTCCTACATTCACGTCCAGCGCTGGGTCCACGCCATGAGCGACTGGGAGAAGCTGGCGCAGAAAGAGCAGGAAGACATTATCGGTCGCACCAAGCCCGACAACATCGAGTATGAGTCTGCTGCCAAGCCGCTGACCGCCCACATCAAGCGGGTCAATCTCAAGACTCCGAAGGGAGAGTCCATGGAGATCCTGCGCCAGAGCATGCCCTGGGGCACTATGACCGAGCAGGGGCTCTACTTTATCTCCTGCTGTCGTACACCGCAGCACTTCAACGCCATGCTCGCCAGTATGTACAAAGGTGAGGGTAGCCACTTCGACCACCTGCTGCGCTTTACCAAGGCGGTGACCGGTGCGGCTTTCTTCGCCCCATCGGAGGGTTTTCTGATGGCGCAGGGCAAATAAGCCCGCCTGACGAAGCTGCAAAAAACAAAAATCCCGGCCTTGGCCGGGATTTTTCGTTCTGGCGTGCCAGCTATGACGCGGTAGCCACCATTACGGAGTCTGTTCGAACAACTCGAGCGCCGAGATATAGAGCTCTTCAATATTGGTATCGCTGGTCGGGGTAATGAAGATGGTGTCATCACCGGCTATGGTGCCGAGGATCCCTTCTGCTTTGCCGAGGGAATCGAGCAGGCGAGCGATCAGCTGGGCAGCGCCCGGACTGGTGTGGATCACCACCAGTGCGCCGTTGTGGTCAACGTCCAGCACCAGATTCTTGAGCGGGCTGGAGGTGGTGGGCACGCCCAGCTCCACCGGCAGGCAGTAGACCATCTCCATCTTGGCGTTGCGAGTGCGAACGGCGCCGAAGCGGCTCAGCATGCGCGATACCTTGGACTGGTTGATGTTCTCGAAGCCCAGCTCTTGCAGGGCGGTGACGATTTCTGCCTGGGAGCCAAAGCGCTCCTCTTTCAGCAAGGCTTTAAAGGCCTTGGCCAGTTTTTCTTGCTTGTCGTTGTGTTTCATCTTGGTCTCACGAATGAGGAGGTGTGGCGGCCTGTGCGATACAGGCGGCAGATACGAACAGCGGGGCCATTTTGCATTCATATGCCGTTTTTTGCAAGGAAGCGGCGCTTGTTCTGCATATTGATTCAAAAATGGCTTGCATCAACCTCTATTAGGGATAGAATCGGGATGAAATTTTGAAAACTTATTCAATTGGGCTGTATGGGTATTGAATTAATAGGTATCGAAAAGTCCTGGCACAAGGTGCCGGTTCTGCAACAGGTCAGCTTTCGGACATCCCCCGGTGAAACCTTGGTGTTGCTGGGCCCGAGCGGTGCTGGCAAGAGTTCCCTGCTACGGATGATGAACCTGCTGGATACCCCGGATGCGGGTGTTCTGCGGATTGGTGAAAGTGAATTTTCTTTCCCGAACTCCCTCTCTAGTGCCGAATTCAACCGCCAGTCCCAACTGCTGCGTCGCAAGGTGGGCATGGTGTTCCAGCAGTACAATCTCTGGCCACATCTCACTGTGATGGAGAATCTGATTGAAGCGCCGGTCAAGGTGCTTGGCATGAGCAAGGAGGCTGCCATCGAGAAGGGGGCCTACCTGCTGGCCCAACTGCAACTGGCCGACAAGCGCGATGCCTGGCCTGCCCGTCTCTCCGGTGGCCAGCAGCAGCGGGTGGCCATTGCCCGGACCCTGATGATGGACCCGGAAGTGCTGCTGTTTGACGAGCCGACAGCTGCCCTCGATCCCGAGATCACCAAAGAGGTGGCCGAGATCATCCGTAACCTCAGCCAGACCGGCATTACCCAGGTGGTGGTGACCCACGAGGTCGACTTTGCCCGCAAGGTGGCCAGTCAGGTGATTTATCTGGAGAAGGGGCGGATCATCGAATCCGGCACCGCTGCCATTTTCCAATCCCCGCAAACCAGCCGGTTTGCCGAATTCTTGATGCATTGATATTGAATCGATAAGGAAGCTGTCATGAAAAAGAGTCTGTTGTTGGTTGCTGCCATGGGTCTGTTGAGTACCTCCGTCATGGCCAAGGAGATCAAGTTCGCCACCGAGGCCACCTACGCACCGTTCGAATACCTGGATGACAAGAACGAGTTTCAGGGTTTTGACATCGATCTGGCCCGCGCCATCTGCGAGCAGGCCAAGCTGGAGTGCAGCTTCCACAACCAGGCCTTCGACAGCCTGATCCCCAGCCTGAAATTCCGTCGCTACGATGCCGCCATCGCCGCCATGGACGTGACCCCGGAGCGCTCCGCCCAGGTCGATTTCTCCGATATCTACTACGAGAACTCGGCGGTATTCGTCGCCAAGAAAGATGCCTTCAAGGGGCCGGAAGAGCTGGCCGACAAGACAGTCGGCGTGCAGAATGGCACCTCTCATCAGTCCTATCTGGTGGATAACTGGGTGAGCAAGGGGTTGCTGACCGTGCCATATGCCAGTTATCAGAGCGCCTTCCTCGACATGATGAATGGTCGCATTGACGGTGTGTTTGCCGATACTGCGGTTGCTGCAGACTGGCTGAAGCAGCACAAGGAGTATGCGGTGGTGGGTGCGCCGGTGACCGATGCCAAGTACTTCGGTACCGGCTTTGGCATCGCGGTCGCCAAGGGCAATCAGCAGCTGCTGACTCAACTGAACAAGGGGCTGGCCGAGATCAAGGCCAACGGCACCTATCAGAAAATCTTCGACAAATACTTCGCGCAGTAAGCCATGTTGAGCCTGTTGTTGGATGCAGCCTGGATGACCCTCGGGCTGGCCTTGGCATCACTGGTCGGGGGCATGGCATTGGCACTGGCGTTCAGTGCGGCCGAGCTCAGCAAGCAGCGTGCGCTGGTGTGGCCGGTGGCCACCCTGACCACGCTGATCCGTGGCCTGCCCGAGTTGCTGGTGGTGCTGTTCATCTACTTCGGCTCGACCCAGGTATTGTTCCTCATCACCGGCGAGTATGTGGAGTTCAGCCCGTTCGCCTGTGGCGTGCTGGCGCTCTCCCTGCTGTTCGCCAGCTATGCGACCCAGACCCTGCGGGCGGCGCTTAATGCGGTGCCTGCCGGGCAACGGTTGGCGGCGCTGGCGCTGGGGTTGAGCAAGAGCCACATCTTCTTTCGCATCGTGCTGCCGCAGGCGTGGCGCCACGCCTTGCCGGGCCTCGGCAACCAGTGGCTGGTATTGCTGAAAGATACCGCGCTGGTGTCGCTTATCGGGGTCAACGAAATGATGCGTCAGGCCCAGATGGCCTCGGCCAGTACCTATGAGCCGTTCACCTGGTATGCCGCTGCGGCCCTCATCTATCTGGCTATCAGTCTGGTGAGCGAGTACGGCCTCGGGCTGGCTGCCCGCTACACCCGCCGCTACGGAGGTTAACCGATGCAAGCGTATCTCGTTACGTTGCTGGGCGGTCTGGTCACCACGCTGGAGCTGACCCTGTTCAGCCTGCTGCTGGGGATTGTGCTGGCGGCCCTGATGACCTGGGTGCTGGAGTTGCGCCTGCCGGTAGCGACCCAGCTGGTGCAGCTGTGGGTGTTGCTCTTTACCGGTACGCCGCTGCTCATTCAGATCTTCCTGATTTACTACGGACCGGGCCAGTTCGAGTGGCTGAAAGCCAGCCCGCTCTGGCCGCTGCTCAAGCAGCCCTGGTTCTGCGCCGTGCTGGCGCTGGGTCTCAACACGGCGGCCTACTCCACCCGGTTGTTCAAAGGGGCGCTCGATGCCATCCCGGCCGGTGAGGTGGAAGCGTGCCGGGCGCTTGGTTTTAACGGCCGCCAGACCTTGTGGATGAAGGTGCGTCACGCCGCCCGTCGTCTGGTGCCTGCCTACTCCAACGAGGTGATCCTGGTGCTCAAGGGGAGCTCCCTCGCCAGTACCATCACCATCATGGACATCATGGGGCTGGCGCAGGGGTTGAACGCCCAGACCTACGATACCCTGGCGGTGTTCGGGGTGGCTGGCGGGCTTTATCTGGCGATGAACGGATTGTTAACAATTGGTTTTCGCTGGTGTGAAAAACGGGCGCTGGCATTCCAATCCTGAGACCTTCAGATCTACCTCTTTATGGTAAGGGGAAGTGCAGAAAAACTGTGCTTCTCCTCCAACTTTTTCTATTTCCCTCCAATTTTTGCGCTCGCATGTTTCGTGGCTCACAGAACCCGTGACTGCAACTGTTATCAGATTGTTTTTTATGGGGGGATCCATTAAGGTTGGGCGCACAACAACAAACAACCTTAAACCTACGCTTAAACATGGAGTTGATCATGAAAGTTGCCGTTCTGGGTGCCGCTGGTGGCATCGGTCAAGCCCTCGCTCTGCTGTTGAAAAACCGTCTGCCGGCCGGCTCCGAGCTGAGCCTGTATGACATCGCCCCGGTCACCCCGGGTGTGGCCGTTGACCTCAGTCATATTCCTACCGACGTCGCCATCAAGGGCTTCTGCGGTGAAGATCCGACTCCTGCGCTGGTTGGGGCCGATGTGGTGCTGATCTCCGCCGGTGTGGCACGCAAACCGGGGATGGATCGCTCCGACCTGTTCAATATCAACGCCGGTATCGTCAAGAATCTGGTCGAGAAGTGCGCGGCCACCTGCCCGAAAGCACTGATCGGCATCATCACCAACCCGGTCAACACCACTGTGGCCATCGCCGCCGAAGTGCTGAAGAAAGCCGGCGTCTATGACAAACGTCGCCTGTTTGGTGTCACCACCCTGGACGTGATCCGCGCCGAAACTTTCGTCGCTGCGGCCAAAGATCTGAACATCGACAAGGTTCGCGTCAACGTGATCGGTGGTCACAGTGGCGTGACCATCCTGCCGCTGCTCTCCCAGATTGAAGGCGCTTCCTTCACCGCTGAAGAAGTGGCAGCCATGACCAAGCGCATCCAGAATGCCGGTACCGAAGTGGTAGAAGCCAAGGCCGGTGGCGGTTCCGCAACCCTCTCCATGGGTCAGGCGGCTTGCCGTTTCGGTCTCTCCCTCATCAAGGGTCTGCAGGGCGAAGCCAACGTTGTTGAGTGCGCCTACGTGGAAGGCAACGGCGAGCATGCCACCTTCTTCGCGCAGCCGATACTGCTGGGCAAGAACGGCGTCGAAACCGTACTGGATTACGGCAAGCTGAGCGCCTTCGAGCAGGAAGCGATGGAAGGCATGCTGGCTACCCTGAAAGCCGATATCCAGCTGGGTGTCGATTTCGTCAAGTAAGCGGATCCATCGATCCTATAAGGGAGCATCGGCCTGTCTCGTGAACCACTCTGTATGCTCAAGAGACAGCGCCTGCTCATAACCTTCGAGGAGGGTTGGTAACTGAAACCAGCCCTCCCATTACATCCCTATCGAGACTCGCCCTATTGGCTTGCTCTCCTTCCAGCCCCTCCCGCTATCGCCAGACTTTTGTGTGCCCACACCATATCGGGGAGCCTTATCCACCCCCCTCTTCTCCTGCGTCAATCACAGTAGCCACAACGCAATAAAGGTCAGGATGACGCTCATCCGCACCAAGCTTTTCATCCTCAACAGCTCAACCCGGATGCCCGCACACTTCCAGAGCTTGCGGTCATCCTCGATGAGCCAACGCCGACGTGGGTTAGCAAGACGCGACTGCTACTCTGGTTGGGGCATCACCCAGCTCACGATACAGAACACCTGTTGAGTGAGAGGAAAGGTAGAATCTTGAGAAAGGCTGATGAAGGGGGTCGGGTCGCACAATGAGAGAGAAGCTCAAAAAATCCCCAGCCGATGCTGAGGACTTGTGTATAAGAGTGTGCGATCAAGGCGCCTTTGTTATTTCTGGGGGATGCGGTTTGTCCGTCATCGCAGAGTTCACAAACAGAAACGGCCCTGGTTGCCGAGAGCCGTTTCATCAGACCGATGATAACGCCGGTTTCAGATGGAGAAGCTGGAACCACAGCCACAGGTCGTGGAGGCGTTGGGGTTGGTCACGGTGAAGCGTGAACCTTCCAGACCCTCGGTGTAATCCACACTGCCGCCGACCAGATATTGCAGGCTCATGGGATCTATCACCATGGTGACGCCGTTCTTCTCAACTACGGTATCCCCATCGTTGATCTTCTCATCAAAGGTAAAGCCATACTGGAAACCGGAGCAGCCCCCACCCGTGATGTATACCCGCAGCTTCAGCTCGGGATTCTCTTCCTCGGTGATCAGGTTCTTCACCTTGTTGGCCGCCGCATCCGTCATCTGGATGGGCAGCGGGGCTTCTGCTACTGCACTCATTACTGACCTCACAACCATTAGATCCACAAACATGGAAACCGCGAAATTATCCAATACCCGACCATTCAGTTCAAGTATTCACCCAGTTTAACCGGCAGCGGGCACCGGAGCTGGCGGTGTTGCGATCAGCGGCTTGATCACTTCACTCCACTCAACCAGCAACTCTTGCGCTGGTTGTCTGCCATCCTTGTTGATGGTGACACGGATCCGATCCGGCACAAAGCCTGCCGGCAACTGCCAGTTCCCTTCCAGCAGCTGGAAATAACGCAGGGCATAGCGCCACTCGCTCACCTTCATCCCGAGATCACGCCCGGTCAGCGTCTTCGGCTTGTCAGCCAGACTCCCCTCGACCCGGATCTGCACCTGGCCACGGAATAGCTCCCGCTTCTTGGCGGGCTGGGTCAGGGCAAGACGGTAGTGGTAACGACCGGGAATGCTGGTCTCCTGCAGGGTCAGGTTGTCGATCACTACCCCCACCTGTTCGCCGGTGGGGCGCATGATCCGCTCGAAAAAGGCCAACTGGCGCTTGAGCTCCTGCACCTGCGCCTCCTGACTCTTCAGGGTGGTCTGCAACTGCTCGAAGGCCGCTTTCTGGGTCGCCAGCTGGGTATCTTTCACCCCCAACTCGGTTTTGAGCTGGCTGATAGCCTTGCCCTGACGCTCCAGCGTCTCCTGTTGCACCACCAACAGACTGCTCTGGGCCAGCTCCTGACGGTTACCGGCAAAGTAACCGATGAGCCCGCCAACGGCTAACACGACCAATAACTTCAATAGATTGGACATAGCCCCTCATCCCGTTATCACGCCATTTACGGCAGCGCCTCTCCCTTCACTATACCGCCCGGTTTGGAGCCTACGGCGATAAAGGGAAAATTAACTGGCCGTGGCGCTGCCATCACCCCGCTTTTGACCCGTGGCGAGACGTAAAGTTCGCTCCAGGATCTGGGAATAGATGGGCCGGCCACCCAGCCACTGGGCAACCAGCGTCGCACCGACAGTGGTGATCATCATCGGCAGGATCAGCTGATAGTTATCGGTCATCTCGGTAACCAACACGATACCGGTGATGGGGGCACGCACGGTGGCAGCAAACAGCGCCCCCATCCCGGCGATGGCAAAGGCGCCGGGCTCGATGCCAAGCTCCGGAAACGCCGCATGAAACAGATGGCCGAACACCACACCAAACAGGGTGCCCAACGCCAGGGTTGGCGCAAACACCCCGCCCGGGGCACCGGAGCAGAAGCAGATGAGGGTTGCGACCAGCCGCACCGAGAAGATGAGGAACAGGGTCGCCATCGCATACTCACCCCCCATCAGGTGAGGGATGAGTTCAGTACCACCGCCGGTTACCGAAGGGGCAAATAGCGACAGCACACCAAAGGTCCCGGCAATCAGCATGCCGATGGCCACGAAACGGTGGCGCTTGTTCTGATGCAACGCCAGATAGCCATCCTGACAGGCCAGCACCAGCTTGTTGAAGACAAAACCGAGCACCCCGAAAGTGGCCCCCATAAAGAGGAACAGCCAGAGCGCCTTGAGGGCTGGTGCATCGTAGTGGGGCAAGGTGATCACCGCCCCCTGCCCTTTCATGTTCTGCAACATCAGGGTCGCCATGATGGCAGAGATCGCCACCGCCTTGATGGCCAGAAAGGAGTAACGAAATTGCGGTCGCATCTCCTCCATCACGAACAGGATGCCCGCCAGCGGCGCATTGAAGGCGGCCGCCAGACCGCCCGCCGCACCGGCCGCCAACAGGGCATGGCCATGCTCCTTGGGCAACCGGAAGATATCCGCCACCATCTTGCCAAGGTTGCCGCCGATCTGTACCGAGGGCCCCTCCCGCCCCAGCACCATGCCGGAACTCAGGGTGCAGATGCCGCCGAAGAACTTGACCGGCAATACCCGCCACCAGCGCACCGGGCGCAGATCGTCCATCGCCCCCTCGATCTCGGGAATGCCGGAACCGCCCGCTTCCGGGGCAAAGGTATGAGTGAGGAAGTAACCGACAAATCCCAGCAAGGCGCTGAAGCCAAAGCCAAGCAGACCGAGCTGCCACCAGGGACGGTCTGCCAGCAAATCGATACGTTGTTCTGCCAGCCAGTGGACACCCGATTCGAACAGGCCACACACCAGCCCGGCCAGGGTGCCGACCAGCGCCGCCAGCAGCAGTACCAGCAAGGGCATCTTGTCTTGCCGGATAATGCGGGAAAGCGGCCCCCGCGAAGAGGTATCGGCTTCAGAGGAGAGAGCTTGTTGCGCCATCTTGTTACACCAACTTGGAAAAACCATATCGTCAGCTAGCTGAGATCAGGATCACCCGGCGCGTTGCTCGGCTGCCCAGGGCTAGGGCTTTCTGCTATAGTCGGCCCGTTAAATTTTTGTCACGGGAGCAGACCGAGAGTCCGGGTGGCGAGAGCGCAAAGCATACTCCTGATAACCCGGCCTGCCGAGTCTCAATCGGCTGCAATCCCTTGTGTGACGACCAAAATCCCATTAAGGATGATCCATGTCAAAATCAGATCAGCTGTTTGAACAGGCCCGCCAGACCATTCCGGGCGGCGTTAACTCACCGGTCCGCGCCTTCAATGGGGTCGGCGGCACGCCCCGCTTCATCGATCACGCCGATGGCGCTTACCTCTATGATGTGGATGGTCAGGCCTACGTGGATTACATCGGCTCCTGGGGCCCCATGTTGCTGGGTCACAACCACCCGGCCATCAAGGCCGCCGTCATCAAGGCCGTTGAGAAGGGGCTGAGCTATGGGGCGCCGACCGAGATCGAAGTGCTGATGGCCGAGAAAGTCCGCCAAATCGTCCCCTCCATGGAGCAGGTGCGGATGGTCAACTCCGGCACCGAAGCCACCATGAGCGCCATTCGTCTGGCCCGTGGCTACACCGGCCGCGACAAGATCGTCAAATTCGAGGGCTGCTACCACGGCCACGCCGACTCCCTGCTGGTCAAGGCAGGTTCTGGCGCCCTGACCCTGGGTCAGCCCAACAGCCCGGGCGTTCCGGCCGATTTCGCCAAACACACCCTGACCTGTGTGTTCAACGATCTGGAGTCGGTGCATGAAGCCTTCACCCAGTACGGCAGCGAGATCGCCTGTATCATCGTCGAGCCGGTGGCCGGCAACATGAACTGCATCCCGCCGGTCCCTGGCTTCCTGGAAGGGCTGCGCGCCATCTGTGACGAGTTCGGCGCCCTGCTGATCCTGGACGAAGTGATGACCGGCTTCCGCGTCTCCCTGCGTGGTGCTCAGGGTCACTACAACATCGATCCGGACCTCACCACTCTTGGCAAGATCATCGGTGCCGGCATGCCGGTGGGCGCCTTCGGCGGCAAGAAGAAGGTGATGCAGCACATAGCCCCGACCGGCCCTGTCTATCAGGCGGGTACTCTCTCCGGCAACCCGGTGGCCATGGCGGCCGGTCTGACCATGCTGGATCTGCTGCTGGAGCCGGGCCTCTATGAGCAGCTGAGCGCCAAGACAGCGCGGGTTGCAGAAGGACTGAAAGCGGCCGCCGCCAAACACGGTATCCCGCTCGCCATCAACTATGTGGGTGGCATGTTCGGCTTCTTCTTCACCGAAGAGAGCGAAATCACCCGCTACGAGCAGGTCACTCGCTGCGATATGGAACGTTTCAAGCGCTTCTACCATCTGATGCTGGAAGAGGGCGTCTATCTGGCGCCGAGCGCCTACGAGGCGGGCTTCCTGTCACTGGCCCACGGTGACCAAGAGATCGAACATACCCTGGCTGCCGCCGAGCGCAGCTTCGCCAAGCTGGCTGGCTAAATCGCCGCTGCTTGTCGCAAAAGGGCCCGTCACGGGCCCTTTTCTATTACAGAGACTCCATCACCACACAGCTCTTCGATACGCCCATTTCTGGTGCATTCCCTCTTCGTCACTCACCAATTTGTCATCCTCTGGTGCAACTTGCCCCGCCATCCCTGTCATAAAGCAGGCCCACTATTTGCACATTCACCACAAGAGCCCACGTCACCGAGGTCCATATGGCAGAGATGAGCCCCATCGATGTGCTGCGGCGCTATCAGGAGTATCAGGAAGAGTTGACCCCGCTACTGCAGGGGCTGCTCAGCGCCCCCTTTGCCTCGCTCAAGGGGTATCCCTTTGTCGTCAGCATTGACCACTATCAGGGGCCGATGTGCATCCAGCCTGCAGCACCGGCGGCCCATAACCGGCTGCACCTTATCGTGCAGGGGCAAGGACGGGAGATCACCGTCTGTCTGAATCAGCTGATTGGCTGGTTGATGGGGGACAGGGAGCGCCGCCGCGCCATGCCCTGGTTCAAAGCGGTCTATGTGCTACTCAGCATGGCGCTGTTTCTGATCGTCGCAACGCTCATCTGGCACGGACTGGAGCAGCTCTACCAGCTATTGTGCGGCGAGCAGCAGAACCAGCTCGGCGCCTTTAGCGCCATCATCTTCCTGACGCTGGCACTGGCGGTGTTCGATCTGGGCAAGACCATTCTGGAAGAGGAGGTACTGCTACATAAGGATATCTTCCGCCACAGCGCCATTCGCCGCACCATCACCCGCTTTATCGCCGCCATTCTGATCGCGGTCTCCATTGAGGGGCTGTTGCTGCTGTTCAAAGGCTCCCTCGGCCAGAACGAGCTGCTCTGACCTGCGGTCGGAGTGATGGGGTGTGCGGTGGGTTTACTGCTGGCGCTGGGCCTCTATGTCTATCTGGGGGCCAAGGCCGAAGCGGCACTGGTACAGGCTAGCCTGCGCTCTCCACCGCCAGTTGCACAGGGGAGCGACGCGCCGCCCGCCAGGAAGCGTACATGGTCCAGGAGGTATAGATGACGATAAAGGCAATCAGCCACTTCAGCATCTCCATATCCATGGATTTGACCAGCATGGCGGCCAGCACCACACCGATGGGGCCGAAGATGGCTACCGCCAGCACTGCCTTGGCATCGAACGCCCCTTTGCGGATAAAGGTGCCTGCGGAGAAAACGCTAAGCACGGCGGTGGATCCCATCATGATGGGAAACGCCGCCAGCGGATTCATCCCCAGCAGATAGACCAGCGTCATGCAGGGGGCAAACAGGCCGATACCGACATTCATCAGCACCCCGAAGATGAAATTGCCAAGCAGGGCGATCGCCAGCTTGTAGCCGCTGAGCCCCATCGCATCGCCGCCTACAGGGAAAAGCCCCAGCAGACCGGCAAAGATAAGCCCTGCGACGACCAGTAAGGAGATGGCCATCACCAACCGGATGGTCTGCCGATCAAACGAGGCCACATGACGAGCGCCCCAGGCAGCGCCCGCTGCGGCGGCCATCATCATGCTGATCAGCGTCAGAGGATCCACCGCAACTGCGCCGACGAAGATCAGCGACTGGGTCACGGTCGGCAGCACGCACTGCCCATTAAGGGTACCCGGCAGCACCCGATCATCGATCAGCTTGAACTGCTTGTAGCAGGCGGTCTTTACCGCAAAGCTGCCCACCCCCAGGGTATCGAGAAAGTTGGCAACCCCACCGATCAACGCCACCGGCCAGAAGGGGGTCGCCTCAAAGGATCCACTCTGCTTCTTCCGCCAGCAGGCTTGCACCAGCATAAAGATGAATACAAGGCCTCCGGCTATAAAAACCAGCCGTAAAATATCAACTAACATAGGGGTTTCTCCTGCAACGGGCGGCGATTCTAAGGCAAGCAGCAGAAAAAATCTTGACCGGAATTAAGCAATGCTCACGACACACCTCTACGAGGCGAAATATTTATCAATAGACTCCGAACGACACTGCTAATACTTGTTACTGAGGCCAACAGGCCGGGTCCTGAGCACGTTGTTATGGTCCTTTCGCGACGACCACCTGTGCCAAGGGACATAATAAAAAAGAGGGCCGGTAGTGATACCGACCCTCTTTCTGTATCTGGCCGGGGCGCAGACCCCTCGACCATGGCAACTGCTTATTGAATGCCCTTGCCAGCACGCACGTCCTTGATAAACCCCTTCAGGCTGGCCAGATCACGGGGGGCACCGCGCAGGATCTGGTCACCGATGATGAAGGCCGGAGTACCGGAGATACCGAGCGCTTCAGCCAGCGCACGGTTGGTACCGAGGTTCTGGTCAACGCTGCCATCCTTGATCTTGGCCTCCACCTTGCTCCAGTCAACACCGGCCGCCACTGCCAGCTGCTTGACCTGTGCTTCATCAGCGAGCGGGCCCTGATGGCTATAGAGCTTCTCGTGGAACGCCTGGTACTTGTCAGGCTGAGCCAATTGGACAGCCAGCGCAGCACGGGCGGCGAAGTAGGAGGACTCGCTCAGAATGGGGAACTGCTTGTAGATGTAACGGATATCTTTATCTTCCGCAATCAGCTGATTGACCAGCGGATGGGCCCGTTTGCAGTAACCGCAGTTGTAATCGAAAAACTCCACAATGGTCAGCGACCCCTTCGGATTCCCTATCTCGGGATCCTGATTGGCATAAAGCTGCTTGGAGTGAGCCTTGATCAGCGCCTTGTCACTCTCGGCCTGCTGGCTCTCCTGCTTGGCACGCAGGGCATTGGACATCTCGACCAGGATCTCGGGATTCTTGACCAGATAGTCGCGAACGATTTGCTCGACATCGCTTTTGGTCAGCTCGCTTGCATGTACCGGCGTCGCCAGCAGGGTCACGCCAGCCAGCGCGCAAAACAGGGCTTTTTTAATAGTCATAATGTTATCTTGCAGAGGATATGATGGAGGCCACTATAGTGGTTGAGTCTGTTTTCAAGTCAAGTTATCTGGCCAAAAAAGCGCTTGATGCACCCTGATTGCCACTTTTTCATGTCGTTTCGCGCAATTAACCAGCAATCGAACCGGACAGGGATTTACAAGCCGGATCAGCATGGTAATATTCGCCGCACTGCTGCGGAGGGGTGGCAGAGCGGCTGAATGCACCGGTCTTGAAAACCGGCGATGGGCGACCATCCGTGGGTTCAAATCCCACCTCCTCCGCCATTCATACCGAGCCCATGCAACCATGTTGCGTGGGCTTTTTGTTTGCCTGCGATTTGCCATTCCTCAGGGCTCTCAATACAGTAGTCTTCTCCAACACCTTTCTTGAGCTTCTCACCTGCGGGCTCAACAGCTGCCACAAGATCACCTATCAATATCGAACCTCTGCGTTGCTGCGAGCATCCCTTCCCATGCCCTTCCACAACGACCACAGCTCCAGCTTGTTGACACAGCCAATAAACCCTCTTTGGCATAAAGTCAGGGCCGGTTAACACAGTCATAGAAAAGCAGAGACGATGGGGTTGCAGCTTAAAAAGAGGGGACGGCTAACTCAGGAAGGAGAGATCCGAAGCAAGAGATTATGACATATAGACGATCATGGGATGCACGGGATATGGCGGCACCAGAACCGCTAAGCAAAGCAACTGCTTTACATGAAGAAAGAGTAAAAGCGTAACATCAGGCTATTCGTTGAACTGAAACATAACAACGAGTAGCAATAAAAACAGAGGAAAGGGATAAGCCAGGTCAAATATCAGGCGATCAGCTGATTTTCAGGCAATAAAAAACCCCGCTCGAGTGAGCGGGCAGATTGCTGAAGAACCCCCCACTTTTTCAAAGAGGGGGGTTCTTTTTTCGCTCGGCTCCATGGGGCTGCTCACTGGCTGACAAGTCGGCCTATCGGCCATCTTCGCCATGAAAAAGGCATCAAAGACCATGCTATCGCCCTAACAAGACCATCTGCCGGGGAA
>NZ_CDDH01000089.1 GCF_000819725.1 Aeromonas australiensis | reverse complement strand
ACCCCGCCGCACTGGCCCTGTTACGCACCTTCGGTACCCCGGCATGGCATGACAACTTAGCCGCCTATCTGGCTGAGCGTGAAACTCTGGTTGCCCGCTACGCCAAGGAGCGCGATCAGAACCGTATCCCGGTTGAAATTTCACCGGGCCAGCAAATCCACCTCAGCCCCGGAGATCACAGCGAACTGATCCGGGCGATCATTGAGGACTTCGCCCCGCGCTTTGCGCCGGGTAGTGTGCTTGTCTATGCCGGCGATACGGGTGAAAAATGGGGCTATTTCGACGCCGACCTGCTTGTCGGGCTAGGTGTTGATGTGGATTCACATGGAAAAATGCCTGACGTAGTGCTGCATTTTACCGAGAAAAATTGGTTGCTACTGGTTGAGTCCGTTACCAGTCACGGGCCGGTCGATGGGAAGAGACACGATGAGCTTGCCAAACTTTTTGCCGGATCTACAGCTGGACTCGTTTATGTGACCGCCTTTCCAAACCGGACGTTCATGGGCCGTTACCTTGGGGAAATTGCATGGGAAACCGAGGTATGGGTGGCCGATGCTCCATCTCACCTGATTCACTTCAACGGGGTACGGTTCCTTGGCCCCTACGCTACCGAATGAGCACAGGAGCTTAGACCATGACCAAACCTACTACCGAGACAGCAAAAGAGGTGCTGCGCGGCTACGGACGCGCCGATGAGGCCGCACTGGCGTCCCTGATGGACGTGCAAGACTGGCAGCGCATCGCTCGGCACGAGCTTGAGCGCCGGGCTACCAGCATCGTGCAGGTGTTGGATGATGAGACCCTTGAAGCTATCGCAGTTGGCTCGCTCGACATGCGGGCCATGTGCCGACAGGTGGCTGCTGAGCTTGAGCAGGTAAAGAAATGACGAACAGCCGAGTTCATCCGCAAGGATGGATCTCTCTTTTTATCGCGCCGAAGTATGAAGAGCGGGCCAAGCAGATTCGAGCCGAGCGTGACCGTCAGTACGGGAACATCTACACCGAGGCGGCCACGGATGAGCGATGGGTGGGCGACCTTGGCGAGATGGTTTTCAACTCGTGGTTCAAACACGAGGGTATCGAAGACTTTGAATGGGTTCTGGACGATGCTGCAGGTCGGCCCGATTTCGTGACGGCCTTGAACATCCGAATCGGGGTCAAGACGGTGAAGCGAAAGGTGCCGCCTCGCGAGGACTACACCGCTCAGATTACGGCCCGCCATGCAGAAGAGCCAATCGATCACTATTTCTTTATGACCTACGAGATAGCACAGCGCCGGATGTGGTTGTTGGGCGGGATCAACCGCGAGCGCTTCTTGCAGGAAGCACGATACTACCAGGCTGGTGACTGGGTACATGCCAACTACCAGATTAGGCAGGGGCATGAAATCTATAACATCGAGATAGCGAAGCTAGTTCAGCCAAAGGTGTGGCTCAATACGGTCATATAAACCATAGGATCAGGTTGGTTGATTTTCTTTTTTTGCTCTTGCTCTGGTTACTCGCAGAGATGGTTTTTGAGGCGTTTAGTATGGTGCTGTAGGCGTAAACTAGGCGGAAGATACCCGAAAACCAAGCGTAACTGAGTGATTCACACTGACTTGTAGCCCTTTAAAATCAATGATATGGTGGCTTAGTTGACTGCACTCACGGCTTTTAAAATCCCTCGACGTTCGCGTCGTGCCGGTTCGATTCCGGCCTCGGGCACCATTTATTAAGCAAAGCAATCAAAGAGTTACGAAAGGCCACTAGAAATAGTGGCCTTTTTTGTTTTTCCGAAAACCTGGTCATTGCCGCTTTTTCTGTCGCAGGGCCGAGCTTTGCCTGAGAGGGTGACGGCTTTGGCTGCCCATAGCCATCTTTGCGGGCCGCAGTGGCCCATGAGTATGCTGGTCACGGCGTTATCGTATCGTGATGATTGACGGAGATATGCCAGGTATCGCACCGCCAAGTAGCCATGACTTTCGCGGGGCTCAGACCTTTTATCATCGCTGTGATGTGGACGATAGGGGGCAGATCAGGTTGTGGATCAACAGTGTGGTCAACCGAACTGGAGGGCTATCAAGCCTCTGCCAGCGCCCGCATCTCCAGCTGCTGCTCGCCGGGGCGACAGACCAGCACCGAGCCTTGCTCGAACCAGTCCCCCAGCACGATACGCCGCGCGGGGTGGCCATCGAGGATGAAGTCGTGGATGGCGGGTCTGTGGGTGTGGCCGTGGATCATCATCCGGCAGTCGTGGGCGCGCAGGGTGTCGTCCACCGCCGCGGGCGTTACATCCATGATGATCTGGCTCTTGTGGGCATTTTCCATCTGGCTTTGGCCGCGCATCTTGCAGGCGATGGCCTGACGGCGGGCAAGCGGCAGCCGTAAAAAGAGCCAGCGCAGCCATTTCAGCTGGGTGATGCGGCGAAACTTCTGATACCCCTCATCCAGGGTGCAGAGCAGATCCCCGTGGCTGAGCACTACCCGCTCCCCATAGAGGTCGATCACGCAGGGGTCACCCAGCAATGTCATCCCCGCGCGCTTGGCAAACTGCTGCCCCAGCAGAAAGTCACGGTTGCCGTGGATAAAGTAGATGGGCACGTTCTGCTGGCTCAGGGCCAAGAAGGCATCGGCCATCTGTTGATGGAGCGGATTGGGGTCATCATCGCCAACCCAGAATTCGAAGAGATCCCCCAGCACATAGAGGGCATCGGCGCCGGGGGCGTCGTGCTCGAGAAAGCGCACCAGTGCCGCGGTCATATCGGGCCGCTGGGCAGAGAGGTGAATGTCACTGATAAAGAGGGTGCTCATGATGTGGGGGTCGGGCTCTCGGTCGAAACAGGGCAAACAGGGCAAACAGGGCAAACAGGGGTGGCAGAGGTAGTAGACACAACAGGGGACGAATAGTGCGCTGCGGGCGCCATCGCGCCAGTTGAGGTATGGATATCGTCACGGGATGGCGGCTGCCATGCCAGCTCGGCAAGATTGCGTCCCTCCAGCGTCAGCAGCGCTTCATAAGGATCTCCCGCCAGCCCAAGCAACCGGCACATGGCCGCCTCCCCTTTTAGTCCCTCTTCAAGGCGCAGACGTAGCACGTCACGGTAGAAGGCATCACCAAAACGCTCTAGCAGGGCCGCCATCAAGGTGAGGTGGCGCCAGCCGTTCTGCATCTCGATGGGAGCTGGGGTGACATAGAGCTCCAGCGGCCAGCTGGTGGTGCGGTTATCACAACCGTTATCGGCACTACTATCGGCAAAGTGCTGGTCGAGGCAGGAAAAGGTGCGCTCCAGCAGCCAGACAGTGTCGCTCTTGTGGCTCGCCAGCCAACCTTGAGCTTCGAGCGTCGCGGCAAACTCGGCGGGATCAGCATGCTGGCAGAGAATATCGAGATCGCTGCCGGGCCGATCGAGGCCGATGGCCAGCGTGCTCACCAGCGCCAGATCGGCGCACTGCGCAGCCAGCTCATCCCACACACCGGCGGTGAGCAGGACATGGGCCGAGCGCTGGCGCGGGTTTCCGTGGGCCAGATAGTCGAGGCGGCGCCAGTTTGGGCTGGCAGTGGGGGAGGCAGATGGAAAAACTGCGGCCGGGGCCGCAGTTGTGTCAGAGCCGAGACGGCAGAGATCAGTCAGCAAGGGTCACCTTGGTGATCACTACGTCTTCTACCGGCACGTCCTGGTGGATGCGGCCGTAGTTGCCGGTCTTGACGCCCTTGATCTTGTTGACCACGTCCATGCCGGCGGTCACTTCACCGAATACGCAGTAGCCGAAGCCCTGGGTGGTGGCGGATTTGAAGTCGAGGAAGTCGTTGTTGTTCACGTTGATGAAGAACTGGGCGCTGGCAGAGTGCGGCTCCATGGTGCGAGCCATGGCGATGGTGCCGATCTTGTTGGACAGACCGTTGGCCGCTTCGTTCTTGATGGGGGCGCGGGTGTCTTTCTCTTCAAAGCCCGGGGCATAGCCGCCGCCCTGGATCATAAAGCCGTCGATAACGCGGTGGAAAATGGTGTTGTCGTAGTGACCGTCACGGCAGTATTGCAGGAAGTTGGCCACGGTTTCCGGGGCTTTTTCAGCGTTCAGGGTGAGGGTGATGTCGCCGTGATTGGTGTGCAGAGTGACCATGATATGTCCTTTCATTTGATGCGGGCGACCAAGTGCCCGCAGGTGTATGGCATAAAGTGGTGGCAATTCTAGCCCATCAGGGGCTGGCGGCATAGTCTCTCTGGCGCCGTAACCGTGCTGGCAGGCGGGATTGGCCCGCTTTTCTGCCTCGTTTTCTGCCCCTGAACGGGGTATTATGGCCAACCATTTTACTCACAGGCAGTGGTTATAAGATGCTGAAGATATACAACACACTTACTCGTCAAAAAGAAGAATTCAAACCTATCCACCCGGGCAAGGTGGGCATGTATGTGTGTGGTGTCACCATCTACGATCACTGTCATATCGGCCACGGCCGCACCTTCGTCGCCTTTGATGTGGTCGCTCGCTACCTGCGTTACGCAGGTTACGATCTCACCTATGTGCGCAACATCACCGACGTGGATGACAAGATCATCAAGCGTGCCGCCGAAACCCAAGTGACCTGCGACGAGCTGACCGAGCGGCTGATTGGCGACATGCACGCCGACTTCGACGCCCTCGCCATGGTGCGCCCGGATATCGAACCGCGCGCTACCCAGCACATCGAAGAGATCATCGAGCTGGTGCAATCCCTGCTGGAAAAAGAGCACGCCTACGTGGCGGATAACGGCGATGTGATGTTTATCGTCGAATCCTATGCCGACTACGGCAAGCTCTCCGGTCAGGATCTGGAGCAGCTGCAAGCCGGTGCCCGCGTTGACGTGGTCGATGCCAAGCGCAACCCGCTCGACTTCGTGCTGTGGAAGATGTCGAAGCCCGGCGAACCGACCTGGGAAAGCCCCTGGGGCCCGGGCCGTCCTGGCTGGCACATCGAGTGCTCCGCCATGAACTCCAAGCACCTTGGCAACCACTTCGACATCCACGGCGGCGGTTCCGATCTGCAGTTCCCGCACCACGAGAACGAGATCGCCCAGTCCTGCTGCGCCCACGGTGGCGACTACGTCAACACCTGGATGCACAGCGGCATGGTGATGGTGGATAAAGAGAAGATGTCCAAATCCCTTGGCAACTTCTTCACCATCCGTGACGTTTTGGCCCACTACGACGCCGAAACCGTCCGTTACTTCCTGATGTCTGGCCACTACCGCAGCCAGCTCAACTACTCGGAAGATAACTTGAAGCAAGCCCGCGCCGCGCTGGAGCGGATGTACACCGCCCTGCGCGATTTGCCGGTCGCCGCTGCTGCCGGTGGCGACGAGCAGGTGGCTCGCTTCGTTGATGCGATGGACGATGACTTCAACACCCCGGAAGCCTACTCCGCCCTGTTCGATCTGGTGCGCGAGATCAACCGCCAGAAAGCGGAAGACATGGCCGTTGCCGCCGCACTGGGCGCCCGTCTGCGCGAGCTGGGCGCCGTGCTCGGCATCCTGCAGCAAGATCCCGAAGCTTTCCTCAAGGGTGATGAAGCGGACGAAGAGGTTGCCGAAATCGAGCGCCTGATCGCCGAGCGCAATCAGGCCCGTGCCGACAAGAACTGGGCCGCGGCCGATGCCGCCCGCAACCGTCTCACCGAGATGGGCATCGTGCTGGAAGACAGCGCCGGCAAGACCAGCTGGCGCCGTGCCTAAGACCGGTTGGCCTGTTGGCGTCTGGTGCCAACAGGTTGAGCCAATAAAAAAACCGCAGCCCTTGGGCTGCGGTTTTTGTTTGTGTCTCTTCCCTCGACACCTCTTAAGCCTCTGCGATCTGCTTAAGCCTCGGTGGCCTGCGCTCTGATCCCCTCTCCCCTTGCGGGAGAGGGTTAGGGTGAGGGGGGCTAACGTCATTTCTCGGCTGAATATCGTCCTACGCCTTAATGGCATGGCTTCGCCATGCAGGATCTGCTCCCCTCTCCCCTTGTGGGAGAGGGTTAGGGTGAGGGGGCTTACGTCATTTCTCGGTTGAATGTCGTCCAACGGGTCGGACGGAGCGCCGCAGACGGCACTTTGGCCTACGCCATCCATGGCTGCGGCCAAAGCCCGCTTCGAACATCCTTGTTCTCGCGCCAAATCGGGGGCGAGCAGTGCTCGCCCTGATCCGATTTGGCCCCTATGTCGGTTGCGGCTGCACCACCATCCCTGATGGCGCTCCTGACCTGTTGAACTCGACTCGGCGGTTTGCAGGGGGAACCAATACCGTGCCAGTCCGTAGTGCCAGGTGATAACTAGATGTGTTCAGGAAGTAGCTTGCCTGTTTTCCCTAAGCTTTTCTTGAGGCAGCTATAGTTGCCTTGTAGATCTATATGGTGTGCCCCGACTTGTTTTGTGCCCAAGCTCCGAAATTAAGTAAAGGTGCTTCTTAGCACGTGAGGACATGACATATAGCAGCCTTCTGGCAACATAGTCTTGATGTGCATCGCTACAACCTATTATGTCATTCCAGTGGGGTATTTTTCCTTCCAATAATCCGGTACATATAACGACTTCGTATTCGTCACCTTTGGTTGAGTGCGCAGTTGTTATTTTTACTCCGCTGGAAGAGGAGAAAAATTTTTCTAGGTCTGAAGAACTATAATTCATGTCATATTTTTTGATTCTTTCCCTTGTTGCATTTAATATGATTTTCATTTCTTCATTTAATAAGTGGTTTTTTGTTAGGTCGATTCTAAGTTTTTCGCAAAAGATAACTATAATTTCTTCTATCCACTCATCAATCTCATTACTAAATTTCATGGTAATTGAATTAACTATGCTGAGGACGACTTTTGGGGTTATGACTTCTCCGTCATAGAATATGTGATCTAACTTTTCTGAAATTTCGTTAGCGTATCGTCTTCTTTTTATGTAATTGTGGATGCTTGGTTTAGTAAGCATTAGTCTTATTAATGCTAACCAAAAATTGTCTTGATTTTTTGGTATGGGAGAGATTAAAACCCCATCAATTTTAAAGCCTTTTTTTAGTGCGGAAATGCTTTTCGAGAGATTTATAACATCGAACCAGCTAGGGCATAGAATTGCTATTTCTTTCTCATGGGTACCTTGTGTAAGGTGTTGCTTGACAATATCTGCTACATAATCGGCAAGATTGTCTTTATAAACTTCACTCTCTAAGTGAACAATGGATTGGTAGTTTTTTAGAACGGATCTAGAGGTTATTTTATATCCTTCGTCTTGGTATTTAAGATAATGGTCAATTATTTTCTGACTACTGCGGAAGCAACCAGTTAAACGCTTTTCCTGTAAAGGGTGATCGAGTTCAAAAAAACTCTCTAGCTCTGATTTATTTTTAACAATTGCACCTAACCCTGTGTAAATGGCCTGCTCTCTATCTCCTATTAATGTTATTTTTGTTTGTTTTTGTTTGATAATGAACTTCAGTATTTCATACTGCATTACCGAGGTATCTTGATATTCATCTACGAGTATATGGTAAAAAAGATTTCCTAGACGCTTACACAATTTAGGGTTGGATTTTAGGAGCCTATAGCTAATATTTAATATTAAATCAAAATCAATGTATTTTCTTTCTGCTAGATACCTATGATAGTCAAGAGTCAGGTTGTGCTCTCTAGTTCCTACTGGGTATTTTGGTTTATAGTCTAGATTAAGAGCTGTGTCGATGTTGTCATAAGAGCGGAAGCCATACTTTTCTTTGAGTTCTGATAGCTTGGTTTCTCTCTCATATTCATCCACAACAACAAAGCCGCCACATAGTCTGGGTATCATGTTGATATTTGGCTTGACGATCCATTGAAGGCAGAGCGCATGAATTGTGCCGACCCAGAGTGATTTGCTTTCCACTCCATAGGAAAGAAGCCTTTCTTGTATTGTGTCTGCAGCAATGTTTGTGTAAGTAATAGCTGCTACTTTTCGTTTGCCGATTGAAAGTTTTTCAGAGTTATCTATTATATGATAGAGTTTTGAGACAAGCGTTCTAGTCTTGCCTGAGCCTGGGCAGGCTGACAGTAACATGCTGTCATTGTGCACGACAGCATTTATCTGCTCATCAGTTAAGTTCCTATAAGGCATTATATTTCCAAAAAACGTATAAACGTGTCGTTATCAAAATGGGTTTTATATACAGCGATTTTTTCATTAAAACTATTACTTCTATTTATTTCATCTTGTTCTTCTCGACCCATTGTTTCAACCTTGTACTCCATCATTTTTAAAATTATTGAATCAATGTTTCTATCAGAAAGTGAAAACTTAATTGCTTTTAAAATGTATTCAGGGATTATGTTATCAACAGTTATATGGCCTACCATTTCAGCAGCAAGCCAGCCTTTTCCTATTTTTTTTGCAAATTTTAAGGCGTGATGATATTTTGTAGGAGTGTCGTGAGAAGTTATATTTTTGAGTGCTGCTTCACGGTCTGCTTTTCTTTTATAGCTTGATTCTATTACCGACTTAAATAGATTAATGTTTTCAGGGTAACGGATTAGCTCAGTTTCAAAGGTATTTTCTGCATAAAAAGCACTGACGTAGGTATTGTTAACTGTGTACTCGTCGAGAGCTATCTTCCTCTCTGCGCCTGATTTTTGAGCATTTAATTGTGATTTTATATATTCAGAATCTGCGAAAGAATCATTTTCATGTGTTATGAATGCCTTATCTAAATCAGTGAGAATAGAACAGTAGCTACGAATTCTGTCTTCATGAAACAGATCGGATATATGCTTGAATACTGTTCCATCCATTTTTATTAGGCTAATTCCCATCTCCTCAAGGCTCACTCCTAGCGTATTTTTTATTAGTGCAGGTATAAGTATTAATTCTGCATCACCTTCTACAAGAATTACACCTTTTGCAAATAAAATGTCACTTCGGATAGCATCTAGATATCTTTCAATACATATAATATTTCCAGGCTCTAGGTTATTAGAGGGGGCATATACTTCAGTTTTTGCATCTTTTCTTGAAAGTATGCTCATGGAGGATATATTTGACACAGAGCTTATCTGTGTAGAGTGAGTTGATACGAATACCTGTGTGTTTTTAAAATTGAAATTTTCAAAAAGAGTTTTTTGGATGTGAGTATGGATATGAGCTTCAGGCTCTTCAATCATCAAGAAGTGAGTTATATGCTCTTCGTTATCACGGATTGCCTCATATTCATAAAGTTTTAGAGCTATATATATAAGGTTAGCCCCACCTAAGCTAAGGTCTTCTATCCTTCCCGTTCCTTGATAACTTAAAGAGTCTTCCACTACTAATCCAAGAGACTGTACTAATTCGATAAAATTTTCTGGAAGCTGTGATGATACTTGAATCTTCGGCGAATAAGTTGATCCTATGGTATTTACCAATGAGCGGGAAATATCATTGCTGAGATTTTCGATCTCCGGTATCGAGGAAATTTTTTGATTTACATTAATTATGTCCTCAACAATGTTTTTATCATCATTGATATTTTTGCTTTTTAAAGTTAGTAGCTTATAAAGAGGATTGGTTTTGTAGTGTTTGAGATCTGCAACGACATTTCTGAGCGCTTTTACGTATGTGCAAGCAACTTCATTTATTAGAGAAAAATATGGAGGTTTTTTGTTCCCAATGAGCTCTTCACTTTCTAGATTTGGGTCTGGAAATATATAATTTATGAAATCTCCAACATGAACGCTATATACATTTTCGTCAGTGAGATCGATTTTTGTTCGAACAAAGGCTACTGGTTCATAGGTTTCTCTTGATATTGTATGTGAGGTACAGAAATTAAGAATTTTTTCTTTACGAGTGCAAAAATCCTGATGAGTATGGCTAATATCGTGAAGCTCTTGTCGAAATGAAAACTTTGGTCTAAAAATGAAGGTGTAAGCACCTTGCGTTGAGGTATTGTGATCTTCCTCATCATTTAATATGTAGTTCGCTAAAACTTGTTGTTCTTCTGTATAACCTAAGTCAGAAAAATGAAGAGATATTATTATCCAGTGTCCAAATGGTTCTCCGAGCCCTCTATGAAAATCATCTTTTGAAAGAAACTTTGCATTTGCAGGCAACGAGTCATCTAGAATCAACCTCATCGCTTGGAAAACATTGGTTTTACCAGAGGCATTTTCACCAATAATGTTGTTTACCGAATTTTTTCGGAAATTAAATTTTTCCTGTTTGAAGTTTTTATAATTAACAATGGATAATTGGCTAATATACATGGCGTTATGCTGCCTTAAACTCTTGGTAGATTAGTAATGAACATTGACACCCATCAATGCGTAGAGGGGGATCAGGTTCAACAGTTGGGTTGTGTTTGTTGAAACGGGATGTGTGTGTGATGCTTATACCTCGTCGCAGCTAGGCGAGCCTGCCGGATACTCCTTACTACCATTGTGTTGCATATCGTGATAGGCCATAGGTTCGATTAGTGAAGCGTAATCGGACGTTCGAGAAATTAAGGGACTAGCACAGCAAACTATTCTCTGTCGAGTATTCAGTATAAAACGACACCGATGAAAAAGAGGGCGTTGTTAATTGGCTTCGGGGTTGTTGGTCGAGTATTGCCCACTGTTGTTCGCCGAGGTGAGCCCGTTTGTCCAGGCCGTGAGGTGGGAGGGCGAACAAGCGGGGGATAAGGCCTTTGGTGTTATTTGCCAAAGAGAGCGGGTCTTTCCAAAGTCACTCGCCAAGCCGCGCAGCGGCGGCGAAACCCCGTCGAGGACGGAGTCCTCGTTTCCTGCATGGCTAAGCCATGCCAATGCCTTGTTGCAGGGCAAAGATGTTACCGACCCCTCACCCTAACCCTCTCCCGCAGGGGGAGAGGGAACGGTTACCGTGGACGATTACGCTGCGCTAATCGACCCTACTGGCGAAGCCATGCCAATTAGACGGCGATATTTCGTCAAGCAATGACGTTACCGACCCCCTCACCCTAACCCTCTCCCGCAGGGGGAGAGGGGACGGTTACCTTGGTGCAATGCGCTTCGCTTATTGCACCCTACGCTTCTCCCGCATGGAGAGAGGGAACGGTTACCGCGGACGATTACGCTTCGCTAATCGACCCTACTGGCGAAGCCATGCCAATGAGGGGGGCGATATTCCGCTATGCAAAGACGTTACCGACCCCTCACCCTAACCCTCTCCCGCAGGGGGAGAGGGGATGGTTACCTTGGACGATTACGCTTCGCTAATCGACCCTACTGGCGAAGCCATGCCAATTAGACGGCGATATTTCGTCAAGCAATGACGTTACCGACCCCCTCACCCTAGCCCTCTCCCGCAGGGGGAGAGGGAACGGTTACCGCGGACGATTACGCTTCGTTAATCGACCCTACTGGCGAAGCCATGCCAATGAGGGGGGCGATATTTCGTCAAGCAATGACGTTACCGACCCCCTCACCCTAACCCTCTCCCGCAGGGGGAGAGGGGACGGTTACCTTGGTGCAATGCGCTTCGCTTATTGCACCCTACCGCTTACCCGCAGGGGGAGGGGATGGTTACCGTGGACGATTACGCTTCGCTAATCGACCCTACGCTAAAGTCGCTACCGCCCCTGACTGTCGCTACCAGATTGCGCCGTTGACCATTGATCTCGGAAAAGGGGTCAACAGACGCCCGTTGCCATGTTACGGAGCCAGAGTGGGCTTATCTATGGTTTTGATAAGATAACTATCAGAAAAGAGTGGTTTTTTGCGCTGGCGCAACAAATCATCCATGTATACAGGGGGAGGGGCCTGACCTTGGTCAGGCCATCTGTGCTTTAGCGGGAGGGAAAATATTTGAGGTAGAGTTGCTGAAATTCTCTGCTGGCCAATACCTGGGTCATACCGCTCTGAAACTCCCTGACCAGCTCATCGCTTACCGGTTGACTGAAGGCGAAGCAGAGCTGCTCTGAACTCAATACCCACTGCTCTTTGAAGTTGGCTGGGTCGATCTTTTGCTCTGCGACCAGCATCTCCATGGTGGTCTTGTGAGTTGACAGCAGATCGACCCGGCCAGAGGTGAGCATCTTGAGTGCCTGTGATAACCGATTGGCGGCGATCAGTTTGGTTTCATCAAAGCCGTTGTTGAGCAGCAGTTGCTCCCCCACATCGGCCCGTACCGCGCCGATAGTTAATCCCTTGGCATCGTCGAGTGTGCTGATGGTGAGGTTGCGCTCGGCCAGTCCCACCAGCACGACCTCGATATAGCCGATGGAGCAGGCCCATTTGAACAGAGGATCCCGCGCTTGAGTGCGGGCAGTGGAGAAGAGCACCACATTGGGTTTTTGAGTCAGCAGGTAGTAGCCACGGGCCCAGGGCATCAGGGTGACGGCTTGTTCAGGCGTGTTGGTCCTCTGCCAGATCTGCTGTAACAGCTCGACCGCGAGGCCGGTGGGGGCGCCCTTCTCATCGGCGTAGTTATAGGGTTTGTACTCTTCGGTGATGTAGTGCAGTTTGCCAAGCTCGGGGCTGGCTTGTGCGAGGGGGGCCAGCAGCAGCGCGGCCAATCCAATCCATGGTTTCATTTTTGCCATCCTGATCAAGGGGGTATCTGCTCAAGTGTGACCAAGCTGGCCGATTTCGCCAAGGCGGTGGGGGCTGTTTGGCAAATAAAGTGCGGGAGAGTGCAAGCCTCCCGCATAGGGTGATGGTCTCGGTTGCTGGTCAGGGTAGTGGCAGGTATTTGGCCTGCAGTTTGCGAAACTCTTCCGAGGCGAGGGCGCGGGTCAGGCCCTGCTGAAAGCGTTGGATCTCACTGTCGGCTACCTGGTAGCTAAAGGCGTAGCAGAGTTGTTCGGCACTTAACACCATGGCGACCTGAAAGTCGTCAGGCTCCAGATTGAGTTCACGAATGGCGTCATATCCCGCCAGCTTGCCGGTGGCCAGCAGATCGGCACGACCTGATTGCAGCATCTTCAATCCCTGGGAGAGGCGGTTGGCCGGAATGATGTTGGTGTCATTTATGCCATTGTTGAGCAGTAGCTGCTCGGCGATATCGGAGCGCACCGCGCTGATCCTGTACTGACTCAGCTGCTTGAACGAGGTCAGGGTGATGCTCTGTGCCTTGCGAGCGAATAGGACGTACTCCGAGTGGCCGATGGGGCAGGCCCATTTGAATAAGGGGTCCCGTGCCTGGCTACGGGCGGTGGAGAAGAGCACCACATCGGGTTTCTGGGTGAGCAAGTAATAACCTCGCGCCCAGGGCAGAATGCGCACCGGTTGAGGTTCGATCCCGCTGTTCTGCCAGATCATCTGCAGCAGTTCAACCGCTAGGCCGGTGGGTTGGCCTTGCGGGTCGCTGAAGTTGTAGGGGGGGTACTCTTCGGTGAAGTACTCGAGCTTGTCCAGGTCGGCGCGAGCCGTTGTGGCCCAGCAGAGCAGTAACAGATGAGAGATCAGCCATATCCTCATTGGGAAGCATCCTTAGTGAGCAACGGTTCCTTGAGTGTGACCATGCATAGCGTAAATAGCCACTCACTGCCGTTACCAGCGGGCGCGGCTTTGCCCGATGGGCTGGTAGGTCTCGTCTCGCAGCCCCACCAGCAGGGTCTTGCCATCCGCTTGCAGCCGGAACTCGCCGTAGCGGGCCGCTTCGTACTGCTCCCCCGTGCCCTCTTCAAAGAAGTAGGCATCGGGGCCGATCTGCCACTGCCGTTCGCTTTGGTGCACCTGCAATAGCCGCTCATCGCTGGCGAGCTGATCCGGTTTGCCATCGGCCACCAGAGTGGCCACCTGATGGGCATCGAGGCGGATCACCAGGGTATCAATGTGCTTGTCAGGTTTACCGCGGTTGGTCAGCTCGCGGGCAATTTCATAGTTGAGCCGCATGTAATCCCCCTGCATCAGGGAGCGGGGATCGACCGGAGCGAGCCGCAGCAGCACCACTTCGCCGCTGCTGATGGCGCGCTCATAGCGCCAGACGGTGGCATTGATACCTACCAGGATGGCGAGGCCGCTCAGCAACAGGGCGAGCTGTCGGGTGACGGGTTTCATGAGTCGCTCCTTGCCGCGAAGGTGGTGAGCAGCTGGCGGGCACCCAGTAGCAGGATGCCCGAACCCAGCAGCAGCCAGGATTTGGTCATCAGGGTGAGCCCCAGATCGTAGTAGTAAAGCGAGCCATAACCGAGCAGCAGCAGCGCAGAGAGGGTCATCAGCCCCTGACTGCCAGCATAGAAGCCGAGGATCAGCACCAGTGCCCCTGCCCCCATGCCGGGGATGATGGCGCTGATCAGCACCAGCGGCAGGCCAACCAGCAGGGGGAGCTTGAGCTTCACCATCACCGCCAGCAGCAGGGCGGCGCAGAGCAGGGGATTGAGCCAGAGCGGCAGGCGCGACAGCCCCAGCTCGTCCAGCACGCTGCTGCCTCCATCCCACAGCGGGTGATGCAGGCGGCCCAGCACCAGCAGGGAGAGGGCCAGCCCCAACGTGATGGCGTGGTAGCGCTGGTGGCGCGCTGGATCCCTATCAACCCGCAGCCAGCAGAAGGTGATAGCCGTCATCACCAGCGGCAGCGCCAGCAGTTGTAGCCCGAGGCAGGCAAGGCCAAGGGTGAGCAGCAGGGCCGCCGCCACGCTGTGAAACAGCCGCACCAGCCAGTGATCAAACAACACGGCGATGGCAAGGGAGAGCAGGCACAACCCAAACCAGAGCAGAGCGTGATGAATATCAAGCTGATCGAGCAGGCCATAGAGCAGCCAGCCATCGGCCGCCAGGGTGAGGGCCAGCACAAACTGATCCCAGAGATCGCCGTGCTGGCTGCGATTGATGGCGTAGGCCCCTGCCAGCAGCACGGCCCCCAGCAACAGGGCGCTATTGGCCTCGCGGGTCAGCTGCTCGAAGGTGAGAAACAGGAAAAAGAGCAGGAACAGGGCGGCAATCCAGCCCACCAGCCCCAGCATAAAACGGCTCGACCAGTGGGGCCGGGTATCACGGGGCATCTCCCCCTCCACCAGATTGGCCTGTTGCAGTGCCTGCCAAAGAGTCTGATCACTCATGGGACCTCCGCTGTTGTTGCAGCCAGTGGCTTGCCACGACCGAAAGGCCGATGGCGATCAGGCTCAGCAGCAAAAAGCCGTTGATGTCGGGCTCCATCCACTTGCCGAGCGCGGCGAGGATGACGGCAATCAGGCTCAGGCACCCCATGGCGAGTCCGGCGATAAATTTGTGGTGCCACAGGGCATAGGCGGCCACCAACCAGCCAAGCCAGAGCGGCCACACCAGCGGGGAGGCGGCATCAAACAGCGCCAGCAGGGTGAGCAGGGTAGCCCCCAGACCGGCAGCCAGGCCCGCCAGCCAGCTTGGCATCAGGCGCCAGCGGTTTGGCGCCAGCAGAAGCAGACTCCAGAGGGCGGCGTTGAGCAGGGTAAGGCACCAGCCCAACCCCGCTTCATCGAAGGTAAAGAAGAGGGTGAACAGGCCGAGCCGCCAGAAGAGCACCAGCGCCAGCTGGCCAAGCAGCCAGCTTAAGCTCCACAGCAGCGGGCTTTGACCCAATGCCGCCAGTGGCACCAGCATCAGCGCCCAGGTGGCGAACAGCTGCCAGGGATCGGCGCCGGTCTGGTAGGTCTGACCCACCAGCGCCAGCAGGGCGCCGATATTGAGGGCGATGGCCGCCAGCAGTGCCTGACGGGATGCCTCCTTTAGCGGCTTTAGCCAAAGCAGAAGCAGCATGGCGAGCAGTGGCGCCTCCAGCAGGGCGAGGCGGGAGACCCGGCCCAGCGCCTGCCAGTTGAAGGCGACGAAGAAGATGAGGCCAGCTCCGATACAGAGGGCACCGAGCCAGAGTTGCAGTCGGTCAAACAGCCGCTGCCAGCGCGCCGGATGAGGGGGGAGATCGGCGAGGGTAAGGGCGTCCGCCAGCTTCTCTGGCGCCAGTCGTCCCTGTTTGACCCACTCGAGTAGCGTCTCTCTTGATACGTTGTGCATGGGGGACTCCACGAGGTTTGCGCCATTATGGCATGAGGCACCCGCAACCGTGCACAGTCCCTTGATTGTATGGCCGCGACAGCGCTCTGCGCCGCACACCAAAAAGCCCTCCGGCAGGAGGGCTTGGTCAGCGGGTAAGGGCGATCAGGCAAAGATCAGGGTGCTCACGCCGAGGCCGACGAAGAGGGTGGCGCAGGCGATGCGGATCCCCTTGAGCGGCAGCTTGTCGGCTCCCAGCTTGCCCAGTAGCACCACCGGCACGTTAGCCAGCATCATGCCGAGGGTGGTCCCGGTGATCACCTGAAACAGGGAGTCATATTTGGCGGCCAGCAAGACGGTGGCTATCTGGGTCTTGTCACCGATCTCGGCGATAAAGAAGAGCACAAAGGTGGCCATAAAGGGGCCGTATTTATCGAGTGAGCTCTCTTCGTCATCGATTTTGTCCGGTACCAAAATCCAGACCGCCATGGCGATAAAGGCGCCAGCCACCAGCCAGACCATTACCTTGGGGTCGAGCCAGCGGCTGATCAGCTCGCCAAGCCAGGCGGCGCCAGCATGGTTGAGCAGGGTCGCCGCCAGCATGCCGGCGATGATGGGCCAGGGCTTGCGAAAACGACAGACGAGCAATAACGCCAACAGCTGGGTTTTATCGCCGATTTCGGCAATGGCGACGCTGAGGGTTGAGGTTAACAAGGCTTCCATAAAAAAATGACCGGGGGACGGAATTGTTATAAACCAAAGACAAGCCTGCGCCATCCGTCCCCGGTATTGGCACTGGCCCGTCAAAGGTCTTGTCAAATCCACGACTGGCATGGATCACCCTGACCATGGTGAGTTGGCACCAAGTATGTTGATCAGGATCGCAGACCGGTGCGGATCCGGTATGCGAGACTACTCCCCCTCGATGGGAGCGCGCATTCTAGGGAAAAACCGCATGGGTGACAAGGGGATCAACCACCGACCAGCTTGACGCTGAAACCAGCTTTCTCCAGCTCAGCTTTGATCAGGTCCCGTTTATCTCCCTGGATCTCGATCACACCCTCTTTGATACCGCCACCGGTGCCGCACTTTTTCTTGAGCAGGGTGGCCAGGGATTTTTGCTGATCGGCCGGTACGCCGTGAATGGTGATCACCCCGGCGCCCTTGCGTCCCTTGGTTTCGCGGCGAATGCGCACGGTGCCATCGGTGGGGAAGGGGGAGCTGGACTGGGGAGTGCTCTGCGCGTTGATGGCGCCCCCGTCGGTGCTGTAAACGAGGCGGCTGTTGTTGTCGTGACTCATGGCAATTCTTTTTGGATTAGCTAATCGGAGTTTGATTTTACTCAAATAAAAGTTGAAGACACAGCATATAATCCTCAAACTAAAAGAGAATTATTATTGTTTAACTTCAGGAGTCAGTCATGGTACTCACGCAGTTGTCACCGGGACAGAGTGCTCGCATCAAGAATATGAACCAGCTGACCCGGCCGCTGCGTCGCAAGTTGATGGTGATGGGGCTGCTGCCCCAAACAGAAGTCATCTATCTGCGTTCCGCCCCGCTCGGTGACCCGCTCCAGATCCAGTGCCAGGGGATCTGCCTCTCCATGCAAAAGAGTCTGGCTCAGCAAATAGAGATTGAACCGGTTTAAGTTGCCAGTCTGGACAAGGTGTCCGGTTGCCAATGCGACCGAGGTAGAACCGATCACGGGGCTGTTTTGGCTGCCGAAAAGGGTTCATAAGCGTAGAAGTCGAACCTGCCCCATTCGCACGTCAGCAGCAATGAGCTGTGGGTTCAAAAAGAAGATCAAGGTAGAGCTGGTATGAATTATTCCCTCGTCACAGTGGGTAACCCCAATAGTGGCAAAACTTCCCTGTTCAACGCCCTGACCGGTGCCCGCCAGCAAGTGGGTAACTGGAGTGGTGTCACCGTCGACAAGAAGATGGGTGAATTTAGTGCGGGTGAGCATCACTTCAAACTGATGGATTTGCCCGGTATCTACAGCCTGGCCAGTCAGGACGGCAGCCTGGACGAGCAGATCGCCAGTCGCTTTGCCCAGGGCCAACAGCCCGACCTGCTGCTCAACGTCATCGACGCCGCCAATCTGGAGCGCTCCCTCTACCTTACCCTGCAACTGCGCGAACTGGGTCTGCCCATGGTGGTGGTGCTCAACAAAATCGATATTTTGCAAAAGCGCCGCATCGTCATCGATGAGGCCAAGCTTGGCCAATCCCTCGGTTGCCCGGTGGTGGCCCTCTCGGCCCACAACGGCAAGCAGGTTGCTGCTTTCAAGTGCCAGATCCAGCAATTTATCGGTCAGCAGCAAGCCGCCCTGCAGCTCGATTACGGCCACGAGCTTGAAACCGATCTGGCGGAGCTGGAGACCCTGCTGGCGCCGCACCACCTGACTTCCCGTGGCCGCGCGTTGCGCCTGCTGGAAGAGGATGCGGTGATGCAGGATACCCTGTTGCCCGGTCAGCAAGCGGCCGCGGCCAATGTGGTGGCCCGCGCTCATCAGCGGCAGGATATCGACCTGCAACTGGCAGATATCCGCTATGGCCATATCCACCAGTGGGTACAACAGGCGCGTCAGCAGAAGGGCAAGCTCACCGAGGCTCAAAGCGAGTGGCTGGATCGGGTGCTGCTCAATCGCTGGATTGGCATTCCCTTCTTCCTGTTCGTCATGTATCTGATGTTTATGTTTGCCATCAAGGTGGGCAGCGCCTTTATCGACTTCTTCGACATCATGGGCGGCGCCCTGTTTGTCGATGGGGTGCACCACCTGCTGGGGCTGATCAATGCCCCCGAATGGCTGGGGGCCATTCTGGCTGACGGCTTTGGGGTCGGCTTGCAGACCGTAGCCACCTTTATTCCGGTGATTGGCTGCCTCTATCTGTTTCTCGCGGTGCTGGAGAGCTCCGGCTACCTTGCTCGTGCCGCCTTCGTGGTTGATGCCCTGATGCGCCGCCTCGGCCTGCCGGGCAAGGCGTTTGTGCCCATGTTGATGGGCTTTGGCTGTACCGTCCCCTCGGTGATGGCGACCCGTACCCTCAACTCCGAGCGGGAGCGGCTGATGACCTCCGCCATGGCGCCCTTCATGTCTTGTGGTGCCCGTTTGCCGGTTTACGCCCTGTTTGCGGTGGCCTTCTTCCCCGAGTCTGGCCAGAATCTGGTGTTCGGTCTCTACCTTATCGGCATTCTGGTGGCGGTGCTCACCGGCCTGTTGCTGCGCAGCACCCTGCTGCCAGGCAAGAGCGACTCCATGATGATGGAGATGCCCGATTACGAGTGGCCGCGCCCGGTCAACGTTGCCATCAAGACCTGGCAGAAGCTCAAGTCCTTCGTCTTTGGCGCCGGTAAAACCATCGTGCTGGTGGTCGCTGTGCTGAGCGTACTCAACTCCCTGGGTACCGATGGCAGCTTCGGTCATCAGGATCAGGAGAGCTCGGTACTGAGCAAAATCAGCCAGGCGGTGACGCCGGTACTGCACCCCATTGGTGTGCGCGATGATAACTGGCAGGCGACGGTCGGTATCGTCACCGGTATCTTCGCCAAAGAGGCGGTGGTCGGTACCCTCAATAGCCTCTACGCCGGTGCTGGCGATGAAGAGGAGGCGAGCGAGTTTTCACTGGTGGCAAGCTTCCACGAGGCGATCGAGGCGGTCGCTACCAATCTGGCGGAGATCAATCCGACCGATCCCATGGGCCTTGCCATTGGTGAGCTGGATGACCAGCAGGCCGCCGCCGAGGCGCAGGAGGTCGATGTCTCTACCTACGGCAATATGCAGACCCACTTTGACGGGGCGGCCGGGGCCTTTGCCTACCTCCTGTTCGTGCTGCTCTATATGCCTTGCGCTGCTGCCATGGGCGCGCTGGTGCGGGAAACCGGTCGTCAGTGGGCGCTCTTTACCGCCGCCTGGTGCAACTATATGGCCTTTATGTGCGCGACCGTCTTTTATCAGGTGGCTACCTTTGCCGCTCACCCGCAGCAGAGCCTGTTCTGGATCGCCACTTATGGCCTCTCTCTGGTACTGCTCTGGTGGGCCGGCCGCCGTCACGGTGACATTGTGGCCCGCAAGGTGGTGACCTTATGATCCTGCGCGATCTGGGGGATTACCTCGCCGTGCAGCAGAAGGTGAGCCGGCGTGATCTGGCTCGCCACTTTCACACCTCGGAAGATGCGGTGGAGGCCATGCTCGGCGTCTGGATGCGCAAAGGGCGGGTCATCAAGCGCGAGAGTCGGGTCTGTGGTGGCAGCTGCTGCGGCAAGAGCGAGGAGGTGATGTTCGAGTGGTGTGACGCGGGCCAGATTGGCATCAAGATCCGCTAAACGACGACCAGACTTCCTCACCAGACATCTAACAATGAAAAAACGGCAGACCCTCATGTTGAGCAGGGTCTGCCGTTTCTTTTTCTATTGCTTTCTCTTGCTGCACTTACGGGTCAAGCGCTCTGGCGAGCCTCGCTCAGCAGTGCCAGCGCCGGTTGGGCGTTGTCCGGCATCAGCCGGTAGGCCTTGTGGTGCTTGATCAGGGTGGTTTTCTTGTTGCCCTGGCTCAGCAGCAGACCGTGCTTGAAGGCGGCCTCGGCCAGCACCTTCTCATCACCGCGCACATAGAGGGTGAGGGGTTTGACAAGCTCACCGCTCTCGATGTGCCCTTCATATTCGCTGTGGCTTACCACCAGACTTGGCTGACCGCCCGATTGCAGGCGCAGCTTGGCGTTCACTTCGCTCTCGGTCAACACCAGCCAGCCTGCTGCTGTGAGCTCATCCAGCAGCGCCGCCAGCTTGGCACCCAGCTGCTGTGGATTGGTCATGGCGCACTGGTATTGGCAGGCGATGCGCTCCAGCAACCCCTTGAGGTCGGCACCCGCGCCCAGGGTGCGGCCAAGCTGTACCCAATCCTTCAAATCTTCCATCACCAGACGAGAGAAGCGCTTCTCCTTGAGAGAGTCGGCCATCCAGGTGCAGAGAAAGTGGCTCTCTTGGGCCGGAGTGCGCTTGCCCGCTTTTTGCTCGGCGGTGCGGGCCAGTTCGGCCAGGCTCTGGGTGGCCATCTCGAGCAGGGCCTGATTGTAGGTAGGAGCGGTCATAAGCAATCCTTGAGTTGACCACCACGGTCAACACCGATGACAGAGATGGCAAAGGCGCCAGTGGCGCCTTTGCGGTTCAATAGAGCAACTGCCCGCCTTATTTCGGCTGGCGGGGCTTCTTGGCGGCGGCCAGACGCTTGAGGCGCTGACCCTGCAGTTTGGCTTCGGCCATCACCTGGGCCACGGCGTTATCTTCACGCTGCGGGCGCTTGCCGAAGCGGCGACGCTCCTGCAGCTGTTTGATCAGCTCGTCACGGCTGCTCACCTCATAGCCCGGAACCATGATGCGGCGGATCTTCTGGCCGATCAGGGCCTCGATCTCCAGCAGGGTTCGCTCCTCTTCACGGCTGACGAAGGAGATGGCCATGCCGCGCTTGCCGGCACGACCGGTACGACCGATGCGGTGCACGTAATCTTCCGCCAGGAACGGCAGATCATAGTTGACCACGTATTCCAGGTCCGGAATGTCCAGACCACGGGCGGCCACTTCGGTGGCCACCAGTACCCGTACCTTGCCTTCCATGAATTCGCGCAGGGCGCGGCGACGGTTGCCCTGGGCCTTCTCGCCATGGACCACGGCGGACTTGATGCCGTCGAGGTTCAGCTCCTCGACCAGCAGATCACAGCTCTCGCGGGTACTGGCGAACACCAGCACCTGCTGCCAGTTCTGCTTGCCAATCAGCTCGGAGAGCAGCTCGCGCTTGCGCTTCTGCTCGACCGGATAGACGGTGTGGCTGACGGTATCGGCGGTGGAGTTCTGTTTGTTGACGCTGACGATCTGCGGTCTGTCCAGCATCAGGTTGGCCAGTTTCTTCACCGCCTCGGAGAAGGTGGCGGAGAAGAGCAGGTTTTGACGGGTCTTGTTGACCGCTTGCAGGATCTTCTGCACATCGGCGCTAAAGCCCATGTCGAGAATGCGATCAGCTTCATCCAGCACCAGACACTCGACGCCGGAGAGGCTGAGGTTGCAGGCGGTGAGGTGCTCCAGCAGCCGGCCCGGGGTGGCCACAATGATGTGAGCGCCCGCTTTGAGCTTCTTGGCCTGCACGTCCTGCTTGCCACCGCCGACGATGGTGAGGGTGGTGATATCGAGATACTTGGCGAAGTCATTGATGTTGCTCGCCACCTGAGCCGCCAGCTCGCGGGTCGGGGTGAGGATCACTACCCGGGCGTTGGAAGGCTGGACCGGCGCCGGATTGTCTACCAGACGCTGCAAAATGGGCAGGGCGAAGGCGGCGGTCTTGCCGGTACCGGTCTGGGCGCTGGCCAGCACATCGCGGCCACGGCGAATGGCCGGGATCGCCTGTTGCTGCACAGGGGTCATCTCCTGATAACCGCAATCTGAGACAGCACGCAAAATCTCGGGGGCAAAATCGAACGATTCAAATCTCATAATGGGTTCCTGTGTTCCAGCTGGGCTGTGTTTGGCTTGGTTAGCTCGGCATGAGCGAGACGGAGGTTGTAACCACCGACGGCTGCGCCTGACATCAAGTCAGAGAGTGAGCCGGAAAATGGCGGGCGCGAAGTGTAACAGATAGACGTCACAAATTCTGCCTCAAATGGTTGTCCTTTTCTCATCCTTTGTGGTGTGAATGGCGGTTGAAAGCAATCATTTGACTCCCAAAGACCAAGCCAAAGGTGTGGGCTAACGGTTTTGGGCAAGGACGAAAGGGATATCGATGGAACTGGAACAGTTAAAACGCCAGCTGGAGCAGCTGGGCGAGCGCAATGACAGCATGCAGCAGACACGCCAGCGCAAGCTGCTCAATATCACCCGCGACACGGGGGAGTTGCTGTCAGTACTGGTGCAGACCCGTGGGGCGCAGGCGGTGCTGGAGATCGGGACCTCCAATGGTTACTCCACACTCTGGCTGGCAGAGGCGGTGCGTCGGCTGGAGGGGCATGTCACCACCATTGAGCTGGATGAGGATAAGCGCGTGCTGGCCCATGACAACTTTCAGCGGGCAGGGCTGGCCCCCTGGGTAACCTTGCTGGCAGGGGATGCGGGCGAGCTGTTACCGACCTTGCCGCACGCCGGCTATCAACTCATCTTCCTCGATTCGGATCGCCAGCACTACCGGGCATGGTGGCCGCAGATCCGCCGTCTGCTGGCGCCTCGCGGCTTGCTGGTGGTTGATAACGCCATCTCCCATCGCAGCGAGATGGTGGAGTGGATGAACGAGGTCGGGCAGGATCCGGCCTTTGCCACCTCGCTGGTGCCGGTCGGCAAGGGGGAGTGGCTGGTGGTGCGTTTGTAGGGCGTGGGTAGCTGCAAAAAATCAGCCCCGCATTGGCGGGGCTGATTGTTAGGGAACATCACGGCTGTGGCCGGTCAGATCAGACCGCCAGATAGTCCATGATCCCTTCGGCCGCTTTGCGCCCTTCGTAGATGGCGGTCACCACCAGATCGGAGCCACGTACCGCATCGCCACCGGCAAACACCTTGGGGTTGCTGGTCTGGAAGGCATATTCCGCCTGTTCGCGGGCCTTGATGCGATCCCGGTTGTCGAGCTCGATGCCGAACTCCGCCATCCAGGGCTGGGGGTTGGGCTGGAAGCCAAACGCCATCACCACCGCATCGGCGGCCAGCACCTGCTCGGAGCCCTCGATAACCACCGGATTGCGGCGGCCATTGGCATCGGGTTCACCCAGCTTGGTGCTCACCACCTTGATGCCGACGGTGCGACCGCTGGTATCCAGCTCGACCGCTACCGGTTGCAGGTTGAACATGAACTCAACCCCCTCCTCGCGGGCGTTTTTCACCTCCCGCTTGGAGCCTGGCATGTTCTCCTCGTCGCGGCGATAGGCGCAGATCACCTTGGCGGCCCCCTGACGGATAGCGGTACGCACGCAGTCCATGGCGGTATCGCCACCGCCCAGCACCACCACCTGCTTGCCGGCGAAGTCGATATAGTCGGCTTGCGCCTTCTCAAAGCCCAGCAAGCGGTTGGCGTTGGCGATGAGATAGGGCAGGGCATCATAGACCCCTGGCGCCTCTTCGTTGGCAAAGCCGCCCTTCATGTACTTGTAGGTGCCGACCCCAAGGAAGATCGCATCGAACTCGCCGAGCAGATCGGCGAAGGTGATGTCCTTGCCCACCTCGGTTTCGAGACGAAACTCCACCCCCATCCCCTGGAAGATCTCGCGGCGACGCTGCATCACCTCTTTTTCCAGCTTGAAGGAGGGGATGCCGAAAGTGAGCAGGCCACCGATCTCCGGATACTTGTCAAACACCACTGGGGTCACGCCATTGCGTGCCAGCACGTCGGCACAGGCGAGACCCGCGGGGCCGGCGCCGATGACGGCGACCCGTTTGCCGGTCTTGACCACGTTCGAGAGATCGGGCTTCCAGCCCATCTCAAACGCCTTGTCGGTGATGTATTTTTCGATGTTGCCGATGGTCACCGCGCCGAATCTGTCGTTGAGGGTGCAGGCTCCCTCGCACAGGCGATCCTGCGGGCAGACCCGACCGCACACCTCTGGCAGGCTGTTGGTCTGGTGGGAGAGCTCCACCGCCTCCAGAATGCGCCCCTCTTTGGCCAGTTTCAGCCAGTTGGGGATGTAGTTGTGAACCGGACACTTCCACTCGCAGTAGGGGTTGCCGCACTCGAGGCAGCGATCCGACTGCATCTCTACCTGCGGTTTATTGAAGGACTCGTAGATCTCAACAAACTGGATTTTGCGGATCTTGAGCGGCTTCTTGGGCGGGTCGACCCGCTGAACATCGATAAACTGAAATACGTTCTGGCTCATAGGGTTCCTTCCTTATTGCGCCTGGATTCTGAGTTCTGCACTGGAACGGCTGGTGTGACCCAACAGCGATTTCACATCGCTGGACTTGGGTTTGATCAGCCTGAACTTGGGCACATAGGCGTCGAAGTTGGCCAGGATCTCCTCGGCGCGGGAGCTACCTGTCTCATTGAGGTGCGCCGTGATGATGCCGCGCAGGTGCTCCTGATGGATGGCGAGTGTCGCCACCTCCAGCAGTTCCACCAGCTCGGGGTTAGTGCGCTTGGCAAAGTTGCCGCACTCGTCCAGCACGTAGGCAAAGCCGCCGGTCATACCCGCCGCGAAGTTGACACCGGTCTGACCCAGTACGGTGACGATGCCACCGGTCATGTATTCACAGCCGTTGTCGCCAATCCCCTCGACTACCGCCAGGGCGCCGGAGTTGCGCACCGCGAAACGCTCGCCGGCAGTGCCCGCGGCGTAGAGTTTGCCGCCGGTGGCGCCGTAGAGGCAGGTGTTGCCGATGATGGCCGCTTCATGGGATTTGAACGCCACGCCGACATGGGGCTTGATCACCAGCTTGCCGCCAGTCATCCCCTTGCCCACATAGTCGTTGGCGTCACCAGTGAGGATCATCTCGAGGCCACCTGCGTTCCAGACGCCGAAGCTCTGGCCTGCGGTGCCGTTGAAGTGCACCTTGACCGGATCTGCTGCCATCCCCTGATTGCCGTGACGTTTGACGATTTCGCCCGAGAGGCGCGCCCCCACCGAGCGGTCGGTGTTGCGAATGTCGTAGCGGAACTCGCCGCCGCTTGAGGTTTCCACCGCCTCCAGCAGATCCTCCACCATTTTCAGGTTGAGCGGCCCCTTGTCGAAGGTGGGGTTGTGCTGCTGACTAAACAGGCTGGAGCCTGCCGGCGCCACCGGACGGGCCAGAATGCCACAGAGATCCAGCTTGGCCTGACGGGCGGTGAGGCCGGGCAGGGCTTCCAGCAGATCGGTACGGCCAATCAGGTCGGTCAGCTGGGTGACGCCAAGCTCGGCCATCAGCTCGCGGGTCTCTTCGGCGATGAACTTGAAGTAGTTCATCACCATCTCCGGCAGGCCGGTGAAGTGCTCGCGACGCAGCTTCTCATCCTGAGTGGCAACGCCGGTGGCGCAGTTGTTCAGGTGGCAGATCCGCAGGTATTTGCAACCGAGCGCCACCATGGGGCCGGTGCCAAAGCCGAAGCTCTCGGCGCCGAGGATGGCCGCCTTGATGATATCGAGCCCGGTCTTGAGGCCGCCATCCACCTGCAGCCGCACCTTGTGGCGCAGGCCGTTGGCGACCAGCGCCTGTTGGGTCTCGGCCAGACCCAGCTCCCACGGGGAGCCGGCATATTTGACCGAGGTGAGGGGGCTTGCGCCGGTACCTCCGTCATAGCCGGAGATGGTGATGAAGTCGGCATAGGCCTTGGCCACACCGCAGGCGATGGTGCCGACGCCAGGCTCGGAGACCAGTTTCACCGACACCAGACAGCTCGGGTTGATCTGCTTGATGTCGAAGATGAGCTGGGCCAGATCCTCGATGGAGTAGATGTCGTGGTGCGGCGGCGGCGAGATCAGGGTCACGCCGGGCACGGAGTAGCGCAGCTTGGCGATCTGGGCGGTGACCTTGTCACCGGGCAGTTGGCCACCCTCGCCGGGCTTGGCGCCTTGAGCCACCTTGATCTGCACTACATCGGCGTTCATCAGGTAGTGGGGGGTGACGCCAAAGCGACCGGAAGCCACCTGCTTGATGCGGGAGTTCTTCTCGGTTCCGAAACGCTTGGGATCTTCGCCCCCTTCGCCGGAGTTACTCTGACCGCCGAGGCGGTTCATGGCGACAGCCAGTGCCTCGTGGGCCTCGGGGCCGAGGGCGCCGATGGACATGGCGGCGGAGTCGAAGCGGGGGAACAGCTTGTCGGCCGGCTCAACCTGATCCAGCGCGACCGGATTGTCGACCTTCTTCAGCGCCAGCAGATCGCGCAGAGTGGCCACCGGGCGCTCGTTCACCAGACGGGCGTACTCCTTGTAATCGGCATAGCTGCCGGAGCGCACCGCGGTTTGCAGGGTCTGCACCACGTCCGGGTTGTAGGTGTGGTACTCGCCGCCGTGGACGAACTTGAGCAGGCCGCCGTGGGGGAGGGGCTTGCGCGCCAGCCAGGCCTGACGGGCCAGATTGTACTGATCCTGCTGGATATCGCTAAAATCCGCCCCTTCAATACGGCTGGAGACGCCACGGAAACAGGTCTCGACCACAGCTTTGGCCAGACCGACCGCTTCAAACAGCTGGGAGCAGCGATAGCTGGCGACCGTGCTGATGCCCATCTTGGACATCACCTTGTAGAGCCCCTTGTTGATGCCGTTGCGGTAGTTGATCATGGCCTGACGCAGAGACATGACCAAGACCCCCTCTTCAACCTGTTTGGCCAGGGTTTCGTAGGCGAGATAGGGGTAGATGGCGGTCGCGCCAAAGCCGAGCAGCACGGCGAAGTGATGGGGGTCGCGGCAGCTTGCGGTCTCTACCAGAATGTTGGCGTCGCAGCGCAGGTTGTTGTCCACCAGGGTGCGTTGCACTGCACCCACAGCCATGGCGGCCGGGATCGGCAGGGTGTCTGCGCTGATATCGCGATCCGACAGCACCAGCAGCACTGTACCGCCTTGGGCGGCTGTTTTTGCCTCTTCACAGATGCGCAGGATGGCCGCTTCCAGCCCCTCTTCGGGTTTGAAGTTGAGGCTGATCACCTGATGACGGTAGTACTCCCCTTCCAGTGCCAGCAGCTGGTGGAAGTCGGAGTAGAGCAGGATCGGCGACTGGAACAGCACCCGGTGGGCGTGGCCGAAGGTCTCGTTGAAGACGTTCTGCTCGCGGCCGATACAGGTGGCCAGCGACATCACGTGGTTTTCCCGCAATGGGTCGATGGGCGGGTTGGTCACCTGGGCAAACATCTGGCGGAAGTAGTCATAGAGGGTGCGCGGGCCACAGGAGAGCACTGCCATCGGGGTGTCATCCCCCATGGAGCCCACCGCTTCCTGACCATTTTCACCGAGAACCCGGATGATCTGATCCAGCTCCTCGAAGGAGTAGCCAAACAGCTTCTGATAGGTTTTCAGCTGGTCGTCGGCAAATTCGCGGCTACCGGTCTGGCTGTCGTCCATCTGCTCGAAGGGGACCAGTCGGGTGCAGTGCTTGTCCATCCACTGCTTGTAGGTGTGGCGGTTCTTGAGATCGTCATCGATCTCGAAGCTGGTCCACACCTTGCCGTTACTGGTATCCACCACGAACAGCTCGCCCGGGCCAACCCGGCCCTTCTCCAGCACTTCGTCCGGGGTGTAGTCCCAGGTACCCACTTCGGAGGCGAGGGTGATGAACTTGTCCTTGGTGATGACGTAGCGGGCCGGACGCAGGCCGTTGCGATCTAGTGCGCAGGTGGCGTAGCGGCCATCGGTCATGACGATACCGGCGGGGCCATCCCACGGCTCCATGTGCATGGAGTTGAAGTCGTAGAAGGCGCGCAGATCGTCATCCATGTTCGGGTGTTTTTGCCATGCAGGCGGGATCAGCAGACGCATGGCGCGGAACAGATCCATGCCACCGGCGAGGAAGAGATCCAGCATGTTGTCGAGGCTGGAAGAGTCCGACCCTGTGGTATTGACGAAGGGGGCTGCTTCCTGCAAATCGGGGATCAGCGGCGTCGCAAACTTGTAGCTGCGCGCCTTGGCCCACTGGCGGTTGCCGGCGATGGTGTTGATCTCGCCGTTGTGGGCCAGATAGCGGAACGGCTGGGCCAGCGGCCAGCGCGGGCTGGTGTTGGTGGAGAAGCGCTGGTGGAAGACGCAGATGGCCGCCTGCATACGGATGTCGGCGAGATCCAGATAGAAGCGCGGCAAGTCCACCGGCATGCACAGCCCTTTATAGACGGTGACCAGGTTGGAGAGGCTGACCACATAGAAGTAGTCGTCGTTGACGCGCTTTTCGATGCGGCGACGCACGATATAGAGGCGGCGCTCGAGATCCTTGTCAACCCAGCCGGGCGGGGCGTTGACAAAGACCTGTTCAATGCTGGGCAGGGAGGCTTTGGCAATGGAGCCGAGCACGTTGGTATCGACCGGCACCTTGCGCCAGCCGACCAGGCTCAGGGTCTCTTTTTCCAGCTCCTCGTCGATGATGTCACGAGTCTGCTGGGCCAATACGGGGTCAGGGTTGAGAAACAGCATGCCAACCGCGTAATTACGGCCAAGATGCCACCCCTTCTCTTCTGCGACGGCTCTGAAAAAGCTGTCCGGTTTTTGCAGCAACAGACCGCAGCCGTCGCCGGTCTTGCCATCGGCAGAGATCCCGCCGCGGTGCTGCATGCGAGCCAATGCTGACATCGCGAGACGAACAAGCTTGTGGCTGGCTTCCCCTTCCATGTGGGCCAACAGGCCGAAGCCACAGTTATCCCTCTCCAGCTTTGGATCATAAAGTGACATTGCATTTCTCCCTTGCTCGGCCTTGTATCGCACAGTCATCTCCTGACTGCATAAAATGCGATTGGCTCTTGTGGTTCCGTCCGCCTGAGGTGGCGAATCTCCAAACTAAAGGGATTTTTTAACAAGGTCAATCGCAGGCCTGGTTCGCCTGCGTGGTTACATTCGCATAACAAAATGTCGAATCGCAGGGTTTGATTGGTTTTTGCTGTGTGATTATTTCGAAAAAATCACTCTTGATGGTTAAATGTATTGATATTGTGAGCTTCAATGGTGAGCCTGGCGATCGGGGAGGAATGTAGTAATTTTACCAACCCGATCTTGCCGACAGCGGAAGCGATCACATTTTCAATATCGCAGACTTGCAATTGTGTACTGTCGGGTCTCTTTGAATTTTTCATTTCTCAACAGTAAGTTATCAGGTCTCATTTTCATGTGGACGTTTACTATTGGAATTGTCAAATAGATGCGAAAATCTGTTTTTTGCGCCTTTTCTCTATATTTATTCAAAACTGGCCGGATATTTATATGTTTATCCCCTCCGCTAGCTTGATCCAGCTCAGCCCCTATTTTGCGCAAGCTCGTACAATGGCGCTCCTTTAGCGGAGGTGCCATGCAGTTACACGAACTCGTCAATACATTCGGTCAGGATCTCAAGCAGCGTCATGGTCAGAAGATCCACAAACTATCCATCCACGGTGCCTTCACCTGTCCAAACCGGGACGGCACCCTGGGCCGCGGTGGCTGTACCTTCTGCAATGTCTCCTCCTTTGCTGACGAGTCGGCCCAGCAACTCTCCGTGGTGCAACAACTGCTGGCCAGGCGGGATGAAGTGACCCGCGCCAAGCGTTATCTCGCTTATTTTCAGGCTTACACCAGCACCTATGCCGAGGTTGAGTATTTGCAGCGGATGTATGAAGAGGCGCTGTCGGTGAGCGATATGGTGGGACTCTGTGTCGGCACTCGTCCCGATTGCGTGCCGGATGCGGTGCTGGATCTGCTGGCAGGCTATCAGGCCCGGGGTTACGAGGTATGGCTGGAGCTCGGGCTGCAAAGTGCCAATGACAAGACCCTGCAACGGATCAATCGTGGCCACGGCTATGCCGCTTATGAGGATGCGGTAAGACGTGCCCATCAGCGCGGCATCAAGGTGTGTGCCCATTTGATTGTGGGTCTGCCGGGCGAGGTGCCGATGGATAGCCTCGATACCCTGCATCGTATCGTTGAGACCGGGGTGGAGGGGATCAAGCTGCATCCGCTTCATGTGGTAGAGGGCAGCACCCTCGGCAAGGCGTGGCAGGCGGGGCGGCTGGAGGTATTGACGCTGGAGCAGTATGTGGAAGCGGCCGTTGCCATGATCCAGCACACGCCCCCCGAGGTGGTGTATCACCGGATTTCGGCATCGGCGCGCCGTCCAACTCTGTTGGCGCCAGCCTGGTGTGAAAATCGCTGGACAGCGATGGCGGATATTGCCAAAGCACTTTCATTGAAAGGCCCGCAAGGTCATGCCTTGGGAAGACCCTTTATACTTCCTGACCTATCATTGAGTTTATGATTACTATTGTTACGTAAAACATAGGGTTATATAAAAACTTCATACCCTGCACTATAGTTTTGCTACGTGCCGATTGATATAGTGGTGCGCAATAATAAATGTCATTATCAATTAACGCTGATATTCCCCCTGATTGCAGTGTTAGCATGGTGTTGATGAGCCGATTATTTTACCAATAACGAATCATGCCGCCATTGCTGCTGTGCCGGGAAATTGGGGATGAGTGTCGCGATCTATCTGGACAGGTTTATCTCTTGAGCAGGCTCATCAGCGGGGAAGCCACTCGCTTTTAGCGTGGCGATAGCAGGAAAGTATAAGCGATGAACGCTTGTGTCTACCTCATTTATGCAGTGACAGGATGCTATGCAAGCAGAAACAAGTCGTATTGATGAGTTATTGGAGTGTCTGGTATTCCTGACTCGCTTCTATGGTGTGCCCAACAGTCAGGATGCCCTGACGACCGGGTTGCCACTGGTCTCCGGGCGTCTGACGACAGCCCTGTTTTGCCGCGCTGCCGAGCGGGGCGGGTTATCTGCCCGTGAAGTGATCCAACCTTTGGAACACGTTTCTTCTCTGCTGCTGCCTTGTGTTCTGCAAATGCGCAATGGTGGTGCCTGCATCTTGCTGGAGTGGAATGAAGAGCGCAGCCAAGGGAAAGTTATCTTCCCTCAGGCCGGTGATGCCGCCCAATGGCTAACGGTTGCCCAGTTGGGGGATGAGTATCTGGGGCGCCTCTTCTACGTGAAGAAGCAGTTCAAATTTGATGAGCGCTCTCCCAAGGTGCTGGAGACCCGTGATGGTCACTGGTTCTGGAGTACACTGCTTGAGTCGCGCGGCATCTATCGCGATGTGTTGATTGCCTCCATTCTGATCAACCTGTTTGCCGTCGCCAGCCCCCTCTTCACCATGAACGTCTATGACAAGATTGTGCCCAATCTAGCCTTTGACTCGCTCTGGGTACTGGCAGTTGGCGCCATGGTGGTCTTTACCTTCGATTTTGTGATGCGGCAGTTGCGCAGTTACTTTATCGACATCGCCGGTAAAAAGTCCGATGTCCTGCTCTCGGCCAAGATTTTTGCCAAGGTGATGGGGATGCGAATGGAATCTCGCCCTGCCTCAACCGGCGCTTTCGCCAAACATCTGCAGGAATTTGAATCGGTGCGGGAGTTTTTCACTTCCGCGACTGTCTCGACCTTGATCGACCTGCCTTTTGCCATCTTCTTTCTGTTTATTATCTGGATGTTTGCTGGCGTGATGGTGGTGGTGCCTATCGTGGCCATGCTGATCCTCATCGTCTATAGCTTCTATATTCAGGAGCCGCTCAAGAAGTCGATTGAAGAGGGCTCTCGCCTGGCATCCCAGAAAAATGCCAATCTGATAGAAAGCATTTCCGGTCTGGAAACCGTCAAGATCTTCGGTGCAGAGAGCTTGTTCCAGCATCGCTGGGAACAGGCCGTCTCCCATATCTCTACCTGGGGCGTGCAGACCCGCCGTATTACCAACTCCATGTCATCGCTGGCCAGTTACATCCAGCAGATGGTGACCGTGGGGCTGGTGATCGTCGGTGTCTATCAGATATCAGAAGGGTTGGTCACTATGGGTGGCATGATTGCCGCAGTGATGTTGTCGAGCCGGGCCATTGCGCCCATGGTGCAACTCTCTGTGCTGTCAACCCGTTACAACCAGGCCAAGTCGGCACTGGAGATCCTCGACAAGATCATGCAGACCCCCGGAGAGCAAGAGGAGGGTAAGCAGTACATCCACCATCCGGTGATCTCCGGGCGTATCGAGTTCGAGAATGTCTCGTTCAAATATCCGGGTATGGAAACCAGTACCCTGCACCACATTAATTTACGGATCCAGCCGGGCGAGAAAGTGGCGATTATTGGCCGGATTGGGGCGGGCAAAACGACCCTTGAGAAGCTGTTGATGGGGCTATACCGCCCGACCGATGGTTCGGTACGTATTGACGGTTTTGAACTCGATCAACTGCCACCTGCGGTGATCCGCCGCAATATCGGCTGTGTCCCGCAAGATGTCATTCTCTTTTTTGGCTCGGTACGGGACAACATCATGCTGGGCAATCCGCTGGTGGATGATGTGAGAGTATTGCGTGCCGCCAAGCGAGCCGGTGTCACCCACTTTACCAACAGAGACCCCAATGGCCTCGATCGGCAGATCGGGGAGGGGGGCCGTCAGCTCTCTGGTGGCCAGCGTCAGGCGATCTTGTTAGCACGCGCCTTGCTCAATGATCCCCCTATTCTGGTGATGGATGAACCCACCTCCAACATGGACAACCAGTCCGAGATGCAGGTCAAGCAGGAGCTGGCTCGCCTTGGCCCTGAAACCACCTTGATCCTCATCACCCACAAAACCTCGATGCTGGATGTGGCATCGCGAGTGATCGTTATCGAGCAGGGGCAGATAGTGGCGGATGGGCCGAAAGAACAGGTATTGCAGCAACTAAAAGAGGGTAAGGTGCGCGTGCAGGAGGTCTCCCATGGCTAAAGGATTGCTTGGCCGTTTCGGCAAGAGATCCGCTGACGATGTATTGCCAGCACCTGAGCACCTGGAGTTTGTCGATGATGGTGCAGCTGCCGTGTTGCTGACCACACCGACCAGCGCCCGCATTCTGCTATGGTGCTGCTTCCTCTTTTTTATGAGTGCCATTGTATGGGCTGCCTGGGCTGAGCTCGATGAAGTCACCGTGGGGCAGGGTAAGGTTATTCCGTCCCGCCAGTTGCAGGTGATCCAGAACCTCGAAGGGGGGATCATCAGAGAGATTTTCGTCAAAGAGGGTGACATCGTTGAAAAAGGGCAGCCGTTGCTGCGTATCGATGACACCCGATTTCGCTCCGATTTTCGTGAGCGAGAGCAGGAGCTCGTTACTTTGAAAGGGGTCAGCGTTCGGTTAAAGGCCGAGATGGCCAGTGTCAAGGTTAAAAACGACCCTGCGTTGGGGTGGCGTGAACAGGTGATGGTAGAAGAGGCCCCCATCCAGTTTCCCGATGGCTATGAAACCGTCTTTGCCGAATATGCCAACCGTGAACGCTCGGTGCTGCGGGATCGTCTGAATAATCTGAAGAACCAGCTCTATATTCTTGGTCAGCAGATCGAACAGAAAGAGCAGGAGCTGATCGAATTGAATGCCAAAATTCGCACCGTGAACCGCAGTGTGGAGCTGGCTAAACAAGAGCTGAATATCACTCGCCCGCTGGCCAAAGAAGGGATCGTGCCTCATGTTGAGCTAATCAAACTGGAGCGGCAGGTCAACGAGATGCAGGGGGAGCTGGAGAGCAATCGCCTGCTCATTCCCAAACTAAATTCGGTGCTGCGTGAGACCATCTTCAAGCGTAACGATATTGCGTTGAAATTCCGCGCCGATTCTCAGACTGAGCTGAATGAGAAGCAGGGGCGCCTTGGCCAGTTGTCAGAAGGGCAGGTTGGTTTGCGAGACAGGGTTGACCGCACCAGCGTGATTGCACCGCTCAAGGGCACCATCAAGAAGCTTAAAATCAACACCTTGGGCGGTGTGGTGCAGCCCGGTATGGATTTGATGGAAATTGTACCGTTGGAGGATACCTTGTTGGTTGAAGCCAAGGTGTCACCGAAAGATATCGCCTTCCTGCGCCCCGGGCTTGATGCCATCGTCAAGATTAGCGCCTATGACTTTACCATTTATGGAGGATTACATGGCAAGGTTGAACAGATAAGTGCTGACTCGATCCAGGATGAGGAGGGAAACTCCTTTTACCTGGTTCGGGTTCGGACTGATAAGAGTTACTTGGGCGATGAGCTTAACGCACTTCCCATCATCCCCGGTATGTTAGCCAGTGCAGATATTATTACTGGTAAAAAAAGTGTCCTAGACTATTTGCTTAAGCCAATTTTACGGGCAAAGCAGTCGGCACTGAGAGAACGATAAGCCAACAATCTCAAATAAAACATGACGGGAGATAACATGAAAAAGACGATTGTTGCCATGCTGGTCAGTGGCATAGCCCTGTTCCCGAGCTTGGGGCAGGCCCAGACTCTGGAAGAGTCGGTGGCACAGACACTCGCAACGCATCCCAAGATCAAGGAAGCGTTTGATCTTTATCAGGCACGACTTCATCAACATGATGGAGCCAAGGGTGGCTATTATCCTACGATCGATCTGCGTGGCGGCGTAGGCTATGAAAAAACGGACAGCCCTTCGACTCGTCGGGGAGGGCTCGATATTGACGATTCTCTGACGCGTAAAGAGGCTGGTCTCAGTCTGCGGCAAATGTTGTTTGATGGCTTTGATGTCAGCAACAACGTCTCCAGAACCGAAGCTGAAGCTAACGCTCAGCGTCTGGCGATGATCTCCGAAGCAGAGAACACCGCGCTGCGTGTGGCTGAGGTCTACCTCAACATGCTGCGTCAACAGGAGATTCTGGAGTTATCCAAACAGAATCTGGAAACTCATGAGCAGATCCGCAGCGATATTCGTAAACGGACCGACTCGGGTTTGGGGTCGACAGCTGATCAGACCCAGATAGATGGTCGTGTTGCCAGGGCTTACTCGAATCAGGCTGCTGCGGAGAACAACTACCGCGATGCAGAGAGTGCGTTTATTCGTGTCGTGAACGAGATGCCAAAAGATTTGGTGCAACCTGTGCCCAATGTGGAACTGATCCCGGTAAGTCTCGATAGTGCCCTGAAAACGGCGACCGAAGCGCATCCGACACTGCTCTCTTCTCTGCAAGATATTGAAGCGGCCAAGTATCAGCATGAAGGGTCCAAATCTGGCTTCTACCCCAACGTAGCCTTTGAAGTTGATCAAAACTGGAATGAGGATATTGATGGCCAACGTGGACGAAATGATGACCTGACCGCGATGGTGCGGATGCGTTATAACCTGTTCCGCGGTGGCTCGGATCTGGCGAATAGCAAGGCAACCTCTGCCCTTTACTCACAGGCCAAAGATATTCATCTGAATGCGTTCCGCCAAGTGGAGGAAGGTACTCGTCTGGCCTGGAACGCGAAAGAGTCGCTGGCCAAGCAGAAGACCTTCCTGAAAGAGCACGTTGATGCGAGCTACGACACCGTACAGGCATACAAGAAGCAGTTTGGTTTGGGTCAACGGACATTGCTGGACGTATTGAACACCGAGAACGAACTGTTTGAAGCTCGCCGAAGCTACATCACGGCCGAGTACGATGCGCTGCTGGCGGACTATCGCATCCTCAATGCCACCGGTAGTTTGCTCAACGCGTTCAACGTGCAGCAACCCGTCGAGTGGCAAGCCAAGCGCTAACGCTCTTCGCATCAGGTTTGATGCGATGGAAAGGGATGGGGGCCAGCTGGTTGCTGCCATCCCTTGTTTGTCTGCCATATCTCGGTATGAGCAATGATAGTCATTGGGTATCAACAGAGTGGATATGACGAAGTGGTGCCAAGCGCGTAGTCATGACGAGGTAACCTTCGGAGTATTCCTCTGGCGGCGCTTGCGCTGGCTATTTTGGGCTGTGCTGGTATCGCTGCCGCTGTTGATCTCCGCCAGCCAACCTCTGACCTCCGAGGACCTCAAATTGGTACAACGCGCCCAGGAGACTTATGGTGCCAGAGCCGGCAAGCGTGTAACCAGTTGGCGTATGATGGTTATGGAGACGAAGGGGCGGCCACTGAGCGAGACTAAAAAACTCGAACGGGTGAATCACTTTTTTAATCAGATGCGTTTTATTGATGACATCAAACTGTGGCGCAAGAAAGATTATTGGGCAACTCCGCTGGAATTCCTCGGCGCCGCTGGGGGAGATTGTGAAGATTTTAGTATCGCTAAATATTTTACTCTGCTCGAGCTTGGCATTCCGGATGAAAAAATGCGGATGGTCTATGTCAAGGCATTGGATTACAACCAGTTTCATATGGTTGTTGCTTATTATGAAACCCCCTCTTCGGTCCCCGTTATCTTAGACAACCTGATTGGCTCCATCCGACCTGCGACCCAGCGCCGCGATCTGGTGCCGATTTATAGCTTTAACGGTAGTCACCTGTGGTTGATGAAGGCTCGTGGTCAAGGGGAACTGGCCGGGCAATCATCCCGCTTGGGATTATGGACTGATTTACGCAATCGCATGACGTCAGGGCGATTGGCTCGGCCTGCGGTGAATTTGGATGATTAACCTATGACGCTCTACAGACAGTTATTAGCTACCATGTTGCTTCTGTTCGGCTTGTTGTTTGCGGCCACTTATTGGGTACAGTTCAATTCGACCCGTAGCTACCTGGCCCAACAACAGGAGACCACAGTGATCAACACAGCGACGTCGCTGGGGTTGGCACTCACGCCATATCTGGAGAATGGCGACAAGGTGGGGGCGGAATCTGTCATTCAGGCGGTCTTTGATGGCGGGTACTACAGATTGGTCCGGCTGGATTTGCTGGCATCCAAAGATGCCATCGAGCAGGAGAATACCAACCGCATCCAGGGAGTGCCCCAATGGTTCATCAATCTTGGCTTGTTCCCTGAGGTCTCCAATGAGTCAATCTTGACATCCGGCTGGCTGCAGCTGGGCAAATTGAAAGTGGTAGGTCATTCTGGCCAAGCTTATTTTGAGCTGTGGCGAGGTATGAGTGAGCTCGCTAGCTGGTTTCTGGTTGGTTTCCTGATCACCGTTATTCTCTTGATGAGGGCTTTGAATTATCTCCTCAAGCCACTCAAACAAATATGCGAACAAGCTGTCGAGATTGAACTGCATCATTTCGGTCACGCCATACCAGAGCCAAGAACCCATGAGCTTAAGCAGGTTGTACAGGCAATCAATACCTTGTCAAACAAGCTGGCATTGCAATTCAAAGAGCAGGCTGATGAAGCTGAGAAATTGCGTGAACGGGTATATGTCGATGCGGTATCAGGACTGGGCAACCGCGCCTATTTTGTCGGTCAAGTCAATGCATGGCTGGCTGAGGCAGGACAAGGTGGCGTGATGTTGGTAGCGGTGGACATGCTGGAGGATCTCTATCGTGAAGAGGGTTTCGCCGCACGTGACAACATGGTCAAGTCGATTGCTCAGACTCTCAAAGAGATGCTGAAAGGTTGGGATGGTTCTGCTCTTGCACGGATTTCAGCCACTGAATATGCCTTGTTGTGTCCGACGGATGATCTGACCCAGCTCAAAGAGTTGGCAGAAGGTATCAATGCCCGTATTGCCGATCTGGTGGTCAATCCTATGGATGAGGGGAGTGCCCTCTCCGTCATTGGTATTGCTGGCCGTGATGGTAATGATGATCTATCCGCCTTGTTGACCAAGGCTGATAACGCCTTGGGCAAGGCACGTAATGAACGACGTGGTTCTGTGGTCATGGAAGGGGGAACCGACCAGGGGCTGATGGGGCGGTTGGCTTGGCGTGACCTGGTGCACGATGCCATCTCAAGACAGCTTTGGCGTTTCAAAGCCCAACCTGCTTGCCGTTTTGATAATGGCGCCAGATTACATGCCGAGCTGTTTGCATCTATCTCCCGCGATGGCACCGATTATTTTGCCGGTCAGTTCCTGCCTGCAATTGAACAGTTCAAGCTGGGTGGTGAGTTTGATCAGGCGGTGCTTGATGCTTGCGTTCCTTTATTGCAACAACACTCTGATCTGGTGCTTGCGATCAACATTACTGCTGGCTCGCTCTGCTCAGATGAATTTTTAACCTGGTTGAGACGCTATTTGGCCGAGCATGCCGAGCTGAAAGATCGGCTGCTATTCGAAATACCTGAAGCGGCCATCATGAAGCATAAAGACAACGTGGCTGCGCTGGTGGGTACTTTGCAAGCTCATGGCTTCCAGTGGGGGGTTGATCATTATGGCCGCCACTTCCAGTCGCTGGGTTACTTGGAAGAGCTGGCTCCTGCTTACGTCAAGGTGGATCATGGCTACACCAGTCAAGTAATGGAACCAGGAGCGGACACCTCCTTCCTTGCTGCAGTGTGCCGAGCGGCACACAATGCAGGTGTGATCACCATTGCAACTCGTGTCGAAGATCAGCATCAGGTTGATCTGCTTTCGAAGTTGCACATTGATGGTTATCAGGGTTTTGTTCACCCAGCCTTCTCCTTGTCATGAGATTTCTCATGCTTCATGAAAGCCCCAAAAGGGGCTTTTTTTATGTCAATTTGAAATTAATTGTTGACTTTTTGTGGCAAAAAAGAATATAGACCCTTTTGGTGCCACCTCAATGCTTTGATTAATAAGCATAAAAAAACGTTTCGATTTTTTGCATGTAAACTCCTTTGTTTGTCTGGAATATTGCACATTTTTGCAACGGATATGCAGTTTGCGCTCTTCTAAGGTGTAGGCATCAAGATCTGTCACGTTGGAGCAATGGATATGCGTACCCAAATCATTGACAAGGCGGTAGTGGTCTCATCTGTTGAAGGTAATGTTCAGGTTGTTCTTGCAGACGGCGGGAGCCGTCCTGTGCAGCAGGGCGATGTATTGCAGCCAGGCGTCAGACTCTCTATTCCCGATGATGCCAGGTTGGCGCTGAGCCCTTATAACGAAACCCCCAATACGGCTGGGTCAGAGGGCCGCACTCCTGATGTGCCCATGCCAGGACAGTCGCCAGTATCCAGTGATGCGCTGGCCAGTTCTCCAGATATTGCCGCCTTGCAAGAGTCCATCCTGCAGGGCATTGACCCGACCCAAAACTTTGAGGCATCGGCAGCCGGTGGTGCACCAGCCGCTGGTGGGGGGGGGATTGGTGGTGTGGCTGGCGCCAGTGGTAACGGTGGTTTTGTCACCATAGATCGCACTGGTGATGAGACCATTGCTGAAGCCGGTTTTGATACAACTTATCAGTCAGAGCCGTTTATTAATACTGAACAAGCGGCTGAGCCTCTTCTGGAACTAGAGCCGCTGGAACCAGAGCCGCTGGAGAATATCCTGCTAGATGAAAGCGAGGTCATTTCGCTTGATGAAGATAGTTTTGCAAGCGGCGATCTACTGGCAAACAGTACCAACCCGGATGGTCCGCAGGCAGCGTCAATTATCAGTTACAGCTGGGGGAGCAACATAGAGGTACCTGCCGGCGTATCGTCGACTCTGACTGGCATTGGTACATTGATCATCAACAGTGATGGAACTTTTACCTTCACCCCAGCTCCTGATTATTCCGGTGCCGTACCTACGGTGAGTTACGTGGTTACCGATGGCACGGACGTGGTCACATCAACCTTGACCCTGACGGTTACACCGCAAGGCGACATTGACTTCAACGCCGAGGC
>NZ_CDDH01000088.1 GCF_000819725.1 Aeromonas australiensis | reverse complement strand
GCCACGCTGCTGTTGCCGCTCTTGAACAGCACGGCCGTTTCATCCAGCAGGCTGGAGGATTCGCTGGAGCTTTGCGACACCTCGCGAATGGATTCCGACATCTCGGTCACGGCGGTCGCCACCTGATTGGTCTCGGCTTGCTGCTGTTGCAGGTTGTCGGTGATGGATACTGCGTTGCGCAGATCGTCCCCGGCGGCCTGCAGGATCCGGCCGCAGGTCTGCTGGGTACGGGCCAGCACGGCGTTGAATTCGGCCTGATTCATCACCATCGACAGTTCGATGGCGGCGATGTTGTCCACCTTGTTGGTGTAGAGCAGCTGCATCAGCGGGTTGTCGAAGCGACTGCGGGCCATCATGTTGAGCTTGCCGAGGCGGCGGGAGAGGGCATTCAGGGTGATGGCGGCTATCGCCAGTGGCAGGGCGGCCAGCGCCAGTTGCCAGTTTATGCCGAGGTTGTAGCCCAGCATCAAGATGGCGAGCAGGCTTAGTAGCAGGCAGAGGTTGATGGTCAGGGTATGGGAGAAGGTGGGTAGCTTGAGCACCAGCGGCAGCTTGTTGTTACGCAGGTCGGCATAGACCTTCTCGGCCCGCTGCTTGATCTCCTCGCTGGGGGCGGTGCGCACCGACTGGTACTCCACCACCCGGCCGCT
>NZ_CDDH01000087.1 GCF_000819725.1 Aeromonas australiensis | reverse complement strand
GCCTCTTCTGCGGCACGAGCTTCGGCAGCAATACGGGCCTCTTCTGCAGCGCGGGCGTCGGCGGCAATGCGAGCGGCTTCAGCGGCACGATCCTCTTCGGCGATCAGTGCTTCATTGACAATCACCGGCTCCAGATCGGAAGCGCACTCCTCCACCACCAGCGGGCCGCGGTCGTCCAGCTCGGTCGGCGGACAGCAATCATCTTGTAAAACGGGATTCTGTGCGCTGGCAGGCACTTCGGGGGCCACAGCCGGCGTACTATCGGAAGCTGTTGTATCGGAAACAGGAGCGGGGGTAGCAGTGACCTCGGGCTCTACAGTGATGGGGATGGCTTGGGGTGTCTGTGGTTGGACAGCCTCAGCCTCTTCTTTCTTGCGGCCGAAACCCAGCCAGGAAAACAAACCTTTTGCCATCTAAAAATACTCACATCAAAGGCTGACTGCTAAGATAGCCGTCCCTTGGCGGGTCGGCATAAAAATGAACCGCCTTATACTACCACTTTATTTTCTGACGATGAAACGCGATGCCCAGAGTGAAATCCAGCCGTAGCAACCCGAGCAAAAGTCCCGCCCCGCAAGGGAAAGCGGGCTTTGTAAGAATCATCAGCGGCCAGTGGCGCGGCCGCAAATTGCCGGTCAAGGATGTGGAGGGGCTCAGACCCACCACGGATCGCGTCAAGGAGACCATCTTCAACTGGCTGGCTCCCCACATTCGCGGCACCCGCTGCCTGGACCTGTTTGCCGGCAGCGGCGGCCTTGGGCTGGAGGCGCTGTCGCGTTATGCCGAGCAGGTGACCCTGATCGAACTGGACAAAGGTGCCGCCGACCAGATCAAGAAGAACCTGGCCACCCTCGGCTGCAGTCAGGGTCAGGTGATCCAGTCTGATGCGCTGAGCTGGCTACAAGGCCCGGCGACGCCATTTGATCTGGTGTTCCTCGATCCGCCGTTTCGCCGTGAGCTGCTGCCGCAAGTTTGCGAACTGCTGGAGCAGCGCGGCTGGCTGGCAGCGGACGCACTCATCTATCTGGAGCGGGAAAAAGAGATGGCCGATCTGGCGCTGCCTGCCAGCTGGCAACTACTCAAGGACAAGCAAGCAGGCCAAGTCTGCTACCAACTCTATTTACGGGAGGTAAACAATGAAGCGGGTCTTTAATCTGTTGGCGATGGGACTAGTACTGTTTTTCTGGTTTGGCGTCATTTTCAGCCTGTTTGCCCCCCTGCCGGGCAAACTCAATGATTTTTTGCCCGTTTGTGGCGTCATCGTGGCCCTGTTTCACTGGCTGCAAGCCAGTATGCTCGCGTCAGCCTGCAAGCGCTACTTTACCGTCACTCGTGCCGAGTTTGTCGGGGTACTGATTTTTGGGGTATTCGCCATGATGGATATTCGCCAGCGCTTGAAGGCGATCGTTGAAGCGGCACAGCAGGACCATTGAGCCTGATCTGCAAAGGCAAAAAAGAAAAGGGGACGGCATAGCCGTCCCCTAGAGTCGTATCGTTCTGTCCGTAGAACTGCAATGCTCCCTGCAATCCCTGACGTTATCCTAATCCTTTGGAATATCCCCTTTCCAATCCGTTGGCGTGTCCTGCGGCGTTCCTGGCCTGGCAATTCATCCTGAACTGCTTCACAGTCTCCATCCTGGAGGTGTCCATTACCACGTCCTGTGGGGGTCCTTGCGTCTTCCTGACAGATAACCATCCGGGTTATCTCACTTCATCCTGAAGTATTCCTCTCGCATCCGGCGAGGTCCTGTTCATCCTGAAGAACGAGGTTCCGTTCGTTCTGCTCCCATCCCGAGAGTGTCCTGCCGCATCCCGCGGTGTTCCTTTATTCATCCGTGACGATAATCATCCTGATTATCGAGCTCATCCTGAGGTGTCCCTGGTCCACATCCTGCGGACTATTCCATCTTTATGCGCTGCCCTGCATCCTGCCGAACCAGCTCCGTCCTTGTGAGACTCATACTAAGGAAATGCCCACCCCGAACAAGGGCCATCCGATAATAAAAGTCAGATGCCGATCCCATCAAAAAAAACAAACTTAAAAACTAAACCTTAAATATCAATAATTTATTTAGTTTCACTGGAAAGCTAGATCATTCTGGCATGGCTTCGCGTACGGTTCAAAGCGCCGGCCTCTTACAGTCGCCATGGCAGATCTCTTACACAGGTTTCGCCCCCAAAAACGGGGCAAGAAAACGGTTCAATCCTGCCGTTAATACTTAAAAATTAGTTGAATAAATATGCTTAAAAAAACCGCAAAAAAAGAGCCGAGACCAGGCTCGACTCTTCAACATTCCAATTTTTTAATCAGCTCAAGCGGTTGGCCGGATTGAGATAGGCCTTGCGCAGCGATTCCGGTGCCAGCACCTCCAGTTCACCGCCGATGTTGTTCAACCAGCTGCGAAACTCCGGGGTGTCCTGCACTTCAGTCTCCACCACCACGCTGCGCTTGTCATAGCGGGTCATGCGTGGATTGTTGCCGGGGATCTGGTTATCCAGCAGCGACTGGCTGCTGGCGTCGATCCGGCCGACGAAGCGGATCGGACCGCTCATATCCTGATAGCCCTGATCGCGGATCAGCTTCTGGATATTGAAATCCTTCGGCTGGGTGGCGCTGAAGTTGGTCAGCTCCACGTTCTTGATATGGTCAAACGGGATGCCGTAGACCTTGGGATCCAGCTCGGAGAGGGTGCAGAGCAGGATCGGGCCGTCCGGCTGATTGAGAATGCCGAGCGGGTTGATACGGTCATAGCAGAGCCACACAGTGCGCTCTTTGATTACGCGCTGGATCTCGGCACTGAACTTGCGGCCACGCCAGAGCGCATCGCGGATCAGAGTGCTGCGGCGGATCTCCGGGTTGCCGGCAAACGGACGCGGTGACTGGTGGACACTCTCCAGCCAACGTTCGGCCAGTTCACTCTGGCTGTCGCGGATCACCTGGCTCGCCTTGTCGACCAGCGGGTTCAATTCGGTCAGTACACTCGCAGGCAACAGTTGGCTCGCCTGATCACTCCAGGTTTTCAGGGCCACCGCCAGCGAGAGCGGCATGATATTGGCAAAGTCGTTGAGGCCGTGGCGCTCGAAGCACCAGCCATGGGGTTTGCTGCGCTCGTCCGAGGTGAGGTCGAACAGTCCCATGCCGGACATCTCCTCCAGGTCCCGTTGCACGGTACGCAGACTGACGTGGATGCCTTCCTCTTCCAGTTTTACCTGGAGTTGGCTGGCGGTCAGCTTGTAAGGGCGGTGCGGGATGCAACGCGCCAAGGTCAGTTGTCGTAACAGCTTCTTGCTCATGGTGCTTGCCTTCACTGGTTTAGCGTTGACTGTATGCTAGTCGTGACTTGCGACAGTCTATGTCGCAAGTTTTGCTGCGACAACTGTCGCCATTTTCATACAAAACGCACTAAACAATTGATTTACAAAGACAATGCACTCAAAAAAGGAGCCGCTAGAGGTTAAAATTAGCCAAAAATCCCTCAAATGAAAGTTCTATGTTGCGATTTATTGTCAGCATAAAACTTCAATTAATTAATTCATCGTAGAATATGATTTCAGGGGAGAGCATGACTCTCCCCTTTTGCTCACATCAGCCACGACCAGGCTGACTTGGTGATGGCCGCACCGACCATGTAGCCAAACACCGCCAGCGCCGCCATGCCGGCCAGCAACTTCTGGCCGCGAGCCGGACGCTTGAGCGCCATGACACCCAGACCGATATAGAGCGCCAGTGCAATCAGCTTGGCCATCAGCCAGGGTTGCTGACCCGGACTCATCTGCAAGGCCACCGCCAGCAGCACGCCAAACAGCAGCAGGAAGGTGTCGTTGATATGAGGCAGGATCTTCAGCCACTTCTGCTGCAACCGATCGCTGCCAGCCAGCGCCAGACTCCAGCGATAGATAAAGAGCAACAGACTGACCAGCGCCAGCGTCATATGCAGGTGTTTGAACATGAGGTAATAGGCAATCATTTTGCTTCCTTGTCGTCGTCGGGTAGCCCGCTATTCCAGTTGTGGGCATGGATACGCTCCTGCCCCTCCTCGTCGTCTTGCAACAGATCGGAGAGGATCTCCCGGTATTGCAGGCTCTTGTTGATATAAGTGTGTTCGTCGTCCAGATAGTTGACCTGCTCGCGCAACAGCCAGTTATCGTGCTGCTTGAAGGTCTGCCCCGCCCGCCAGGCCTGGTTGGCCCGAAAACCGAGCTGGGTCAGGGCTTCCACCCCCAGATCGACCGCCGAGCCCAGGGTTTCCCGATGCACGCTCTCGACCCCGTGGCGCAGGATCTCGTGGGCATGGGGTCGATCCAGCGCTCGCGCCAGTATCTTCAGGTGCGGGAAGTGCTTCTGCGCCATCTCGATTACCGCCAGCGAGGTCGCCGGATCGTTGATGGAGAGTACCAGTAGCTTCGCCTTGTGCGCCCCGGCGGCATGGAGCAGGTCGATCCGGCTGGCATCACCATAGAAGACCTGATAGCCATACTTGCGCAACGTCTCTATCTGGCTGGCATCCTGCTCGAGGATGGTGGTGCCGATGCCGTGACCATGCAGCAGACGCCCCACGATCTGGCCGAAGCGGCCGAAGCCCGCGATGATCACCGGGTGCTCCACCAGCTCAGGTTGCTCATGCTGCGCTGTATCGCTCTGGTTACGGTAATCGAACCAGGGCTGGATCACCCGATCATTGAGGATCAACAGCAGCGGGGTCAGCGCCATCGAGAGTGCCACCACCAGCGTCAGCAGTGAGATGGTCTCGCCGGGCAGCACCCGGTTCTGGGCGGCAAACGAAAAGAGCACGAAGGCAAACTCACCGCCCTGTGCGAGCGCCAGCGCGAAGGTCCAACGTTGACTCGGCGAGATGCGGATAATGAAGCCGAGCGCCATCAGCACCAGCCATTTGAGCAGCAGCAGGCCAATCACCAGAGTGGGTATCAGGAAGGGGTGCTCGGCAAACAGCCCGAAGTCGATCCCCGCCCCCACCGACATAAAGAAGAGGCCGAGCAGCAAGCCCTTGAACGGCTCTATGTCCGCCTCCAGCTCATGGCGATATTCGCTGTCGGCCAATACCACGCCCGCGAGGAAGGAGCCAAGTGCGGGCGAAAGCCCCACCGACTCCATCAGCACCGCGATGGCGATCACCAGCAGCAGGGCGGCGGCGACGAAGATCTCCCGCATATGGGACTGGGCGATGGCACGAAACACCGGCCGCATCAGGTAGTGGCCACCCAGCACGATGCCTGAGATGGCCGCGACTACCAGCAGACCATGCTGCCAACCCGCCAGCTCGGAGCCGCCACTGCTGGCGACCGGCGCGATAGCTAACAGCGGCAGCAACGCCAGGATCGGAATAACGGCGATATCCTGAAACAGCAACACCGCAAAGGCGGAGCGACCACTCTCACTCACCATCAATTTGCGCTCCTGCAGGCTCTGCAGAACGATGGCGGTGGAAGAGAGTGCCAAAATGAGGCCGATGGCCAGCCCCTGTTGCAGTGGCAGACCGATCAGGTGCGCCACGCCAGTCAGCGTTGCCGTGGTGAGCAGCACCTGCAAGCCGCCAGTGCCGAGGATCGGCCCTTTCAGCTGCCACAAGAGGGCCGGACGCAACTCCAGCCCGACCAGAAACAGCATCAGCACCACGCCAAACTCGGCGAAGTGCATCACATCCTTCTGCTCCCCCACCAGCCCCAGCAGGAAGGGGCCTATGATGATCCCCGCCAGCAGATAACCGAGCACCGAGCCCAGCCCCCAGCGTTTGGCCAGCGGCACCGCGATAACGGCAGCGGAGAGATAGATAAAGGCATCAAGCAGGATCCCGTGGCCCATCAGTCAGCCCTCCGTGTGAACGTTGGATCCGGCTTATAAGCTCGGCCAACAAGCTGCCCGTGTTTCATCAGAGCACCTCCAGCAAGTCGCGCAGATAAGGGCGCCCGGCCAGCTGCTCCGGGGTCAGCTGATCGTCACGCAAGGCGCAAAGCAGCTGACGATAATCCTGCCCACAGCGGCGCAGGGCGGCGGGATCCTTGATCTTGTGAAAGGAGTGCAGCACGAAGGGGGGCAGCCAGTTCATGCCGCACAAGGTAGCAGCCTGTTGAAATGGCAGCAGAAAATCGAGCAGCGGTCGGCTGTTGTACCCCTCGCTGCAATAGGACTCCGGCGCCCCGCCGGTGGTGATGGCGCTCAGCCACTGCTTGCCCTTGAGGGCGTGGGCTTCGGGGCCGTAGGCATAGCCATACTCCAGCACCAGGTCCATCCACTCTTTCATGATGGCCGGGCAGGAGTACCAGTAAAACGGGTGCTGAAAGACGATGATGTCGTGCTCACAGAGCAGCGCCTGCTCCCCCTTCACATCGATAAACATGTCGGGATAGTGCTGATAGAGGTCGTGAACCTTGACCCCCTCCAGCCCCTCAATCGCCTGCAACAGCTGCTTGTTGGCCCGCGAGCTCTGCAGCGCGGGATGGGAAAAAATAACCAGAATGCGTTTCATGACCACATCACCCGAACAAAGCCTTGCGGTGCAAGGCGCGGTAAACAGAAAAGGGGAGTCTGGGGAGCTGCATCGTAAAGGTGCACAGGAGAGCGACCTTATCAGGAAGCGCCATAGCCTGCCAACTCGGGGATCAACTCCCGCAGCGCCGGATTGAGGGTCTGGTGGGCGGGATAGCAGAGCCCGATCCGGCGAAACATCCGTGGCCCGCTCACCGGCAGGGTGCAAAGCCCAGCTTCATCCTCCACCAGCCCATCCGGCAGAAAACTGATGCCGACCCCCGCCAGCACCAGCGCCATCACCAGCCCCTTGCTCTCGGCCTTGGCCACCAGATTGAGGGTGAGCCGGTCACAGGCCAGCAGGCCGATAGTCTGCTGATGGGCTTCGCAGGGTGGGCACTCAATAAAATCATAATGTTGCAGCTCGGCCAGCTCGATCCTTTCGCGACTTGCAAGGGGATGGTCGACCGGCACGCAGAGCACGTAATCCTCCTCCCACAGCGGCAGAAAGATCTCGTCCTCCCGGCGCAAGGCATCCAGCGTCAAGCGGCAGTCGGCGGGTGTGGTGTAGTCGGAGAGGGTGAGATCCAGCTGTGGCAACACGCGCTGCACTTGCTGCAGCAGCCCGGCCACCCGGCGGCGACTCAAGTCCGGCATGATGGCGATATTGAGCCGCGCACGCGTCGCCTTCTGGCGAAACAGCTCCGGCAGACGGCGCGCCTCCTCCACCAGCTTGACCGCGTGGGGATAGAGATAGTGGGCCGGATCTTTCGCCACCACCCCCTTCTTACCCCGGATAAACAGGCTGTCACCGAGCGCCTCTTCCAGCTGGCGCAGCCCTGCCGAGAGGGAGGGCTGGCTGACGTGGCAGCGCTCGGCCGCCGCCGTGATGTTCTTCTCTTCATAGATGGCGATGAAGAAACGCAGCAATCTCAAGTCCAGCATAAACCAACCATAGTTTTTTCAGATGATAACCAGCGGAAAACAATATTTATCACTTATAGATGCAGTGACTATAGTGATTGGGTTCCGTGCTGGCCAGCCACCTGTTTGCTCAAACCGACTCTTGAATCAGAAGGAAAGACCCATGTCCAAATCTCTCGTCGTGATCACCGGCGCCTCCGCCGGGATCGGTGCCGCCATCGCCCGTGCCTTCTCTGCCGCCGGTCATCCGCTGTTGCTGCTGGCCCGCCGGGTCGAGCCGATGCAGGCTCTCGGTCTGCCGAATACCCTCTGCATCGGGGTCGATGTGACCGACACCGCCGCCATGAAAGCCGCCGCCCAGCAGGCAGAAGCCAAATTTGGCCCGGTCGGCTGCATGGTCAACAACGCCGGCGTCATGCTGCTGGGTCAGGCCGATGTGCAGGATCCCGCCGAGTGGCAGCAGATGCTCAACATCAACGTGATGGGAGTGCTGAACGGCGTCCACGCAGTGCTGGCAGGCATGAAGGCGCGCCGCAGCGGCACCATCATCAACATCAGCTCCATCGCCGGTCGCAAGACCTTCCCGAACCATGCGGCCTACTGTGCCACCAAGTTCGCCGTGCACGCCCTGACCGAGAACATCCGGGAAGAGGTGGCCGATGTCGGCGTGCGGATGGTGACCATTGCCCCGGGTGCAGTGGAGACCGAGCTGCTCAGCCACACCACTGACGAGAGCATCAAGGCCGGTTACCACGACTGGAAAGATCAGATGGGCGGCGTCATTGCGCCGGAAGTGATCGCCGATGCCGTGCTCTACGCCTGGAACCAGCCTGCCAACGTCTGCGTGCGCGAGATCGTGCTGGCGGCGACCCGTCAGCAACCTTGAATCCTGGCTGACTGACACCATGGGGAGGGCTTGACCCTCCCCCGGGGCACAGGGTTACCATGTGCCCCTTGTTTCTTCTGGGTCATTCCATGGTTCTCACCCGTCGCCAACTCGCTCACGCCCGTCGCTGGCTCCCCTTGTGGAGTCTGGTGCTGGTGTTGATGTCGTTTGGCAGCCGGGCCGCAACCGACCTCTGTACCCTGACTACCCACTGCAGCCAGAGCGAGCGTACCCTGGAAAAAGCGATGCCCTGCGGCAGCTTTACCACCGCCCTCTCGATGACGCTGGTAGGCAGCGACAGCCTGACGGTCGCCGTGCTGGAACCGGATACCCCCGACTTCGCCTCCCCCTCTCTCTTTATGCCGGACGCCCCGTGCGAGCGGCTCGAACGTCCCCCACGCACTCAGATCTGACACCCATCCCGTATCGGGCATCTTTTCTTTCAATCTGAGGTGAGTGATGTACAAATCCCTGTTACTGGCCATGCTGGCCGGTACCGTCAGCTTTTCGGCTCTCGCGGCCGAGAAGATGACCGTCTACAAATCCAAATATTGTGGCTGCTGCCAAAGCTGGAACGAGCACATGGAGCAGAATGGCTTCGAACTGGAGGTCATCGAAACCGAACAACTCGGCGCAGTGAAGCAGCAATACGGTATCGCGCCGGAACTGGCTTCCTGCCATACCGGTATCGTAAATGGCTATGTGATCGAGGGGCATGTACCGGCCGCCGATGTACAAAAGCTGCTCAGGGAAAAACCGGCGATCCGTGGCCTGACCATTCCGGGCATGCCCCAGAGTGCGCCGGGCATGGATATTCCGGGCCATCCCTATGAGGTACTGAGTATCACCAACGAGGGCGCGACCAACCGCTGGTCGAGCTACCCCGGCTGACGAAAACTGGTCATGAGAGGGCACTCCCATATCATGTGAGGCACACCTGAGCGGACTCTTGCCGCTCATGGCCAGAAAGAGGGCCGCTATCGCGAGATAGCGGCTTTTTTTGATTACATTTCCTGCAATAACAAGGGATTGCTTGCAACCACCGGCAACAAGGGGCAGATTTAACGCCAATTCATGGAGCCGATGCTCAGGTCTACCAACCCTTTCCAGCGCCAAGGATGCGACATGTTTACCTTTTCCCGAGGAGTTCTGCTGCTAGCCTTTCTGACAGTTCTCCCCCCTACTTATGCCAATGAAGAGCCCGCCATGCTGACAAGCGAACATCCAATCCAGCCGCCCGTGGCCGCCAAACATCCCCGCACTCTGAAAAAACACGGGGATACCCGCATCGACAACTACTACTGGCTGCGTGACGACGAGCGGCAGAAGCCCGAGGTATTGGACTATCTCAAGGCCGAGAACGCCTATACCGAGGCCATCCTCAAGCCGACCCAACCCCTGCGCGAACAGCTCTACAAAGAGATGGTCGCCCGCATCCCCCAGCAGGATGAGTCGGTACCCTATGTGAAGAACGGCTACCGCTACCAGACCCGCTATGAGCCGGGCAAGGAGTACGGGATCTACTCGCGCACCAAGCTCGGTGAAGAGCAGGCGAGCCTGCTGCTCGACAGCAACCTGCGGGCTGAAGGGCACGAGTTCTATGCCCTCGGCGCCCTTGAGGTGAGCCGCAACAACCGCTGGCTGGCGGTGGCGGAAGATTTCCTCTCCCGTCGTCAGTACCAGATCCAGTTCCTCGATCTGGAGAGCGGCCAGTGGGCCACCGACAAACTGGAAAATACCTCCGGCAATCTGGTGTGGGCCAACGACAACAAGACCGTCTTCTATGTGCGCAAGCACCCGCAGACCCTACTGCCCTATCAGGTCTATCGCCACACGCTCGGGACGGATCCGGCCACGGACAAGCTGGTCTACGAGGAGAAGGATGACTCCTTCTACATCAGCCTCTACGCCACCACCTCGGAAGATTTCATCGTCATCGCCCTCTCCAGCACCACCACCGGCGAAGCGCGGCTGATCGATGCCAACCAGCCGGAGCACGCCCCACGCCTGTTCCTGCCCCGTCAGGTGGATCACGAATACAGCCTGGATCACTACCGCGGCCGCTTCTATGTGCGTTCCAACAAGGATGGCAAGAACTTCGGCCTCTACGAGACCAAGGAGAGCCCGGTCGATCGCTGGAAGGCGGTGATCGCCCCCAATCCGGACGTGCTGCTGGAGAGCTACGCCCTGTTCAAGGATTGGCTGGTACTGGAAGAGCGCAACAAGGGGCTGACCCGACTGCGCCAGATCAACTGGCAGAGCGGTGACGAGAAGGAGATCGCCTTCGACGATCCCGCCTATGTCACCTGGCTCGCCTACAACCCGGAGCCGGATACCAGCGCCCTGCGCTATGGCTACTCCTCCATGACCACCCCCGCCTCCACCTATGAGCTGGATATGGCGAGCGGCAAGCGCACCCTGCTCAAGCAGCAGCCGGTGGCCGGCTTCAAGGCCGACCAGTACGCCAGCGAGCGGCTCTGGGTGACCGCCCGCGACGGTGTATCGGTGCCGGTGTCGCTGGTCTATCGCAAGGACAAGTTCAAGAAAGAGCAGGCCGATGCGCCCAAGAATCCGCTGCTGGTCTATGGCTATGGATCCTACGGCGCCAGCATGGATCCCGACTTCAGCAGCTCGCGCCTGAGCCTGCTCGATCGCGGCTTCGTCTACGCCATCGCCCATATCCGGGGTGGCGAAGAGCTGGGCCGTCACTGGTACGAAGATGGCAAACTGCTGAAAAAGCAGAACACCTTCAATGACTTTATCGATGTCACCAAGGCGTTGGTGGAGCAAGGCTACGGTGCTAAAGATCAGGTCTACGCCATGGGCGGCAGCGCCGGTGGTCTGCTGATGGGGGCCGTCATCAATCAGGCGCCCGAACTCTATCGCGGCGTGGTGGCGCAGGTGCCGTTCGTCGATGTGGTCACCACCATGCTGGACGAGTCTATCCCCCTCACCACCGGGGAGTATGACGAGTGGGGCAACCCGAACCAGAAGCGCTACTACGACTACATGAAGAGCTACAGCCCCTACGATCAGGTCAAGGCGCAAGCCTACCCCAACCTGCTGGTCACCACCGGGCTGCACGACTCGCAAGTGCAGTATTGGGAGCCTGCCAAGTGGGTCGCCAAGCTGCGTGAGCTGAAGACAGATGATAACAAGTTGTTACTGAATACCGACATGGACGCCGGCCACGGCGGCAAGTCGGGCCGCTTCAAAGCCTACGAGGATATCGCGCTGGAATACGCCTTTATTCTGGATCTGGCCACCCCAGCCAACTGATCCCTCATGGTCCCGGCCCTTGCCACGCAAGGGCCGCATAAGAATCCCCCTTAGTTTTTCCCTCTTCCATTTCCCGCTACATCAAATTAATCTTCGGCAAGAAAATGAATGATCGAGGTCATGTTTCTCAAGATTTAACTCCGTTATTTTGCCATTTCGTTTGATTTATGTTGGGTGAATGTGCTTAATCGGAGTGCTTGCAACTTTTTATTTGGCCCCTCAGGGGCCAATTTATCTTTGCCCGGCAAGAGGTGGGCAGCTCCACCTCAGGATGAAGATGAGTGCCGGGAAAAGGGCGAGTGCGCCCCTGATTTCGCGCAGCGAGAAGTGTGGGCAAGCCCGGCGCAGAGCGGGGTTGCCATCAATTTATCCGGAGATCGGATAAACAAAATCAAAGAAAAGGGAGAAAAAATGAAAGGATTAACCTTGGCATGCGCCCTGTCGGCGGCTCTGGTCGGTGTCTCATTCGGTGGTCCGGTACAAGCGCAGGAGCGCTTCGTGACCATAGGCACCGGCGGTCAGACCGGCGTCTACTACGTGGCAGGCCAGTCCATCTGCCGCTTCCTCAATCGCGGCACCGCCGATCACCAAATCAAGTGCAACGCCCCGGCCAGTGGCGGCGGTGTTGCCAACGTCAACGGCATCCGCAGCGGTGAATTCAACTTCGGCATCATGCAATCCGACCACCAGTTCAAGGCGATGAAAGGGCTGCCACCGTTCCAGGCCGAAGGGGCCATGGACGACATCCGCGCCGTCTTCTCCCTGCAGAGCGAGGTGTTCACCATCCTGGCTCGCCGCGATGCCAAGATTGCCAGCTTCGACGATCTGAAGGGCAAGCGGGTCAACATTGGCAACCCGGGCTCCGGCCAGCGTGACACCATGGAAGAGATCATGGCGGTCAAAGGCTGGAAGAAGGGTGACTTCGGTCTGGTCTCCGAGCTGAAACCGGCCGAACAGGCCTCCGCTCTGGGTGACAACAACATCGACGCCATGAGCTACTTCGTGGGTCACCCGAACGGCGCCATTCAGGAAGCCTCCACCACCACAGATGCGGTACTGGTACCTGTGACCGGCGCCGACATCGACAAGCTGCTGGCCGAGAAGAGCTACTACAGCAAGGCCGAGATCCCGGGTGGCATCTATAAGGGCAGCGATCAGCCGACTCCCTCCATCGGCGGCAAAGCGGTACTCTCTACCAGTGCCAAGGCAGATCCGGAAGTGGTCTATCAGCTGGTCAAGTCAGTGTTCGACAACCTGGATCGTTTCAAGCGCCTGCACCCGGCCTTTGCCGACCTGAAAGAGGCCGACATGATCAAGGTGGGTCTCTCTGCACCGCTCCATGAAGGGGCTGCCCGCTACTACAAAGAGCGCGGCTGGCTCTGATTGAAGGCCCCGGGGCCTTTGTCACCTCTTCGACACCCGTCTGCCGCCTGATGCGGAGGCGGGTGTCGCTCTTGTTGTACTCGTTGGCACAAGTTAACCCTATGCAAGATAAACAACTCTCTACCGAGGAACTGATCGCCCAGGATGTGGGCGCTCGCCTGCCGCTGGGCATCATGGGCGGACTCATCACCACCTTGGCGCTCGCCTGGTCGCTGTTCCAGCTCTGGATTGCCTCGCCACTGCCCTTCATGTTGGGCTTTGGCGTACTCAATAACACCGAGACCCGCTCCATTCACCTCACTTTTGCCCTGTTGCTGGCTTTTCTGGTGTTCCCGGCATTTCGCTCCTCGCCACGAGATCGGGTCCCCCTCGGGGATATCGCCCTCGGTCTGATCGCTGCTGGCGCCGCCTCTTACCTGTTTGTGATGTATGAAGCACTGGCGCTGCGTCCCGGCACCCTCACCACCGCAGATCTGGTGACCGCCTGCATCGGTATTCCGCTGCTGCTGGAAGCGGCGCGCCGCGCCCTGGGGCCGGCACTTGCAGTCATCGCCATCGTCTTTCTGGTCTACAGTCTGGCGGGCCCCTGGATGCCGGGACTGTTGGCACACCGCGGGGTGAGCTTCACTGCATTGGCCAACCACCAGTGGATCACCACCGAAGGGGTATTCGGTATCGCCCTAGGCGTCTCCACCAGCTTCGTGTTCCTGTTCGTGCTGTTTGGCGCCCTGCTGGAGCGGGCCGGAGCCGGTCACTACTTTATCCAGCTCGCCTTCAGCCTGCTTGGCCACCTGCGCGGTGGTCCTGCCAAGGCTGCCGTGGTGGCATCCGGCCTGACCGGCCTCATCTCTGGCTCCTCTATTGCCAACGTGGTGACCACCGGCACCTTCACCATCCCGATGATGAAGAAGGTGGGATTCAGTTCAGAGAAAGCGGGGGCGGTCGAGGTCGCCTCCTCGGTCAACGGCCAGATCATGCCTCCCGTGATGGGGGCCGCGGCCTTCCTGATGGTGGAGTATGTCGGCATACCCTACGTGGAGATCATCAAGCACGCTTTCCTGCCTGCAGCCATCTCCTATATTGCGCTGCTCTATATCGTTCATCTGGAGGCTCTAAAGCTCGATATGCAGCCCATCGGGGGTCATCAGCCCAAGCCCTGGCTACGCCGCCTGACCGGCTTCGCCTTTGGCGCAGCCCTGATCAGCGGCCTGTCACTGGCGGTCTACTATGGCCTCGGTTGGCTCAAGCCAGCCTTGGGTGATTATGCCCTGCCGGGGATCAGCCTGCTGCTGGCCGCCGCATATGTGGGCCTGCTGAAGATAGCGGCCAGCAATGAACCGCTACCCGCCGAAGATCCCGACAAACCACTCACCGAGTTGCCCAACACCCGGGCCGTGCTGCTCTCCGGCCTGCACTTCCTGCTGCCGGTGGTGGTACTGGTATGGTGCCTGATGGTGGAGCGCCTCTCGCCGGGGTTGTCAGCCTTCTGGGGGACCGTGATGCTGATACTCATCCTGCTGACCCAGCGCCCGCTGCTCAACTGGCTGCGCTCAGACGGCAAGCATGACTACGGTACGGTCGCGGACGGCGCGATGGATCTGCGGGAAGGGTTGGTCGCCGGTGCTCGCAATATGATCGGTATCGGCATTGCGACTGCCACTGCAGGCATCATAGTCGGCGCCGTCTCCCAGACCGGGGTCGGTCTGGTGCTGGCGGATCTGGTGGAGTTCCTCTCCATGGGCAACCTGCTGCTGATGCTGCTGCTGACCGCCCTGCTGAGTCTGATCCTCGGCATGGGACTGCCTACCACCGCCAACTACATAGTGGTATCCAGCCTGCTGGCACCGGTGGTTGTGACCTTAGGGCAACAGAACGGGCTGATCGTGCCGCTGGTCGCGGTCCACCTGTTTGTTTTCTACTTCGGCATCATGGCGGACGTGACACCGCCGGTGGGGCTGGCCTCGTTTGCAGCGGCCGCCGTCTCCAAGGGGGATCCCATCAAGACCGGGATCACGGCGTTTTACTACAGCCTGCGTACCGCGGCGCTGCCGTTCCTGTTTATCTTCAACACCGACCTGCTACTGATCAACGTGGACTTTGCCCACGGGGTGCTGATCTTCATCGTGGCGACTATCGCCATGTTGATCTTCGCTGCCGCGACCCAGGGCTATTTTCTGGTGAGAAGTCGTTGGTACGAGAGCGTGCTGCTGCTACTGGTCGCCTTTACCCTGTTCCGCCCAGGTTTCTGGATGGACATGGTGCACGATCCCTATCGCGAGACCCCGCCTGCCCAGCTGGCCCAGACCATGGGTGAAGTACAGGCGGAGAGCACGCTAAGGCTGCGGATCCAGGGTGAGGATGCTGTTGGCAAACCGCGCAAGTTCACCCTGCTGGTCGCGGTACCGGAGGGGGCAGATGGCGAGGAGCGGCTGGCCAATCTGGGGCTCAGCCTCTATGAGCAGGATGGCAAGACGCTGATCGACAACGTCGCCTTTGGCAGCCCGGCCGCCACCATGGGACTGGAATTCGATCAGGAGATCCTCACCGTCAAGGCGCCGACTGAACACTGGACCAAGGAGTGGATGTGGATCCCGGGCTTCCTGCTGTTCGGAGTGATCGTCTGGCTCCAGCGCCGCCGCATCAAGGCCGCTTAATCCACGGAGCAAATGAGACCGAGGGCCGCTATTGCGGCCCTCTTTTTATTGTCTTGCCCTCTGCCACTCTTGCGATGAGCGACTGTCATAAAAAAGTAAACGGGGCGAGCAGCCAAAAAAAGTGGGGTGACATATCCTGTCACCCCCTCGCAAATAGCATGTTCCATATTGGAGTCCGGCCACGCCGGGTCTCTGTTTCACTTTCCGATAGTTTGCAACCCATCTGAAGTGCGCGCCAATTGCTGCAATGCAACTGGCCAGCTACCCGTTACAACCTTCGTCCACACGGCAGACAAGCCGCCGCGTTTCTCCTTGCGGCTGAAATATTACGCATAAAAACAAAATAAAAAACGTTTTCATGCCTGTTCCATTCACATCAACGTACAAAAAACAGCCTTATCATCACCACTAAATTGTTATAAAACAGCAAGATAGACTCATGCATGGTTATTCACCCGCAAAGGGTGTCAGCAATGGCTTACAAGGCTTTGCGAGATCTCGCACAGAGCATAGCCACCTCATAACCAGCGGCGCAGTGGTAACCACTCGCTCAGGCGGGCTATCAGCTGCCTTGACCACCCTTCGGGTTTGCGCAGTGCGCCAGCTGCCTGCTCCTGCCGGCGAGCCAACCACACTCGCAGCGTCTCGCAAATTGGCGGACAGTGTAGATGCAGCATCAGTTCGGTATTGAGAAACAGCGAGCGGGGATCGAGGTTGAGGCTACCAAACAGCGCCCGCTCCTCCCCCAGCAGGATCAGCTTGGCGTGCAGACTGCCGTAGCCGTGGTCAAACTCGGCGACCCGGATCCCGCGGCGCTGCAACCAGCCGAGATAACGCTGATAGGCGCCATAGACCAGCGGCACATCGGTACTGGCCAGCGAGTTGGTGAGAATGTCGATGGCGACCCCCTGCTGGCGCAGCCGCGCCAAACGGCGCCGAAACCCGCGGGTCAGGATGAGGTAAGGGGTCACCAGCCCCAGCGAGCAGGGATTGTCAGCCAGCTGGCGCCACAGCTGACGGGCAGTCGTGGGGCGGGAGATCAGCCCCTTGCCAGGACGATCGAACCACACCTCGGCCCGCCCCTCATGCCACTCTAGCGGCACATCGGCCTCATCAAACAGCGCCGCAGGCAGATCGTAGACCGTCGCCACCGCCGGGTCCGTCATGGTGAACAGGAAGTCGTTGACCACCTCTATTTCGGCGGGCAGCAGCTCGCGGCGCAGCAGATGGCGGATGGGGTGACTCCAGCGGCTGTGCCAGAACTGCTCGAACCCCTGCGCCATCTGCTGGCATAGCCTCCCCTGACAGGCGAGATCGAGATCCACGAAGGGAGCTTGCGGATCCAGACCGAAGTAGCGATCGCCGATGTTGCGCCCGCCAATCAGTGCCAGCTTGCCATCCACCAGCAACAGCTTGTTGTGCATCCGGTGGTTGATACGGCGAAAGCTGAACAACCCCTCCAGCAGCAGTGCCAGCGGGCGCCAGCCCCTTAGCCAGAAAGGGTTGAACAGCCGCACCTCGATCCCCGGGTAGTGGGCCACCATCTCCAGAAAGCGGTTGTCACCGGCATAGAGATCATCCACCAGCAGCTGCACCTTGACACCGCGCCGGGCGGCGTGGAGCAGCTCGCCGAGCAGCAGCTTGCCACTGCTGTCCTCCTCCCAGCTATAGTACTGCGCCTGGATCCGCTCGCGGGCATGACGGATCCAGTGGCAACGCACCTTCAGCGCCAGGCTGGGATCGTCGATCAGGGCAAAGGATCCGGGGATCATGGTGTCATCCTGCTGTCATGGCCGGGTGTCATAACGCTGACGAGCCTCTTCACATATTCAAAAGGAGTTGCTGATGGAACTGCATGATACCCCGATGTTGCGCTATCTGGGCCAGCTCAGCCAGCCAGATCTCATCCCGGCCACCGGCCCTGCTCACTGGTTTTTGCAACACAGGGACGGTGGCTGGCAATTACCGACCGTGCAGGCGACCCTGCCGGTCAACCGGCTCAGGGCTGAGCCGCTTCGATAGCGGCAGCCTTGCCCTCAATCTGGAGCTGACTGAAACGGTACGCCACGTAGTACTTGTAGATGGTGCCGACATAGTTGATCGGCTCCTGTCCGACTTCGTTGGCCACCAGCTGATCCACGTTGCCAAACCAGACATTGGGATCGAGCCCGAGTGACTCTGCCTTGCCCCGCAGCGCCTGTACCCGGTTCGGCCCGGCGTTGTAGGCGGCGAGGGCAAACAGGTGGCGATTGAGTTGGTCCAGTGCCGGATCATTGAAGTAGGTATCGAGGATTAACCGCAGATAGCGGCAAGCGGCCTCCACATTCCCTTCCAGACTGGTCAGTCTGGCATCGCTGATACCGACCTCCCGTCCCGTGCTGGGTAACAGTTGCATGATGCCCACAGCCCCCTTGGGCGAACGAGCCTGGATGTTCAAGCCGGACTCCTTGTAACCGAGTGCCGCCAACATCAACCAGTCGAGACCGTATTGATTGGCATACTTCTCCAGCACCGTGCGGATGGTCGCCAGCCGCCCCATAGGGTCCGGCGCCAGGATATTGCTCATCTGATCGCTGTGCACCAGCAGACGCCGCAAGGTCAAATCACTATAGAGGCTATGGGGGCTTGCACTCGCCAGATAGTCGTTAACCGCCTTAAGCAACTCCGGGCTGTTCTTGGGCAATGCCCAAGCGCTGGTGCCACTGCTACGAAGGGGGATCAACTTGTGGGCCTTGAGACCTGAGATCATGCCACCTAGCCAGATCCGCCCTTTGTAGCTGTCGGTCACTGTAAGGGGAATAATGCCGGCGGCTACCATCTCCAGCAGGTCGCCATCCTGCAGATATTCGGGCACCGTCTCGATATAGACCGGCGGCAGCCCCAACTCGCGAAACAGCCAGTTGAGCTGGCGCAAGCTCTCGTAGTAGCTGGAGCTGGCGCGTACCCAGATCCGCCTGCCAGAGAGCTGGGTAATACGGCTGAAAGTGGGCAGGCTGTGCTGACTCACTACCCACTCCTCGATGGAGGATATCAGTGGACGGGAGAACACCACCTGTTCACGCCGGGTCGGAGTCACCGTCATGGTTGCCGCCACCAGATCGCCACGCCCCTCGGCCAGATAGTCCAGCAGCTTGTCCTGACGTACCGGGATGTAGACCACCTTGAGCTTGACCTTCTCGCTGGCAAGATAAGTGTGGTTCAACCAGCGCTCGAACCCTTGCAGCTGGTTGACCAGAATGCCGTACTGGGCACCTCGATCCAGAAAATAGAAACCGCGCTCATAGACCACCAGCGCCCTGAGTTCGCGTTTCTGCAGAATGCTTTCGAGATCCCCGGGTTGGGACAGACGCACTGGCTTGAGTTCGGTCGCCAGCAGGGGGAGAGACCAGAGAGCCAGCAGGCCCCAGATCCAGCGTCGCATCACCATGGCTGCCCCTGTGCTGAGGTCACGCCTGCTGCCTGTTGGCAGCACGGATCACGATAGAGGGTGGGATTGGGGGCAGAGATCCATCGCTGCGTCATGATGTTTACACCTTCTGTTGGCCGACTCGCGCCGGGCCAACACATCTGTGGGATAGAGTAACTATAGAACGCCGACCCACAGCAGAAGGGTCAACACGGCAGGCAAACCTGCCGCGTTATCAGACAACTCAGATAGAGCGGGCCCGCATTTCGAAAATCAGTTTTTCGGCGGTGCAGGTGAATTGCAGGCGGGCTTTCAGGATCACGCCGTTGGCGCCCTGGGTCAGTTCGCTGCTCACTTGAGCTTCGGCAGTGACCTGTTTGGCCAGTGCTTCATAGGCAGCCAGCTTGGCGCGGGCATCAGCCTCGGCCGCGGCTTCAATCACCAGCTCCATCACATCGTCGCCTTCGCCGATGATGGTGCCGATCTCGGCAAAACAGCCGCAGCTGTCACAGGTTTCGTTCAGTTCAATTTTCTCGTCTACAGACATTTTCTACTCCTACTGCTTATTTCGGATGATTGGCGTCGTCACGCATCGCTTTGCGAAAATCCTTGATGGCGGTACCCAGATCCTCACCTGCATTGGCGAGACGCTTGCTGCCGAAGACCAGCACAATGACCAGCAAGAGGATCAACATATGCCAGATATGAACTCCACCGAGCCCCATGGGGATACACCCTCACCAAGAGATATCTGTTACTTGTATCAAAATAGAGCGCAGGGATTGTTGGGCAAAATCAAGGCAGGTGCAAGTGAGCAAATAAATCATAGCCAAAAAATAGGGCGACCCTGAGGTCGCCATATTGATTGTGCTACATGTCCCCTCAACTGCTACATCCTGTACCAGTGGCTCATGCGAACCAGAGACCAGTCGAGGATAAGATCGCCAAGATATGAAAACAAATGGTATAAATTCATCTTAGAATTGAAGAGGATTCATATCATGCTGCTGGAACAACTGGGTCGCATCGACCTCAATTTGCTGATTATCCTGCAGGTGCTGCTGGAGGAGCGTAATGGCAGCAAGGCGGCACGCCGCCTTCATCTGAGCCAGTCCGCCGTCAGCAAAGCCCTCGGCCGCCTACGCGATACCTTCAATGATCCTCTCTTCATCCGCTCTGCCTACGGGCTGGAACCCACCGGCCGCGCCCTTGCGCTGCAACAGCAATTGCAGCCTATCCTGCTGTCGCTGGATAGCCTGATCCAGCCGCCCGAATTCGACCCCGCCAACTCGGAGCGGGAGTTCGTCATCGCCAGCATGGACAGCGCCTTTACCCTGTTTGCGCCACTCTATCTGAACGAGCTGAAGCGGCAGGCACCAAGGATCCGCTTGCGCTACGAGGAGTGGACCGAAAACAGTCTGACCGAGATGAGTCAGGGACAGGTGGATATTGCCTTCGCGGTACGGGAGAACTGCATCAGCTCCGACTATCGGCTTGATACCCTGCCCGACAGCATCTGTCAGCGAGTGCTGGCGGTCGATGAACTCACCTGTCTGGTGCAGCAGCACCATCCCGCACTACGGGAGCCCAACTGGAATCTGGAGCACTACCTCAGCTACCCCCATGTGCAAACCTATTGTGAGGGGCGGGACCGCTGGATGCTGGATCACAAGCTGGCAGAGCAGGATCTCTACCGACGTATCGAGGCAACCGTCCCCTCCTTCGAGGCGGCGCTGCGGATCGGGATGCACTCAGACATGATAGTGACCCTCTCCAGGCTCTACGCCCGCCACGCCACCCAGGTCTATCCGCTGCTGCAGCTACCGCTGCCCATCGGGCTGGACAGCATCTCCCATCTGCTCATCTGGCATCAGCGTCACAGCGAGGATCCGGGCCACCGCTGGCTGCGGGAATTGCTGCTCTCCCTCATCATGAGCAAACTGGAACCCGCAGCAACCACTCACGGGTAAGGGTGCCCCCCTCTAGAGAGCAAAAAGAGCGGGGCTCTGCGTAGCCCCGTTTCATTCACTGCAGCATCTAAACCACTCAACCCTGACCGGTCACCGCCAGATAGTGATGTACCCCGTCCAGTAACATCTGTACCGAGATCATCACCAGCAGCATGCCCATCAGCCGCTCCACTGCAGTGAGTCCCCGCTCACCCAGCAGCTTGTTGAATACCTCGTAGAACATCAGGATCACCGCACTGGCAGCCCACGCAATGAAGAGCGCCAGCGACCAGTCAACCATTCGGGTTGGCGCCTGATTGGCCAGCAGCATTAACGAAGCGAGGATAGAGGGACCGGCAATCATCGGGATTGCCATCGGCACCAGGAAGGGCTCTTCCCCCGCCGCCAGCCCGGTCACGCCCCCTTCACTCGGGAAGATCATCTTGATGGCGATCAGGAACAGGATGATGCCCCCCGCAATGCTGACCGCCTCCTGCCGCAGGTTGAGGAAACCGAGGATCTGCTGACCAACAAACAGGAACAGCATCATGATGGCAAGCGAGAAGAGCAGCTCGCGGATCATTACCTTGCGGCGTCGCTTGGGGTCGATGTGGCGCAGGATGGAGAGAAAGACCGGCAGGTTACCCAACGGGTCCATGATCAGAAACAGCATGACTGCGGCAGAAAAAGTATCCATACAACGCCCTGACTACGTTTTAAACGGGAAATGAGAGGGGGCGAAATATAGCAAAAGGCGAAGAAATGAGCGAGCGCCATGATGCGCTCGCTGCGGGGTTAACCGTGGTTGCAGATCTTGTCGGCACGGGTCTGGAAGCCGTCGGCCGAATCGATGAACTTGCCGCGGGCAGCCAGGAAGTCGATCAGTGCCTCCGCCTCCATCTCGCTGGCGCTGCAGGTATGAAAACGTGCTTCGGCACCGAACCGCTCCGCCATCGCCTGCTTCAGGCTGGCACGGGTAAATTGCCCCCCTTGCGTCAGCATCATCTCCATCACTTCATGGCCATGTATCGATTGCGACATCTCTCACCTCAATAATAAATATATTCAATGCCAATTAAATATCGCCCTGCCCGGAAGGATCTTGATATAGGCCAATAAAGTGCGCATTACCTGAGCAGAGGAGTGGTCACCGCTGCTGCTTTGTCGATAATGTGGCAACCCGCGTCAGGGATCGCTACACTGGCGCCCTTTTTTGGCCATCGCAGACAATGTATAAGGATATTGGCGTCATGCTGTTCCATGGAGAGGCTCTCAAGCCCTGGCAGATCTGGACCCGCCGCCCCCTCTGGCTCAAGACCCTGATCGGCATGCTGACCGGAGTGGGCCTGGGCGTTGGCTTTGAAGAGCAAGCCCTGCTGCTCAAGCCTCTTGGGGTCTTGTTCGTCAACACCATCCAGATGCTGATGGTGCCCCTCATCTTCTGCTCGGTCATCGCCGGTCTCACCTCATTGCTCAAGGGCAAGGCTCTCGATCGCATCGGCAGCAAGGCGATCTGCCTCTATTTCTGCTCAACTGCCATCGCCATTTGCATCGGTCTGATGATGGGCTGGCTGCTGGAACCCGGCATGGGCACCAATATGGGCCCCTACGAACGGGGCACCATAGCCGAATCCCCCACTCTTGCCAGTGTGTTGATTCATCTGGTACCTAGCAACCCGGTACAGGCGATGGTGGATGGCAAGATCCTGCAAGTGATTGTCTTTGCGGTCGCGCTGGCACTGGCCCTCAACGCCAGTGGCCGCCGAGGTCGCCCCGCCATCCTTCTCTTCACCTCACTGGCCGAGGGAATGTTCAAGCTGACCCAGATGGTGATGGCGCTCGCCCCTTACGGGGTCTGCGCCCTGATGGCCTGGATGACCAGCAAGTACGGCCTCGACCTGCTGCTACCGCTGCTCAAGGTGATCGGCGCCGTCTACCTGGGCTGCCTGCTGCACGTGCTCGGGGTCTACAGCACCCTGCTGCTCCTGCTGGCGCGGCTCAATCCTTTGCATTACTTCAAGAGCATCGTTGATGCCCAAGCGGTCGCGTTTACCAGCAGCTCCAGCAGCTCCACCCTGCCCATCAGTCTGGCCTGCGCCGAGAAGCGATTGGGGGTTTCTCCCGCCATCACCGCCAAAGTGCTGCCCATCGGCGCCACCATCAACATGGATGGCACCGCCCTCTATCAGGGAGTGACCGCCCTGTTCGTGGCTCAGGCCTTTGGAGTGGATCTGCATATGGTCGATTACCTGACCATCATCAGCATCGCCACCCTGGCCAGCATCGGCACCGCTGGCACCCCGGGCACCGGGTTGATGCTGCTGACCCTGACCCTGACGGCAGTTGGTTTACCACTGGAAGGGGTGGCACTGATTGCAGGCATTGACCGGCTCCTCGACATGGCGCGCACCACGGTCAATGTATCGGGGGATATTCTGGTGTCGGTGCTGATCGCCCGCAGTGAAAACGAGCTGGATCTGGCGACCTATCACGATGCCAGCGCAGGGGACGATATGGAGTTCCCGCCACGCTAGCAGAAACTCAACTATCGTGGGGATCGTGATGACAGCGCCAGCACACTTCAAAGTTGGCGCCATTCTCCTCCCCGCACTGACCACACAACCAACCGTTACCCTGGCGCTGCTGATAACGCTCGATGACCCGCCCGGCTCTGCTGCGATCTTCGGCCCTGACCATCAGAGTCACCTGCAGCAGGTCGACCGGCAGTTCGCCAAGGGCGCCAGACAGCCCCTCGCCATTGAGGCGCACCAGCACCCCTTCCGCCTCCAGCGCCCCTTTCAACGCGTGCGCCTCCAGGGTGTGTGAGGCGCGATAGAGATTGATCCAGTTATCCATAGCTCCCCCTTACAACAGCTTGTCGATGCCAAACTCGGCGCCGTTCTCAATCATGAAATCGATGAATGCCCGCAACTTGCGCGGCATCAGTTGCCGCTCCGGAAACAGCAGGTAGATGGGCACCCTGGGTTGCTGCCACTCTGGCAGCAGGATCACCAGTTCGCCACTGGCCAGCTCATCCTGACAGAGCATAGCGGGTAACGAGGCCAATCCCAGCCCCGCCTTCGCCGCCTCCCGGGCACAGGTAATATTATTGACCCGAAAACGGGATGGGGGTTCAACCAGCACCTCTTTGCCATCCAGCTCGAAGCACCAATGGGAGGCGAGGAAACCGCTGCTTACCGTCACCCGCTCATGGTTGGCCAGATCCTCCGGCCTTACAATGGCTGGACTACGGGCCAGATAGTCCGGGCTGGCACAGAGCAGCCGTCCGGTGCTCCAAAGCCGGCGTGCTGCCAGATTGGAGTCGCTCATGTCGCCAATCCGCACCACCGCATCCAACCCTTCGCTGATGGGGTCCACCACCCGGTTGGTCAGCTCCAGCTCCACCTGCAGGCCGGGATAGGCCTGCAAGAACTTGGCGACCAAGCGCCCGACCACCAGTTGCCCCGTCTCGATGGGCACCGCCAGTTTGAGGGTGCCGGTCACCTCCTGCTGGCTGGCGCTCAGCATCAGCTCGGCTTCGGTCAGGGCATCGACCGCCTTGCTGCAGTGCAGGTAGTACTTCTCCCCCTCCTCGGTCAAAGTGAGCTGACGGGTGGAGCGATAGAGCAGGCGCACTCCGAGCCGCTGTTCCAGCTCGGCGATGCGGCGGCTGACCATCGCCTTGGTCATCCCCAACTCGCGGGCGGCCCCCGTAAACGAGCCCCTGTCGACGATACGCACCAGAATTAACGCGGCATTGAGATCCATTGTTGCACCAGTGAAACTGTATATCTCATGAACCAATACTAATCGAAACAGTTGACCAGTGTTAGCCTGCGCCCCTTAAGTTCAGGAATCACAAAAATGAGTCAACACAAAAAAATTCCCCTGCTGGCAGCCATGATATTGGCGCTGCTCGGTCTGCTGTTCGCCGGTTACTGGTATCTTCACGGCCGCTATTTTGAAAGCACCGACAACGCCTATTTGCAAAGTGAAGTGACCGGGATCAGCTCCAAGCAGCCCGGCTATATCCGCGACGTGCTGGTCACCGACAACCAGCCGGTCAAAGCAGGCCAACTGATCGCCCGTCTCGATGATCGCGAATACAAAACCAGGGTCGCACAAGCCGAAGCCGACCTGCGCCTCAATCAGGCAACGGCTGAAAATCTGGCGGCCACCCGCACCCAACAGCTGAGCCTGATCCAGCAGGCAGAAGCACGAGTCGCCTCCGCTGACGCCGAACAGCTGCGCGCCAGCCAGCAGGTCAACCGGATCAGTCAACTCAACCAGCGCCACTACAGCTCGCAAGACAGTCTCGATGAAGTGAGTGCCTCGCTGCAGGTCACCAAGGCTCAGGCACAGGAAGCCAGGGCCGCACTGCAAGCCGCCCGCGAACGGCTGTTGGTGCTCGATGCCGAAGCCAAGCAAAATCAGGCCAAGCTGGCATTGAGCGAAGCACAACTGGAGCAGGCCAAGCTGGAGCTAGGGTATACCGAGCTGCGGGCACCGGCCGATGGCATCATCGGCAAGCGCAGCCTGCGGGAAGGGCTCTACGTCCAGTCCGGTATGCAGGTCGCCAGCCTGGTACCGCTGCAACAGGTGTGGGTCGAGGCCAACTTCAAGGAGACCCAGCTCGCCCATATGCAGCCGGGCCAGAAGGTTGAAGTGGTGCTGGATGCCTACCCGGATCAACCGGTCGAGGGGATCATCGACAGCCTGGCGCCGGCGACCGGTGCCAAGTTCGCCCTGCTGCCACCGGAAAATGCCACCGGCAACTTCACCAAAATCGTGCAGCGGGTGCCGGTGAAGATCCGCATTCCCGAGCCGGGCCCGCTGGCAGGCAAGCTGCTGCCGGGTCTCTCCACCGAAGTGATCGTGGATACCCGTACCCCTGATCCCGTGGTGGCTGCCAACTGATGGAACCCATTCCACGTCGCAACTGGATAGCGGTCATGGGGGGCCTTATCGGCGCCTTCATGGCCATCCTCGATATCCAGATCACCAATGCCTCCCTGAAGGACATTCAGGGGGCCCTGTCGGCCACCCTGAGCGAGAGCTCCTGGATCTCCACCTCCTATCTGGTGGCGGAGATGATCGCCATTCCCCTGAGTGGCTGGTTGAGCCGGGGACTGAGCGTGCGCCGCTACCTGCTCTGGACCACCGGCGCCTTTATCGCCGCCTCCGTGCTCTGCTCGTTCAGCTGGAACCTCACCAGCATGATCGTCTTCCGGGCGCTGCAGGGCTTCACCGGCGGGGCGCTGATCCCGATGGCCTTTTCCCTCATCGTCACCCTGCTGCCGCTACAGAAGCGGGCCACCGGCATGGCGCTGTTTGGCCTCTGCGCCACCTTCGCCCCCGCCATCGGCCCGACCCTCGGCGGCTGGCTCACCGAGCAGATGTCGTGGCACTACATCTTCTATCTCAACGTGCCGCCGGGCCTGCTGGTGATGGCCATGCTGGCCCACGGGCTGGATAAAAAACCGGTGGACTGGGCCGTGATCAAGCGGGTAGACCTTATCGGGATTGTCACCATGGCGCTCGGCCTCGGCTTGCTGGAGGTGGTGCTGGAGGAGGGCAACCGGGAAGACTGGTTCGGTTCAAGCTTCATCGTGCGGCTGGCGGTTATCTCGACGGTGGCGCTGGTGTTCTTCGTCATCAGCCAGCTGATCCGCCGTCACCCGCTGGTCAATCTGCGGCTGCTGCACAACCCGCGCTTCGCGCTGGCCTGCTTCGCCTATCTGATCCTCGGCATGGCGCTAATGGGTTCCATCTATGTACTGCCGCTCTACATGACCCAGATCCACAACTACAACGCGTTGGAAATCGGCGAGGTATTGATGTGGATGGGGCTACCGCAACTGCTAGTGCTGCCGCTGGTGCCCAAACTGACCCACAAGATAGACCCGCGCTATCTGGTGAGCTTTGGCTTCCTTATCTTCGCCGTCAGCTGCTTTATGAACGTCAACATGAGTGCCGACTACGCCGGGCCGCAGCTGATCCAGTCACTCATCGTGCGAGCGCTGGGGCAGCCCTTCATCATGGTGCCGCTCTCCCTGGTCGCCACCGCCAGCCTGAGCCACGACGAGATCCCCTCCTCCTCGACCCTGCTCAACGTGCTGCGCAACCTCGGCGGCGCCTTCGGTATCGCCATCATCGCGACCCTGCTCGACAACGATACCCGCACCCATGTGCTACAGATTGGCAGCACTCTGGCAGCCAGCAGTATCGAGGGGCAGAGCTATCTGCTGCAGCTGGCCCAGAGCATGATGGCGCAGGGCTCAGGCCCCGAGATTGCCCAGCAGCAAGCGCGGGCCATGCTGGCCAATACCATCAACCGGGAAGCAGCCATCATGGCCTACAACCAGGCGTTCTACATCATGGGGATCTTCTTGCTGATCGCCAGCGGCCTGATGCTGTTGCTCAAATCCCCCGCCCCACGGGCAACGGATGCCAAACCGCTAGAGGCGTGAAAAAACGCCGGACATAAAACGGAAAACGGGCCAATGCCCGTTTTCCGTTATCTGTTACCTGCACTCAACCAGAAGGCGTTATCCCGCCAGCGACCCTGCAATCAGGAATTGCGCCGCGAAGTAGCTGCTCATGATCCAGGCGCGGGCATGGGGAAAGGGGCGGCGGAAGCGATCGAGCGCCAGCATGCTGTCGGAGAAGAGGAACATCAGCGCCCCCACCAGAGCGGCGGCAGAACCGGCGGTAAGAGAGGCGTGCCAGGCGCCGGCTGCCACCCAGGCCATGCCGATGATCACCAGCATGTAGCAGAAGACCGGGATCCGCATCTCTCCCAGCTTGCCCCACAGCAGGCCAAAGACCATACCGGCGATCAGCAACAGCAACAAACCATCCACCAGATTGAGCACTAGCGGCCCCTGGGCAAAACCGACGATATAGCAGAGATGCGCGACAAGAAATGCCGCCAACCCCTGAATGAAGCGATCCTTTGGCAACATCAGCAGCACATCGCCTGCCAGCGAGAGGCAGAGACCGAGCAGGATCCAGGCGTGAGAGCCATCATGGTCATCACTCTGGTAGCCGAACGCCAACGCGATGATAAGCAGCATGGTCAGCGGCTTGCTGATATAGAACTGGCGGCTGTCTGAGCCGTAGGCTGCACGGATGTGCCACCAACCTGAAGCGATGATCAAGAAACTCAATAACATGCCCTGCTCCTCACCTGTTGCCCGCAGTCATACGGCAACCATTTTTATCATGGTGCAGGGTAACAAATTCCCTCCCCCAGTGGCAGGGGCGCTTAGCAAATGGACAGCCTAAGCCTAAAGTCTAATTGCCGCCCCAAGTGGTTCAGGGCATAAGAGACGGGTCTGAAGGATCACTATGGAAGAAGCTATGAAAAACTATCTGCCCGCTATCGATCTCATGATGTGCCATCTGGGGATCAGCTTTGAGCAGGCCTGCGAACAGCTAGGTCTCAGCCAGCAGGAGCAACAGGCTCTGGATCAATTGCAACAACAGCAGAGCCAAGCCAACTAGCCCTCCTGCTATTGGATCTCATGATCTGCCATCCGGGGATCAGCTAGGCCTGCGAACAGCTAGGTCTCAACCAGCAGGAGCAACAGGCTCTGGATCAATTGCAGCAACAGCAGAGCCAAGCCAACTAGCCCTCCTGTTATTGGATCTCATGATCTGCCATCCGGGGATCAGCTTTGAGCAGGCCTGCGAACAGCTAGGTCTCAGCCAGCAGGAGCAACAGGCTCTGGATCAATTGCAGCAACAGCAGAGCCAAGCCAACTAGCTTGAGTTGAATCATAAAAGAGAAGACCGCCAGCTGGCGGTCTTCTCTTTTAGTCTCTGTGATAACCGGACGGCATCATGCAATACCTGCCAGCAAACGACTCCAGTTGCGTTTACTAGCGATGAAGCCGTCCCGCAGGGCCCGATACTCCAGTTGCAGCTTGAGGCGGTCATAGCGCGCCAGCGCCTTGCGCTTGCGCAGCTCCAGCAGCCGCTTGCGACTGGCGTAATAGTGTTGCAGTTGCTGGCTCAGCTTGTCGTACTCCTCCTGCAACAGCGCCTGCCACAGTTCGCGATCTTCCTGCTTGCGCAATCTGGCTTGTGCCCGCTTCAGCTGCATTTGTAGCCGGGCTTGTTCGATACGCTCCTCTGGCGAGGATCTAAGATCCCCTGCCAGACCGCACCAGGAGGCTAACCGGATCAACCACTTGGTCGGATCGAACTGCCACCAGTGAATGCCGTTGCGGTAGTCATTCTCGAACAGATGGTGAAAGTTGTGATACCCCTCACCAAAGGTGAAAAAGGCCAGGATACCGTTATCGCGAGCGGTATTGCGGTCGGTATAGGGCTGACTACCCCAGATATGGGCCAGCGAATTGATAAAGAAGGTGGTGTGGTGAGTCATCACCATCCGCAGCACGCCCGCCAACAGCAACATGCCGAGCAGATCACCGTGCCATAGGCCAAACAGCAGCGGCAATCCCAGATTGGCCGCCAGCGCCAGCGCCAGATAGTGGCGGTGCTGAAACACGACCACCGGGTTGTTCTGCAGATCCCGTACATTGCTGTAATCACCGTATTGCTCCCCCTGATACTCCCGCAACATCCAGCCAATGTGGGAGTACCAGAAACCGCGCCCCGCGCTGTAGGGGTCTTTATCGTTGTCATCCACATGACGATGGTGACGGCGGTGATCGGCCGACCAGTGCAGGGCCGAATTCTGCAGCGCTAACGCACCGCCGATGGCAAACAACCACTGCAAAGAGGAGTGTGCCTTATAAGCCTTGTGCGACCAGAGCCGGTGATAACCTGCAGTGATGGAGAGACCACTTAGGCAAAACAACAACAGGAAAGTGGCCCACTGCCAGATATCGTAACCCTGGCTCAGGCCATACCAGGGCACAGCAACCAGAGCAACCAATCCGGAGAGGGAGAACAACAGGGTATTGGTGATAATAATCGAGGGTTTAGCCATCTTCTTGCATCCTTTCAGCGAACAGCTGTTAGCCATTCTCCACGGCAACTTCACCATGGTCAATGGTAAAAAAGTAGGATACAAACCTGATCCTGAGGCGCCTTCGGGTTATCATTTGCCCTCGTTAAGCTGAAGGTGACTGATTTCGTGGGTATTCGCGCTCAACAAAAAGAAAAAACCCGGCGTACATTGATTGATGCTGCATTCAGCCAACTGTGCGCCAATCGGAGTTTCTCCAATCTCAGCCTGCGGGAGGTCGCTCGCGAAGCGGGTATCGCGCCTACCTCTTTTTATCGCCACTTTCGCGATATGGAGGAGCTGGGCCTGACCCTGGTTGACGAAGGAGGTCTCACCCTGCGCCAGCTGATGCGCCAGGCACGCCAACGCATTGCCGGTGGTGGCAGTGTCATCAGCACCTCGGTGCAGACCTTTATGGAGTTCGTCGAGAACAACCCCAACATCTTCCGGCTACTGCTGCGGGAACGCTCCGGCACCTCGGCCGCCTTTCGTCAGGCGGTGGCTCGCGAAATCCAGCACTTCATTGCCGAGCTGACCGATTATCTGGAAGCCACCACCGAAGCTCCACGGGAAGATGCCTACATCCAGGCAGAAGCAATGGTCACTATCGTCTTCAGTGCCGGTGCCGATGCGCTCGACATGACCAGCGAAGAGTGCCGGGCACTCTCCGACCGAACAATTCGCCAACTGCGGATGATCGCCATGGGCGCCGAGGTACAAAACCAGAAGCGCCGTGAACCTCACCCATGACCACAGGATGGAGAACGACATGCCTGAACAGCTTATGATCCCGAAAAAACCGCTCGCCATGGCCATGCTGATTGGTATCTGCGGCGATGCCTCACTAGCAATACTGACCAGCTCAGTCGTGCCCTTCTCCTTCTTCCCGCTGATCGCCCTCTGGCTGGCGGCCTACCAGCTGTTCCAGCACTATCGCCATGAACCCATGGTGGGCAACACCCCCATCTGCACCCTGCTCTGCTTCTTTATCGGTGTCTTCGGCCACTCTGCGCTGCTCAAGGTGCAATACCCGGAACTTGGCAGCAACTTCTTCTCCCTGATCATGATGCTGCTGCTACTGGCGGCCCTCTCCATCAAGCTTGGCCTGAGCATTGGCAACAAAGAGAAGCCCTGATAAATAGACCGAATGATGGAAATCATCAGATAGATAAAACAAAGAGGCCACCCCAACGGGAAGGCCTCTTTGTTTGCGCTGTATCTTTTTAATCCTGTCTCGCCCAGCAATCGCTGGCATACAGCTAAAGCCTGATGTAGTTAGCCATAGCATCATCAATATCCCTGCAAGTTGAGCTAATAAGTCTCTGATATAGATAGAAAATGATGGGGTAGGAAGTGGCAAGCGTTGGTGACCGTTGTTCTATGCACATCTGGGGTCTATAGGAAATTTTCCATAGCAAAAAGGCCTTCCCGTTAGG
>NZ_CDDH01000086.1 GCF_000819725.1 Aeromonas australiensis | reverse complement strand
GGTTCTTCGCATTTTGTGGGGAGAGAACATTGACAGTCAGGAACTCAGGTAAATTAGCAGTCGCCAAACACACCAACTCCTGAGCCCTGCTGTCATCATGCATCCTATCGATCTTGCCGCTTTCTGGCCAGGCTACGCTATCGTTGCCTGCCACCAACACCTCAAAGACACCCTCACGCTGACGCTAGAGCCGCTCACTACCGAGCTCCCGCGCTGCGGTCGCTGTCTTGAACCAAGCCCTCTGATCCATGATCGGCGCATCCGCCATGTACGAGATCGCGATCTGCTCGATCAGCATATCCAACTGCAGGTTCCTGTCCGTCGCGTGGACTGCCTGAACTGTGGTCGCGTCTGTGAGCACATTGACTGGCTTGAACCCAGAGCACGCCTGACCCAGAGGTTACGGACATGGGTCGAAACGTTGCTGCAAATGCTGCCGATCAGCCATATCAGCCGACTCACAGGACTGCACTGGCACACCATCAAGGCCATCGACAAGCGTCGCCTGCAAGCCAGTGTGGGCGACTTCAACCCAGGTGATGTGCGCCGTTTGGTCATGGACGAGTTCGCCCTGCATAAGGGCCATCGCTATGCCACCGTCATCATGGATGCCGAGCGAACTCGCGTACTGTGGGTGGGTAAAGGCAACAGCCGTGAGGCCATACGCCCCTTCTTCAAGCAACTCGGCGAACAGTGCAAGCAGATTGAAGCAGTGGCGATGGATATGAACACGGCCTTCGATCTGGAGGTAAAGCAGCACTGCCCTCAGGCCGAGGTCGTGTACGACCTGTTCCATGTCGTGGCCCGTTATGGTCGTGACGTAATTGACCGCATCCGGGTCGATCAGGCCAATGCACTGCGCCATGACAAGCCCGCTCGCAAAGTGGTCAAGCAGAGTCGTTGGCTGCTCCTGCGTAACCGGGAGGGGCTCAACGCTGAGCAGGCGGTGCAGTTGCAGGAGCTACTGGCCGCCAATCAACCACTGACCACGGTTTACGTGCTCAAGGACGCCCTGAAAGAGCTCTGGTATGCCCCGAGCGTGCTTGAAGGCTGGCGACGCTGGAGAAACTGGTTACGGCATGCACAGGAGAGCGGACTGGCCCCGCTGCAGCGCTTTGCCCGAAACCTCAAACGCTACGCCCGAGGTATCCT
>NZ_CDDH01000085.1 GCF_000819725.1 Aeromonas australiensis | reverse complement strand
TACTAGGATTCGAACCTAGGGATGGCGAGATCAAAACCCGCTGCCTTACCGCTTGGCGATACCCCAACAGCATTCCTCAACAGTCGTGAGACTGGCAAAGAACTTTTAAAAATGGCTGGGGTACTAGGATTCGAACCTAGGAATGGCGAGATCAAAACCCGCTGCCTTACCGCTTGGCGATACCCCAACTAGAGATGGTGGCTATGACGGGATTCGAACCTGTGACCCCCGCATTATGAGTGCGATGCTCTAACCAACTGAGCTACATAGCCAACCTTGCTTCCGGTGAGTCGTTACCTCGTCACCGTGCGGGCCGAATTATGCGTATCTGGCTCTGGGGCGTCAACCCTTTTTTTGCCAGAAAAACGCAATTTGAGTGCGTTTGACCAGTTATTGGCCTCTGTTGCGCAAAAGCCCAACAATCTGGTTTTTTTTAAGACATTGCCATTATTGCCTGGCCAATGGCAGATAAAAAACAGGCCAGCAAATGCTGGCCTGTCATGGGATTAGACGTTGAACAGGAAGTTCATGATATCGCCATCTTTGACGATGTAGTCTTTCCCTTCAGCGCGCATCTTGCCCGCTTCCTTGGCGCCTTGCTCACCCTTATAGGTGATAAAGTCGTCAAAGGCGATGGTTTGGGCACGAATAAAGCCTTTTTCAAAGTCAGTGTGGATCTTGCCAGCCGCTTGCGGGGCAGTGGCACCGACCGGAATAGTCCAGGCGCGCACCTCTTTCACCCCGGCGGTGAAGTAGGTCTGCAGGTTGAGCAGCTGGTAGCCGGAGCGGATAACGCGGTTCAGGCCCGGCTCTTCGATGCCAAGGTCAGCCATGAACTCGGCGCGATCTTCGTCGTCCAGCTCGGCGATGTCGGCTTCGATGGCGCAGCAGACCACGACCACGACCGCGTTCTCGGCGGCGGCGATTTCACGCACCTTGTCCAGATAGGGGTTATTCTCGAAGCCATCTTCCGCCACGTTGGCGATATACATGGTGGGTTTCAGGGTCAGGAAGTTGAGGTGGCTGACGGCGGCCAGCTCTTCTTTATCCAGCTTCATGCCACGGATCATCTGGCCGTTTTCCAGTGCGACCTTGATCTTCTCAAGCACTTCCACTTCCAGCTTGGCATCCTTGTCGCCGCCTTTGGCACGCTTGGACTGACGGTGAATGGCGCGCTCGCAGGCGTCCAGATCCGACAGGGCCAGCTCGGTGTTGATCACTTCGATATCGTCAGCGGGAGAGACCTTGCCGGCAACGTGAATGATGTTCTCGTCATCGAAGCAGCGCACCACGTGGCCGATCGCTTCGGTTTCACGGATGTTGGCCAGGAACTGGTTACCCAGACCTTCCCCCTTGGAGGCACCGGCAACCAGACCGGCGATGTCGACGAATTCCATGGTGGTCGGCACAACGCGCTGCGGATTGATGATGGCAGCCAGCTGATCGAGGCGCGGGTCCGGCATCGGCACCACACCTGTGTTCGGCTCGATGGTGCAGAACGGGAAGTTGGCGGCTTCGATACCGGCCTTGGTCAGCGCATTGAACAGGGTGGATTTGCCTACATTGGGCAGGCCCACGATACCGCATTTAAAACCCATGGATTGTTACCTTACTTGATGGATGCTGTTGGGGGTCGCCCGCAGGCGGCCCATGTCATGCTTGTTCTGGTCGTTGCTCATGTACCGGCACAATGCCCGTACAGGGTCAAATCGACCTAACCCTTTTCTGCCTTGAAGCTGTGCAAGCGATTCATGGCCTTGGTCATATCTTGTTTGAACAGGATATCGGTGGCGCGCAGGGACTCGTCCAGCGCGGCGTCGATCAGGTTCTGTTCACTGCCGGGAGCCTTGGTCAGGACGAAACCTGCCACCTGCTCTTTGCTGCCGGGATGGCCGATCCCGAGACGCAGCCGGAAGAAGTTATTGTTGTTGCCCATCTTGGCGATGATGTCCTTGAGGCCGTTATGGCCACCGTGACCACCACCCTGCTTGAACTTGGCGATGCCCGGCGGCAGATCCAGTTCGTCATGGGCCACCAGGATCGCCTCCGGCTCAATCTGATAAAAACGCGCCAGTGCGGCCACCGCCTTGCCAGAGAGGTTCATATAGGTGTTCGGGATGAGCAGCCGCACATCCTGCCCCTCGACCAGGATGCGGGCAGTATGGCCGAAGAACTTGGGTTCTTCACGCAGGCTGACATTGTGCCAGCGGGCCAGTTGCTCCACATACCAGGCGCCCGCGTTGTGGCGGGTCTTGGCATATTCCGGGCCGGGGTTGCCCAGTCCGACGATCAGTTTGATTTCGCTTGTCACGCTTGATGTCTTCACTCGCAGCTGCCGTGGGCACACTACCCAGGGCAATAGGACGCAATATTCTAGCCGCCGAGTGGCGATCACTCAACCAATGCGCATGTTATGGCGGGATTTGCAGCATTATTGCGGCCAATGGGTGGCTAACGGTGGGCAAACGGGCCTCTTGCATGAGGCCCGTTTCAGCTTACCGATGGATTCTTCCCGGTTGACTACCGTCGTTATTTGGCACGCAACAGGGTGACGGTCTCTTCATCCAGTGCGGTCAGGGTGGGACGGGCATCGCGCACATACTCCACGAAAGAAGCGGCATCGGTACCACAATCCACGCCAGTGGCCTTGCAATCGAGGGCCCGGCCCGGGGCATAGACGGCGCTCAGCAGCTCGCCCTCTTGTGCCACCTTCAGCACCGGGAAGGCGGTCAGCTTGCCATTGACGCTGGCGATGTCGACCCGCTCGCTCTGGTGGCGCTGGGCATTGGCCAGCGCCTGCCAGCCATCGTTGCCATCGGCGCTGTAGGCGTTCATCACCACCCGATAGTGCTGGCTATCCACCAGATCTTGCCACTCGCCGCTTGCGGTCTTGCGCTGCAATTGGGTCAGGGTGCCCGCCTTGCCTGCGTCGGTCTCCTGGAAGGTGTAACGCAGGTGGCCGCCATAGGGGAACTTGCCGGCATGGGCACTGGCGGGCAGGGTGGCGGTGATGGTCTCGGTCAGCAGGGCGCGCACCTCGGCGCCAGTCAGGGTCAGCACCGCGAGCTGGTTCTTGAACGGCAGCAGGGTGAGGGCACTATCCCCCTCGCGCCATTCGCCAGCAGGCAGCTCGGCGCGCACGCCCCCAACCGCCACCAGAGAAAAATCGACCGGGCCACCGGTCAGGGCCTGCACCGCCGCGGTATTGGCCCAGTAGAGCTGGCCTTCGGCCACCAGTGGTGCTACGTCAGAGCCGTGGTTGTCGCTGCCGTTGTCACCGGGGCGACGGGCATTTTGCAGCTGCTCGGGGATGGTACCGATCACCGGTCCGTAGGCTTGCTCCAGTGCCGGTTTGTAGTGGCTGTCGATGATGCCGCGCAGGCGCGGATCTTCATCCACGGTCACCAGATTGGGCTGGTTGTCGACAAACTGGCTTGCCTCTTTGCTGCGGGCGTTGTCGAGCGCCTGCTTGCGCGCCGCATCGGCGAAGAAGTCGCGGCTGGCCAGCAGGCTGTTGTGGCCCTGGCAGTCGGTCACCTGACCCTGGCTGTCAAAGGTCACCTGTGCCAGACCGATGGCCTGGGCATAGGAGCCTGCCTGTACCACGCAGGTTTTGCCGATGCCATCCGGATTGGTCACCAGCTTGGCGTAATCGCCGGTCTTGCCCCAGCCGATATTGCGAAAATCGCCCAGCAGGCTGTGGGAGTGGCCCCCGACAATGGCATCGAGGCCGTTTACCTTGGCGGCCAGCGCCAGATCCCGCTCGTTACCGATGTGGGTCAGCGCCACGATCTGGTGGATCCCTTTGGCTTGCAGCATGTCGACCGTGGCCTGAGCCGAGGCGACCTCCTTGCCAAAGCGCAGCTTGCCGACGTTGGGGGCGATATTACCCATGTCTTCCAGCACCAGACCGATGACGGCGACCAGCTGTTTGCCTTGCGGCAGGTTGTCGAGATCGGTGACCGGACTCTTCTGGTTGCCGTCAAAGGCGTAGACCACGAAGGGCTTGAGGTTGTCAGCCTTGCTGAGGGCCGGATCGGCCTTGGTGTCGAGGTTGGCGGCCAGCACCGGGAAGTTGACCCCCTCGATGAAGCGGGCCAGCTTCTGGTTGTCGAGATCGAACTCGTGGTTGCCCAGCGCCATGGCATCGAGGCCGAACTGGCTCAGCAACTCGGCGTTGGCCATCCCCTCGTTGAGCTTGAAGTAGCCGCTGCCCTGCCAGGCATCGCCGCCGTGCAGCAGCAGCAAGGGTTGGTTCTTGGCCAGCGCATCGGCCTGATAGGCTTTCGCCATGGTCAGCAGGCGCGGGTAACCGCCAAAGCGGGTATAGAGGGTGTCCGTCTCCCCCTGCTGGGCAAAGATCTGCCCTTTGATCTCGGCATTGACCGGATCAAACTGGGAGTGGGTGTCGTTCATGTGCGCCAGGGTCAGCACAAAGGGCGGGTTCTCTTTGACGGGCTGACAGGCGAACAGGGCGGAGGTGAGGGTCGCGAGCAGGAGGGGACGCAAGCAATTCATGGGTAAATCCTTAAGCCTGCCGGGGCAGGGTCGTACCAGATAGCAGAAAGTTGGAAAGAGAAGGTCCAGAAAGACGAAAACCGCCTGATGGCGGTTTTCGTTATTGCTGAAGCTATCAATGCTCAAACATGGCAGAGATGGACTCTTCGTTGCTGATGCGACGAATGGCTTCGGCCAGTACAGTTGACAGGGTCAGCTGCTTGACCTTGCCGACCGCTTTCATCTCCGCAGTGAGCGGGATGGAGTCGGTGATGATCAGTTCATCGATCACTGAGTTCTTGATGTTCTCGACGGCGGAACCGGAGAAGACCGGGTGGGTAGCGTAAGCGAATACACGCTTGGCACCGCGCTCTTTCAGGGCCTCTGCGGCTTTGCACAGGGTGCCGCCGGTGTCGATCATGTCATCAACGATGATGCAGTCGCGGCCGGCAACGTCACCGATCAGGTGCATGACCTGGGAGACGTTCGGGCGGGGACGGCGCTTGTCGATGATGGCGATGTCGGTGTCATCCAGCAGCTTGGCGATAGCGCGGGCACGCACAACGCCACCGATGTCCGGGGAGACAACGACAGGAGACTCGAGGTTCTTGGACTTCATGTCTTCCAGCAGCACCGGGCTACCGAACACGTTGTCTACCGGAACATCGAAGAAACCTTGAATTTGCTCGGCATGCAGGTCAACGGTCAGCACCCGATCCACACCAACGCTGGAGAGGAAGTCAGCGACAACCTTGGCGGTGATGGGTACACGGGCGGAGCGGACGCGGCGGTCCTGACGGGCATAACCAAAGTAGGGGATAACGGCAGTGATACGGCCAGCTGAAGCACGACGCAGAGCATCCACCATGACGATCAATTCCATCAAATTGTCGTTGGTCGGGGCACAGGTGGATTGAATGATGAAGATATCGCCACCACGTACATTCTCATTGATCTGTACGCTGATCTCGCCGTCGCTAAAGCGACCTACGGCAGCATTGCCGAGTTTGATAAACAGGCGATCTGCGATCTTCTGGGCTAGTTCCGGCGTTGCGTTACCAGCAAACAGCTTCATGTCAGGCACGGTTTGAAACCTCGGGGTTGCATCCAGTATGTGGGGAGTCTGAAATCAGACCCTATCGTTTTGGGGCAAACGATTTATCAAGATAACGTGCAAGGTGTCTGCTGCCCAATTATTGTGATGATACCGGTAACCCGAATCCGTGGCCGAGTGCAAAACCGGCCACGTTAATCACAACGCATCATTGATACTTGGGAATTGGCTGGGGTACTAGGATTCGAACCTAGGAATGGCGAGATCAAAACCCGCTGCCTTACCGCTTGGCGATACCCCAATCATTTGAACTGTTGCAATGTGGAGAAGAGAGGTGATATGTTCTCGCCCTTGGCGACAAACCCATCAAGTCCCTTCGGCACGCAGGCCAACACTTCCCGAGCAGTCACTTCGTCTTCAAATTGAGCAAAGACGCAGGCTCCTGTGCCCGTCATTCTTGACGGCGCGTATTCTAGCAACCAGCCGAGCGCATTGGCAACCTCGGGGTGGCGCTTTTTCACCAGTGATTCGCAATCGTTTTTCCATTCGCCTTCCAGCAGGTTGTCCAGCGCCATTTTCGGCGTGGCTCTCGGCAGCTCCGGATCCTGGAATACGGCCGCGGTCGCCACATGGCAATCGGGCTTGAGCACCAGATACCAGGCATCGGGCAGTTCGACCGGTTGCAGCCGCTCGCCCACCCCTTCGGCAAAGGCCGCCTTGCCACGGACAAACACCGGCACATCGGCTCCCAGCTGGACGCCGAGCGCTGCCAGTTCATCTTCACTCAACCCCGCTTGCCAGAGGTGGTTAAGGGCCACCAGCGTGGTGGCCGCATCGGACGAACCGCCGCCAATGCCGCCCCCCATGGGCAGCACTTTCTCCAGCCGGATATGGGCACCTTGCGGGCTCGGCAGGGTTGCCTGCAGCAGCCGCGCCGCCCGGATAATCAGATTCTGCTCATCCGGCACCCCGGGAATGGCCGGGCTCAGGGTGAGAGTGTCGCTATTCGGTATCACCTCAAACTCGAGCCAGTCGCTGTGGTTGAGGAAGATAAACAGGGTCTGCAGCTCGTGATAACCATCGGGACGACGGCCATTGACGTGTAGAAACAGGTTGAGTTTGGCCGGTGCCGGCCAGCGTGTGGAAGCCATTAAGGTGCAAGAGTCCATTGGTTAATCTGAAGCTTGAGGCGGCTATTCTGGCCGGTCATGGTCAGCTGGTGCGGCAGGCGGTAGCCATCCTGATCCCGATAATCGCCATAGACGATCTGCCATTGGCCGTCGCGCACGCTGGCCAGACTGCTGTCGGGGTTGAGTTCAAACTCCGCCTGACCCGGCAGCCCCTTGATCCACTCTGGCAATCCCGCAACCGGAATATGCCAGCCGGTCAGCTGATAGATGAGCGCTTCGGCATCCTGACTCTGATGGCGCTTGCCGTCGCTGTCTAGCAGGGTGACGTCCCCTTTGGTGCGGGAGAGCTCGAGAATGCTGGTGCCGATCAGGGTGGTGAGATTGAGGCGATAATCCTCGCCATCTTGTTGCCAGTTGAGGCGAGCGCTGCCCTTTTGCTGGGGGGTGATGATGGCCATCTTGCCGGAGAGCTGCCAGTGGGTCAGCTGCTCGAGACGGGTCCGCTCCTGGTTCCAGTTCACCTGGTCACGCTGGGGCTCGATGGTGGCACAACCGGCCAGTAACAGCAGGCAGGCGAGGGTAAAAATACGTAGCAGCAAGAGACGGCTCCAGAGAGAGGAATTTGCCACAGTATACGTGGCGGCCGTATTGCTTTTAAAGACTTACCCTTTCTCGTACAATTGGCAGCCTTTGCACCCAGCGTATGAAATGATCGTCGCCCACTCATGAGTTTGCTTGCCCTCGGAATCAACCACAACACCGCCAGTGTCGCCTTGCGGGAACGGGTCGCCTTTGGCCCGGACTGCATCGATCGCGCCTTGCGTGAGCTGGTGAGCCAACCTGGTGTCAGCGAGGCGGTGATCGTCTCCACCTGTAACCGGACCGAACTCTATTGCAATCTGGAAGAGGAGCGGCAAGAGCAGGTGCTGCGCTGGCTGCAGCAGTTCCATGGGCTGGACGCTGCCGAATTGGTTACCGCCATCTATCTGCATCACGATGAAGAGGCGGTGCGCCACCTGATGCGGGTGGCGTGCGGGCTCGACTCGCTGGTGTTGGGGGAGCCGCAGATCCTGGGGCAGATCAAGCAATCCTATGCCCACGCCCAGCAGGCGGAGTCGGTGAAGGGGGCGCTGGAGCGGCTGTTCCAGAAATCCTTCTCGGTGGCGAAAAGAGTGCGCACCGATACCGAGATTGGCGCCAGTGCGGTGTCGGTGGCCTTTGCCGCCGTCAGCCTGGGTCGGCGGATCTTCTCCGATCTCTCCCAGACCAAGGTACTGCTGGTCGGGGCGGGGGAGACCATCGAACTGGTGGCCCGTCATCTGCGCGAGCAGAACGTCACCCAGATGATGGTGGCCAACCGTACCCTGCAGCGCGCCCAGACCCTGGCGGCCGAATTTGGCGCCCAGGTGATGACGCTCGAAGAGATCCCCGATTATCTGCATGAGGCGGATATCGTCATCAGCTCGACCGCCAGCCCCTTGCCCATCATCGGCAAGGGAATGGTGGAGCGGGCGCTGAAGGCCCGCCGCTTCAAACCCATGTTTCTGGTGGATATTGCCGTGCCGCGCGACATCGAAGCGGAAGTGGATGCGCTCTCCGATGCCTATCTCTACACGGTGGATGATCTGCAGGGGATCATCGAGCAGAACCTGGAAACCCGTAAACGGGCTGCCGCCCAGGCGGAAGTAATCGTGCAGGAAGAGCGCGACGAGTTTATGGGCTGGTATCGTGGCCAGAGCTCGGTCGACCTCATTCGCGATTACCGCCATCAGTCCCAGCAAGTGGCTGATGAAGAGTTGCAACGGGCCCTGCTGGCACTGGCGCAGGGCGAGAGTGCCGAACAGGCGCTCAAGGCGATGGCCCATCGCCTCACCAACAAATTGATCCACGCGCCGACCCAGGCGTTGCGCCAGGCTGCCTCCCAGGGGGATCAGAGCGAGCTCTCCCGCTTGCGGCAGGCGCTGGGGTTGTCACAAGAGCCATAATTTTCGGGCAACCTGCCGGTTGTCCCGTCCTCCATTGAGAATGCAAGAGTTATGAATCCGTCACTGATCAGAAAGCTGGAAGGCCTCATCGAGCGCCACGAAGAAGTACAGGCCATGCTCGGCGAGCCGGACGTGGTCTCGGATCAGGATCGCTACCGCGCCCTGACCCGCGAATATGCCCAGCTGGAAGATATTGTTCACGCCTTCCAGCGTTACCGTCAGGCTCAGGATGATCTGGAGACCACCCAGATGATGCTGGAGGAGGACGATGCCGACCTGCGCGAGATGGCGCAGGAGGAGCTGCCGCTGGCCAAGGCCAATCTGGAGGCGCTGGAGCAGGAGCTGCAACTGATGCTGCTGCCCAAGGATCCCAAGGATGACAACAACTGCTATCTGGAGATCCGCGCCGGTGCCGGTGGCGACGAAGCGGCCATCTTTGCCGGTGACCTGTTCCGCATGTATTCACGGTTTGCCGAGCGTCAGGGCTGGCGCGTCTCCATCGTCAGCTGTAATGACGGTGAATACGGAGGCTACAAGGAGGTGATCGCCAAGATCGACGGCGAGCGCGTCTATGGCCGCCTCAAGTTTGAATCCGGTGGTCACCGGGTGCAGCGGGTGCCGGAGACCGAATCCCAGGGCCGGGTGCACACCTCCGCCTGTACCGTCGCCGTGCTGCCTGAAGTGCCGGAAGCCGAGCAGGTCGAGATCAACCCTTCCGATCTGAAGATCGACACCTTCCGTGCCTCCGGTGCCGGTGGTCAGCACGTCAACAAGACCGACTCGGCCATCCGTATCACCCACCTGCCGACCGGTCTGGTGGTGGAGTGTCAGGACGAGCGCTCCCAGCACAAGAACCGCGCCAAGGCGATGTCGGTACTCTCTGCCCGCCTGCAAGCGGCCGAGGATGAGCGTCATCGCGCCGCCGAACAGAGCACCCGCCGCAATCTGGTGGGCTCCGGTGATCGTTCCGAGCGCATCCGCACTTATAACTACCCGCAGGGCCGTCTCTCCGAGCACCGCATCAACCTGACCCTCTACCGTCTCTCCGACATTTTGGAAGGGGATCTGGACTGCATCATTACCCCGCTGGTGCAGGAGTATCAGGCCGATCAGCTTGCCTCCCTGGCCGAGAGCAACTGATGCAGATCCAGCAGGCCCGCGCCCATATCATGTCGGTGCTGACAGAGGGGGAGTCCCCCCGCGCCGACGCCGATGTGCTGCTCTGCCATCTGCTCGATTGCCGCCGCAGCTATCTGATGACCTGGCCCGAGCGCGAGCTGGATGCCGCCCAGCAGGCCACCCTGCAGGAGTGGCTGGCCCGTCGTCTCAATGGCGAACCCATTGCCCATCTGGTGGGCGAGCGGGAGTTCTGGTCGCTACCCCTTAAGGTGAGTCCGGCTACCTTGATCCCGCGCCCCGATACCGAGGTGCTGGTGGAGCAGGCGTTGATCAGAATCCCGCAAGGGCCGTGCGCCGTGCTGGATCTGGGCACCGGCACCGGCGCCATTGCGCTGGCGCTCAAGTCCGAGCGGCCCGACATTGATGTATGGGCGGTGGACCGGATGGCGGATGCCGCGGCATTGGCCCGCGAGAACAGCGCCGCACTGGGATTGCCTATCGAGGTGCGCGACGGCAGCTGGTTCGAACCCCTTGGCGAGCCGGATCGCGACAAAACGCCACGATTTGCGCTGATTGTCTCCAATCCCCCCTATATTGATGGCGCCGATCCCCATCTCGAGCAGGGTGACGTGCGCTTTGAGCCCCGCTCGGCGCTGGTTGCCGATGACGCCGGGCTGGCCGATATCCGCCACATCGTGGCCCATGCCCCCGCTTATCTGCTGACTGACGGTTGGCTGCTGCTGGAGCATGGCTGGGATCAGGGGGCGGCGGTGCGTCAACTGCTCTGCGACAGCGGCTACCGCGAGGTTGCTACGGTACGCGATTACGGAAATAACGAACGGGTCACGCTGGGCCTCTGCCCGCTGCGCTGACGACCCCTCACTGTTACAAAGAGGGTCGCCTGCGCGCCCCCATGCAAGGATTGAATATGGTTTTTGTGCTCAAGCACCTGCATCTCACCCTGATCGCCGGGGCCGTGTTGATGTTTATGCTCCGCTTCTACTGGGTACAGACCGCCACTGGCCGTGCCTATAGCGCGCCGGTGATGAAGGTCAGCGGCTGGCTCAACGGACTGGTGGTGCTCTCCGGCGTATTGCTCTGCATGGTGCTGGATCTCAACCCGATCAATAACGGTACACCCTGGCTCAGCGAGAAGCTGATGGCCATTCTGGTGCTGGTATTTCTGGCGGCGATGGCGCTGCGGTTGGCCAAAAGCAATCTGGTGCGCTGGTGCTCCTTTTTGGGTGTGCTCGGCTGGATCTACTTTATTGCCAAGCTGGCAGTGCTCAAACAGACGAGTGTGTTCGGCTAAGGCATGAAGAGAATGTTACAGATAGACGAATGGACCGATTTCGAAGCCCATGACATCACTGAGCTGGCGTTATCAGTCAGCGATGAGATTTATGGCTCGGTCGAGGAGGGGCTCCGCGAGCTGGATCTGCTGGACGAGTGGCTGGATGAACAGATTGCCGAGGGCACTTGCGACGAGGTGCGTCAGCAGTTGCTGCAAGGCTTCTACCACCGCCTCGGCTTTCACGGCGACTGGCAGGACTACTTCTCGGCCAGCAACTGCGATCTCAATCAGGTGCTGGTTCAGCGCAAGGGGATCCCGGTCAGCCTCGGTGTGCTTATCATCCAGCTGGGGCGCAAGCTTGGGCTCGATGTGGAGGGGATCTGCTTCCCCGGCCACTTCCTGGTGAGCTTTGCCGGTGGTGAGGGGGAGGTCTATGTCGATCCCTTTACCGGCGACGAGCTGAGTCTGGATCACATCGAGCTGCTGCTGCGTGGTGCGCTGGGGGATTTGGCGACCCTCACACCTGACTATCTGCAACCCTCCGGCCAGTGGGAGATCATCGAACGGCTGCTCAACGTCAGCAAGGGGGCGTTGCTGCGGGAAGATCGCATGGCCGAGGCGCTGCGCTGCAGCGAGCTGTTGCTGCGGATGAAGCCCGGCGATCCGCTGGAGACGCGGGATCGCGGCTTTATCTACGAGCAGCTCGATTGTCCCCGCCAAGCCGCTGACGATTTTGAATATTTTATTGAACAATGCCCGGATGACCCGGTCGCCGATGTGTTGAAACTGCAGCTGGCCGCGCTGGATCTGAGCCCCAAGCTCCTCCATTAAGCATGGCTTTGCGCTGAAACAGCAGAGTATCAAGACCGCTGCGCCTGGCTGCAACGGAGTAACTTGGCTTCAGGCCCTTTCATTAAGGAAGTCTTGGAGTTGAAACAGCAGAGTATCAAGACCGCTGCGCTCGGTCGTAACGGATTAACTTGGCTTCAGGTCCTTTCTTTAAGGAAGTCTTGGAGTTGAAACAGCAGAGTATCAAGACCGCTGCGCCTGGCTGCAACGGACTAATTTGGCTTCAGGTCCTTTCTTTAAGGAAGTCTTGGAGTTGAAACTGCAGAGTATCAAGACCGCTGCGCTCGGTCGTAACGGATTAACTTGGCTTCAGGCCCTTTCATTAAGGAAGTCTTGGAGTTGAAACAGCAGAGTATCAAGACCGCTGCGCCTGGCTGCAACGGACTAATTTGGCTTCAGGCCCTTTCATTAAGGAAGTCTTAGATGGAACAGAAGAGTATCAAGATCAACCAGATCGATGTTGCCAATGACAAACCGTTCGTGCTGTTTGGCGGCATGAACGTGCTGGAGTCCCGCGACATGGCGATGGCGGTGTGCGAGAAGTATGTGGAAGTGACCAGCAAGCTGGGCATCCCGTTTGTCTTCAAGGCGAGCTGGGACAAGGCCAACCGATCCTCCATCCACTCCTACCGCGGCCCGGGTCTGGAAGAGGGGATGAAGATTTTCCAGGAGCTGAAAGCGACCTTCGGCATGCCGGTGATCTCCGATCTGCACGAGCCCCATCAGGCCAAGCCGGTGGCCGAAGTGGTTGATGTTATCCAGCTGCCCGCCTTTTTGGCGCGTCAGACCGATCTGGTGGAGGCGATGGCCCGCACTGGCAACGTCATCAATATCAAGAAGCCGCAGTTCCTGAGCCCAAGCCAGATGAAGAACATCACCGACAAGTTCGAGGAGTGCGGCAACAATCGGCTGATCCTCTGCGAGCGTGGCGCCAACTTTGGCTACGACAACCTGGTGGTGGACATGCTGGGTCTGGGCGTCATGAAGAAGAGCACTGGCGGCTATCCGGTGATCTTTGATGTGACCCACTCCCTGCAGTGCCGTGATCCGCTGGGGGCAGCCTCCGGTGGTCGTCGCGAACAGGTGACCGAGCTGGCCCGTGCCGGTATGGCGGTCGGTCTGGCCGGTCTCTTTATCGAATCCCATCCGGATCCGAAAGTTGCCCGCTGCGATGGCCCGAGCGCCCTGCCACTGGAGAAGCTGGAAGGCTTCCTCAAGCAGATGAAGGCCATTGATGACCTGATCAAGGGCTTTGAGCCCCTCGATACATCGGCCTGATCCACTGCACCGGTTTCATGGTGGCAACCCGCCATGCAGCCAGGTTGTTCAGGTAAAATAGCGCGCCTTGCAACTGGCGGGCTTAAGTAAAAATGGGGGAGGCATGACGCCTCCCTCTTTTATTGCATGCAGCAATCTGTCTGGAGCTTGTGGCCACTTTTTCAGCAAGCAGCGCACTCAATGATCATGGGCGCTAGGTTGATGAGGGAGGCTGGATTTTGCCGTACTGGACGGGTTGCAGGCGAGCGAGGGTAGTAAGGGGCACAAAAGCCGAGTCCGGAGTCATCACGGACTCGGCTGGGTGGGGTTAGATCCGCCCCTGATAGCGCAGGGGGAAGCGGCCCTGACTGTCGGGCTGGCCGAGGAAGGGGAGCCCTTGCTGCATCTGCGGTGGTAGTTCTGGGCCCGGTTTCAGTGAGCCCTGGAACAGGTACTGACCATTGGCTTGCAGCTCGAGGCGGCCCATGGTCTGTACTGCATCTGAGCCCTGCTTGAGTTCGGCCACCAGTTTGGAGTCGAGGCAGGTGATCTTCAGCTCGGGATCGGCCAGTTCCAGCTTGCCTGCCGGGGTATCGGCGCTGGCGTTGTACCAGTCGAGAGTGCCGTAGAGGCTGTCACACCAGGGGGTGCCCTGGGCAAACTGCTCCACCTTGAGCTGCAGCTGGCCGCTGACGGTGAGCGGGATTGGCAGGCGCATCGGCACCCGGCTTAGCAACCAGGGGGCGGGGGCGTTGAGGATCAGATCCCGGCCGAAGGCGGCGCCATTCCAGCCGACCACACCCTGACCATTGAGTCCGTTGCGATCGCCAAAGCGAATGGCCACTTCGGGGGCGAAGCGCAGCAGCGACCAGCCGTTGAGATCCCAGCGCAGCTGGTTTACCGATTCGCTGGCATATTGCAGTCGGGCGATCTGGCCATTCCAGATAGTGCCGCTCACTCCTTCCAGTTGCAGCAGGTTGGCGACGTTGGCAGGCAGCGGCAGATAGCGCGCCACCAGCGCTGCAGGCAGGGTGGCCAGCAGGAAGAGCAGATAGGCGGCCAGAAACAGGCTGGCAATCAGGATGCGTTTTTTCATTGTGGACGACTCAACTGCAAACGTCTGACCTTGACCAGACCCGGGGCCAGATCCTCGCGGGCGATCTCGATAATTTGAACCTCAATGCCGTGCTGCTCCACCAGCGTGGAGAGCCAGATCAGCAAGTCATCGAACTGGACCGTGTCGATCCACACCTGCAGCTCCTGCCCCTGGGGTTGCAGTCGGGCAATCTTGATCTTGTGGTTGAAGGCGGTGCGGTTGACGACGCCCTCCAGAGTGCCGGAGGTGTCGATCTGACGACCCGAGCCACCCTGCATGGCCAGCACCTCTTCCCCCTTCTCCTTGAGCCAGGCGAGGGTCTGCTGCTGGTTCTGCACCTGCCGCTCCCGCTCGGCAATGCGATTATTGATCGGTTGCCAGACGCTCCAGTAGAAGAGGCCGACCAGCAACAAAACGCCACCTGCGACCACCAGCCGCTGTTCCCGTGCGGTGATGCCGTGCCACCAGCTCTGCAATTTTTCCATCATGATGATTTACCCTTGAGCACCAGTGCGCCCTCTACCTTGCCCTCGGTGCTGCGCACCTCGCCCTGTTGCACCTCGAATTGCTTGCCGGCCAGCTCACGGAACCGCTCGATCTCGGCAAAGCCGGGGGCGGTCACCTGCAGCCGCAGCTCGTGGCGACTGGCATCAAAGCGCATCACCTGGGGCTTCAGGCCGGGTACTTCGGCAAAGGTGGGGGCCAGCTCGGTGAGCATCAGCAGCACGCCGTTTTGCGGGGCTTGTCCCATCTGTTGCAGATGCTGGGTCATCTGGCTGCGCACGTTCACGATGCGGCTCTCTCCCGGGAAGATGCGGGTATAGACGGCACGGATCTCCGCTTTTAGCGCCTTGTCCTGCTCGCTGAGCTGATAGAGCTGCACCCCGCGCTGGCAAAGGGCCACCAGCAGCAACAGACCCGCGGTGATGACCACCTTGCGCCACTGCAACCAGTAGCGGGCATACTCGGTCTGCGGTCGGTAGGGGCCGGTCAGCAGGTTGCCCCGGCAGGTGAGGGCCCCTTTGGCCAACAGCAGCATGGGCAGCTCTGGCTCCGCCGCCTGCCAGTTGGCGGCGGCAATGGCGGGCACCGGAGTGTGGCTGTGGATGGTGACCGGCTCCGCTTCCGTCGCCAGCAAGATGGCCAGCAACGGCTCGTCGGCGACGATCCCCTGACAGGGGCCCTGGCTCACCAGCCACTCGTTGCCCAGTTGCAGCGCAGACCAGCCATCCGCGGCCTGTGGCAGCGCCAGCACATCGGGCAGCAGTTGCAGGCTTTTGAGGCCAGCGGCATCGAGCCAGCCGAGCCACTCGTCCATCTTCTGCCGATCCACCGCCATCAGGTCGACCTGCTGGCCTTCGTGGGCCAGCACCACCAGATGGAGCTCGTCCACGTCGGAGGCGATCTGCTCCTCCAGCAGGTAGGGGAGGGCCGCCGCCGACTGCCGGTTGTAGCGACCCGGCAGGGTGACGCGCCGGAAGATCAGATCGCTGCCCGGCACTAGCGTGACCACGGGGCGGCCACCGGCCCGCTCCTGCAGCTCGCTCAGGGAATCGGCCGAGGGCAGGGTGCCGGAGGCGATGATCTCCTGCTCCTGACCGGACCAGACCAGCCAGGTCACGGGTTGTTGTTTATTGGTCCCCAGTCGGATGACCAGACTTTCGCTCACGCATCTCTCTCCTGCGATACCTGTTTGCAAAGGGCGTTGTGCGCCTTGGCAACCGGTGTGCAGCCCGCAGGCTGCATCCAACATCTCTCGTACCCACGGGCGAGTGCTCGGGGGAACGCTGTTTATTCGGCGCCGCTACTGAGGCGGCGCAGCATCACCAATTTATTGTCCTTGCCCCGCTGGAACAGGGTTTCGAGCCAGGCCCGGTTGTCGCCGACCTCGGCCACGACTCGGGCTTCGAAGAAGTCGCTCTTGACCACCAGCGCCTCTTTCAATCCTTTCACTGAATCGACCGGAGCGAGCATATCCGTCATCAGCTTGCTCTCTTTCCACCCCTTTTGTGGTCGCTCGTTCAATACTCGTTTGGCATCATTGCGCCCGATAGTGCCCAGATAAAGAGCGACCAGCAGCTCGGGGCGATCCGGTGCCAGAGTATTGATATTGATCTTCAACTTGTCGTTGGGCAGGGCGCAAACATAGGGTGCCAGCTTGGCATAGACCCTGGCCGTTACCCCGCGCACCGCCCGCAACTCATCCTTGCCCAGCATCCACTGGTTGGCGGTCAGATAGGGGGGCTTGAGCCCCTCGTAATAGGCGTCCTCTGCGCCAAGGCTGGAGACCAGCACCGTATCCTTGTCAGTCCAGTCACGGATGGCATCGGTGAGCTGGGCTGCCTCGTAGTCATCCATCGCCAGTTGCTTGAGCAGTTCGCGAAACACCTGCACCGGATAGGGCTGCTGCGCCAGCTCCTCGCCGCTCCCCGCCTTGGCGGCCACGCTCAGGCTGTTGAGGTTAAAGCAGGATTGCAGGTCGGTCACCTCGCCCTTGAGCTGGCCATCATCTACCGGAAACACCGTATTCTTGCGGGCCCAGTTCTGGCTGAGGTTGACCACCTCGGGGTTGTCCTTGAAATCCTGTGTCAGCACCTTGCTCACCAGCGCTTCCGCCGAGAGGGCATACCACCACGCCTGTTTGCCGGTGGTGATGTTGGCGGTACGGCGCAGCTCCAGCTGCAGGCGGCCGCTCATATTGCTGGCGATGATCACCATCACCGAGAGGATCAGCAGCACCACCAGCAGCGCCATACCGCGTTGGCGACCGGGAGCGGCGAGATTAGCCCGCATTGGCGCTACCCCCGTTCTGGCTGTCACCATTACCGCCGTTGCCGTTGCCGTTGCCGTTGCCGTTGCCGTTGCCGCCGTTGTTCCCGTTGTTGTTGCCGCCCCCTTGGTCGGGGTTGCTGCTCTGGCTGTTCTCTTCGGCGCGCTGGCCACCGGCACCGATCAGGAACTGACGGCGAATGGTGCCGTAATCCTCCAGATCCAGCTCCACCGCCAGCCCGTGGGGCAGCACGCTGCGCTGGGTCCACTCCTCCTTCCAGTTGCCCTTGCCGAAGAAATAGAGGCGAAACGCCGTGACCCCTGTCAGCACCGGCTGGATGCGCGGCTCGGTGCCGATCACCGGATCCGGATAGAGGTAGCTCAGGCGCTCCAGTTTCTGATCCTTGAGGCGCCAGCCGACCCGCTGCAGATGGGAGCGGGGCAGCATACCGTCCGGGTTGAGCCAGCCGCTGCGCATAAAGGCCATGCCCCAGTCATCGCTCTGCTGGCCGAAACGGGAGGCCGCCAGCAGCACCTTGTTGTTCTCCCCATCGATGCGGCCGCTGCGCGGCACCATCTGGGTGATGTCTCGCTCCAGCAGGGTGAAGGCGAGCTGCAATTCATTGAGGCGGGCCTCCTTGCGCTTGGCCACCTCGTCGCTGGTGAGCACCCCCTGCAGCACCTGATAGGCCCCCAGGCTGAGGCTGGCGAAGATGGCGATGGCCACCAGCATCTCCAGCAGGGTAAAACCGCTCAGACGAGCAGGCCGGGTGTGCGGCAAGCGAATTGGCGATCGCACTCTCGGCGTCTCGAGCAGGGTGAAACCGGCGTGACGGACGGAGCGAGGCGTGTGGGCGGAGTGCTGGGTCATCGGCTGATATAGGTCCGCATCATGGCGACCGGGTTTTCGGCCTTGGCCTCGGTGCGCACTTCCATATCGAGCGCCCGGAAGTTGTTGTCGGCGGTGGCGACGCCGCGATAGCGCCAGTACCAGGTGCTGCCCGCCATCTGCTCATCCCCTTCCACCCAGCTGTCGCCGGGCCACTTGTTCTCGAGCTTCTGTTGCACCAGCTGGTTCTCCACCACCCAGGTGGCGAGGGTCTTCTGCTCCAGATAGTTGAGGGCCGAGAGGTGTTCGCTGGCGGTTTTCATTACCGCCAGACCCGCGATGGCAAAGACGGCCAGTGCGACCATGACTTCGAGTAGTGTCATGCCCCGGGCTTTCATTCGCTCACCTCTTCATCTTCATCGCCGGTGAGCAGGGTAAGACGGCCGAACTCGTCCCCCTTGACGATGCGGGTGTAGCGGGCATCGTCATCCTGCTGGGTGAAGGTGAGCACGAACGGGCTCAGCTCGCCGCCCGGGAAAATAAGCAACTGCGGGGTGCGCTCCTTCTGGTCGCGCGTCTGCTCGGTTTTCTCGTCGGAGTCCGGCTGCCAGCCAAAGCCTTCCAGCTCCAGGGTCAACGTTATGTTCTCGACCAGCTGTACCGGCCCCAGCTGCTTGTCGCCAGTCAGGGCCAGCCACTTGCGATCCTTGGCCTGACGCTGCATAAACTGCCAGCCATTCTCCTCGATGCGAATGCCTACCAGCCGGCCATCCATCACCGCATACTCCTGTGCCAGCTGAACAGTCGCCATCAGACGGCGCGCCTGTTTGTCGATCTCCCTGTCACCTCTGGCGCCTCCCATGCTGAGGGTAACGGCGGTGGCCACCAGTCCCATCAGCATGGCGACCAGCAACACTTCCAGCAGAGTAAAGCCGGATTGGCGATGAAAGGAGAGAGAGCGCTTCATGCAGTCAACTCACAAGGAGTGCGGTGGCGGCACATCACTTATTGGAAATCCTTCAGGTTCCAGTTGCCGATGTCGTCATCGGTACCGGCTTCGCCATCCAGACCCATGGAGAAGATATCGATCTTGCCGTACTGGCCCGGGCTCAACAGTTGATATTGGTTACCCCAGGGATCTTGTGGCAGCCGCTTGATGTAGCCCCCTTCACGATAGCTGCGCGGTGCCGGGTCGATGGTCGGTTTGGTCACCAGCGCATCCAGACCCTGCTCGGTGGTCGGGTAACGGTTGTTGTCCAGCTTGTACATATCCAGGGCGTTTTCCAGCGCCACGATATCGGAGACCGCTTTCTGCTGGTCCGCTTTCTCCTTGTTGCCCATCAGGTTGGGCACCACCAGACTGGCCAGAATGCCGAGGATCACGATGACCACCATGACTTCCAGCAGGGTAAAACCGGATTGACGACGCTTTTGCATGAGTTACTCCCTCACAGATGAGATGGCATGAACCATCGACGATTGATTGTTAAACCGCGATCGTTCGATTACGCCTGTCGGCTAATCGAACCTACGAGGTCGATTGGATTGGTAGGTTCGAATAGGGTCGCGTATTCGGACATCCGAACCTTACATATTCACCATATTGTTCAGTTCGAGGATCGGCTGCAGGATCGACATCACGATAAACAGCACCACCCCGGCCATGGAGACCACCAGCATGGGTTCGAACACCCCGAGGGCGATATTAACCTGGGATTCAAACTCCCGATCCTGGTTGTCCGCCGCCCGCTCTAGCATGCTGTCGAGCTCGCCGCTCTGCTCGCCGGAGGCGATCATGTGCAGCATCATGGGCGGGAAAATCTTGGTCTCGGTCAGCGACTTGCGCAGACTGGTCCCCTCGCGCACCCGTTCGGCGGCTTCGAGAATGCGCATTCTGGCAAAGTCGTTGGAGAGCACTTCGCCGGCGATCTTCATCCCCTCCAGCAGCGGCACCGCACTGGCGTTGAGGATGCTTAACGTGCGAGCGAAGCGGGCGGTGTTGAGGCCGCGGCTGACCCGGCCAATCACCGGCAGGCCAAGGATCACTTGATGCCAGTGGCGGCGACGCTTTTCATCGGTGAGCCACCAGCGCCAGACAAAGCTGCCGAGGAAGATCAGCAGCAGGAACCAGAGGCCGTAATGCTGCATCAGCTCGCTGGTGCCGATGAGAAAGCGGGTGGTGCCCGGCAGCTGCTGACCCATGTGTTCAAACTGGGCCACCACCTTGGGCACCACCGCGGTGAGCAGGATTGAGATAACCCCGATAGCCACGCAGGTGAGCACGATGGGGTAGATCATCGCCTGCAGCAGCTTGGTGCGCATATGCTGGCGCTGCTCGGTGTAGTCGGCGAGGCGGTTGAGCACCTTCTCCAGATGGCCCGACTTTTCACCGGCTGCCACCATGGAGCGAAACAGCTGGTCGAACACATGGGGAAAAGCCCCCAGCGAGTCGGCCAGCGAATACCCTTCTACCACCTTGCTGCGCACAGTCGCCACCAGAGAGCGCAGATGGGCTTTTTCGCACTGCTCGGCCACCGCCTTGAGCGCCTCTTCGATGGTGAGACCGGCCCCCACCAGAGTCGCCAGCTGGCGAGTGATCAGGGCCAGCTCGGCGGTGGAGGCGCCACGACGGAACAGGGCGAAGCGGGTCGCTTCCCGCTTTGCCTTCTCGGTGGTCTCGTGCACCTCGAGGGGGGTGAGCCCCTGTTCGCGCAGCAGCTGGCGCACCTGACGGGCCGAGTCGCCCTCCAGCACGCCGCTCTTGCTGCGCCCCTTGTTGTCGAGGGCCTTGTATTCAAATGCCGCCATCTCAATCTTCCCGGGTCACGCGCAGTACCTCTTCGAGGCTGGTCTGCCCCTTGAGGACCTTGTCGATGCCGTCACGGCGGATGCTGGGAGTGTGGCCGCGGATCAGCCGCTCGATGGCTAGCTCACCGCTGGCACTGTGAATGGCTTCACGCACCGCTTCATCGATCACCACCAGCTCGTGGATGCCGGTCCGGCCACGGTAGCCGGTGTGGTTGCACAGCTCGCAGCCCACCGGCCGCCACACCTGCTGATCGGGAGCCAGCTCGATGCCCATGGCGAGGCGCTCCTGCTCGGTGATGGGGCGCGGGGCGCGGCAATCGGGGCAGAGGGTGCGCACCAGCCGCTGGGCCAGCACCGCCAGCAAGGACGAAGAGAGCAGGAAGGGCTCGATCCCCATGTCCCGCATCCGGGTGATAGCGCCGATGGCGGTGTTGGTGTGCAGGGTCGACATCACCAGGTGACCGGTGAGGGAGGCCTGCACCGCGATCTGGGCGGTCTCGAGGTCACGAATTTCACCCACCATCACCACATCCGGATCCTGGCGCAGAATAGCGCGCAGGCCGCGGGCGAAGGTCATGTCCACCTTGCTGTTGACCTGGGTCTGGCCCACCCCTTCGAGGTCATATTCGATAGGGTCTTCCACCGTCAGAATGTTGCGATCCCGGGAGTTGATTTCAGACAGCGCCGCATAGAGGGTGGTGGATTTACCGGAACCGGTCGGGCCGGTGACCAGAATAATGCCGTGGGGCTTGCGAATAAGCTCGCTGATGATGGTGCGGTTGGCCGCGGTCATCCCCAGCTGCTTGAGTTCGAGGCGCACGTTGTTCTTGTCGAGCAGACGCAGTACCACCCGCTCGCCGTAGCTGGACGGCATGGTGGAGACCCGCACGTCGACAGCGCGGCCGCCGATCCGCAACGAGATACGGCCATCCTGCGGTACCCGCTTCTCGGCGATATCCATGCGCGACATCACCTTGATCCGCGAGACCAGCAGCGAGGCCAGCTTGCGATGGGGGCGCAGGATCTCCCGCAGTACCCCATCGATACGAAAGCGAATGACCAGTGCCCGCTCGAAGGTCTCGATATGGATATCGGAGGCCTCCTCCTTGATTGCTTCGCTCAGCATGGCGTTGATGAGGCGAATGATGGGGGCATCGTCGTCGGCATCCAGCAGATCTTCGCTTTGCGGCAGCTCTTCAGCCAGGGCGAAGAAGTCCATCTCGTTGCCGAGATCTTCCATCAGCTGGCGCGCCTCGGAGGAGTCGCGCTGGTAGTGGGCCATCAGTAGCTCTTCGAAGGCGTCGTTGTCGAGCTGCTCCACTGCGAAGCTGCAACCCGCGACCCGCCGCACTTCCAGCAGGGCCTGCGGGGTGACACCGGGGCGGCACTGCAGCACGGGGGCGCCGTCCCGCTCAATCAGGATCACCCCGAAGTTGCGGGCAAAGACAAAGGGGAGCTCGGGCAGTGGCGCAGGCCCGACGCTGCCATCCAGATGGTAGGCACTCATCAGGGCTTACTCTGCACAAACGGGGTGGCGGTCTCGACAGTGTTCTGCTGTCTGCTCCGCATCTCGTTGATCTGCTTCTGGATCTCTTGTTGCAGCTCGGGCGATACCATCACATCCTGGCCGTAGGCGGGCAATACCTGACGGGCGGGGGAGGTGAGATACCCCTCCTGGGCGGCGGCATTGAGCTGCTCGGCGCGGAACAGGGTGTATTTGCTGCTGGAGATACCGGAGTAGACATCGGCATCGCGCAAGATGGTGGGCCGGATAAAGACCATCAGGTTGCGCTTGGAGGTGGTGTTAGAGGTGGAGCGGAACAGATAGCCCAGCACCGGAATATCGCCAAGCAAGGGCACCTTGGAGACCTGCTCCTTGGTCTGTTCGTCCATCAAACCGCCCAGCACCACGGTTTCGCCGCTTTTGACCAGCACTGCATTCTTGACGGTACGGGTATCGAAGGTCGGGCCAAGGTTGGCAGTACCGGTCGCCTGGGTCTGGGCGACGCTGGAGACCTCCTGCTCGATATTGAGCAGCACCGAATCCCCTTCGTTGATCTGCGGGGTGACGGTCAGCTTGGTGCCCACCGTCTTGCGCTCGATGGTGTTGAACACCTGATCGCTGGTGGTGGAGCTTTGCGAACCACTCTGGACCGGGACCTCCTGACCGACGTTGAAGGAGGCCTCCTTGTTGTCCATGGTGACGATACTCGGGGTGGAGAGAATATCGTTCTTGGTATTGGAGGCCAGCGCCGTGGCCAGCATGGCCCAGTCACCGCGATAGAAACCGGCGGCCATGCCATTGAACTCTTTCAGCAGATTGGCAGCGCTGTCGGTCTTGCCATCCTGGTAATCCTTGCCAGCAATGATGGCACCGCCAATGGGCAGGCCAGAGTTGGTGAACTGGGTGCCACCGCCGTTGGCATTGCCCCACTGGACGCCAAGGGTGAGGCCATCGCCATCCTGCATCTCGACGATGATCGCCTCCACCAGCACCTGGGCGCGGCGGATATCGAGCTTGGCCACCACCTGCTCCAGTTCGGACATCACGTCCGGCTGGGCGGTGATGACCAGCGCATTGGTGGTCTCGTCGGCTGAGATCGCCAGCTTGCCACCACCGATGCTGGCGCCACCTGTGGTTGCGCCGCCGCCCTTCTTGTCGGCCTCGATGCTGGAGCTGACCCCCTTGAGCACCTCGACCATATCTTTGGCCTTGCCATATTTGAGGTAGAGGACCCGGGTGTTGCCCTGGCTTTGCAGGTCGCGGTCGAGCTGGCGCACCATCTGGATGATGCGGGCGCGCGCTTTGGGTTCACCACTCACCACCACAGAGTTGGTGCGCTCGTCGGCCACCACCTTGGGGGAGAGCAGCAGGGAGGCGGTGCCGCCCTGTGGGTTGCCATCCTTGTTGAGGTTGGTCACCAGCCGCACCATTTCACCCGCCGAGGCGAACTTGAGTTTGATGATGTCCACATCCTGATCGCCGGCACGGTCGACCCGGTTGACCACTTCCACCAGCCGGTTGACCACGGCGGCGCGGCCGGTGATCAGCAGTACGTTGGAGGGCTCGTAGTGCACTACGTTGCCACCACCAGCGTTGTCGTTGAGCTGACGCAGCAGCGGCGCCAGTTCACGGACCGAGACGTTGCGCACTGGTACTACCCGGGTCACCATCTCGTCGCCCATGCCCGGGTTGTTGCCATCTACCACCGGAATGGCGGAGGTCTTGGCATCCCGCGAGCGCAGCACCTTGAGCACCCCGTTGTCCATCGGCACCACGGCAAAGCCGTAGACATCGAGCACGCTCAGGAAGAACTGGTAATACTGCTCCTCGTTGAGCAGGTCGTAGCTGCGCACGTTGATCTTGCCGCGCACCGATGGCTCTATGATGATGGTTTTATTGAGGTTCTTGCCCACCGTATTGATGAACTCTTCAATGTCGGTGTTCTTGAAACTGGCAGCGTATTCGGTGGCCCAGGCTGAGCCCGCCATCATCAGTGCCGCAGCGATAGTGGCCAGACGCCAGCCTTTTCCTTTAGTGGTCATTCTTGATACGACTCCAAATCATTATTCTGACAAGCGCACATAGATGTCGAACTGTTCGCCCTGTCGCTCGACGGTCACTGTCATTTCCGTTGCGCCAGCCAGCTGCTGCATCGCCTGCATGGCTTGCATATTGTCCCGTAAATCCAGTCCGTTGATGCTGATGGCCAGGTCATTGGCCTGCAGCCCGCTCTGGTTGAAAAACTCAGGGTTGCTGCCCGGATTGAGGCGATAGCCGGTCATGCGGCCATCCACCTGTACCGGGGAAATATTGAGGTAATCGGTGATCTTGGCCGGGTCGGCCATCAGTTCGCTACGCAGGGAACTAATAGGAGCGCCACTAGCCGTTGGTGGCAGCGGCTTGCCATACTCCTCGCCATCCAGCATCAGGGTCTCGTCACGGCCATCGCGCTCGATGATCACCCGATCCGGATAGACCTGCCGGATCCGTGTCTGGGTGCCGTCAATCATATCGCCAATACCATAGGAGTTCTGGATACCGGACATGGCGATGATGGCGATGGATTTGGCGGGATCCGAGCTGGCCAGCACACCACTTAACTGAGCATTGAGCTGGGTGCGTGGCGCATTGGCGGCCACGGAGGCTTTGGCCTGCGCCTTGGGGAGCGCCTTGCCAAACAGCGCCAGTCGGCTTACCTCGCCCAGTTCAAGGTGCGGGTTGCTCTGGCCGTTGACCGCCACGGCGGAGGGTTGCCACGGTTGAGTGGTTTGCGGGCTTGCCAGGGTGAGCAGACGCCAGGTGAGGGCGGCGCTCTGTTGCGCCAGCATGATCAGCAGCGCCAGCAAGGCCAACTGGCTGACTCTGGTCATGGGAAGCCGCCGGCACCGGGCCAGCAGCAGGGTCAAGGTCTCATCCCTGAATCTTAGTGTCATATTAATCAACAAATTCCAGGCTCTGGGGCGGCTGCGTATTGTCTACGGCCGGTGGCTGTGACACAACGGGTCGGAGCGCGCCAAACCGTAAAAATGGATATTTCATCACACCCTGATCCTTTGAATGCTCATAAAAGTGGCACTCAGGTGAGGTGCATCCTGCTTGCTTGCGAATATCTGGGCCCGGTGCGTACTCACCCTTGCCAATCCTGCAGCGCCTTGAGGGATACGCTCTGTCCGGCAACTTGCAGCACTATGTATTGCTGGTCGATGGTAGCGAGCACGACCCCCGGCGCGATTTCGCTCCCCTCCCGGTATTCACGACCATTGAGCACCACGGCCCGTTTGGCGGGGTTGGAGGAGAACACATGAGAGCCGTAGCTCAGCTGTGGCACTTGCTGGCGCACCGACTGGGGGGCCGAGCCCAGCGCCATCAATTGGGCCGGTTGCACGTTCTGGCTGGCGGTGTGTGGCGTCTCCTGCAATGGGGTTTCATTGAGTGCCCGCATCAGCTGCTCGGCCAGACTCAGCGTGGGGGGATTCCCCTGACTGGCCCCTTCGTTTCTGGCTACCGCTCTGGGTTGGACCACCGGCTCTGGCAGGGGGGGGGGCAGCGGACGGGTTACCATCGCCTTGGGTTCGACCCGCACGAAGGGGGGAGTGATCACCTCTTTCACCTCCACCTTCTCCTCGATGGGGCGCAGGTGGATCAGATGCCAGCCATAGTTGGCTCCCGCCCCCAGCAACAGGGCCAGGGGAGCCAGCAGCCAGCCGATGCGGCGGCGGCTGCGCTCCTCTTCCCGGGGCATGGGCAATCCCATGGCCGGAATATGGGTGGAGAGTTGCGGCTGCTGCGCACGGTGCAGCGCCTTGAGCAGGGTAGACATCAGGAGGCCTCCTCCAGTCTGGGCATGGGTTCACCGGAGAGGGCGTTGAGACGGAGCAGGGTATTGCTGCCCGCGATGCCATCAGGGGTCAGCCCCTGATCTCGCTGAAACTGCTGCAGCTTGTTTTTGAGCTCGCCATCGAAACGGTGCACCTTGCGCTCGGGTTGTTGCAGCGCACGGCTGAGGGCATTGTCGAGCCACTGGAGTTGGGTGATACCCGCATTGTTGCCAATCAGGGGCACACCTCCCTTTGGCATTCGCCAGAGCAGGGTGTAACTGCCGCCCCAGTTGTCGCTGAGCCACTGGCGATCCACCTGCCAGCTCTGGTCGCCGATCAGCAGGTTGGCCTTGCTTGGCCCCAGATTGACCAGGGTCGCATAGTAGAGGCCACCAGTCTGGTCGGTGAGGGTGATCATGGCGGGATACTGCAGGGCGCGCAGCTCGTCGAGGCTCGCCTCTCCCTCCTGACAGCGCAGACCGGCCCGAGGGGCGTTGTCGCAAGTTGCCTCGAACGGTTCCGGCTCATAACCCCAGACCCGATAGAGATTCTGCATGGCGCTGTCGGGGTCGATGGCCTGATTGATCGCCTCGGTCAGCTGCTCCTGCTGCTCGGCGGTCTCATCTATGGTGACCGGCACCTCGACCCTGACTACCGGACGGGTGGGGAACACACCGAAAAATTGCCAGCCCCACCAGCCTGCGGCCACCAGCAGGGCGCCTGCCAGCGTCACTATCAGACCGGAGGCCCAGCTTCCTTCGTCCCGAACGCCATTGACCTCGAAGGCGGCCTGGCTGATATCGCTGTGGATAATTTTGTAGCTGCCACGGGCGAAAGCGGCGATCAGGGCGCGGTCGCAGATAAGGTTGATGAAACGGGGGATGCCGCCACTCAGGCGATGGAGCGTCTTGATGGCACGCGGGGTAAAAATAGGTTGCACGCAGCCCGCAACTTGCAGCCGGAAGCGGACGTAGGCATCCACATCGCTGTGGGAGAGCGGCAGCAGGTGGTAGCGGGCGGTAATGCGTTGGGCCAGCTGGCGCAGCAGGGGCTGGCGCAGCATCTGTTGCAGCTCGGGCTGGCCGATCAGCACCACCTGCAGCAGTTTTCGTTCGTCGGTTTCGAGGTTGGTGAGCAGACGCAACTGCTCCAGTACGCCGGGCAGCAGGTGCTGCGCCTCATCTACCAGTACCACGCTGCGCTTGCCTGCCGCCAGGTTGGCCAGCAGGTGATCGCGAATAAGGTCGAACAGCCGCTTGATCCCGGCATCCTCGGGATAGGGGAGCTGAAACTCGTCGCAGATGGCGGCCAGCAGATCCCGTTCGGTCAGGGAAGGGTTGAGGATATAGGCGATCTCGGTCTCGGCGGGCAGCTGTTGCAGCAGGCAGCGGGAGACGGTGGTTTTGCCGGTGCCCACTTCGCCGGTCAGCAGCACAAAGCCGCCGCCATCCTGCAATCCATAGTTGAGATGAGCAAGGGCTTCGCCGTGGCGCTCGCTCATATAGAGGTACTTGGGATTGGGCGAGATGGAAAACGGGTGTTCCGAGAGGCCGAAGAACTGTGTGTACATGAGGGTATTCTTTTGTAGCCGGCGACAGATGAAAAATGTCTCCGGATGATAGCAAACCTCGCTTTCATTGGAAGCCATCATTGGCGCCGGAGGGCAAATTGCGGCCTTTTCCTGCCATCTTGTGACCCCGGTTATGTCATTGGCATGAAACCCGGATCACAAAATGACAAAAGACAGCTGCAAATAAAGGGAGCTAGCAATATCTGCCCAGCGTGAACAGTACCGCGTGTGCCGCTGCACCTATGACTGTCAGAGCTGTTTTCGCGCTTTTTATGACGCCGGTTGCGTTGTCTGCCATCACGGCTGGTCCCATTCAGTGGTGATCCTGAAACTGCGCAGCAATCTCCCTGAACTGCGTCTCGCAGGCGAGAAAAGCCGCAATGATGGCGGGATCAAAATGGCTGCCACTCCCTTTGACGATGATCTCCTTCGCCTCCTCATGGCTGAAGGCTGGCTTGTAGACCCGCTTCGAGATGAGGGCATCGTAGACATCCGCCACTGCCATCAGCCGCCCGGAGAGGGGAATAGCCTCACCTGCCAGCCCAGCCGGATAGCCGCTGCCATCCCACTTTTCGTGGTGGGTGAGGGAGATCTCCCGGGCCAGCCGCAGGAAGGAGTTGGAGCCCAGCTGCGCCTCGGCAGTGGCCAGTGCATCGGCGCCGATCTGCGGGTGACGCTTCATGATGGCGAACTCTTCATCGGTCAACTTGCCTGGCTTGAGCAAGATGGCATCGGGAATGCCCACCTTGCCCACATCATGCAGCGGGGCTGATTTGAACAGCAGATCGATGGTGGCGTCATCGAGTGGGTAGCGCTCCCAGTCGCTGCCGCTGAGGTATTGCGCCAGTGTCTTTACGTAGTGCTGGGTGCGGATGATATGGGCTCCGGTTTCGTTATCACGGGTTTCCGCCAATGAGGCGAGACCGAGAATGGCGACGTCACGGGTCAGATTAAGCTCATCGCTGCGGGCTTTCAGTTCGCCGATCATCTGATTGGTGCTGGCCGCGATAACACCAAACTCGTCATCCCGGGTGATGGGGACCCGGGCATCGAAGTCACCGCACTGTACTCTGGCCATGGTGCGGGTCTGCTGGCGCAGGGAGAGGCCGAGATTGCGGCCATAACCGTGGATGATGAGGGCGAGATAACAGAAGGTCACCGTCATTACGAAGGCGATCTCCCAGAGAATGTAGTGCTGGGCATCGACCCTCGGCAGGCTGCGCTCCACTGTCACCAGCCACTCCAGATCCTTGTTGAACAGCAAGAAGAATACGCCCCCCAGCAGGGTGAGGGTCGCCAGGGTAAAGAGGGTAAACTTGCGTGGCAGCGGCATGGCCAGCGGGTGGCTTAGCGTCAGACTCAGCTCATCTTGTCGTGCTCTGGCTTGATGCCAGTCTCGCTCCAGAGTCAGGTCTGCCGCCACCAGAAAACCGAGGGTGGCCATTCCGAGCAACACTTTAAGGTGGCTTTCCAGAGAGAATTCATGGACCAGCGCGTTGTAGCAGGAGATCAGCAGGGCGCCCAGCAGATAGAAACCTACCTCAAGGGCAAATCCGTCCAGCCCGTTGCGAGGTAAAGGATGCCGTGAGAGCAGTATGCTGCGCACGGCGAACATGATGGTGAACGTCACCAGAGTTGGTCCCAGCAACTGGGGCAGGGGGAGATTCTCGATCAACGGGCAAACCTGCCCGCCATAGAGACAAAATAGTGACAGGGTTATCCCGTAGTGCAGGGCGCAGCGCCCCGTGATCCTCTGCATATTCCCACCCATGTTGCTGGTTATTGTTATGTCGGCGGGAGGCCCGCCATTACAGGCGTCGCAGCAGCAGGCTACCGATGGAGTAACCCGCGCCAAATGAGCAAAGCACACCGCGGGCCCCCGCAGGAAGGTCGCGATTGTACAGATGAAACGCGATGATGGAACCCGCCGAGCTGGTATTACCATAGCTATCGAGAATGATCGGCGCCTCCTGCTGAGTGGCATCATGGCCAAGCAGCTTGCGGCCGATGAACTGGTTCATGGTGAGGTTGGCCTGATGGAGCCAGAGCCGGTTCAGGCTCTCGGCGGGCCAGCCCTGCTCATCGAGCTGGCCGGCTATCTGGTCGCACACCAGCGGCAACACCTCCTTGAACACCTTGCGACCCTGCTGGCGGAACAGCTTGTCGTCGCTGTAGCGGGTACGCGGGCTGAGCCGGTTCAAAAAGCCGAAGTTGTTGCGAATGTTGTTGGAGTACTGGGTCACCAGCTTGCTGGCTACCAGTTGCCACGGATTGGCCACCTTGCAATCTGCTTCCCGCTCCAGCAGCACTGCGGTGCAGCCATCGCCGAAGATAAAGTGACTGTCTCTGTCCCGGAAATTGAGGTGCCCAGAGCAGATCTCAGGATTGACCACCAGCGCCACGTTGGCAGTGCCGGCCGCCAGCATGTCCGCTGCCGTCTTGATACCAAAAGTGGCGGAGGAGCAGGCCACGTTCATATCAAAGGCCAGGCCACCCGCCCCCAGATAGTGCTGCAGCTCGATGGCCAGTGCCGGATAGGGGCGCGGCATATTGGAGGCGGCCACGATGACCAGGTCGATCTCACCCGGCTCGCGGCCGGCGGCGATCAGCGCCTGCTCGGCGGCAGCCACTGCCATCTCCACCATGATGGAGGGCATCTCGTCGGGCCGCTCCGCCAGCAGCGGCTGCATGATATCGGGGTTGAGCACCCCTTCGCGGCTCACCAGATAACGGCTCTTGATGCCGGAGGCCTTCTCGATGAACTCGCAGCTGGAGTGCTGCTTGGCTGGGAGCTGGCCGGCATCGATGGCGGAGGCGTTCTCCTCGTTGTAGAGATCCACATACTGGTTGAAGGCGGCCACCAGCTCTTCATTGCTGACGGCAAAGGGTGGGGTATAGAGGCCTGAGCCACTGATCACGATAGAGGTCATCTTTGCTCCTCGCCGGGTTCACTCCCGGCTTGTTGGTCTGTTCGGGTAGAGAGGGTCACAGCTGGTCGATGGCCGCAGCCAGACCCGCCAGAGTCAGCGGATGCATCCGTCCGCCAACCACGTCATTCATCAGTTTGATGGAAGGATGCCAGAGCCACTCCCGGCGCGGGGTGGGGTTGAGCCACACCAGCTTGGGAAAGTGCTGTTGCAAGCGGGTAAGCCACACCTGACCCGACTCCTCGTTCCAATACTCAACGCTGCCGCCCGGCCAGGTGATCTCGTAGGGGCCCATGGTGGCATCCCCCACCAGGATCACCTTGTAGTCGCTGCCGTAGGTACGCAGCAGGCGCAGGGTATCGAACCGCTCCTCAAAGCGGCGGTTGTTATCCTTCCAGACGAAGTCATAGAGGCAGTTGTGAAAATAGAAGTACTCCAGATGCTTGAACTCGTGGCGCAGGGCAGAGAAGAGGCGCTGCACCTCGGCAACGTGGGCATCCATGGAGCCCCCTACATCGAAGAAAACCAATAGTTTGACCCCGTTGTGGCGCTCGGGCCGCAGCTTCACATCGAGCCAGCCCTGGCGGGCAGAGCTTTTTATGGTGTCGTCAAGATCCAGCTCGTCGGGATTGCCTTTGCGCACCCAGCGTCTGAGTTTTCGCAGTGCCAGCTGGATGGCGCGCTGGCCAAGCGGCGAGTCGTCGCTGAAGTTGCGATAGTGGCGGGCCTCCCACACCTTGGCCGCCTTGCGGTGCAGCCCTTCTCCCCCCATGCGCACCCCCTCGGGGTGAAAACCGCCGTGGCCAAACGGGCTGCTGCCGCCAGTCCCTACCCACTTGTTGCCACCGGCGTGGCGCTCTTTCTGCTCGCTTAATCGCTGGTTGAGGGTCTCCAGCAGCTTGTCGAGTCCGCCGAGGGATGTGAGCAGCGCCTTCTCCTCTGGGCTCAACAGTCGCTCGAACTCCTGGCGCAGCCACTCCTCGGGCAGGCTCTCCGGCAGCAGGGGGATGGCTTCCTGCCCCGCGTAGTACTCGGCGAAGGCGCGATCGAAGCGATCGTAGTGGGCCTCGTCTTTTACTAGCAGGCAGCGGGAGAGCTGGTAGAACGCATCCATATCGACAGCGACCAGCCGGGCGGCAAGCGCTGCGTGCAAGTCCAGCAGTTCGCGCAGGCTGCAGGGGAGCTTGTGGCGGCGCAGGTGGGTAAAAAAGTCGATCAGCATGGGTCAGCTGCCGCGCCGGGCCAAAAAGGCGAGCTTCTCGAACAGATGCAAATCCTGCTCGGTCTTGAGCAGGGCACCATATAGCGCGGGCACCAGCTTGCCGGGTTCGCGGGCGCGCATCGCCTCGGGGGCGACATCGTCGGCCAAGAGCAGGCGGATCCAGTCCAGCAGCTCTGAAGTAGAGGGTTTCTTGCGCAGTCCCTCTACCTCGCGCAGCTCGAAGAAGAGATCCATCGCCTCGCCAAGCAGGCTCTCCTTGAGGTCGGGATAGTGGAGTTTGACGATGGCCTGCATCTCGACCTTGTCGGGGAAGCGGATGTAGTGGAAGAAGCAGCGGCGCAGGAAGGCATCCGGCAGCTCTTTTTCGTTGTTGGAAGTGATGATGACCACCGGCCGCTGGCGCGCCTTGACTCGCTCACCGGTCTCGTAGACGTCGAACTCCATCCGATCCAGCTCCAGCAGCAGATCGTTGGGGAATTCGATGTCGGCCTTGTCGATCTCGTCGATCAGCAGCACCGGTCGCTGCTCGGCGCAGAAGGCCTGCCACAGCTTGCCCTGGCGAATGTAGTGACTGATATCGGCCACTCTGGGATCGCCTAGCTGGGAGTCCCGCAGCCGGGCAACTGCATCATATTCGTAGAGACCCTGCTGAGCCTTGGTGGTGGACTTGATATGCCAGGCAATGAGGTCTGTGCCGAGATGGTTGGCCACCGCCTCCGCCAGCACCGTCTTGCCGGTACCCGGTTCCCCTTTGATCAGCAGCGGTTTTTCGAGGGTGATGGCGGCATTGACCGCCATCTTCAATGCATCGGAGGCGAGATAGTGGCTGCTTCCTGAAAATCCCATAACGTCGGTTCCTTTGACGATTGGCAGCCCGGATCACGGGCCAGAGAGAATAAGTTCTATATGTTCTAATACCATATGGTTATAACGAATCGTCACTTCTCATTCAGAAACCACAGGGTAATCTTGTTTCATCGCCTTAACAAACACAGGGATAGCACCATGAGCAAAATTTTTGAGGACAACAGCCAGACCATCGGCAACACCCCGCTGGTTCGTCTCAACCGTGTTACCAAGGGCCGTGTGCTGGCCAAGATCGAGAGCCGTAACCCCAGCTTCAGCGTCAAGTGCCGGATCGGTGCCAACCTGATCTGGGATGCAGAGAAGCGCGGTATCCTGACCAAGGGCAAGGAGATCATCGAGCCTACCAGCGGCAACACGGGTATTGCTCTGGCGTTTGTCGCGGCGGCTCGTGGCTATCCCATTACCCTGACCATGCCGGCCACCATGAGCCTGGAGCGTCGCAAGCTGCTCAAGGCGCTTGGGGCCAACCTGGTACTGACCGAAGGGCCGCTCGGGATGAAGGGGGCCATTGCCAAGGCCAACGAGATCCTCGAATCAGAGCCGGGCAAGTATGTGTTGCTGCAGCAGTTTGAAAACCCGGCCAACCCCGAGATCCACGAGAAGACCACAGGTCCCGAGATCTGGGATGCAACCGATGGTGAGGTGGATGTGTTCGTGGCCGGGGTCGGTACCGGCGGCACCATCACAGGTGTCTCCCGTTACCTGAAGCAGACCAAGGGCAAGGCGGTGGTCTCTGTCGCGGTCGAACCTGCCGAGTCACCGGTCATCAGCCAGAAGCTGGCCGGTGAAGAGATCAAACCGGGTCCACACAAGATCCAGGGGATCGGCGCCGGCTTTATCCCGGGTAACCTCGACCTGACTCTGCTGGACCGCGTCGAGCAGGTCAGTAGCGATGAAGCGATCGAGATGGCCCGCCGCCTGATGGAGGAGGAGGGGATCCTGGCTGGTATCAGTTCCGGGGCCGCGGTGGTGGCAGCCAGTCGCCTGGCCGAGTTGCCGGAGTTTGAAGGCAAGACCATAGTGGTTATCCTGCCGAGCGCCGCCGAGCGTTACCTCTCCAGCGCCCTGTTTGCCGGGGTGTTTAGTGAGCAGGAACTGCAGCAGTAACTGATCGGAATCTTTCAAAACAGCGGCGCTCCCAGGAGCGCCGTTTCTTTATGGGCTAGACTCAACCCACCGTTAGTGTCACTTGATCCTTATTTTTTGGGGTAAAATAACAAGTTCTGGAGTGAGAAAAAAAGCAGACATTCTGCGGTAAATCTCATATTCTGTGCGGCGTCACGCGGTGTTTGCTGGCTGGGTATCACAAAGTAACAAAGTGTTATTTTTCGTTATGAAATAATTTCAGGCCAGTCCTGATGCGGCTTGTAGCCCAATAACTGAAAATTGCCAACCAGCGCGCCGATTACTGCACAGAAACTTGACCTGGATTAAACCATTGCGGGTCTGCTTTCGTTACTTTACAACATATCCATACTGACACGGTGGGTCAGGTTGCTTCAAAAACGACCAATCCACCAGAAAATATCAATAATATGGGGTGAAACCATGTACGAGAAGTCTGTTGTTATTACTGCTGAAAACGGCCTGCACACCCGTCCGGCAGCTCAGTTCGTGAAAGAAGCCAAAGAATTCCAAAGCGAGATCACTGTGGTCTCCGGTGGCAAGTCCGCCAGCGCCAAGAGCCTGTTCAAGCTGCAGACCCTGGGCCTGACCAAGGGTACCAATGTAACCATCCAGGCTGACGGTCCGGATGCTCAGCAAGCTGTTGAGAAGCTGGTTGCCCTGATGGACGAGCTGGAGTAATCCAGCTTTACTCCTCCCCCACAGTCGTTTTAATAGGAAGGATTATGATATCTGGCATTCTTGCGTCCCCCGGTATCGCATTCGGTAAGGCGCTTCTTCTGAAAGAAGATGAAATCGTTATCAATCAGGGCAAAATCTCTGCTGACCAGATTGATGCCGAAATCAACCGCTTCCTCGAAGCTCGTACCAAGTCAGCTGCCCAGCTGGAAGCCATCAAAGAGATGGCCGGTCGTACCTTCGGTGAGGAAAAAGAGGCCATCTTCGAAGGCCACATCATGCTGCTCGAAGATGAGGAGCTGGAAGGGGATATCAGATCCTTCATCAAAGAGAACAAGGCTTCCGCTGACAAAGCCATCTATGAGGTGATCGAGCAGTACGCCAAGATGATGGCCGAGCTGGATGACCCTTATCTGCGCGAACGCGCCACCGACTTCCGTGACATCGGTACCCGTCTGGTCAAGAACGTACTGGGCATCGCCGTTGTCAACCTGAGCACCATCGACGAAGAGGTCATCCTGGTCGCCAAAGACCTGACCCCGTCTGAAACCGCTCAGATCAACCTGAAATATGTGCTGGGTTTTGTCACCGACATCGGTGGCCGTACCTCTCACACCTCCATCATGGCCCGCTCCCTGGAGCTGCCGGCCGTGGTAGGCACCAACGACATCACCGAGCGCGTCAAGAACGGTGACATGCTGGTGCTGGATGCGATCAACAACCAGATCATCATCAATCCGACCGCTGAACAGCTGACCGAAGCCAAGAAGTTCCAGGCTCAGTTCCAGGCCGAGAAAGATGAGCTGGCCAAGCTGAAAGACTTGCCTGCCATCACCCTGGATGGTCATCAGGTCGAAGTGTGCGCCAATATCGGTACCGTCAAGGATACCGAAGGTGCCATCCGCAATGGCGCCGAAGGCGTAGGTCTGTACCGTACCGAGTTCCTGTTCATGGACCGTGACGCACTGCCGACCGAAGACGAGCAGTTCAAAGCCTACAAAGAAGTGGCCGAAGCGATGCCGGATCAGCCGATCATCGTGCGTACCATGGACATTGGCGGCGACAAAGAGCTGCCGTACATGAATTTCCCGAAAGAGATGAACCCCTTCCTGGGCTGGCGTGCCGTGCGGATCTTCTTTGACCGCACCGACATCATGCATGCTCAGCTGCGGGCCATTCTGCGTGCGTCTGCCTTTGGCAAACTGCGTATCATGTTCCCGATGATCATCTCTGTCGAAGAGTTCCGTAGCCTGAAAGCTACCGTAGAGACGCTGAAAGCTGAACTGCGTGCCGAAGGCAAAGCCTTTGATGAATCCATCGAAGTGGGTATCATGATCGAGACCCCGGCCGCCGCCGTGATGGCTCATCATCTGGCCAAGGAAGTGGATTTCTTCAGTATCGGTACCAATGACCTGACCCAGTACACCCTGGCCGTCGATCGTGGTAACGAGATGATCTCCGCCATGTACAACCCGCTGTCACCCTCCGTCCTGACCCTGATCAAGATGGTTATCGATGCGTCCCACGCCGAAGGCAAGTGGACCGGTATGTGTGGTGAACTGGCTGGTGACGAGCGCGCTACCCTGCTGCTGCTGGGTATGGGTCTGGATGAGTTCTCCATGAGCGCCATCTCTGTACCGCGTATCAAGAAGCTTATCCGCAACACCAACTTCGAAGATGTGAAGGCAATGGCTGATCAAGCGCTGAGCTTTGCCACCGCTGCAGAAATCGAAACGTGCGTAGATAACTTTATTAAGCAGAAAGCAGTCTGCTAAGATCGGCTGCAAACAGCGACAAATCATCTCTAGGAGCTTTATATGGGTCTGTTCGACAAACTGAAGAAACTGGTTTCTGACGATAGCTCTGACACCGGCGGCATCGAAATCTTTGCTCCGCTGTCTGGCGAAATCGTGCCGATCGAAGATGTACCTGATGTTGTCTTCGCTGAGAAGATCGTTGGTGACGGTATCGCTATCAAGCCGGCTGGCAACAAGATGGTTGCACCGTGCGATGGTACCATCGGCAAGATTTTCGAGACCAACCACGCGTTCTCTCTGGAATCCGATACTGGTATCGAGCTGTTCGTTCACTTCGGTATCGACACCGTTGAACTGAAAGGCGAAGGCTTCAAGCGTATCGCTCAGGAAGGCCAGCAGGTCAAGCGCGGCGACACCATCATCGAGTTCGATCTGGCCGTTCTGGAAGCGAAAGCCAAGTCTACCCTGACTCCGGTTGTCATCTCCAACATGGACGAGATCAAAGAGCTGATCAAAATGACGGGTGCTGTGACTGTGGGCGAGACCCCGGTTATCCGTATCAAGAAATAATGCCCAGCTGGCTCACGCCAGTTGCTGCAGTAAAAAAAAACCGAAGCCTGGTGCTTCGGTTTTTTTATGTGTGCGCCCTGACAGGCGCTTCCCGGTCACAGTGGTGGTGACCAGATGTGAGAGGGCAGAGGCAGCAAGGCTTCTTCTTGCTCGATTTGCTACGCCTCTTTTGCTGGTGGCGGTGGAAGAGTTCCATATGGGGCGAATGCTGTCTTTTTGGTGCCTTGCTCCTGGGTTGAGCGATAATTTTTATCTTTAAATAGACGCATTAAATCAATTGCTTATTGATATTTTTTGATCTCGTTGACTCTTTTTTGGTGTTTTTTTGAAAGGAAATGCCTCGCTTGCCGGTTCTATTGCAGGTACCCGGTTGCGACAAATCGGGGATATCAGCAACATCCAACGATTTCAAAAGGAACATGAACATGAACGTTAAAAAAAGCACTGCTATCGCCTCCGCCATGACCGGTCTGCTGGCGCTGGGCGCTCAATTTATCGCGGCACCAGCGATGGCTGCCAATGAAAAGGAGAAGTGCTACGGCGTGGTCAAGGCCGGCAAGAATGATTGCGCGACCAAGAGCAGCTCCTGCGCCGGTACTGCCAAGGAAGATGCTCAGGGTGATGCCTTTGTGGTGATGCCCAAAGGGCTGTGCGAGAAGCTGGTCGGCGGTTCGCTGCAACCCAAGTAAGAGACATCGGGCAGGGGATGGCCAACGGGCCTCCCCCTGCATCTTCTCTGATTGGCGAAAGCGAGTCTTGCGATGAACCCTTTGATTGGTATCGGATTACGCACTCCCCATTACGACGAGATCCGGCAAACCCTGCCGGCAGTCGGTTGGCTTGAAGTGCACAGTGAAAATTACTTCGCACGGCACAGCCAGGGTTTTCAGGTGCTCGCCGAGCTGGAGCAGCACTACCCCGTCAGTCTTCACGGCGTTGGCATGTCTCTCGGTTCTGCCGACCCCCTCGATCCGCACCATCTGCAGCAGTTGTCGACACTGGCCGCGGTGATCAAACCGGTACGGATCTCCGAACATCTCAGCTGGGGCAGCATTGGTGGACGTTATTTCAATGACCTGCTGCCGGTGCCCTATACCCGCGCCTCTCTGCGCAACATCAGCGACAAGATCCAGCAGGTACAACAGACCCTGGGTTGCCGCATGCTGATTGAAAATCCCTCCTCCTATCTGCAACTGGCCGGGGAGATGAGCGAATGGGAATTTCTGGTCGAGCTGCAGCAGCGCAGCGAGTGCGGCATCCTGCTCGACCTCAACAATCTCTATGTCAGTGCCTTCAATCACGGTTTCTCTTGCGATGAGTATCTGGCAGCGATCGATCTCGCCACTGTCGGGGAGATCCATCTGGCCGGTTATACCGAGAAACAGCTGTCGGAAGGCTCCCTCTATATCGATACCCACAGTGCCCCTGTGGTGGCACCGGTCTGGGAACTCTATCGCCAGATCTGCCGCCAGCAGGCCATTCCCACCCTGATTGAGTGGGACCTCGAGATCCCGCCGCTGCCGGTCTTGCTGGCAGAGGCGGCGCAGGCCAGCGCCATTCTGGATGAGGTGCACCTCATGCGTACGCCACAGGAGGTGGCCCATGGTTGAATTGGCACAACTGCAACGGCATTTTGCCGATGGCCTGCTGGGGACGCCAGACGCCATTGCCCCTCACATCAGCTCCCGGCTCTTTCCTGTCGAATCTGTGCTGCAGGTCTATCGCAACCACTTCATCCTGAGTCTTGGTGAGGTGCTGGCGAGCAGTTATCCCGCGGTCAGGGTCATGGTCGGGGACGACTTTTTTGCAGCAGCGGCCCGTGGCTTCGTATTGGCCGAGCCGCTCAGGGAAGGAAGCGTAATGCACTATGGCGCCGGATTTGGCCAATGGTTGGCCCGCTTGCCGACTACAACCGGGCTGCCCTGGCTGGAGGCGCTGGCGCAGTTCGAGTGGCAGCTTGAGCGTGCCAGTCTGCTGCCGCTCGACTCCCGCTGCTGGCCAGCCGAACGTCTGGCCGCATTATCGCCGCAACAATGGGATCGGCTGCGGCTGTTGCCAGCCACGGATCTGCTGCTGGTTACCAGCGATTATCCGGTGCTGGCCCTGTGGCAGATGGCGCTGCACGGTGGTGAAGTGGTGGAGGTGCTTGATGCCCCTGACTGGCTGGCATTGAAGAAACAGCCCGATTACCGGGTCGCACCCTTGCCCCTGACTGCGGGTGAGTGGGCGCTGTTACAGGGTTGTCTCGCTGGTTTGGCGCTGGTCGAGCTGCTGGCGGCCGACCCTGCGGCCAGTGAACATCTCACTCGCCTGATAACCCTTGGTCTGCTGGTGGATATGGAGGTAATGCCATGATGGCAAACAAATGGCTGGCGCTGGCCAGCTCGAGTGGTGATTTGCCGCGCTGGAGCAGCGCCGGTGTGCTGTTGCTGGCGCGGCTGTGGGTCGCCTCGGTTTTTATCACTGCCGGCTGGCTCAAGCTGACAGCCTGGGATTCCACCCTCTATCTGTTTGAATCCGAGTATCAGGTGCCCCTGCTGCCCTGGTTGTGGGCTGCTTATCTGGGTACGGCGACCGAGCTGTTGCTGCCGCTTTTCCTGCTGGCGGGGCTTTTTACTCGCCCGGCCGCCTTGCTGCTGTTTGGCTTCAATGTCATAGCTGTGATCTCCTATCCGACCCTCTGGGCGGGCGGCTTTTACGATCATCAGTTGTGGGGCTGGATGCTGCTGACCTTGGCCATCTGGGGCGGCGGCATGCTGAGCCTGGATCACTGGCTGACACGTCGTAGCCATTGATTTATCTCTTATTTTCCCAATAACAAAGAGCGCCACAAGGTGCTCTTTGTCATAATGGCGGTCGGCGAAATTTCCCATGAGAAAAAAGGAGCAGCCAATGATCATTCGTCAGGCAAGGACCGCAGATATTCCCGCACTGGTGGCGCTGCGCATGGAGCTGTTTTGCGAGGTCGGTGAGCTGGCAACGCCGCAGGCAGACCCGGCCTTGTGGCAGGCCACCGCTGACTACTTTACCCGGGCGATCAGTGAAGAGAGGGCGCTATCCTGGTTGGCTGAAGCCGATACGCAGCAGGGCGGCAAGCAGATCGTGGCAGTGGGAACGTTGGCGCTGTTTGTGCGACCCCCCTATCCCGGCAATCTGGCGGGGGTGGAGGGGTATCTGCTCAATATGTATACGCAACCGCAATGGCGCCAGCAGGGGATCGCCACGGTGCTGCTCGATGCCATAACGGCCTTCGCCCGAGCGCGTCAGCTGGGCAAGGTATGGCTCCATGCCAGCGAGCAGGGGCGCCCGCTCTATGAGCGGATCGGCTTTGTCGCCAATCCGGCCTATCTGGAGTGGGACCTGACTACCTAATTGATGAGACCCCGTTATCTATCTGGTTTCTCGTCTAAAATTGATGCAGACAAAAATGTGGTCACATCAATGTAACAGCGGAGCGGGGCAGATGTTTAACTTCAAACTCAAAGCGGAATTACAAGCGTGTCAAATGCAGTTGGCCCAGACTCAGGCATTTATTGATGCGGTCAAAGCCAGTGTCGCTAGCATTAGCTTTACCTCGCAGGGGGAGATCCTGGAGGCAAACCCGCTGTTTCTCAGTGTGGTGGGTTACAGCGAGCAGGAAGTCGTAGGTAAGCACCATAGAATCTTTTGCGATGCTCACTATGCCCAATCCCCCTCCTACGCCCAATTCTGGGAACAGTTGCGCCAGGGGCATGCCCACAGTGGCATCTATCAGCGTGTAGATAAACAGGGGCGGGAGTTGTGGCTGGAGGCAACCTATTTCCCGGTCAAGCTGGACGGCAAGGTGGTCAGGGTGGTCAAGATTGCTTCTGATATCACCGAAAGCTATCAACAGCTGAGTCGTCAGAAAGCGATCAGCTCGGCGCTCGATCGGGCGCTTGCGGTGATTGAATTTACTCCCAAAGGGGAGATTATCACTGCCAACCAGAATTTCCTCTCCTGTGTCGGTTACTCCCTTTCGCAGATCAAGGGGCAGCATCACCGACTGTTTTGCGATGAGAGCTTCTATCGCGAGCAGCCCCACTTCTGGGACGATCTGGCCCACGGCCAGTTCAAGTCGGGGCTGTTCAGTCGCCGTGACAGCCACGGCAACGAGATCTGGCTGGAGGCAACCTACAACCCCATCAAGGATGAGAGCGGCAAGGTGGTCAAGGTGATCAAGTTTGCCAGTGAGGTGACCGAGCGGATCAAACGCGCCCAGGCAGTGATCGAGGCGGCCAACATAGCCCAGACCATTTCGCAGGAGACCACCCGCTTTGCCGAAACCGGGTCTGAACTGCTGGCAGCATCGGTTGCCATCTCCAGCGCCATCTCCGAACAGGTGAGTCGCACTGCCGGTCTGATTGGTCAGCTCAATGAGCAGTCTAAAAGCATTGAGGCTATCGTCTCGACCATCAGCAGCATTGCCGAGCAGACCAATCTGCTGGCCCTTAATGCCGCCATTGAGGCGGCCCGGGCTGGCGATCAGGGGCGTGGCTTTGCGGTGGTGGCCGACGAGGTACGTCAGCTGGCAGCCCGCACCTCCCTCTCGACCGGCGAGATCGCCAGCGTGGTGCAGAAAAACCGTGAACTGACGGCCCAGATCACCAGCAACATCAACGAAGTGGCCACCAGTGCCCAGCGTGGCATGGAGCAGATCGGCGAGGTGAGCGGTGTCATGACGCAGATCGAGCAGGGGGCCATCAATGTGACCGATACAGTCTCCAATCTGGCGATTGGCTCCTGACAATCAGCGGTTGTCGCAAGAGGCACCGAGCGGATCAAGAATCCATCGGTGCTTATTTATTGGCCACTTGATATGCCAATCTGAACCCCTCCTGTATCACCCTGCCATTGTGAATTGTCCCCACATCCTCTCTTGCTTAGGCTTGCCGCCTCATTTATTTCAGAACAGGAACAGAACACTATGGTATTAAAACAGAAAGGGCGGGCAATGGCCCTGCTGGTGATGGTCGCAAGCATGGGTCTTGGCGGCTGCATGGGGCAGATGGGGCTTTCCGGCATGGTCACCAAGGGCAACCTGAGTGTGGTGGATAACCGCTACGGTCGTGCCGGGGTCTTTATGCTGCTCTCTCCGGTCTATGGTCTGGCTGCGACTGCTGACCTGTTCGTTTTCAATACCATCGAGTTCTGGTCAGGCAAGAACCCCATCACCGGCAAATCACCTGCTGTGGTAGACATGCGCGCTGATGCGGTGATCAAGGTGAATCAGCACCTCGATCCCTCCCTCAAAAAGGTACCCTTGGCCATGCTACCGCACGGGGTGCGTGAGGTTGAGGTGAGCTACCCTGACGAGCGCACCGCCCAGATGGAAGTACATTATCTGGATTGCAGCAGTAGTCTGATGCGTGGCGAAAAGCGCGGTGAGCTGATGGATATCTATTTTGATGGCAAGTTTGTCTCTACCCTGACCCAGTCAGAGTTGCAGCAGATGAGTGCCAAGGCCAGTGCCGCAGCCTGATCATCTGAGCTATCTCTAGAAATACGCCCCGCTCCTGCGGGGCGTATTTTATTTGGCTTGCACTGGCTGCTTGCGATGGGGCGGGGTGAGGATCAGCCCCAGCAGGCGGCGCAGGTGGGTGAGTTGTTCGGTCAGCTGCACGTTGAGCCAGAGGTAGCCATTGATGGCGGCCTCGGTATTGGGCGGCAGCGACACCTGGGTCGCCACCTCCTGCAGGCGGGCGATGGCGGCATCGGCACCGCGCCCGTCACCGGTTAGCATCATCAGGGCAAGCTGGTTGATCGCCTCCTCGGTGGCCTGATGGCAGGCGTGCAGTTCGCGGGTGCTCTGCATCAGGAAGTGGCTCTGCCGATCGTTCCAGTAGGTGTTGGCCAGCATCTCCAGAGTGCAGAGGGTGTTGCGCATGGTGACCTGCACCGCATCAAACAGGGCGACGCTGTGGCGCGTCTCCTTGGCCGCCGGGGCCAGCAGGGCCCGCAGTTTGCCTGTCTGGGCCAGCAGCTGGGAGAGATTGTGCTTGAGGCGCGGGCGCTCCAGCACATTGGGGGAGAGGTGAGTGTGATAGAGCCGCCCCGACTGCTGCAGGATCTGGTGCAGTTGCAGCCGCCAGTGGCTATAGGCCCGCTGGGGGTAGATGCTGCAAAAGAGCAGCGCCAGCAGGGAGCCCAGAATCACGTCGGCACTACGCCACAGCGCTGTCTCTATGTCCCCCGGCATGGCCCCCATGGTGACCCCTAGCGTGATACCGATCAGCAGTCCCACATAGGGGCGCTTGCCGAGGGCCAGATAGCCGCAGAGAAACATGATACAGCCACACCAGATCAGCATCAGCGGCAGGGAGTAGAGCTCGAGATAGAGGGCGACCACCCCGCAACTGGCGCCGAAGATGGTGCCCACCACCCGCTGCAGGGCGCGGGAGAGCACATTGCCCCAAAACGAGATGGGGCCCATCACCACCACAAGCGTGATCAGCGGCCAGGTGCTCTCCGGCAGTTTCAGCTCGCGGGTCAGCAAAAAGGTGAGCATAAAGGCGAGCGCAATGCGCAGGCCATGGACGATCCGGTAGCGGCCATAGACCAGCAGATCGAGTCGGGAGAGGGGGGCATCAAGACGCACGGTCTGCCTCCTGTCAGGTGGGGGACGGGGCGCCGTGCATCCGGCCGACGCCCCGTCGGGATTCAGGCCAGTCGTCCCTGCAGGGGATGGATCCAGACCCGCTCGCCAACGGCGATCCCGGGTTGATCCGGTACGATTTCAATCAGGCAGTTGGCATCGGCCATGGAGCTCAGAATACCCGAGCCCTGTGGCCCTGTGGTGCGCACCCGCAGCTGGCCGTTACGGTCCTGATGGAAGATGCCGCGCAGAAACTCGGTGCGCCCCGGGCGGCTCTTCATCTTCACATCCGCCAGTGCCGAGAGGCGCAGCGGCTGCCACCGCTTGCCTTGCAGGCGGGCGATGGCGGGCTCGACAAACTGCAGGAAGCAGACCATGGCCGCCACCGGATTGCCCGGCAGGCCGAAGAAGGGGGTCTGCCCCAGCTTGCCAAAGGCGAGCGGGCGGCCCGGTCGCATCTGGATGCGCCAGAAATCGATCTGGCCCAGCTCAGCCAGCACCAGCTTGATAAAGTCGGCGTTGCCTACCGAGACTCCGCCCGAGCTCAGCACCAGATCGGCGCTGGCGGCGGCCTGCTCCAGCTGCTGGCGCAGTATGGTCTTGTCATCGGGAATGATGCCAAGGTCCATCACCTCGCAACCGGCGGCGCGGATAAGGGCCATCAGGGTGAAGCGGTTGCTGTCGAAGATGTGGCCGGGGGCGAGCTGCTCGCCCGGCGCCTGCACCTCGTCGCCGGTACTGAACAGCGCCACTTTCAGCGGGGTGCGCACAGTGAGACTGGCTTGACCGAGTGATGCCGCCAGCCCCAGCTGGGGGGCGCCAAGCCAGGTACCGGCTGGGATGGCGACCGCCCCCTTGGCGAGATCTTCCCCGGCCAGGCGCACATTCTGCCCTGCGCGAACGGGGGCGGTGACGGTGACCCACTCACCTTCAATCAGCGTCTCTTCCCGCATCACCACGGTATCCACACCGGGGGGCAGCGGGGCGCCGGTCATGATCTGCACCGCCTGACCGGCCAGCACAGGCTCGTGGCGCTGCTGGCCTGCCAGCACTTCCCCCACCAGCTGCCAGCGGCCGGCGGCGAGATCGTCGCTGCGAAGGCCAATGCCATCCATCGCCGAGTTGGCATGGGGCGGCACATTGATGGGGCTTATCAGATCGGCGGCCAGCACGGCGCCGTGGCACTGGGCCAGCGGTTTTTCGGAGCAGGCCGTGCTCGGGGTGAGGGCCGCCAGAATGGCGTTGCGGGCCGCCTCGACCGAGAGGAAGCCCTTGCCTGCCTCAGGCTCCTTGTTCTGGCAGCCGTCAAGCCAGCGGCAGACGAAGTCGGCAATGGCCGCCAGATCGTTGATATCGAGGCGGGGCAGGCTTGTCTGCTGCTGTTCGCCACTCTGTTGGGGCTGATCGCTGGCCAGCGCAATGATGTCACTGTCTTCGGGGAAGAGCAGCGGCTTGCCAATCTCGGCGCGGTGCAGCTCGATTTTCGGGAAGTGTTCGTGCTTGAACCCCTCGACCAAGAGCAGATCGAGCTCTGTCTGATCGAAGCTGGCCAGCAGTCGGCGAAAATCGGCTTCGGCCAGTTCGGTCTCGCCGTGCATTGTTTCAGTAATGCGCGCATGGCGGCGGCGGGAGGCGACCATCATCTGCCGGGCGCCCGCCTTGCGCAGGCGGTAGCTGTCCTTGCCTGGCTGGTCGATGTCAAAGTCGTGGTGGGCGTGCTTGAGCACCCCGATGCGCAGGCCGCGATCCACCAGCAGGGGGATCAACTGCTCCAGCAAGGTGGTCTTGCCGGTGCCGCTCCAGGCGGCGAAGCCGAGCAGGGGGAGAGTGGGGGCCGGGGTCATGAGGTGACTCCTTGTTGGGGGTCGATAGCCGGGGCAAGCAGACGGGCCTCGTAGGCGGCCAGCTCGTCCGGGCTGTTGAGATTGATAAAGGCATCCGGCTGATCGGCAAAGCTCACCACCGCCATATGGTGGCGGGCAAACCAGATATCGATTTTGCGCTCTCCCTCTGCCAGCGCAGCGGTGAGGGAGGGGAGCAGGGATTTGTGCAGCAGGGCCACCACGGGTTGCAGCCAGTCGCCATCGTGGGCTACCACCAGCTCGGTATCCGGGGTCAGGGCGGCGCGAAAGCGGCTCATCAGATCCAGCGGCAGGGCGGGGCCATCGCAGGGGACAAACAGCACCCAGTCGTGACGGGCGGCAGCAAGGCCCGCCTGCATGCCCGCCAGCGGGCCGAGATAGTCGTTGTTGTCATCGCAGATGACCGGGGCCAGCGCCTGATAGCGGGGCTGATTGCGGTTGGCGTTGATCAGCACCTCATCCACCTGGGGGCGCAGCCGTGCCAAAACATGGTCGATAAGAGGGCGTCCTGCCAGTGCTACCCATCCCTTGTCTTCGCCCCCCATCCGGGTGGCGCGGCCTCCTGCCAGGATCACTGCTGATACGGCAACGGGATCAGAGTGGCTGTCGCTTTTTGAAGTCATGTCGCTCGATGATTTTTAAAGGGGTCGTCTCTTGCAGCTGGCCACGGGCGAGGGTCCATTGCCGCTCGCACAGGTCGGTCAATGCGTTGCTCTGGTGGCTGATGACGACCAGGCCGCTGCCATGTTCCCGCAGATCTTGCGCCAATGCGGCCATCAGGGCAACCGAATGTGTGTCGAGATTGGCGGTGGGCTCATCCATCAGCAGAAAGGCCGGTTGCAGCGCCCAGGCGCGTGCCATCGCCAGCCGTTGCCGTTCGCCACCGGACAAAATGCTGATGTGCTCCCGCGCCAGCCCCTCCAGCTCGACCCGGCGCAGCGCCTCAAACACCCGGATCTCGCTGCCGAGCTGTTTATCGAGCGCCCAGGCGACGTTGTCGTGCACCGTGCGATCGAACAGATAGGGGGTCTGGTGCAGATAGGTGACCCGGCCCGGCCCCAGATCCCGCTTGAGCAGCCGGTTGAGCCGCTGTTGCCAGCGCCCCGGCAGATTGGTGTGGCCGCGGGTGGGGGCCAGCAGCCCCGCCAGGATCTTGAGCAAGGTGGTCTTGCCCACCCCGTTGGCTCCATGCAGCCAGATGGCATCCCCCGGTGCGATGGCGAGCCGGTCAATCGCGAACAGCTGGCGCTCGCCAAAGCGCATGGTGAGTTGCTGGGCGGTCAGGGCCATGGGGTACTCCTGTTGATGCACAGTGGGGGCATGGTCAGTTCTTCAGATAGCTGTGGCCGTGCCAGAGATAGGGTCAGCAGCATTCGGTAATGGCTAACAATGCGCTGTGCCATGGTCAGTTCTTCAGATAGCTGTGGCCGCGACAGGCCGTCAGCAGCAGGTTGAGCAAGAGGGCGAGAGTGAGCAGCACTATGCCGAGGGCCACACCCTGGGTGAAGGCCCCTTTCTGGGTCTCCAGCGCGATGGCGGTGGGGATGTTGCGGGTAAAGTGCAGGATATTGCCCCCCACCATCATGGAGCAGCCCACCTCGGTGACGATGCGGCTGAAGGCGCCGATGATGGCGGCCAGCAGGCCAAAGCGGCACTCGTGCATCAGGCCGATCAGCGCCTTGGGCCAGGAGACCCCGAGGGTCAGGGCAGTCTCCCAGGCGCGGCGGTCGCTCTGGACAAACGCCGCGTGGGCCATGGTGGCGATCACCGGAAAGGCGATCAGCATCTGCCCCACCACCATCGCCTGCTGGGTAAAGAGCAGCTTCCAGTCGCCAAAGGGGCCGGCCCGCGACAGCAGCATGTAGAGCAAGAGGCCAATCACCACGGTCGGCACCGATTGCAGGGTATTGATGCAGGAGAGCCAGAGCCAGCGGCCGGGCAGCGGCAGATAGGCCAGGGCAAAGCCCAGCAGCAAGGCGGGCAGCAGCACCAGCAGCAGGGCTATGCCGGAGACGGAGAAGGAGACCCCCACCACCTGCCACAGTTCGGTGTCACCACTGAACAGCAGGGCGAGGGCCGCTAATGTCGTGTCAAGCAGCGTCGGCATCAGACCTCTCTCTCCATAGTGCAGGACGAGTCGCGCAGGGGGAAGGCCAGCTGCGCCACCATGTCGGTCGGTGCGGGCATTACTTGGTGTTGGCATCCGCCACAAACAGCGCCTGACCCGCCACCTTGAAGTCGCCGATCAGCTTCTGGCCATGCTCTGAGACCAGCCAGTTCTTCAGGGTGCGAGCCCCTTCGGTGTTGAGATCCGGGTAGCGCTTGGGGTTGACCAGGATCACCTGATAGGGGTTGAACAGGCGCTTGTCACCCTCCAGCAGTACGGCGAGATCCAGCTTGCTCTGGTAGGCGAGCCAGGTGCCGCGGTCGGTCAGGGTGTAGGCACCCAGCTCCGAGGCCATGGTCAGGGTCGGGCCCATCCCCTGGCCGATGGACTTGTAACCGGCAAACTCGGGTTTGACGTCAGCGGCCTGCCACAGGGTCTGCTCCTTGATGTGGGTACCGGACTCGTCACCGCGGGAGATAAAGGTCTGGCCCTGCTCCTTGATGGCTTGCAGCCCCTTGGCCGCGTCGTGCAGTTTGCCGAGACCCGCCGGGTCTTTGGCCGGGCCGACGATAACGAAGTCGTTATACATCAGGTGCACCGGCTCGATGCCAAAGCCCGCATCGACAAACTTCTTCTCGGCAGAGGGGGCGTGGGTCATCACCAGATCCGCATCGCCATTCTCGCCCATCTTCAGGCTCTGGCCGGTACCGGCCGCCATCACCTGCACCGGATAACCGGTCTCTTTGGTGAACTGGGGCAGCAGCCAGCCCAGCAGACCGGACTGCTCGGTGCTGGTGGTGGTGGCGAGGCGGATCGGCGCTTTTGTGGCATTAGTATCCGCGTCGGCGTGGGCCGCACCGGCGATCAGCAGGCTGGCAGCGAGGGAGAGGGCAAAACGTTTGAGGCTGGTTTTTATCGTCATCGTGATGCAACTTTTTTCAGGGTGGATGAGGAGAGGGCAAGAGTAAGCAAGCGGGGTGCCAAACTGTTCCTTTGCCGCTGCATTCACGGTTTGCCGTTTAAAAACAGAAGCTTATTAGAATCAATTAGGTGAGCTTGTTATCGCTTTTAATAATTGGTGTTGGTGCTTTTGCTGCGGGGAGGACAAAATGTCCCACAAAGGTTCCGGTTATCGGGACATTTTCCGACCCTCTCTGCCTTCGAGGTATTATTTTCATGACTGCACCCGCCAGCCGCTGGTCAGCCCTCTCCCTGCTTATCGTTGACGATGAGCCCGGCATGCGCAGCTTTCTGGCCAAGGCGCTGGCCAAGCGTTTTGCCCAGATTGAGACTGCCGCCAGCGTGGAGGAGGCGGAAGCCCTGCGTTGCCGCCTTCACTTCGACCTTATCATCGCCGACATCCGGCTGCCGGGGCGCTCCGGCATCGAATGGCACGAGGCCATCGACCCGGCTACCCGGCGCAACGACATCATCTTCATGACCGGTTTCGGCGATATGGAGACCGCCCTCAAGGCGCTGCGCCTCGGCGCCAGCGACTTTATCCTCAAGCCCTTCAACCTCGATCAGATGGTGCAGGCGGTAGACAGAGTCATCGAGCGTCGCCAGATGGAGCGGGAGAACCTGCTGCTGCGCCGGGAGGTGAGCAAGCTCTTCCCGCCCACCCTGATTGGCGACAGTGCCAAGACCCGTGAGCTCAAGACGCTGATTGCCCGGGTTGCCCCCTCCAACGCCGCCGTGCTGGTGGAGGGAGAGTCCGGCACCGGCAAGGAGCTGGTGGCCCGCGCCCTGCATCAACTCTCTGGCCGGATGGGGGCCTTTGTGCCCCTCAACTGCGCCGCCATCGCGCCGGAGCTGCTGGAAAGCGAGCTGTTTGGCCATGTGCAGGGGGCCTTTACCGGCGCCCGCAAGGGGCGCGACGGTCTGTTCCGGGTCGCCCATCAGGGCACGCTCTTTTTGGACGAGATCGGCGAAATGCCCCTTGCCATGCAGGCCTCTTTGTTGCGGGCGCTGGAGCAGAAGGCCATCCGCCCGGTGGGGGCCGAGCGCGAATTGGCGGTGGATGTGCGCATCGTTGCCGCCACCAACCGCAACCTCAAGGCTGAGGTGGAGGCGGGCCGCTTTCGCGAAGATCTCTTCTATCGCCTCAACGTGGTGGCGCTGCCGGTGGCCCCGCTGCGCGAGCGCATCGACGACATCCCCGCGCTGGTACACCACTTTACCCGCCAGCTCACCGCCGAGATGGGGATGGGCTCCCTGAGCTGGACCCACGAGGATGTGGTAGCGATGCAGGCCTACCCCTGGCCCGGCAACGTGCGGGAGCTGCGCAACCTTATCGAGCGCTGCCTGCTGCTGGGCAAGCCCCCGGCGGATTACTGGCAGAGCAGCAAGTCCGCCGAGCAGGGGGCGAGCGAGGAGGGCTATCCGCTGGCGTGGCCGCTGGCGGAGGTGGAAAAAGCCCACATCCTGCAGGTGGTGGCGAGCCATGATGGCAACAAGTCGGCCGCCTCCCGGGTGCTCGGGGTGGCGCGCAAGACGCTGGATCGCAAATTCAAGGAGTGGGCCATCGAATGAGGAAGGCTGACTGGATGGGGTGGCGATGAAACTGACCCTGATCTCCCGCAGTATGCGGGCCCTGTTGCCCCGTTGCGTGCGCACCAAGGTGCGCTGGCGCCTGCTGCTGCTCACCTCGGTGCCCATCATGCTCACTCTGGTGGGCATGATCGCGCTCACCCTCTACTGGACCCTCACTTACAGCTGGCAGAACCTGCTCACCACGGTGCGCAGCGATCTCGGGGTGGCCCACCACGCCATCAGGGTGCAGCAGCAGCGCCAGAGCGAGCGTCTGGAGCATCTGCGCGATGCCTGGGCCTTTCAACTGCGGCTGCGGGAATCGCCGGATCAGCTCCATGACTGGGTGATGCCGCTGGCGGCCAACTATGGCCTCGATTTTCTGCGCTTGCGCCGTGGCCCCGAGCTGGATCAGCTGACGGTGCAGGAGCGCGCCGCCCTCACGGCCGGGCGCAGCGTCAGTCACTTTGTGGTCTGGTCGCAGCAGGAGATGCTCGCCCTCTCCCCGCAACTGGCCAAGCGGGCCGTGCTGTGGCTGCGGGATGGCACCAAAGTGGTGGAGGAGAGGGGGCTGATCAGTCTGTCACTGACCCCTGTGATGGGCCGCGACGGATCGCTCTGGGCGGTGCTGGAGGGGGGCGAGCTTGTCAACGGCAGCACCCGGCTGGTGGATGAGCTCAAGGGGCAGGTATTTGCCAAAAACACCCTGCCGGATGGCAGTGTCGGCACCGTTACCCTGTTTCTCGACGATCTGCGGGTGAGCACCAATGTGCCGGTCAGCAGCAGCCGTCAGGTGGGCCGGGCGGTGGGCACCCGGGTCTCACCACCAGTGCGCGAGCAGGTGCTGGGTCGAGGGGAGATGTGGGTTGACCGCGCCTTCGTCCACGACGCCTGGTATGTCTCGGGTTACGAGCCGCTGCTGGGAGCCAGGGGCGAGCGGCTCGGCATGCTCTATGTCGGCTTTCTCGAGTGGCCCATCATCCGCACCTACCTCACCAATCTGGTGGAGCTGGGTTCCGGCGTGGTGCTGCTGTTGCTGCTCTCCGGCCTGCTGGTCTATCGCGGCGCGCGGGATCTCTTCTCCCCCATCGAGCGGATGCACAAGGTGGTGCGGCAGGTGCAGGCCGGGGAGTCCGCTCGAATCGGCCCGCTGGCCCTCGATCCCGACCACGAGCTGGCCCAGCTCGGTCGCCAGTTTGACGCCATGCTGGACAGGCAAGAAGCGCATCAGCAGCAGATGGCTCGCAGCGCCGACGAGCTGGAGCAGAAGGTGGCCGAACGTACCCAACGCCTTGAGCAGAAGACCGCCGAGCTGGAAGAGCATATTCATATGCTGACCGAGGCGCGCCAGCAGTTGCTCATCAGCGAGAAGCTGGCGGCCCTTGGCGAGCTCTCGGCCGGGGTGGCCCACGAGATCAACAACCCCTTGGCGGTGATCCTCGGCAATGTGGAGCTGATGAAGCTGGAGCTGGGGGAGGCGGCCGAACCGGTTAGCGAGGAGCTGGCACTGGTGCTGGCCCAGATCGAGCGCATTCGTGCCATCACCCGCAGCCTGCTGCAATATTCGCGCCCCGGCGACTACGAGACGGCGCCGGTGTGGCAGCACCTTAACCCCATCATCGAGGAGAGCCTGACCCTGGTGCGTTCCGCCTTGCGCCAGCAGCAGGTGGAGCTGGTGGCCGATCTCAGGGCCCAGCAGCCCATCGAGGCGGATCGTCAGCAGCTGCTACAGGTGCTGATCAACCTGCTGGTCAACGCCAGCCACGCGCTGGGGGAGCTGGGGGAGATCCGGGTCGAGAGCCGCGACTGGGTCGATGAACTGGGTCAGTTGCGCGGGGCCGAGGTACGGGTGATCGATAACGGCAGCGGCATCGAGGCGGCCATTATCGACAAGATCTTCGACCCCTTCTTCACCACCCGCGCCACCGGCACCGGTCTGGGGCTGGCCCTGAGTCACCGCATCATCAGTCGCTGGGGCGGCGAGCTCTTGGTGGACTCAACCCCGGGGCAGGGGAGCTGCTTTACCGTGCGGCTGCGCAGCCACGCCCTGCTGCCAAGCGGCAGTGAGCCCGCGAAACTGGAAGGGTGGCGCATCGCCCTCAATGCCGAGGGGCGTGAGACAAGCGATTGATGCTGTTATAAAAAGGCCCGTGATAACAACAGCCCGTCAACATGGTTGACGGGCTGTTTTGTCGGTGGGTGAGTGGTTATTTACTGCGGGCTCCACACCAGCTTGCCGCTCTGGGTCAGGTCATAGCCGCCGAGGCGGGCCGCCAGCTCGCGCCCCTCGGGGGATTGTAGCCAGCCGATCAACTGCTGCAGCAGGGTGCGAAAGAAGACTCCCTGCGGCATCACCAGATCGAAGCACTCCTGCGACAAGGGCATAAAGCCGAGGCCAAACTCGGTGGCGGTACTCTGGGCGCCGGGCCCGACATCCGCATCGCCGCGGCTGATGGCGGCGGCCAGCTCCCGCTCGCTGTTGACCTCGAGGGTGCGCTCCAGCCGGGTCAGCGACTCCCCTTGGGTTTGCAGCCACTCCTGCAGGGCGCGCTGGCTGCCAGCCCCCTCCTGACGCATGGCCCAGCGCCAGTCGAGCGCCTCTTTCGCCTCTTTGGGTTGCAAGCCCCGGCGCAGTACCAGCCCCTGCACCCGGCGAAATCCATGAACGATCACCCATTGTCGGTGGCCCTGATACTGCTGCACCAGCGCCGGGTGGCGCAGGTGCGCCTCCTCGGCCTGCCCCCAGTGGATGGCTACGATCTCCACATGGCCGCGCGCCAGCATCGCCAGCCCCTGACGGGTGCCGCACGGGGTGTAGCCCACCAGAGCCTGGGTGCCGAGCTGCCGGGCCAAGCGGCTGCTGGCGTAGTGCAGCAGCACATCGTCCGAGCCTGCCAGCAGCAGCCGGTCGTTCATCACCCCCTCATGGCAACTGCCGAGCAGCCAGCGGTCGAGCAGGGAGCGGGGAAACAGCCACTTACCGGTCGCCTTGGTGGCGGGGATACGCGCCTCGTTGGCGAGCTGGTAGACCTTCTTCTCGTTGAGATCGAGGTATTCCGCCACCTGCTTCACGTTCATAAACTCGTTCATGGCTTAGTCCCGCATCCCGCGACCGGCCGGACTGGGCGCCAGCACCGGCGGCTTCTCGTCCAGCACCATATGGTCGTGACCGCTGAATACCTCGAAATGGCGCCCCTTGGCGCGGGCAATCATGGTGATGCCGAGCTGGCGGGCCAGGTCCAGCCCCATCTGGGTAACGCCGGAGCGTGACAGCAGCACTGGAATGCCCATCTGCGCCACCTTGATCACCATCTCCGAGGTGAGCCGCCCTGTGGTGTAGAAGATCTTGTCGTGGCCACTCTCGCCGCGCATCCATAGCTCGCCCGCCAGGGTATCCACCGCATTGTGGCGTCCCACATCCTCGACAAAGGAGAGGATTTCGCTGCCGCGACAGATGGCGCAGCCATGGACGGCTCCCGCAATCTTGTAGGTTTCGTTATGGGCCGACAGCGCCTTGAGCAGGGCGTAGAGGGTGCTCTGTTTAAGCTCGGGCGCCGCCAAGACCACCCCTTCGAGCTTCTTCATCACGCTGCCATACATAGTGCCCTGACCGCAGCCGGAGGTGACCGTCTTCTTCTCCAAGGATTTGTCGAGATCGGCGGCCTGCTGACTGCTCACCACGGCGGCGGCCTCGCTCTCCCAGTCGACAATCACCGACTCTATGGCTGCAATGTCCTCGATAAAGCCCTGATTTTTCAGATAACCCAGCACCAGCGCCTCGGGGCGGGCCCCCAGCGTCATCAGGGTTACTATCTCCTTCCAGTTGAGGTAGACCGTCAGTGGCCGCTCACAGGCGATTTGGCGGGTTTGCAGCGTGCCCTGCTCATCCATCACCTCGACGGCCATGGTGAGCTGGGCTGCAGCATTGCTTTTGATAAAGGTCGGTGTCATGGGCCCCTCGCGACCGGTTGCCGGGATCTAAGGGGAGGGATACAGCAAGTTTTGTTCCAGATTGTTAAAAGAAAATTATCGTTGTAGGTAAACATATTGTGTTTTGCAAAAATCGATCAAAATATCACTTTTTATTGGGTTCTGTATGAGTTCGTATGATAAAGTTTATTCATTAGGTATAAATATTTAATTTGTTTGTGTTTTATTTTACAAAAGCAAGGGTGATAGGTTCGTAATGTTAAGCGAAAATTTATTGAGTTATAGGAAGAGGATTGATGAAGATACAGGCTTACAGAGTAAAAGGAAACTATTGGTTTTACTATCTGTTTTGATGTTAGCCATTGACTTTACTGGTGCGACATTCAAAGAAGCAAATACATTTATATTTAAAATTGAATTTGAAAATCAGTCTGGCTTGAATGTTTTTTTACTTTTATCGGTTGTGTACCTTCTAATTCGTTACTACGCATATGCACATAGTTATCATGAAGAGCTTTACAATCTATGGTCTGGTCGAATGCTTGAAGACCGAAATGTGTTTTACTATGACGTTGTTATGGAAGATGTACGTGGTTTATTAGGGCCTGCTGTGGAGTTTTCTGGGAGCGATGAGCCTGGTATACAAGAATCTAAGTATTACGTATCTGGAATATTTAAAAGGGCACTAATATTCCCCTCTTATCACATAGATGAAGATGGCGAGACACATCAATTTGAAAAGTTGATTAAATTAACAAAGTTTAATGATAAATGGACGCGTAAAAAATATATTAAGTTACTTTCATATGAATTAAAATATCAATCTTCAGCATTTTTTAAGTATCGAGAGAATTTGGATCTTATTGGCCCATATGTGATTGGAAGCTTGGCGATTATGCTGACTTTATGGAAAATGCTATAGGTTACTGCGGCGAGCATCTCGTATGTTGGGCTAAATCGTAGGTTGGTGCTGAAGCCTAACGTTTACCACGTAATCTTGTTGATGTTGGCAATCATCTTGTCACTCGGTTATTTGGATTGGGATGTGGGTAAATTGGTTTTACGCCGCCTGTTGGGCTTCGCTGCGCTCAGCACCAACCTACGCTCTGCACCCACCTACGCTCCGCGCCAACCCATATCCCGCACAAGGCCCCAACCTGCATCAAAGCCTCCATCCACCACCAAACCTGCCTTGGCCCCACTCTTGCTATGTCTTATCCCATAGATGGCCGTGGCCGCCATAAATCTCCTGCTGTGATCCGCCCCAAACGGGGTGGATCACGGGGGAGGGCGGCTCGGCAGAGACCTTCTGATGGGAGCCGTGACAGTGCAAGAGACAACCAAACCCCTCTCCCCGCAGCGCTGGCTGCAGCTGGAGTTAAAGGCCATCGACAGCCAGGTTGGCCGCTGGCAGAGCCGCCGTTTCGAGATAGCAGCGCTCCATCCCGCGCAGCCCGAGGCTGCCGGTGCCTTGCCCCTCACCCTGTTTCGCGATGAGCGGGGGGATTATCGCTTCAATCTGAGCTCCGGTTCGCCCCGCCTTTTTGTTACCGGAAGTGTCACCGGAAGCCGCGTGGACAGTGGCTTTGTGGCTGATGGTCTGACCCTGAGCCAGACCGTGGCCGCCGCCTATATGGATGGCGAGCGGCAGGTGCTCTCCTGCCCGCTGCCCGAGGCGCTGCAAGCCTGGGTGGAGGCCTTTATCGGCCGCCACGGCGAGCTGCTGGAGGCCCGTCGCAAGGGCAAGAAGGGCAAGGGACGGGCGCAGGATCAGCTGGGTGTCGATACGGTAGATCAAGCCAGCTGTGGCGCCGTTAAAGCCACCGGCCCCGATGGCCGCGAGCGTGGTAGTGACGCCGGAACCTGTGCCGTAAACAAGGCCGGAAACAATGCCGGAAAAAATGCCCATGAGTGAGTTCCTCAAGCGTTGGTCATCTCGCAAGAGTGAGGCGCGCAAGCATCAGGTATTGCAGCCGAGGGAAGAGGTTAGCCCCGAGGCGGTTGCCGCCCCCATCGAAGGCAGTGGTGAAGCTGAAACTCCAGATGCTGCGCTGGATAGCCCCGTAGTCAGCACTGACAAGGGGAGCGGTGAACCCCTTGCCGTTGAGGGGGCTGGGAGTGGCGAGCCTCCGCTAACAGCGACTCAGCCGGGCAAGGCCAAACTCCCCGACAGGGAGGCGCTGCGGGCCATGTTTCGCAGCCACAAGCCGGATGGGCTCGACGACTACACCCAGGATTTCAGCCAGCCCGAATTGCTGCCCGCAGCCCTGACTGCCGGGCTGCGCAACTGGCTGGTAGATCAGGTGACTGCGCCGGAGAGCGAATCGGCCAATCCGGCCAGCGGATCCGCTGAACCGCTGGCGGTTGCCAGCGAACCTGCCGCCAACGAGCTGGCTGATAACCATTCTCAAACCCCCACCGACGATCGGGACATTTTGGTTTCCTCTGGTGGACAAAATGTCCCAACCAAAGGTGGGGAAATGGAACCCTCAGGATCCTGACTCCCTGTCAGTCACTTTTTTCCCGGGGGAGTTGGCTCGCCTCTTGCTCTCTCGGCTTACCAACAAGCGCCCATCCCATGAGGTGGCGCGCGCAGGAGTGTATGTGAGCACTGAACAAACATTGCCAAATCTGAGCCCAAATCTGGCCTCCAATCTTGCCCATGGGGCGGGGGCGGCCGCGCATAACGTGCGCGCTCGCGCCTATGCCCTGCAGCATACGGTCAAGACCGACAACCTGATCCCGGCCACTGTCTCTTACCAGAGTCAGGGGCGTTTGCTGCTGGTCGGCCCGGAAGATCGCATTCGCCGCGCCGCCAGCCTGCTGCCCGCCGGGGTGAAGCCCACCCTGCTGGTGACCGAAGCGGTCCACTATGCCGAGGCGGCAGATCTCGAAGCCATCTTTGATGCCACCGCATCCCTCGCCGCCCTGACCCTGCGCGAACCGAGCCTGACAGGGTATCTGGGGCAGTTCCAGCTCACCGGCCTTAATGGGCAGGGGGAGCGGGTTAATCTGGCGGCGCTCTGCTTCCCACAACAAGGCTTTCCACAACAAGCGACGGTGGGTAGCGAACCGCGCTTCGATCTGGTGGCCGATCTGGGCCGTGCCCCGCTCTTTGCGCTGGAGCGCCCGCCGGTCGGCTATCTGCATCTGGCTGATGACGATGTGCTGGCCGCACGGCTTGCCGAACTCTGCGCGCTGACCGGTATCTTCGACAAGCCGCGCTTTTTTCGCCTTGACCCCGAGGCCTGCGCCTTTACCGCCCGCGGCGTGCCCGGTTGCAGCCGCTGCCTCGATGTCTGCCCGACCGATGCCCTCAAGCCCATCAATGGTCGCATCCAGATCGATCCCCATCTCTGTCAGGGCTTCGGTAGCTGTGCCTCGGCCTGTCCGACCGGGGCGATTGCCTATCACCAGCCCGATGCCAACACCAGCGGCGACTACCTGCTGCGCTTGCTCAAGCATTACCGGGAGGCGGGCGGCGAAGCGCCCCAGTTGCTGATCGCCGGTGAACACGAGCGCGAATGGGTGGAGGCCGAACTCACCCGCCTGCCCGCCAACTGGCTGCCAGTCTGGGTGGAGGAGAGCGCGAGTTTAGGCATCGAGAGCTGGTTCGCCGCCCTCGCCTATGGCGCCAGCGCGGTGCGCATCGCGCTGGACGATGATGCCCCCGAGAGCGTCCGTGCGCTGGTTGAGCGGGAGCTGGCGAGCGCCGCCGTGCTGCTGGCGGGCGCGGGTCTTGCTGCCGATCGCATCGCTCTGTTTGACGCAGATGTTGGTGAGCCTGTTTCCGGCCAGCCAGCCGTTGCCCTGCTGGAGAGGCCGCTTAAAGGGGACAAACGGGAAAACCTGTTTGCCGCCTTCGATGCCCTCTGGCAGGCCAACGAAGGGAGCCGCGAGCCGCTGGCGGTGCCTCACGGCGCCCCATACGGCAGTGTGGAGCTGAAAGACGCTGACTGCACCCTCTGCATGGGTTGCGTGGCGGTCTGCCCGAGCCGTGCCCTGCATGCGGTGGGGCACACGCCTGGCCTTAACTTTATCGAGCAGGACTGCATCCAGTGCGGCATGTGCGAAAAGGCGTGCCCCGAGCAGGCCATCGTACTGATGCCCCGCCTGCAACCCGTGCCCGAGGCGCGCCGCGCCGTGCAGAGCCTCAAAGCCGAAGAAGCGGCCTGCTGCATTCGCTGCGCCAAGCCGTTCGCGCCCGCCTCGATGATCCGCCGCATCCAGCAAAAACTGGCCGGTCACTCCCACTTCCAGAACGAGGCCGCCCAGCGGCTGCTGATGTGTGAGGATTGCCGGGTCAAGGATGTGTTTGCAGCGCTGGCGGCGGATCCCGTCTCCCAGCTCAAGGTGTGAGGGCCAGTGATGAGTGAACAACATAACGAAAAGGCTGGCGAACTGACCATTACCGAACTGGAACAGAGCAGCGCCGATCTCTACGCCCTGCTGGCAAGCCTCTGGCGCGCCGCTCCCCGCGGCGAACAGCTCGCCTGGCTGCAAGGGTTGCAGCCGATGCCGGGCCCCTTTGCCAGAGGGCTGGGGCTGGTGCAGCTGGCGGCCAGTAGTCACCACGAAAACGAGCTCGCCGAGGAGTATCAGGATCTCTTTATCGGGCTGGGGCGCGGGGAGATCGTGCCGTTTGCCTCCTGGTATCTCACCGGCTCTTTGATGGAGCTGCCGTTGGCGGTACTGCGCGCAGATCTGCAGTCCCTCGGTTTCGAGCGCCAGAGCGGCGTGTGCGAGCCGGAAGATCATCTGGCCGCCCTGTGTGAGGTGATGGCGGTACTGATTGGCGAGCAACACCCGGAGCGCAACCGCTTCTATGAGCGCCACCTTGCCCCCTGGGTACTGGCCTGCTGCCGCGATCAGCAACAGGCGAAAGGGGGCAGCTTCTACCGGGCGGTCGGCGCCCTTGCCGACGATTTCTTCAAGCTGGAAAACGAATTGCGCCTGCCGTTTGGCGCCTGCGTGGTGAAGGGCTGAATGCCCCTATCTGCGCATAACACGCTGTGCATAACAAAAGCTGCGCATAACAAGACGAGCAGACGAGATATCCCATTGGACGCGAAGCTGGCGCGCAGGCGCTGGCAAGAACAACAACAGAGGTCACAAGAATGAGCGATGAACAGCTGAAAGACCCGTCCCGCCGCAATCTGATCAAGGGAGTTGGCGTAGTCGCCACCATAGGCGTGCTGGCCGGTGCCACCGGTCGGGTGGTGAGCAAAGAGGCGCTGACCCACGACACCGAGCCTGACAAGGGCTATCGGGAGACCCCCCATGTTCACGACTTTTATCGCACCCTGCGCGGCACCGACTGAGCCGGCTCAGTGAAGGAGAATTCATGAAACTGACAAAACGTGCCGAGCAGCCCCAGGCGGGTGAGCAGAGCAATCAGGCCATTCGCGGTCAGGGGCTGACCCGTCGCGCCTTTATGGTCAACTCAAGTCTGGTGGCCGGTGGCGCCGTGGCCGCCGGTTGGCTGGCGCCGGCCATGATGCAGCGGGCCGAGGCCAAAACCGTGGCCTTTGATGTGCCGGTCGAGGTGAAGCGCACCATCTGCTCTCACTGCTCGGTGGGCTGCGGCCTCTATGCCGAGGTACAGAACGGCGTCTGGACCGGTCAGGAGCCGGCCTTCGATCACCCCTTCAACTTGGGCGGTCACTGCGCCAAGGGGGCGGCCCTGCGCGAGCACGGCCACGGTGAGCGTCGCCTCAAGTACCCGATGAAGCTGGTGGGTGGCAAGTGGCAGCGCATCAGCTGGGATCAGGCCATCGAAGAGGTGGGCAATGAAGTGCTGCGCCTGCGCAAGGAGTCCGGCCCCGACAGCGTCTACTGGCTCGGCTCCGCCAAGCACTCCAACGAGCAGGCCTACCTGTTTCGCAAGATGGCCTCCCTGTGGGGCACCAACAACGTCGATCACCAGGCGCGGATCTGCCACTCCACCACGGTGGCTGGCGTCGCCAACACCTGGGGCTACGGCGCCATGACCAACAGCCTGAACGATATGCATAACAGCAAGTCGATCATGTTTATCGGCTCCAACCCGGCGGAGGCCCACCCGGTCGCCATGCAGCACATCCTGCTGGCGAAAGAGCGCAACGGCTGCAAGATCCTGGTGGTCGACCCGCGCCGTACCCGCACCGCCGCCAAGGCGGACATGTACCTCTCCCTGCGCCCAGGCACCGACGTCGCCTTTATCTGGGGCATGCTCTGGCACATCTTCAAGCACGGCTGGGAAGACAAAGAGTTCATCCGCACCCGCGTCTACGGCATGGATGAGGTGCAAAAAGAGGTGGCGCGCTGGACCCCGGCCGAAGTGGAACGGGTGACCGGCCTCAACGAGCAGCAGGTCTATGGCGCCGCCAAACTGCTGGCCGACAACCGCCCCGGCTGCGTGGTCTGGTGCATGGGGGGGACCCAGCACACCACAGGCAACAACAACACCCGCGCTTACTGCATCCTCGAACTGGCCCTCGGCAACGTGGGCAAGAGCGGGGCGGGCACCAACATCTTCCGCGGTCACGACAACGTGCAGGGCGCCACCGACTTTGGCGTCACCTCCGACTCATTGCCCGGTTACTACGGGCTGGAAGAGGGCTCCTGGAAACACTGGGCCCGAGTGTGGGATGTGGATTACGAGTGGATCAAGGCGCGCTTCGACAACAAGGCCTACAACGGCAAGCTGCCGATGAACAACAACGGCATTCCGGTCTCCCGCTGGGTGGACGGGGTGCTGGAGAACGCCGATCTCATCGAGCAGGGCTCCAACATCCGCGCCATGTTCTACTGGGGCCATGCGGTCAACTCCCAGACTCGCGGCCCCGAGATGAAGAAGGCGATGCAAAAGCTCGACATGATGGTGATTGTCGACCCGTATCCCACAGTCGCTGCCGTGATGAACGATCGCACCGACGGCGTCTACCTGCTGCCGGCCACCACCCAGTTCGAGACTTATGGCTCCGTCACCGCCACCAACCGCTCCATGCAGTGGCGCGACAAGGTGATTGAGCCCCTGTTCGAATCCAAGGTCGACCACGAGATCATGTATCTGCTGAGCAAGAAGCTCGGCTTTGCCGATCAGCTGTTCAAGCACATCAAGGTGGAGAACAACCAGCCACTCTTGGAAGACATCACCCGCGAGTACAACCGCGGCATGTGGAGTGTGGGCTACACCGGCCAGAGCCCGGAGCGGCTCAAGGCGCACCAGCAGAACTGGCACACCTTCCACAAGACCAACCTCAAGGCCGAGGGCGGCCCGGTCAGTGGCGAAGTGTACGGTCTGCCCTGGCCCTGCTGGGGCACCCCTGAGATGAAACACCCCGGCAGCCACATTCTCTACGACACCAGCATTCCTGTCTCGGAAGGGGGCGGCGGTTTCCGCGCCCGTTTCGGCATCGAGTATCAGGGCGTCTCGCTGCTCGCCGAAGACTCCTGGCCGAAGGGGAGTGAGGTGGAAGACGGCTATCCCGAGATCACTGCCGACTTGATGAAGCAGCTCGGCTGGTGGGATGAGCTGACCGAGGCCGAGAAAAAAGAGGCCGAGGGCAAGAACTGGAAGACCGATCTCTCTGGCGGCATTCAGCGCGTCGCCATCAAGCACGGCTTTGTGCCGTATGGCAACGCCAAGGCGCGCTGCGTGGTGTGGACCTTCCCGGATCAGGTGCCCAAGCACCGCGAGCCGCTCTATACCCCGCGCCGCGACTTGCTGGCTGACTACGCTACCTGGCCTGATTCGAAAAGCCTGTGGCGTCTGCCGACCCAGTACGCCTCGGTGCAGGAGAAGGATGTCAGCAAGGAGTTCCCCATCATCCTCACCTCCGGCCGTCTGGTGGAGTACGAGGGGGGCGGCGACGAGACCCGCTCCAACCCCTGGCTGGCTGAACTGCAGCAGGAGATGTTCGTCGAGATGAACCCGGCGGATGCCAACGATGTCGGCGTGCGCGACGGTCAGGACGTGTGGGTCGAGGGGCCAGAAGGGGGCCGGGTCAAGGTGAAGGCGCTGGTGACCCCGCGGGTCAAGCCGGGGCTCGCCTTTATGCCGTTCCACTTCGGCGGCCACTTCGAGGGCAAGGATCTGCGATCCAAATATCCGGAAGGGTCAGACCCCTATGTGCTGGGGGAGTCGGTCAACATAGTCACCACCTATGGTTATGACCCGGTCACCCAGATGCAGGAGACCAAGGTCACCCTGTGCCGTTTTCGCAAAGTAGGAGCCTGATCCCATGGCCAGAATGAAATTCATGTGTGACACCAAGCGTTGCATCGAGTGCAACGGCTGTGTGACGGCGTGCAAGAACGAGAACGACGATGCCCTGGAGTGGGGCATCCAGCGCCGCCGGGTGGTGACCCTCAACGACGGCCTGCCGGGGGAGACCTCCATCTCGGTCGCCTGTATGCACTGCACCGACGCCCCCTGCATGGCGGTCTGCCCGGCCGACTGCTTCTATCACACCGACGACGGCATAGTGCTGCACAACAAGGATCTCTGCATCGGTTGCGGTTACTGCCTGTTTGCCTGCCCGTTCGGTGCCCCCCAGTTCCCCAAGAGCGCCGCGTTCGGCGATCGGGGCAAGATGGACAAGTGCACCTTCTGTGCCGGTGGCCCGGAAGAGGATCACAGCGAAGCGGAGCGCCAGAAGTACGGTGCCAACCGCATCGCCGAGGGCAAGCTGCCCATGTGTGCCGAGCTCTGCTCTACCAAGGCGCTGCTGGCAGGGGATGCGCAGGTGATCTCCGATATCTTCCGCGAGCGGGTTGCCTATCGTGGTGCCCCTCATGCAGCTTGGGGTTCTGATGAACAGGCGCTCTATCGCGACGCCAGCAAACCTCACGATGGCAGAGGCAAGGGGCTCAAGCTTGGCAAGCAGGAGGATGGCCAATGAGACACTGGCTGACAGCGCTGCTGACGGCCTTGCTGCTGTTCAGTGCGCCCGGCTTCGCCGATGCGCAGAAAGAGGCGGTCGGCTTTGCCGGCGCCGATTACTGGCGGGCGGTGAAGGATGGGCAGGAGGGGACAACCACTTCCCGCTCGCCGGAGCATGGAGTGCTTATCTCGGTGCCGGGCCAGCTCTGGTTCGAGGTGAAGACCAAGTGGGTGTCACCGCTCGGTGCCATCGCCATCTTCGGATCGCTGGCCATGTGCGGTCTGATGTACCTGGTGGTGGGGCAGACCAAGCTCTCCAAACCGCGCACCGGGCGCAAGCTCAAGCGCTGGAGCAGGCTGGATCGGGCCCTGCACTGGACCACGGCATTTATGTTTCTGACCCTCTCCGGGTCGGGGCTGGCCATCATCTACGGCAAGTTCTTCATCAAGCCGGTGGTGAGCATGGGGGTGTGGCAGAACTGGATCTGGTTTGCCAAGGTGTTCCACAACTATGTGGGGCCGCTCTTCTTCCTCTGCCTGATGGGGGTGCTCATCAAGTGGTTTCGCCACAACATCGTCAACATGGTGGATGTGCAGTGGTTTATGAAGTTTGGCGGTATGCTTGGCAAGCACAAGGGAAGTCACCCCTCGGCGGGCTTCTCCAACGGCGGCGAGAAGGCGATCTTCTGGCTGCTCATCTGGTTTGGCGGCATTGTGGTGGCGACCGGGCTGTTTCTGGACTTCCCCATCTTCGGCCAGCTGCGCCGTCAGATGGAGTGGGCCAGTTTCATCCATATCGTCGGCGCCTTGATCCTCATCTGCGGCTTTATCTTCCATATCTACATGGGTCTGTTCCAGCTGGAAGGGGCGCTGGAGGGGATGGTGACCGGTGAGGTGGACGAGACCTGGGCTAAAGAGCATCACGATCTCTGGTATGAAGAGGTAAAGCATACTCTCGATGAGCCCAGGTCGGGTAAATCCGGTTGATGGCCGGCAAAGGTAAATTAAGAAGGGGCGCTGCGGCGCCCCTGTTTCATGGTGTCACCATGTCTGCCGGGTCAGTACTCACCTTTGGCCAGGCGGTCAAAATAGTCCCGATAGCGGCCGCTGGCGATGGCTTGCTGTAACTGCAGATTGAACTTATCCCGCAGTTTGGCCGAATCCGGCATTTTGTGCGGGAACATCACAAAGCTGTCGTTGCGCAGAAAAGGGGTCTGGCTGTGGGTGATAAGTGCCGCGCTGGCGGGATCAAGCTGGTTCTGCAACTCGGCCAGACCAACCCGCAGCTCTTGCGGATAGAGGTCGATCCGCTCGCGCAGCAGCTTGCCGAAATTCTGCTTCACATCGGTAACCCGCTGCTGGCTCACCTTGCCGTCGGCCACCATCTTATCCAGCTCAGGCCCGTAGCTGTAGGCGATGTCACCCCCCAACCGCAGGCCGATGATCTGCTCAAGGCGTTCTGCCTGCAACTGCCGTGATTTGAGGGAGAAGAAGACAAACTGCTCCTGCAGCACCGCTTCGCTGAACAGAAAATCCTGCTCCCGCTCCGGTTTGTGCATCCAGACGGCGGTGGCATCGTAGAGCTGGCTGTTGGCCGCCAGGGAATAGACCCGGCCCCAGGGGGCGAAGTGGAACTTCACCTGATAGCCCGCCTCTTTGAACAGATCGCTGATAAGGTGGGCAACGGGGCCATGATGTTTGGCTCGTTCGGCGATAAAGGGGGGCCATTCACCAACGATGATATTAAGCTCCCGGCCCGGTGCGGCCAGTGCCGACGGGCAGGTCAGAAACAACCACAGAGCAAGCAGCGGGATCAGGCGCATGGCAAGAAGAAGGCGTGGGCTGGTAGCGTCGAGGGCATCAGGGTCACTCCCGGCTGTGATGATGTGAAGGGGGCTGGGTTGTCAGCAATGCTAACATGAGTCTAATTCCTTGCCGTGGATATTTGTTGCGCTGGAGCCGCTGGAGGGGTGTTTTGGCCACAGGGTATGGCCAAGCTCACAAAATCAAACGATTAAACGTCATATGATTGATTTCATTATGAGTCTTGCTCTCCTGCCGAACGGCAACTTCACGTAAATCAAAGAGAATGACTATGGCTACCGGACAATATCTGCTGTGGAAAGATGCACAGGGAGAGGATTTTCGCCCCGTTGCACTGACCGGCACCGATCTGCTTAACAATCGATACCTCAACAAGGGCACAGCCTTTACCGAACAGGAGCGGGCCGATTTCGATCTCGATGGTTTGCTGCCTCCTCAGGTGCAAACCTTCGAAGCTCAGCTGGAACGGGTCTATCAGGGTTTTTTGAGTGCCTGCAGTGACATCGAGAAGTACCAGAACCTGCGTGCCCTGCAGGATCGCAACGAAACTCTCTTCTATGCCCTGTTGTCACGCCATGTAGAGGAGATGACCCCCTACATCTACACCCCGACAGTGGGCAAGGCGTGCCAGGAGTTCAGCCATCGCTTCCAGAAGCCCCGTGGCCTCTATATTACCCCTGACAATGTGGATGACATGGGCAGTCAGGCTCGTCACTTCGATGCCAAGTCGATCCGCATCATTGTCGTCACCGACAGCCAGGGCATTTTGGGGATCGGCGATCAGGGTGTTGGCGGCATGGGGATCCCCATCGGCAAGCTGGCGCTCTATACCCTGGGTGCCGGTATTCACCCCGCCTGTTGCATGCCCATTGCGCTGGATGTGGGCACCGATAATCAGACTCTGCTCGATGACCCCATGTACCTTGGCCGCCCCCACAAGCGCATTCGCGGCAAGGAGTACGAAGAGTTCATCGACAAGTTCGTACAGGGGGTCAAGCGCCACTTCCCCAATGCGGTGCTGCAGTGGGAAGACTTCAGCAAATCCAACGCCTTCAACAATCTGGCTCGTTATCAGCAGGCGCTGCCTTCGTTTAACGATGACATTCAGGGCACTGGCGCCGTGGTGCTGGCCGGTATTATCGGCGCGGTCAAGGTCAAAGGGGAGACCCTGGGCCAGCAGAACTATCTGGTCTATGGCGCCGGTGCTGGCGGGGTCGGGGTGGCGGATCAGATCTGCGCGGGGATGATCCGCGAGGGGATGGATCCCCAGGCGGCCCGCGATCGCATCTACATACTGGATACCCAGGGGCTGGTGTGCGACAACCGGGACGGGCTCGACGAGTACAAACGTCGTTACGCCAAACCGGGGCTGCTGTTGGCTGGTTGGGATACCGAGGTGCCCGGCAAGGCCAATTTGGCCGATGTGCTGCGTCATGTGCCCATTACCGTGCTGTTGGGGACCAGCGGCTCTGGCGGCGCCTTCCAGGAAGAGCACGTCCAGCTGATGCAGAAGCATTGCGAGCGTCCCATGGTGTTCCCGCTCTCCAACCCGACCGCCAACTGTGAAGCACTGCCGGAAGATATCTACCGCTGGAGCAAGGGCAAAGCCATCGTGGCTACTGGCAGCCCGTTCAAAGATGTCGCGTTTGAGGGCAAGGATTTTCGTATCGGCCAGGGCAACAACGTCTTTATCTTCCCCGGAGTGGGCCTGGCGGCCATCGTCAGCCAGATCCGCGAGATCACGCCCGATATCTTCACCACTGCCGCCTTTGCGTTGGCCGAGTGCGTGAACGAAGAGGATTTGGCACAAGGCTCTGTCTATCCGCGCATTCGAGAACTGCGCACTATTTCACTCCATGTGGCGACGGCCGTGCTCAAAGACATAGTGCGCCGGGATCCTTCCCACCCACTGATCGGCCAGGATCTGCAGCAACATATCCTCAACCAGATGTGGGAGCCGGTCTACCTGCCTTATCGTCGGGTATAGTGCCAATCATCAATTATCTAACTATTTGAAATTAAAGGGGATGATTCTTTCATCCTCTTTTTTTCCACATTTTTCGTGTCGGCGGTGAACAGAGGTAGCCAAATCCGCACGCTTTCATCACAAAGCAGCCCAACCAGCGCTATTTTCCCCATCTGTTGTGCAAAACCCCATCACTGTTGAGTGGCCTATCAATCATCGTGCAGGAAAAACGATTGGCGTTTGTAAGAAAAGTGCGTAAAATCGCATACTCGATGCTTGTAGCAACGAATCCCGCCTAAAAAGCCAGTTTCATGCCCTCCCCAAGCAGTAAAAGGTAACAAGTGACGTCTTTACGTTCATTTTGTGCTTTGAAAAAGTCTTGTGATAACTGAAAAGTGATAAATATCCCCATCAGTTGTCAAAAAGTTAAGGATATCCATGTTTTCCTTAGTCAAGCAAAGTGTCGCCGGGCTGCAAATCCTGTTTGTCGCCTTCGGTGCCATGGTTCTGGTGCCCCTGCTCACCGGACTTAACCCCTCCATGGCCCTGCTTGGCGCCGGTGTGGGCACCCTGCTGTTCCAGCTCTGCACCCGTCGTCAGGTCCCGATTTTCCTCGGTTCCAGCTTTGCCTTCATCGCTCCTATCATCTACGCCACCCAGACCTGGGGCTTGCCCTCCACCATGTTTGGCCTGTTTGCCGCCGGTTTCATGTATTTCATTCTGGCTGCGTTGATCAGGGCGAAAGGAATGGGATTTGTCCACAAATTGCTGCCGCCGGTAGTGATTGGCCCGGTGATCATGGTGATTGGCCTCTCCGTGGCCCAGGTTGCTTGCAACATGGCGATGGGCCGTGCCGGTAGCGAACAGGTTATTCCTGCGTCAACCGCCCTGACTCTGGCTGGTATCTCGCTGGCGGTTACCCTGATTGCTGCCGTGTTCTGCAAGGGCTGGATCAAGCTCATCCCCATCCTGTGCGGCGTGGTTGCCGGTTATGTCTCTGCCGTGTTCATGGGTCAGGTTAGCTTCGATGGCATGGTGAACGCCCCCTGGTTGGCGCTGCCCCACTTCGAAACCCCCGAGATCAACTGGGCTGCCGCCCTGTTCATGCTGCCAGTGGCCATTGCCCCCTGTATTGAGCACATTGGCGGCGTGCTGGCGATTGGTGGCGTGACTGGCAAGGACTATACCAAGGAGCCGGGTCTGCACCGTACTTTGGCCGGTGACGGCATCGGCGTCTGCTTCGCCGGTTTCATCGGTGGCCCACCCGTGACTACCTACGCCGAAGTGACCGGTGCCGTGATGATCACTCGCAACTTCAATCCGGTCACCATGACCTGGGCTGCGGTGTTTGCCATCATTCTGGCCTTCTTCGGCAAGTTCAACGCCCTGCTCACCTCCATCCCCATGCCGGTGATGGGCGGTATCATGCTGCTGCTGTTCGGATCCATCGCTGCTATCGGTCTCAAGACCCTGGTTGAATCCAAGGTGGATCTGGGGCTGTCACGCAATATCGCGATTGTCGCCGTGACTCTTACTGTCGGTGTCGGCGCGCTGGAGATGAAGATCGGTGACTTTGCGCTGGCCGGTGTCGGCCTGGCCTCTGTTGCCGCCATCCTGCTCAACCTGATCCTGCCTGCGCACTCCGAAGAGGGGGTGATGGAGGCTGCCAAGGATTGAGTGTCGCCGGACGTTCATCGTTGAGATAGAGAAGGCCACCTCGCGGTGGCCTTCTCTGTTTTGGTTCTCTAGTGCCACTTCTCGGCTCGGCGGAGCTCATATGGCGTCGAGTGTGGGGGGGGATGAGGGAGTTGGCATTCTCATTTGACGTATCTCTTTTCGTGACCTTAGCTAAAGGACAGGCTCGGCTCAGAGGTCTCCTCGAGCAGTATGGGAAAATGGATGTTGGCTTTTCAATCATTGCTCTCCCAGACCCCTGTCATGAAACGATGCGCTGCTTCTCCGCCACGGCGCTGTTGCATGGCACAGGTTTATCCGCCCACTCCATCTACTCCCTCATGCTGCCCTGGCATGTTTGCCACCTGGATTTACCGTGAGCCGCGCTCGCCAGTTGTATTTTATTGCGCGCTGGCAACATCCGGATCTGTTTGCTGCTGCACATGGGTGGGTGGCGAGCCGTGAAAGCCGGCATGACCCCAACGGGTCAGACATGCACCGCCATCGAGAACGGCGGATGTTCAGGGATGAATGGCAAACAAAGCGAGGTTGCGATGAACTATCAACTGCTGTGGAAAAGTGCAATTTTTTCAGTCTCTTCCATGATGGCGATGAGCGCGGTTCAGGCTGCGCCACTGAATGTGATGACCGAGGATTATCCTCCCTTCAATATGCAGGGTGAGGGAGGGAAGATTATTGGGCTGTCGACCGAGGTGGTTGAAGAGCTGTTCAAACGTGCCGAGGTCGAATACAAACTGACCCTGATGCCGTGGAAGCGGGCGTACGAAGATACCCTTGGCACACCCAATACAGCGCTCTATTCCACGACTCGCACTCCGGAGCGGGAGACGCTCTTCAAGTGGGTCGGGCCGCTAGTAAGTAACAACTGGGTCTTCTTCTCCAGCGCCACCGCCAATATCACGGTCTCTTCGCTGGAAGATGCCAAGCAGTATTCGGTGGGGGGCTATAACGGTGATGCGGCTGCCGAGTATCTTCAAACGGAGGGGTTCACCAAGCTGCAGCTTGCGGCCAACGATACCGCCAACGTGAAAAAATTGGAGGCGGGTCGTATCGATCTCTGGGCGACTGGCCAGTACCTGGCCCCCTATCTGGCCAACAAGGAGAACGTAGCCACTCCCAAGCCAGTCTTTGTGTTCAAGGAAACCCAGATGAGCCTGGCGTTTAACAAGGATACGCCTGATGAGCTTATCACCAAGCTAAACGAAATCCTGGCTGCCATGAAGGCGGATGGCACCATCGACAAGATCAATGCCAAGTACCAGTAATAATAGCGAGTGCCGCTCAATGGTAGTGCGTCGGCAGCTGTAAAAACCGGGAGGAAGCCATGGATTGGAAAAGTCTTACGTTCAGGATTGCCGTGTTAACCTCCCTGTCGGTGAGTCTACTGCTGGTGTTGTTTGGCGGGTACAACTACAACGCAGCCAGAGCGGATAGCTATAGCAAACAGAGTGCATTAGTCGAACAAGCCATCGGCCGGCTGCAGCTCTCCCTGCCTGGGCCGCTTTGGAATTATGAATCAGCCTTTATCGAGGCCTCGCTCAAGTCAGAGCTGGCGGCCGATATTCTCAGCGCTTTGCTGGTGGTCAACAAGGATAAGCTGGTGGCCGGATTTGCCCGTGACATTGAGGGTGATATAGCCCCCGTGGCGGCCATGCCTGCTGATACGTCTGCCTACGAGGGATATGACCTGGTCTATGACGACAGTGGCCAGAAAAACACGGTGGCCCGATTGCTGGTGCAAACCAGTGATGCCGCTATTCAGGCCCAACTGCGCCAGCAGTTGCTCACCACCGTCTGGCAGATCCTGGCGCTCGATCTCTGCATCATCGCGCTGCTGATGGTGCTTATCCACCGCAATGTGCTGAGGCCACTTCATCAGATGAATCAGGCGGTGTTAGATCTGGCCAGAGGAGAGGGGGACCTGACCCAGCGACTCAAGATCAACCGTCAGGATGAGATGGGAGCACTGGCCACCAACATCAACCACTTTATTGCCAAGTTGCAGGATATGGTGGCGAAGATTAATACCCTTTCTGCCGGGGTGCTACAAAATGCCGAGCGTTGCGATACCCTCTCGGCAGATACCAGGGTGGGCAGTGACGCCCAGCAGTCCGAGTTGGATCAGGTCGCTACCGCCATTACTGAGATGAGTCAGGCGGTACAGGAGGTGGCTGGTAATGCGGTCAAAACGTCCGGTGCCACTGATGAGGCCAATCACTATGTGGAGCAGGGTTACCATCTGGCAGGTCATGCCAATGAGGCGATTCATCAGCTGGTGGGTGAGGTGGAGCGAGTAGCCACTCTGATGCGAACCCTCTCGACCGAGAGCAACAGCATCGGCACCATTATAGAAGTGATCAACGGCATTGCCGAGCAGACCAACCTGCTTGCTCTCAATGCCGCCATCGAGGCGGCGCGGGCTGGCGATCAGGGGCGTGGTTTCGCGGTAGTGGCGGA
>NZ_CDDH01000084.1 GCF_000819725.1 Aeromonas australiensis | reverse complement strand
TCGACCTGATATCAATGCAACATCCAAGACAAAAACGCGCGCTGACGTGAAAACTCGTCGCTCAGACAAGGGGCAACCCACCAACTGAGTAGCGATGTGGCTTGATGATTAAATGGCGTTATCCGGTCACAAAGCCGGTTGGTGACATCGCAGCTGACCGCAATGCAGGGCGAACTGCTGACAATGCTCCTTGTCTCCTACAGCTCTGATGCCCGGCCGTCGGAACAGTGCCACTTGTCGCAGCCATTGCGCGCCCTCCAAGCCAAGCCGTTGCAGGATGGGCGCGAGACGAGCTGGAATGTGGCCTCGCTTGTCGGTTCTGATGGCTCGACCTGTCCAGTCCACCAGCATCAGATAATCGGTGAAAACATACGGTAAATCATCAGGATGACCCTCGCTGGTGAATGGCAATAGCAGGGGTGGCAGTGATTGCGCAGGCGGTTCGCCATCGAGTCGCTGTTTGATGCTGGTGTAGTCGCTCTCCTCAGGCGTCTCTGCCAGCTTGGCTCGAATAGGGTTGAGATCCACATATGCCATGCAGGCCAGCAGGGCCGCTTCGGTGAGCAGGGCCTGACTTTTGAAGCGCCCTTCCCAAAAGTGCCCCTTGCAGCCATCTTCCAGATTGGCCTGCCGCGCCATGCTCTCGTTGAGCAATCGTACAAACCAGCTGATGGAGTGCAGTCGCTCACGCCATGTTGCAATCAGTTGCTGCACAACCGCCAGCTCGGGTTCAATCAATGGATCCCCTTGATACCAGCGCCGCACCAGTAGGGGCCATTGGAACAAGGCCGCCCAGCGTTCGGCCACTTCCCGTTGATCCCAGGCTGCGGCTTTGTCAGCCTCCACTTTCAACACCAGATGATAGTGATTACTCATCACCGCATAGGCGCATACGCCGATGGCAAACAGCCGAGACAGCTGACCCAGCTTGTCGACAACCCATTGGCGCCGATGCTGGTAACTCTGGCCTGAGTGGACATCTTCCCCACATAGAAAGGCCCGCCGCACGCAACGGCTGACGACATGGTAGTAAGGGGTATCTTGCAGGCTGATTTGGCGGGAACGGGCGATAGTCATGGCAATCTCCTGTGGCACTCCTCTCAGTCAAGAACAGCGATATCCCACTGTCAAAAAGATGGGTGTCC
>NZ_CDDH01000083.1 GCF_000819725.1 Aeromonas australiensis | reverse complement strand
TTGCCGGCCGGATCGGTCACTGTGGCGGTGACGGTATAAGAGCCTTCCGCCAATGGGGTGGTGACATCCACGCTGTAGCTGCCGTCCGGCTGTACGGTGGCGGTCAGGGTCTGCTGGTTGCCGTTGGCATCGGTCACGACCAGGGTAACGGTACTGCCCGCCGGGGCATCCGTCGTACCGGTAATGGTCGGGGTGGTGTCGTTGGTGTTGTCTGGGGCGTTCACGGTGATGGATGGTGGAACGCCATCAAACAGGATATCGTCCTCACCACCAAGGGCATCCCCTATGGGGGCTGTATCTGCGGGGTTATCGGTATCAAACCCGGCTTCGGCAATGGTTGCATCACCGGTGCGGTCGATGGTCACAAAACCACCGTTACCGCTGGCACCGGCTACACCACCAATACCGCCACCACCGGCAGCAGGTGCTCCCCCTGCCGCAGGCGCTTCAAAGTCTTGGGTCGGGTCAGTGCCACCTAAAATCGCTTGTTGCAAGGCATCGATATCATCAGGAGTGCCTGCTGCACTGTTTTGCGCCAGCTGGGGAGCATCCCCCTCTTCGGCAGGTTCACTCTGCTCACTAGCCGGTTGCACAGTGAACGGCTGTCCACCCCCCATAAAACTGGCACCATCCGGCGACATGATCACCGCCCCTTTCGGCAGCACATCCCCTTCAGCCAACAGCTTCCGGCTGCCATCTGCGGCAACCAGATAAATTTGTCCTTTGAGTTGGGTGATGGTTACGCCCTGTTCCAAGGTAACGGCATTGGTCATCATGTTCTCTCCTGAATCCTGATTTGCATGCAAAAAGCGACAGCCTACTTTGCAGAGTCGGGGTTAAAACATCCATCTCGAAAATTCGAAAGGATAGGCCGATTTGAGGCTGAATTATTCAGCCAGACAGAAGTGTGTAAAGCGAGGTTGTGAGAATGGCAAAAACCAAAATTATCAATAGATTACAGAGTAATGACAGGAGCATGACAAGGCATGCTCCCGTCAGGATGAACCCTATGCTCCCGCCCAGAGGATAATAGCCAGCAGCTGTGGCGAGATGATCCGCAAGAACATCACCAGCGGGTAGACGGTGGCATAGGAGAGCGCGCTGGCACCGCTGGTCGGGTGCATGGCATTAGCAAAGGCCAGTGCGGGAGGATCAGTCATGGAGCCGGCCAGCAAGCCGCACAGGGTGAGATAGTTCAGCTTGCCGTAGAGGCGCGCCAGCAGGCCAACCACCAGCAACGGAATAAACGTGATGGCGGCCCCATAGATCATCCAGGCGGTACCATCACCATTAATCAGCGTATCGATGAACCCGGCCCCCGACTTGAAGCCAACCACCGCCAGAAACAACACTATGCCAATTTCCCGCAGCGCCAGGTTGGCACTGGGAGGCATAAACCAGTAGAGCTTGCCGATGCTGCCAATCCGCGACAGGATCAGCGCCACTACCAGCGGCCCACCCGCCAGACCCAGTTTGAGGGCGGCCGGGAAACCGGGCAGATAGAAGGGGATGGAGCCGAGCAATACGCCGAGGCCAATCCCGATAAAGACCGGCAACATCTGCACCTGCTGCAGTTTTTGCTGCACGTTGCCGACCACATTGGTCACCGCCTCAATGGCGTCTAGGCGGCCAACCAGGTTGAGAATATCGCCAAACTGCAGACTGGTCTGGCTGGTCGGCACCAGCTCGACACCGGCCCGGTTGAGGCGCGAGATCACCACGTCATAGCGCTGTTTGATGTCGAGATCGCGGATCTTCTTGCCCAGCACCTGCTCGTTGGTCACCACTACCCGCTCGACGCGCAGATCTGTGCCACGGGTCGAGAGCGAGGTCTCCACCTCCTCCCCCAACACCAGTAACACCTTGTGCAGCGCGTGACGCTCACCCACCAGATGCAGCAAGTCTCCCAGTTCGATACGGGATTCAGGGCGCGGCACCATCAGCTCGTAGCCCCGTTTGAGACGGGAGCAGATGACATCAGACTCATCGAGACTGGGGATCTCGCTCAGCATCAGGCCGTGCATATTGGGGTTGCGCACCGCAATATTGATGGTCTGCAAGCTCTCCTTGGTTTTACCGGTTTGCAGCTCGAACTGGGCGGCTTCATCGTCGATCTTGATGCGAAAGAAGACCCTGACCAGCCACATAGTGAGCAAAATGCCGCAGATGCCGAATGGGTAGGCGACCGCATAGCCCATCCCCATCAGGCCGGTCGCAGCGGGCGCGGCGCCCAGCTCGGCCAGGATCTGCTGACCCGCACCGAGGGATGGCGTATTGGTCACAGCACCGGAGAAGACCCCGAGGATCACCGGCAGCGGTACATCAAAGAGTTGATGAAGTGCTGCCGCAACGATGCACCCCAGGATAACCAGCAGAGCAGCAAAGGCATTGAGCTTGAGTCCGGAACTGCGCAATGACGAGAAGAAACCCGGTCCGACCTGAATGCCAATGGTATAGACAAACAGGATCAGGCCAAATTCTTGAATAAAGTGAAGAGTTTGTGCATCCAGCGCGAGATCGGAGGCGCCCGCAAAGTGACCCACTATAATGCCGCCGAACAGCACCCCCCCGATCCCCAACCCCACGCCATAGACTCGCCAGTTTCCCAGCCAGAGCCCCAGCACTGCCACCAGCGACAACATGCTGATGGAAAGCGCGATTTCACTCATTTCGTGCATCCTTTGCGAATTGAACTAGCGCTAGCTTGTCAGCAAACGGTGATACCAACTGTGTGATATCGCACGAATTTATCCTTTTACGGACTAAAAATACCAATTAAGGGCTAGTGGAACAGCATTAGGCGACGTAGCCATAAATGGCCATAAAGTGACAAGCACTGCCACCCAGCACAAAAAGATGCCAGATGGCGTGGTTATAGGGGATCTGCCTGGCCACATAGAAGATGACCCCGAGACTGTAGATAAGACCGCCGAGCCCGAGCAGCAGCAGCCCCTCACCGGCCAGATGGATATAGAGCTGATAGATGACCAGCAGCGACAACCAGCCCAACATCAGGTAGGTAAAGAGCGACAAGGTCTTGAAGCGATTGATAAACACCAGCTTGAACACCACCCCGGCCAGCGCCAGGGCCCAGATCACTACCATCAATCCTTTCGCCAGCGGCGTATCAAGCGCAACCAGTAGGAAGGGTGTGTAAGTACCGGCGATCAGCAGATAGATGGCACAGTGATCAAACACCTTGCACCAGCGCCTGGCCCGCCCTTCTGTCATGCTGTGATAGAGGGTCGAAGCCAGATAGAGCAACACCAGGCTGCCGCCATAAAGGCTGTAGCTCACCATCGCCTGGGTACCTTGTCCCCATCCCTTGACAAGTAACAGCACCAGCCCGAGCATCCCCAATAACAATCCCGCCCCGTGACTCAGCCGGTTGGCCAACTCCTCCCGGGGGGAGTAATCCATCACACCACTCATCGCATCCACTCCACCATAACTGTGGCTCACTCTACCCAGCGCCACTTCAGAGTACAAGTGTTCGCTTAAAAGATGGAGTGGCTGTCACCCGTCAACCTTTGGTGTATGCTCTGCCGCCAATGCCCAAGGCAAGGGCAGAGACACCCACCCCGGTGACCTGGTCTGGAGAACCCGATGAAGTTAACTGAGCTGTTTACACAACCGGATGCAGCCTTTGGCGATACGATGAGCGCCATGCTAGCCCATTTTCACCACTCGGATGACAGTCAGGCCCCTTACCAGCGCGACCTGTTTACCCATCAGCTCGATCAATCATGTATGCCTGCGGTCGGCCTCTCTATCGAGGAGTATCTGGCGCGGCTGGCCACTCTGGTGCCCGGCGCCTCTCACCTTACCTCGCCACGCTACATGGGCCATATGACCGCGCCACTGCCGGCCTATACCGCCGAGCTGTCGCGCCTGCTGGTGATGCTGAACCAGAATCCGATGAAAATGGAGTCCTCCCGCCTGCTCAGCTTTCTGGAGCGGGAGGTGCTGGCCAAGCTGCACCGCCTCATCTATGGCATGGACGATGCTTTCTACGGCGAGCAGATGCATGCCAAGGACGCCGCCCTCGGCGTCATGACCAGCGGCGGCACCATCGCCAACGTCACTGCGCTGTGGCTGGCCCGCAACCGCACCTGCGGCGACAACTTGTTCGCCCTCTATGAACAGGGTTATCGGGGGGCGGTCATTCTCGGTTCGCGGCTGATGCACTACTCCTTCGACAAGGGGATGGATCTGCTGGGACTGGGTGCCCGCAGCGTCTGGCGCCTTGACACCGACGCACAGAACCGGCTCAGTCTGGTCGCGCTGGAGCAGGCCCTACTGCGCTGCAAAGAGGAGAAACTCAAGGTACTGGCGCTGGTTGGCGTGGCGGGCAGCACCGACTTTGGCTCCATCGATCCACTGCCGGAGCTGGCGGCCATCGCCGAGCGCGAGCAGATCCACTTTCATGTGGATGCTGCCTGGGGTGGCCCGACCCTCTTCTCCCCTCGCTATCAACATCTGCTGGCCGGCATTGAGCGGGCCGATACCGTCACTCTGGATGGCCACAAACAGCTGCTGGTGCCGCTCGGTACCGGCATGCTGCTCTGCCGCCAACCCGATCTGATGATGGCGGTCAAGCGGGAGGCCCCCTACGCCATTCGCGCCACCTCGTTCGATCAGGGGCGCTTTACCCTGGAGGGCACCCGCCCGGCCAATGCCCTCTATCTGGATGCCGCCTTCCAGCTGTTTGGCCAGCAGGGTTATGCCCACCTTATCGAGGCCAACTACGACCGCGCCCGGCTGATGGCTGCGCTCATCGAGCAGGATCCCGCCTTTGAGCTGATGTCGACACCGGTGATGAATCTGCTCTCCTACCGCTGCATTCCGCCCCACCTGCAGGGCAAGCAGCTGGATCAGGTGGCTAACGAGCAGATCAACGACTTCAACGTGGCGCTGCAAAAAGCCCAGCGTGCCGAGGGGCACAGCTTTGTCTCCCGCACCCAGCGGGCGGTGGTGCGTTATGGTGCCCAACCGCTTACCCTGCTGCGCGCCGTGCTGCTCAACCCCCTTATCGAAGAGCACCATATCCGCGAGCTGCTGGCGGATCAAAAACGGCTGGGCGAGCCCCTTGCCCGCCAGCTGTTCGACTAGTGCCGCGACCGGGAACTGGATATGAATCGAGCGGTCTTATTCATTTGCCGTTGCCCATCGGGCAGGTAAACTGGACACAATTTTGCGTTCCACTCTTGAGGTCAATGCACCAGACATGAAGCAATTTATTGAATTTATTCCACTTATCGTTTTCTTCGCGGTCTACAAGTTTTACGACATCTATATGGCGACCGGGGCTCTGGTGGTGGTAACCGGGTTACAACTCACCTATAGCTGGCTGCGCTATCGCAAGGTCGAGAAGATGCAACTCTTCACCTTCCTGCTGGTCGGTTTCTTCGGTGGTCTCACCGTCTTCTTCCACGATGACGCCTTCATCAAGTGGAAGGTGACTGTGGTCAATGCCCTGTTTGCACTGGGTCTGCTCATCAGCCGCTACGGCTTTGGCAAGAACCTGATCAAACAGATGCTGGCCAAGGAGCTGCAGGCGCCCGATGCGGTCTGGGACAAGGTCAATCTCGGCTGGGTCGGTTTCTTTGCTCTCTGTGGCCTGCTCAACATCTATGTGGCCTTCAATATGCCGCAAGAGATGTGGGTCAACTTCAAGGTGTTCGGTCTGCTGGGGATGACGCTGGTCTTTACCCTGCTCAGTGGCGTCTATCTCTATCGCCATATCCCGGCAGATAAGTTGACCACTGCCGAGCAGATCGAGCCAGAAAAAGAGCAGAGAAAATAACCCTCATCAGAAAAGGATCCTCTCATGTGGTATCTCATCTATTCCGAAGATGTGCAGGGTAGCCTGCCACTGCGCAAGCAGGTTCGCCCCGCCCATCTGGCCAGAGTTCAGGCTTTGCAGGATGAGGGGCGGCTGCTGACTGCCGGCCCTAATCCGGCCATCGATGCCGAGGATCCGGCTGATGCCGGCTTTACCGGCAGCACCATCATCGCTGAATTTGCCTCGCTGGCTGACGCCAAAGCCTGGGCTGATGCCGATCCCTATGTGGCGGCAGGCGTCTATGCCAAGGTCACCATCAAGCCGTTCAAAAAGGTCTTCTGACCGCAAAGCGAATAGAGAAGTAAAAAAGGCCGGACTGGAAGTTCATTCCAATCCGGCCTTTTTGCATCCCGATATCTCGTTTATGCCTTGGCGACAAACCAGGGGTTGAGGATATCCGGCTTGTTGTAGACAAGGGGTGAGCCATCGAGTTGGGTGACGCTGCCCCCCGCCCCCTCCAGCACCGCCTGCGCAGCACCGGTATCCCACTCGCAGGTGGGGGCGAGGCGCGGATAGAGCTCGGCGCCCCCCTCGGCGATGATGCAGAACTTGAGGGAGCTGCCCATGGAAACCAGCTCGATCTCACCAAAAGGCGCCAAGAAATCGAGGGTCTCCTGCGACAGGTGGTTGCGACTTCCCACCACCCGCCACGCCTCGCCTTCACGATGAGGCCGGGTCTGGATAGACTCGCGTTTGCCATCGGTGATGCGCCAGGCCCCCGCGCCCTTGCCGCCGTACCAGAGCTTGTCCAAAACCGGCGCATAGACCAGCCCCCAACGCGGCGCACCTGCTTCAATCAGCGCGATATTGACGGTGAACTCGCCGTTGCGGGAGACAAACTCCTTGGTGCCGTCGAGGGGATCCACCAGCCAGTAACGGGACCAGCCGTGGCGCGCCGCCATCACCTCGGGGCCAGACTCCTCCGACAGCACAGGAATATCCGGAGTCAGCCGTGCCAACCCCTGCACAATCACCTCATGAGCTCCCTTGTCAGCCGCGGTAAGCGGACTCTCATCGCGCTTGTACTCCACCGCAAAGGGCTGGCTGTAGATGGCCATGATGGCCGCTCCCGCCGCACGGGCGACAGGTTCAAGGTCGGTGATATCGGGGTGGTATAGGGAATGGTCCATAACGATCTCGTCCAGCTCACAGGGTCAATCAGTGTAACCCTTTTGACATCAACTGCTTATAGCCGATTGTGCTGGGTTATTACAGCGCGATGCTCGCCAAGCACTGCCCCTCGAAAAACAACAAGGGACGCCGTGGCATCCCTTGTTGTATTTGGCAGCCTGTATCAGACCGCCTGTCTGGCGGATCAGATCCCCTGACGGGCTTCCTGCATCAGCAGGCGCATATCGCTCACGGCTTTGGCCAGACCATCGAAGGCGGCGCGGCCGATGATGGCGTGGCCGATGTTGAGCTCATAGAGCTCGGGGATGGCGGCGATGGCCTTGACGTTGTGGTAGTGCAGGCCGTGGCCGGCATTGACCTTCAAGCCCTTGCCAGCGGCATAGGAGGCACCGGCGGCGATGCGCTTGAACTCGGCATTGCGCTCGGCATCTGTGGTGGCATCGGCGTAGCGGCCGGTATGGATCTCGATAAAGGGGGCGCCACTCGCGGCAGCCGCATCAATCTGGATGGGATCGGCATCGATAAAGAGCGAAACCTGCGCCCCCACAGCGGAGAGGCGGGATACGGCATCAGTCACCTTATCCAGTTGACCGGCGACATCCAGACCGCCCTCGGTGGTCACCTCGGTGCGCTTCTCCGGCACCAGACAGACGAAGTGGGGCTTGATACGGCAGGCGATGCCGATCATCTCTTCGGTCACCGCCATCTCCAGGTTCATTCTGGTCTGAATAGTCTGGCGCAGGATCTCCACGTCGCGGTCGGTGATGTGGCGGCGATCTTCACGCAGATGCACGGTAATGCCATCGGCCCCTGCCTGTTCAGCGACAAAAGCGGCCTGTACCGGATCCGGATACTGGGTGCCACGGGCGTTGCGCAGGGTGGCGATATGGTCGATGTTCACACCCAGATAGATTTCACTCATTGAGAACTCCTTGAAAGGCTTCATCTGTTGACTGCGCGGCTACCGCGCGAATATCCGTATATCAGCTCGTAGGTTCGATTCGCACAGCGTAATCGGACCTAGATAACATTCTTACCGTGTCGGGTAACGCCGCAGAGCTGTTAACCCAAGCTATTCCGGCGTTTTAAAAACAGCTCCCGGCTCTTTAACTGGCGCTTGCCCAGATAGGGTTGCAGTGCCAGTCGGCTGAAACGTTTGGCCGCCTGCAGCAAGGGAGGGGTATCGAAACGTCCCTCGGCAAAGGCGAGCAGGTGGGCACCGAGAAACAGGGTACGGGGATCCGGCGCCCGCTCGCAAGCAACAAAGCCCAATTCACGCTCGAAGCCATAGAGCAAGGTCGGCTCGATGGGCGACTCGTCGTCCGCCGTGTATTCGAAATCCACCGCATAGCCCAGCGCCTGCAACAGCAGGAACTCGAAGCGGCGCAGCGGCAGCTCCGGCGTCTCGCCGTCAGCCAGCGCCATGATGGCACGGGCATAGGCATCGAACACCTCGGGAAACGGGGTGTGGGCTTCCAGCAGGTAGTAGACCAGCTCGTTGAGATAGAGGCCGTAGAAGAGGCGATCGCCGCCGAGACGCAGGGAGTGGTCGGGGCATTCGACCTGGGTGAGATTCTTGAGATCCCCCTTGCCGCGCCAGGCGATGGTGAGCAGGGTAAAGGGTTGTAGCAGCCCCTTGAGAGGGGAGCGTGGCCCGCGAGAACCGCGAGCCACCAGAGTAAATCGGCCACTATCCTGGGTGAAGACCTCGACCAGCTGACTGGTCTCCCGATAGGGCCGACTGTGGATGACGAAAGCCGGGCTCAGCAATCAGTCGTCACCATAGCCGAGGCTGCGCAGGGCGCGCTCGTCGTCAGCCCAGCCCGACTTGACCTTGACCCACAGCTCGAGGTGCACCTTGTTCTGGAACAGCCGTTCCATGTCGAGGCGCGCTTCAGTACCTATGGTCTTGATCTTCTCACCCTTGTTGCCGATAACCATCTTCTTCTGGCCATCGCGCTCGACCAGAATAAGGCCGTGGATGTGATAGATACCGCTCTCTTCCACCTTGAAACGCTCGATCTCCACCGTCACCGAGTAGGGCAGCTCCTCACCGGTGAAGCGCATCAGCTTCTCGCGGATGATCTCGGAGGCCATGAAACGGGAGGAGCGATCGGTCACGTAATCTTCCGGGAAGAAGTGGACGTTCTCCGGCAACAGCGGCTTGGCCCACTCGCGGATCTTCTCCACATTGGTACCCTTTTCGGCACTGATGGGCAGAATATGGGCGAAGTTCATCTGTTGGCCCAGCCACTCGAGGTGGGGCAGCAGATCTTCTTTCTCTTTGACGTTGTCGATCTTGTTGACCGCCAGCACCACCGGGCACTTGAGGTTGCGCAGCTTGCCCAGCACCATCTCGTCGTCCTTGGTCCAGTGGGTGCCGTCCACCATGAAGACCACCATGGCCACATCACCCAATGAACTGGTGGCGGCACGGTTCATCAGGCGGTTGATGGCCCGTTTCTCTTCAATGTGCAGACCCGGGGTGTCGACATAGATGGTCTGGTAGTTATCCTCGGTGTCGATCCCCAAAATCCGGTGACGGGTGGTCTGGGGCTTCTTCGAGGTGATGCTGACCTTCTGGCCAAGCAGCTTGTTGAGCAGGGTGGACTTGCCCACATTCGGGCGACCCACGATGGCGACAAAGCCGCAATAAGTGCTATCTGTCATGACAGTTTTTCCAATGCCTGTTGTGTTGAAAGACCGCGGCCTCTTGCATCAATAGCAGTCATGACAGTCTTTCCAATGCTTGCTGCGCCGCTGCCTGTTCGGCCTTGCGGCGGCTGGTGCCGACCCCGACCAGCGGACCATCCAGACCTTCCACCTCACACTGGACAGTGAACTCCTGGTTGTGGGCCTCGCCCTTGACGTTGGTCACTGTGTAGGTCGGCAGGGATTTGCGGCTTCCCTGCAAAATTTCTTGCAGACGGGTCTTGGGATCTTTCTGCTCGATGCCCGGTTTGATCTCGTCCAGGCGACTGGCGTACCAGCCCAGCAGCAGGGTTCTGACCCGCTCCAGATCGCTGTCGAGATAGATGGCACCGATCACCGCCTCGACCGTATCAGCCAGAATGGATTCGCGGCGAAAACCGCCGCTCTTAAGTTCGCCGGGGCCGAGGATCAGGTGATCCCCGAGGTCGAACTCGCGGCCCAGTTCGGCCAGGGTCTTCTCCCGCACCAGGGTGGCGCGCATCCGGCTGAGATCCCCTTCCGCCGCTTGCGGGAAGCGGTGGAACAGATCGTCGGCAATCACCAGACTCAAAATCGAGTCACCCAGAAATTCCAGTCGCTCATTGTGACGGGAGCCGGCGCTGCGGTGAGTCAGCGCCCGGGTCAGCAGTTCCAGATCCGCAAAAACATGCCCGAGACGGGCCTGCAGTCTGTTCATCTTGATATTCATTTACTTGATTCCGCCAATGCGGTTGAAGCGCACCCCTGTCGGTACCCAGCTCGGCAGCAGGGAGCCCTCTTCGCGCTCGAATTCAAAACTTATCCAGATAGCGACCGCCTTGCCCACCAGGTTCTGCTCGGGCACAAAGCCCCAGAAGCGGCTGTCGGTGCTGTTGTCGCGGTTGTCGCCCATCACGAAATACTGGCCTTCCGGTACCACCCACTCATCGGGGTAGGTGCCGGGCTGGCGATAGTAACGACCAACCATGTCGGGCATCAGCGGATTGCGCAGGGTCTCGTGGGAGACTTCACCCAACTGCTCGGTATAGCGGTCAAGGGGGATCCCCATCTGGGTAAATTCGCCTCTTTGTTCAAACTTGACGTCGAGCTTCTTGAAGCCCGGGCACGTTTTCTCATCCTGCTCATCGCCGCTCTTTTCTACACAACGCGGCCGGATCAACAGCTCCTTGTTGCGATAGATAACCCGATCACCCGGCATGCCGACCACTCGCTTGATGTAGTCAACGCGCGGTTCAAGGGGATACTTGAACACCACCACGTCGCCGCGTTTGGGCTCGCCGGTCTCGAGGAACTTGGTGTTGGTCACCGGGTCCCGCAGACCATAGGCAAATTTTTCCACCAGGATGAAGTCGCCCACCAGCAGGGTGGGCATCATGGAACCTGACGGGATCTGGAACGGTTCAAAAATGAACGATCGCAGGATCAGCACAAAAGTGATAACCGGGAAGACCCCGGCGGTCTGCTCAATCCAGACCGGCACGGGGGCGACCTTGGCCAGGGTCTTCTCATCCAGGTGGGCACCGCCATGGGCACGAGCCACGGCAATCTTGGCGGCGCGCTGCTTGGACCAAATCATCTTGTCCAGACACCAGATAACACCGGTGATCGCGCAGACCACCACCAGGATCAGGGAAAACGTGCTTGCCATCTATTAATCCTTTCCGACGTGGAGAATCGCGAGGAAGGCTTCCTGCGGCACGTCAACACGGCCGAGAGACTTCATCCGCTTCTTACCTTCTTTCTGCTTGTTCAGCAGTTTCTTCTTACGGCTCACGTCACCACCGTAGCACTTGGCGGTTACGTCTTTACGCAGTGCCTTGACGGTGCTACGCGCGATGATCTGGTTGCCGATGGCCGCCTGAATGGCGATATCAAACATCTGACGCGGGATCAGCTCGCGCATCTTCTCCACCACCTGACGACCGCGATACTGGGCATTGTCTTTGTGGGTGATGATGGCCAGCGCATCGACGCGCTCACCGTTGATCATGATGTCCAGACGAACCATGTCGGAGGTTTCGAAACGCTTGAAGCCGTAATCCAGCGAGGCGTAACCGCGACTGGTGGATTTCAGACGGTCGAAGAAGTCGAGTACCACTTCCGCCATCGGAATTTCATAAGTCAGCGCCACCTGCTTGCCGTGATAGACCATGTTGGTCTGCACGCCACGCTTCTCGATACAGAGGGTGATCACGTTGCCCATGTACTCCTGCGGCAGCAGGATATGACACTCGGCGATCGGCTCGCGCATCTCCTTAATGCTGGTGATGGCAGGCATCTGGGCCGGGCTGTCGATGTGGATGGTGGAACCGTCGGTCAGCTCGATCTCGTACACTACGGTCGGCGCCGTGGTGATCAGATCCAGATCGTATTCACGCTCCAGACGCTCCTGAATGATCTCCATGTGCAGCATGCCGAGGAAGCCGCAACGGAAGCCGAAGCCCAGCGCAGTGGAGCTCTCCGGTTCGAAGAACAGGGAGGCATCGTTCAGGGAGAGCTTGTCGAGGGCGTCACGGAACGACTCGTAGTCATCGCTGGAGATGGGGAACAGACCCGCATAGACCTGCGGCTTCACCTTCTTGAAGCCGGCCAGCGCCTTGTCGGCACCATTCTTGGCCTGAGTCAGGGTATCGCCCACCGGTGCGCCGTGGATGTCCTTGATACCGCAGACAACCCAACCTACCTCGCCACAGCCCAGACCCTGGGTATCCACCTGCTTGGGCGTGAAGATACCGATACGATCGACACCCCACACCTGACCGGTGCTCATCACCTTGATCTTGTCGTTCTTCTTCAGGGAGCCATTCTTGATCCGCACCAAAGAGACAACCCCCAGATAGGAGTCGAACCAGGAGTCGATGATCAGCGCCTGCAGCGGGGCATCCGGGTCACCTTCCGGCGACGGGATCTTGGCAACGATCTCTTCCAGCACCAGGTCAACACCCAGGCCGGTCTTGGCGGAGCAGCGCACCGCTTCCATCGCATCGATACCGACGATGTCCTCGATCTCTTCGGCAACCCGCTCGGGTTCTGCAGCCGGCAAGTCAATCTTGTTCAGCACCGGCACCACTTCCAGGTCCATTTCCATGGCGGTGTAGCAGTTGGCCAGAGTCTGTGCCTCAACCCCCTGGCCGGCATCCACCACCAGCAGCGCCCCTTCACAGGCCGCCAAAGAGCGGGAGACCTCGTAGGAGAAATCCACGTGGCCAGGGGTGTCGATAAAGTTCAGCTGGTAGGTGTTACCGTCTTGTGCCTGGTAGTTCAGGGTCACACTCTGTGCTTTGATGGTAATGCCGCGCTCGCGCTCCAGGTCCATGGAGTCAAGCACCTGAGCCTGCATCTCGCGGTCGGACAAGCCACCGCAAGTCTGGATCAGACGGTCCGACAGGGTCGATTTACCGTGGTCGATGTGCGCAATAATCGAAAAGTTACGAATGTGTTTCATCGAGCAAGAGTCACTCAAAATTGGTTAAGGTCAGTTATGGAGGCGCGATTTTACTGGATAACCCGGCTGACGGCCATTCTTTAGTCGCCAACGCCAGTGAAATAGCGCCTGTTCAGTCAGGGGAGGATACGGACAGGAACCACGACGCCAAGCATCTGCGGGCCATAACGCCCCTGATCCAGGCGGTTGGAAAAGTAACGGACCAGTAAAAAGCCCAGCCCGCCCCCCAGCAAGCAGCAGAGAATGGTGATCCCCTCCCCGCCCGCGAGCAGCGGTGCCAGCCAGACCTGCCCCAGCAAGGCACCGGCTAGCAGACAGAACAGCGGCAGCACATAGACCAGCGCCGCACCGCGCAGCAGACTCGCCTGCGGGATGCCAAGCCGAATCTGCTGACCCACGCTCACCTCAGCGGTCAGCCTGACCCGCAAGCGAGGGGCTTTCAGGGGAAACGCCTTGGCCACGGTGCCAGTACCGCAATTGGATTGTTGTTGGCAACCACCACAAGCGGAGCGTCGCTCGCACTCCACCCAGGCATGGTCACCTTCAATGGCCACCACGGTCGCCAGCTCTTCACTCATCTCATTCACGGCAACACCTCGGGTTCACACAATCAGGGGATCTGACCATGACTCGCCACGTTCGGCAAGCGGGGACAACCGCGAATCCCCCGTTACTGTACAGCTTCGTTGCGGGCGAGCGGCTGAACCGACTCGGCGATACGCTTGGCGGTCTCGGCAGGCACCTCACCGACCACGGTGATCTCTACCCCTACTTCGTTGACAAAGCTCACCAGCGAGGTGCCCCCCTGGCGGATCAGCTGCTGGCGCACCGCCTGCTTGGGATCAACGCGGGAGACATAGACCGAGAGATCCACCAACCCGTCGGAGAGCATCATGTAATCGACCGGCATAGTGGTGGTCACCAGCTGGTGTCGGTCTTGGGACAGTACCTTGAAGCCATCGGGCAGCCAGGTGATCTGCCAGTTCAACTTCTGTTGCGGCGCCGGATAGGCATCCTCCAGCGCGAGGGCCGCAGGCTGCTTACTGTTGGCCAGCTTCACCAGCCAAGGAGCAGGCTCACTATGCAGGTCGAGATCGACCCCCAACACCTGCTCAACCAGATTACCTTCCCGCTCCACCATGTCGACTCGCAACAGCAAGGAGCTATGCTCATCGATCCAGAGCACGAAACCATATTTGTCAGCCTCTTTAGGCACCAGCCTCACCACCTGCGCCACCACACCGGCAACCCGGCTACGACCGGCCAGCACTGGATCATAGCTCTCCAGCACCTGCGCCAGCGGCATCTTCACCAGGGTCGACCAGATGCCGGGGAAGCGGGCATCCTTCAGGGTGTAGGGATCGTGGCTGTTTTCAAAGAAGGTGTATTCGTTCTGGCGCTGGAGATACTCGATCGCCTTGCCGTCGAGGTAACTGAGGTGGGCTACTTCCTTGCCGTTGATCACGGCATGGCTGATCCGGATCGGTTCAAGACGCCCCTGGCGGGCCTTGACCATGGACAACTCGAAATTCTGTTGCTGTACGGCACTCTGCATCTGCTGCAACAAGGCCTCGGCCGACTTATCGTCGGCCGAGGCCTTGGCACTGATCAGCAAGAGAGAGGCCAGCAAAATACGGCTGGACTGGCGCACGTTGATATCCCTGACAATTCGCTATTGTTGGTTCTGTCTGTCTTGCAACAGGCGCTGCTGCAACTGGTGGTCACGCAGAAAGGCGTTGATCCGCTCCCGCTGCTCCTGCATCTGCTGTTCGGTCAGCCCTTGCTGACGGGCACGGGTGCCATCCTGTTGCGGATAGTGAACACTCACCGGCGCCGCACTACCACCGATGGGAATAGTATTGAGCACCGGATTAGCAGGTACGCCATCCTGCCCCTGATACTGCTGCACCCCGAAGATGACGGCAGCGGCCACAGATGCCGCAATGGCATATTGCCCCAGCTGCTGACCGACCCGGCGGAACAACGGCACCACATTGGAATCAGTCTTGACCGGCGCAGCGGCAGGTTGCAGCACGGGAGCCGTCTCGACCGGCTTGGGTGCCAGTATGGTGGGCTCATCCTCCAGCGCAGCCATAATGCTGTCACTGAGATCCAGTTGCAGATTGACCGGCAGGTCACCCCGCATGGCATCGCCGATCAGGTGGTAACGACCCCAGGTATCTTGCAAGTCGGAGTCCTGCCCCAGCTCGTTTAATAGCTCTGCGTCACTCAGGTCACCATCCATCAGGGCAGAGATTTGCTCTTTATTTGCCATAAGTAAACCCGTCTTTCCCCAGTTAATTCTCGATCAGAGGTTTCAGCTTTTTGTCGATTGCGTCCCTCGCCCGGAAGATACGGGATCTGACCGTACCCACTGGGCAATCCATGATTTCGGCAATCTCTTCGTAGCTCAGCCCTTCCAGTTCGCGAAGGGTGATCGCTGTCCTCAAGTCTTCCGGCAATGACTCTATGGCAGAAAACACGGTGCGTTTGATCTCGTCAGTCAGCGCCAGGTTTTCCGGGGTTGAGACCTCTCGCAAGGCTTCACCACCGCCATAAGAGTCCGCTTCGTCAGCCTCCACATCACTGCTGGGCGGCCTGCGCCCCTGGGAGGTGAGATAATTCTTCGCCGTATTGACGGCAATTCGGTACAACCAGGTATAAAAAGCACTTTCGCCACGGAATGTCGGCAATGCCCGGTAAGCTTTGATAAAAGCCTCTTGTGCCACGTCAGGCACATCGCCGGGATTGTTGACATACCTGGCAACCAGGTTGACCACCTTTTGCTGGTATTTTTTTACCAACAGGTTGAAAGCTGCTTTATCGCCGCGCTGGACCCGTTCAACCAGCTGTTCGTCCAGTAGATTCTGGTCGCTCATCAGAGCCGTAAAACCCCCATCAGGTTATCGTTTTTCTTTTCCGGCCCTTCCTAAGCGCACAAGTTCAGACAGGAGGAATCAGGGAAAGTTCGCTTCAATTGAAAAAAATGTGACGCAGGCTGCATCACTGCCCTCGCTTGGGCTACCATGGTGCCAGTTCTTAATCCAGGCCAATGATACTTATGAAAGCAAGTGTTGAATACCTTTGCGACGTGCTGATCATTGGCAGCGGTGCCGCCGGTTTGTCCCTCGCATTGCGATTGGCAGACCAGGCCAAAGTCCTGGTTCTGAGCAAGGGGCCCATCAGTGAGGGGGCCACTTTCTATGCGCAAGGAGGCATCGCTGCCGTGTTCGACGAAACCGACAGCATCGAATCCCACGTGAGCGACACGCTCAACGCGGGCGCCGGGTTATGTGACCCGGCCGTGGTGGAGTTCACCGCTCGCCACGCCCGCGACTCCATCCAGTGGCTCATTCAGCAAGGAGTCCCCTTCGATCAGGAGGAGAACGCCGACGGCGAGTCCCAATACCACCTCACCCGGGAAGGGGGCCACAGCCATCGCCGCATCTTTCACGCGGCGGATGCCACCGGCAAGGCGGTACAGCTCACCCTGATCGATCAGGTCCGTGCGCACCCCAACATCCAGCTGATGGAGCGCTTCAACGCGGTCGATCTCATCACCACCCGCAAACTCAATCTGCCGGGCAACAAAGTACTGGGCGCCTACGTCTGGAACCGCAACGCCGAACAGGTCGAAGTGGTTCGGGCCCGCTTCGTGGCACTGGCCACCGGTGGCGCCTCCAAGGTCTACCAGTACACCTCCAACCCGGATGTCAGCTCTGGTGATGGCATCGCCATGGCATGGCGGGCCGGTTGCCGGGTGGCGAACCTGGAGTTCAACCAGTTCCACCCCACCAGTCTGTTCCACCCCGATGATCCCAACTTCCTGCTGACCGAAGCGCTGCGTGGCGAGGGCGCCTATCTGCGCCGCCCGGACGGCAGCCGCTTTATGCCGGAGTTTGACGAGCGGGCCGAGCTGGCGCCACGGGATATCGTCGCCCGCGCCATCGACCACGAGATGAAGCGGCTCGGGGCGGATTGCATGTATCTGGATATCAGCCACAAACCGGCCGATTTCATCATCAAGCACTTCCCGACCATTTATGAGCGCTGCCTCGCGGTCGGCATCGACATCACCAAGGAGCCGATGCCCATCGTGCCAGCCGCCCACTACACCTGCGGCGGCGTGATGATCGACAACAACGGCCAGACCGATATTCCCGGCCTCTACGCCATAGGTGAAGTGACCTACACCGGTCTGCACGGCGCCAACCGCATGGCCTCCAACTCCCTGCTGGAATGCGTGGTTTATGCCCATCAGGCGGGTGCCGACATTCTGGCCAAGCTGCCGATGAGCGTGGAGCCGCCGCGCCTGCCGGTGTGGGACGAGAGCAAGGTGGAAGATTCCGACGAACTGGTGGTGATCCAGCACAACTGGCACGAGCTGCGGTTGATGATGTGGGACTACGTGGGGATAGTGCGTACCAACAAACGCCTGGCCCGCGCCAAGCGCCGCATCGACCTGCTCAAACAGGAGGTGCAGGAGTACTACGCCAACTTCCGCGTCTCCAACAACCTGCTGGAGCTGCGCAACCTGCTGCAGGTGGCCGAGCTTATCGTCAACTGCGCCCTGCAGCGCAAGGAGTCCCGCGGCCTGCACTACAACCTGGATTATCCGGATATGCTGCCGGACTCCAAACCGACCGTGCTGACCCCGGAGCGGGATTAGTCCCCCTTACCGTAAAGCGTTACAGCTATCAGTGACCCCGCCCTGGCGGGGTCACTTGTTTTCTACCGCTTTTCAGCCACAAAAATTGTGCCGTCAACCACATAGCTGCGGCTTATCGCGATAAATCAGCGCATGGTCATCACGGGAAACAGGCGTCAGTGCCGGGACGGCAGAAAGTGAATGGCTCGCGCCAGCAGGCGGTAATGTTCGGGGGGCAGGGCATCGGCGAAGAGCCACAGTTGCCGTGGCGACACGGCTCCACTCTCTTGCGGGTCGGGACAAAGCGCCAGCCTGAGCACACCGGGTAGAATCCGGCTTTGCTTGTCAAGCTGATAGCGGCAACCTTGCCACTGCAGCCACTGGCCATCCCAGACCAGCTCGAACGGGGGCGCGGCGAGCGCGCGCCAGCTCAGCCAGAGCGCTCCCAGCCAGACGGGCAGCAACAGTGCCCACTGCCAGCCTGCAATCAGACCCGACACCGGCCAGAGCGACAATAAAAAGAGGGCCACCAGCAAATAGTGCTGATGGCGGGAGGGGTGAACCGTCATGATCACCCGCTCCACGGTATTACCCCTGGCGGTCGTGGCGCGCCTGATTGCGCTCCAGGATCATCTTGATCATGGCTCCGAAGGTGGGATCGGCTGGGACGGCATGGCCCATGGTCCAACGGAACAGATCCGGGTCATCGCTCGCCAACAGGCGGATAAAGGTCTGCTGATCGGCCTCACTCAGGGAATCGAACTCGTGTTCGAAAAAGGGCATAAAGACGACATCCAGCTCGAGCATGCCGCGACGGCAGGCCCACTTCAGGCGGGATTTTTCAACTGGGCTCAACATGGCACTCTCCTTACAAAGACCGGGGGATGGTACCAGCTCGATTTTCCGGCTGACAAACATTAGTTACGTCTTTACCATGCAGCTCACATACTTTCTCTCTGGAATACCATCGTGAGCCTGCAACCACCTGTTTTTCCTGCCGAGCCGACCCGCTTTCCCCTGACCAAGCTGGCCATCACCCGTATCAGCGGCGAGGATCGCGCCAAATATCTGCAAGGTCAGGTCACCTGTGATGTCAACGCCCTGCAACCGGGGCAACAGACCCCGGGCGGCCACTGCGATCCCAAGGGCAAGCTGTGGAGCAATTTCCGCCTGCTCTGCCTCGACGACAGCCTGCTGCTGCTGACCAGCCCTTCGGTACTTGAGCGTCAACTGCCGGAGCTGAAGAAATTTGCCGTCTTCGCCAAGGTCGAGATCGCCGCCGATGAGCGTCACGCCACCGGGATCGCCGGTACGGGCAGCGATGGCTGGATCTCTGCCCAGTTCGGCCTTCTGCAGAGCGGTCTGATCGACGGCGGCATGGCGGTGAAGATTGAACAGGATCGCTGGCTGCTGGTGAGCAATCAGCAAGCCGACGCCCTGCCGCAAGGTGACGAGTCACTCTGGTGGGGGCTCGAGATCAAGGCGGGTCTGCCGCACATGGAAGCGGTGCATCAGGGGGAGTTCATCCCGCAGATGCTCAACCTGCAGGCGCTGGACGGCATCAGCTTCAACAAGGGTTGCTACATGGGGCAGGAGACGGTGGCCCGCGCCAAGTATCGCGGCGCCAACAACCGCGCCCTGTTCCTGCTAGCGGGGACGGCCGGCGAGCCGGTCGCCAGCGGCGATACTCTGGAGCTGCAATTGGGTGACAACTGGCGCCGCAGCGGCATGGTGCTCAACGCCTGGCAACAGGCCGGGCAGGTGTGGCTCACCGCCGTGCTGCCAAAAGATACCGAGGCTGACGCCCAATTCCGCCTCAAGCAGGACGAAGGCTCCCGCCTCACCCTGCAACCCCTGCCTTACGCCCTGACCGAGTAAGGTCGGCTAACGAGGCACCCGCGCCAGCAGTGCCTCCTTCAGCCAGCGTCCCGCCTGCCCCAGCGGGCGGGCGCGATGCCACTGCAGCTCCAGCGCCAGCGCGTGACTGGCGATACAGTCCGGCTCCAGTACCACCACTTCACCCCGCTTCAACGGCTGATGCAGCAGAAATTCCGGAATGGCGGACCAGCCAAGACCCCGCTTGACCAGCTCCAGCACCCCGAGATCCCCCTCAATCCACCACACTTGAGCCGAGATGCGAAAACGCTGGCGCTCGCTCCCTTCCCGTCTACCGGTCACCATCAGCTGGCGTGCCCCCTGCAGATCGACCTCCCGCAGCGGCTGCTTGCGAGCCAGCGGATGATCCGGCGATACCACCAGCGGCATGGTCACCTCCCCCAGCGAACGGGCGACGATCTCCCGCTGGGGATGCACCTTCTGATAACTGATGCCGAGCTGGGCCCGGCCGGTCACCAGCATCTCGGTCACATCCTCCATCAGCGGGAAGAGCAGCTCCAGCTCCACAGCTGGATAGCGGGTGGCAAACTCCTCCAGCAGGGTGCCGAGCCAGGGGAGGTGGGAGTCATCATCGATGGCCAGGGTGAGGCGCGTCTCCACCCCGGCCGCCAGCTCCCCGGCAATGGATTGCAACCGTTCACTCTGCGCCAGCAGGATCCCCGCCTCCTGCACCATGCGGGCCCCCGCCTCGGTCAGCCGCGGATAGCGGCCGCTGCGGTCAAACAGGGTGAGCGCCAGATCGATCTCCAGATTGGCGATGGCGCTGCTCACCACCGACTGCGCCTTGCCCAGCTTGCGGGCGGCAGCGGAAAAAGAGCCGGTTTCGGCGGCCGCCAGCAAGATCTTCAGTTGTTCTAGTGATGGCGTCATCTTATGACCCTCCGACAAGCTGTTTCATCCATCTATTTTAACGATGGATACCAACATGAATCTATCGTGAAAGATCTATAGATTAACCGGCAATCGTGAATAAACCTGATTGAGAGAGTGACTTATGCGTACCCGTAACGATCGCCTGCGCCATGCCATTGGCTTTGAACTGATTGGTCTGCTGATTGCCGCCCCGCTGGCCAGCTGGGTTACCGGGGTCGGGCTCAACCATATGGGCCCGCTGGCCCTGTTCTTCTCGGTGCTGGCCACCGTCTGGAACTACATCTACAACATCGGGGTCGACAAGCTGCTGCTCAAGTATCAGGGCCATACCCACAAGACCCTGTGGCAACGGGTGCTGCATACCTTCGGCTTTGAGGGCGGTCTGCTGATCGTCGCGCTGCCGGTCATGTCCTGGTGGCTGAGCGTCAGCCTGCTGGAGGCGTTGGTGCTGGATCTGGGCTTCGTCGTCTTCTATCTGATCTATGCCTTCGTCTACAACTGGGGCTATGACAAGGTGTTCCCCATCCCCCGCGAAGTGCCGCACGGCATGCCACAAGGGGCGCGCTAAGGCACGAATCAGTTGGATTGAAACCGAGAAGTGAAGGGCAACAAGGAAAGGCTACAGCAGAAACGACACGGCCCCATCATGGCAGACATGATGGAGCCGCAAGAGGGATCAGCGCTGGCAGGCCGGCTGATTCAGAAGTAAGGATTCAGGCCTGCCCGTCGCTCAAGCCTGAGCCTTGAGCTCTTCGCCGCACTCGTCGGCTGCAGCAGCCTCTTCAGGCTGGGCCTGAGCAGTCTGCAGCGCGTCCAGCTCGTTCTGATAATCGCTCAGGATCTGCTGGGCAACCGCCATATCTCCCTTGTGTTTGCGCTCGAACAGATGGTGCTGCACCACGCCGTTGAGATACTCCACCGTGATGGGCTGCTCCAGGGTGGCCATCAGCTCCTCTCTCTCCAGCTCGGCATTGATTTCATCGGCGGTCGTGCGCAGCAGCCCGGCCAATTGAACCAACATGCGGCGCTCACCTTCGCGCAGCAGGCTCAACATGCGGTTTCTCTGCTGCTCATTCTGTTGGGTCATACATTTCCTTACGTCAATTGGGAACAAGCCCGCTCATTCTGCCCTCTCTCCATGACAGCGTCTATCTCATGCCCCCCACAAATTTTTGGCGCTGGCTCACAAATGGCTACAGATGCTATTTGAAGCGGCTCTGGGGTATAGTAGCCGCTGATTTTCAGGCGCTTTTTTCACCTTCATCCGCAAAAGGGGATGACACGGCAAGGGCGCCTGCCCGGTTTACCCCAATGAGGTGAAGATCCGCTTTATGACCGACGCCATTGTGGTGCTCTGCACCTGCCCAGATCAAACCAGTGCCGACCTTCTCTGCGAACAGCTGCTGAACCAGCGGTTGGCCGCCTGCATCAATCAACTGCCGGGCGTCACCTCCGTCTATCGCTGGCAAGGCAAGGTGGAGCGCGCCACCGAGATCCAGCTCATCATCAAATCCCGCCAGCCACTCTTTGCCGAGCTGCAGGCATGTATTCAAGCCCATCACCCCTATGAGGTGCCCGAGCTGCTAGCCCTGCCGGTGAGTGCCGGACTACCTGCCTATCTCGACTGGCTCAATGGGGAGACCCCATGACATTCAACCGCTTGCTCTCTCCCCTGCTGCTGCTCTGTGCCCTGCTGATGACAGCTGCGGGCAGCACCCCTGCCCACGCCAGCGGCGCCGATCTGCTCAGCTCGCTGGGCATTGAGGCCAACGCCAAACCCAAATTTTTGCAGGTCGATGAGGCCTTTCAGATCGAGAGCGAACAGCGTGGCGATCAGCTGCTGCTGACCCTTCACATCGCCGACGACTACTACCTCTATCGCCACAGCCTGCGTTTCAAGGGGAACAACCTCAGCTTCAGCGAGCCGACCCTGCCGGAAGGCACCGAGCACGAGGATGACTTCTTCGGCAAGACCCGGGTCTACTACCAGCAGGTGAGCATAGTGGTACCGCTGAAGGAGGTAGGCGACGGCGCCACCCTGCGAGTGCGCTATCAGGGCTGTACCGACGGCCTCTGCTATCCGCCGACCGACAAGCTGATCGATGTGGCCCCGCTGGTCACGGCAACCACAGCATCCACTGCTGATACGGCACAAAGCGTCGCACCGGTTAGCCAGCAGGATCAGCTGGCCGTCGCCCTCGGTAATCAGGGGTTCTGGCTCAGCATCGCCGCCTTCTTCGCCCTGGGGCTGGGGCTCGCCTTCACCCCCTGCGTCTTCCCCATGTATCCCATTCTGACCGGCATCATCGCCGGTGCCGGCCATCGCCTCTCCACCGGTCGCGCCTTCTTGCTCTCCCTGGTCTATGTGCAGGGGATGGCGGTCACCTACACATTGCTGGGGCTGATAGTGGCCTCGGCGGGTCTGAAATTCCAGGCGGCGCTGCAACACCCCTATGTGCTGATCGGCCTCTCTGTGATGTTCGTGCTGCTGGCCCTCTCCATGTTCGGGCTCTACACCCTGCAACTGCCGAGCAGTTTGCAAACCCGTCTCTCCGGCCTCTCCAACCGCCAGCAGGGGGGCTCGGTAGTCGGGGTCGCCATCATGGGGATGATCTCCGGGCTGGTCTGCTCCCCCTGCACCACGGCGCCACTTTCGGGGGCGCTGATCTATGTGGCCCAGAGCGGCGATCTCTGGCTCGGCGGGGCGGCGCTCTATGCGCTCTCACTGGGGATGGGGCTACCGCTGCTGCTGCTCGGCACCTCGGGGGGCAAGCTGCTGCCCAAGGCGGGCGCCTGGATGGATGTGATCAAGCAGCTGTTTGGCTTCGCCCTGCTGGCGGTGCCGATCCTGCTGCTGTCACGGCTCTGGAGCGATCAGGCCACCACCCTCGCCTGGCTCGGCTGGGGACTGCTGCTGTGCGGCTATCTCTATCACCACAACCAGCGCCAGCCCCACTCGGTGGCCAAAAGCGTGCGCGGCTTCGTACTGTTGCTGGCGATGATCAGCGCCGTGGTAGTGGGCAAGGATCTGCTGCAACCGGCCCCCCCTGCTGCCATCACGGCGGATGCCAGTCAAACGGCACCGCAGTTTATCCGCATCAAGACGCTGGATGATCTCAAGGTGCAGCTGGCCGCCGCTCGCGGCAAGCCGGTGCTGCTCGACCTCTACGCCGACTGGTGCGTCGCCTGCAAGGAGTTCGAGCACAAGACCTTTAGCGACCCTGCGGTGCAAACACACTTTAGCGATATGGTGCTGCTACAGGCAGATGTCACCGCCAACGACGATGCCGATATCGAGCTGCTCAACAGCCTCAATGTACTGGGATTGCCGACCCTCATCTTCTTCGACCGCGAGGGCAAGGAGCGAACAGGGCAGCGGGTCACCGGTTTTATGGGGCCTATCCCCTTTGCCAAACATCTCGAGATGGTAAGCGATGCACGCTGAGTTGCGTCGGCTGCAGACAAGCGATGCACCTGCCTTGCAGCGGCTGTTCGAGCAGGCCCCCTCCTATCAGGCGGCGGTGAGCAATGACCCTCTCTCTACACAGGCGGGAGAAGAGGAACTTGTCGCCTGCCCATCCGGCCTGCCGTTCTCTGCCAAACACCTCATCGGCCGCTGGGAGCAGGGAGAACTCACCGCTGTCATTGATCTGCTGCGCGGCTACCCCAATCCAGACACCGCCTATCTGGGTCTGTTACTGGTGGGGGAACCCTGGCAAGGGAGTGGCCGTGGTCAGTCGCTCTATCTTCACGCCTGCACGCTGGCAAGCTCATGGGGGGCTACCCGGCTTCGCCTGTCAGTGATTGCCAGCAATGAGAGTGCGCTATCCTTCTGGCTGCGTAGAGGGTTCACCGAGTGCTATCGCCGCGAGGTGGCAGGTTATCGGGCCGAGGCCATCGTGCTGGAACGTTCACTGGAACCGTGAGACAAGGTTTGCCGCCGCCCGTTCGCATGGCACAATCGCCCCTCTCGTGTTGCACTTGTCCGGAGTTTTGATGAAAAAGTGGTTCATCCCCCTGCTAGCCCTCTGGCTTTATGGCTGCAGTGCCGGGCCCGGTGAAGAGGATATCCGGAGCCAAGTTACCGCCAGGCTGCTGGCCGAGACAGACGCCAACCTGTTCGAGATCAGCGATTTCATCATCCTCGGCAAGGAGGAGCGGATGGAGGGGGTCTATCTGGTCAAGGTGAGTTACCAGCTCCACTTCAAACAGGGGCTCGATCAGTTGCAGGTGTTGCACGATGAGGATCTGGTCTACGACCGGGCTGGCCCCTTCCAGCAGGAGATGGCTCTGATGGAGCTCGAGCGCAAATATGGCGAGTTCGAGGCGGGCCAGGTGCTGCCGCAAGAGGCTGAGGTGTGGATGATGAAGAGCGAACAGGGGTGGCGGCTGGCGGAACCGACCCAATAAAGGAGTTCCCACCCCTTCTGTCTGCAACGGCAGATATGCCGTTGCCAACCAGCTCAAACCTGGGTATCGACCCGATACCCTTTTCGCTCGGCAGGTTCGCTCGACAGCTTGCTGGCCAACCCTGACAGCACCTCCTTGAGGGTGACCCCGCTCTCTGCCGCACCGCTGCTCTCCAACAGCTTGGTCAACTGGCTCTGCAAGGGGTTGACTGCTTCGCTTTCGACCCCTTGCTCGCTCTCTTTTCCCTGCCCGCCCTGTTGTTCCAGCGCCTCCAGCAGGCGCTCCAGATCTCGCTTGAGCGGGTTCTCGCTGCTGTCGGCGATGGCGAGTTTGCGCTGTTCCTGCTCTTGCCGCTGTTGTTGCTGCAATGCCAGCTGCTGCTCCTGCTGCTGTTGCAGGGAGTCCATCATGGTGTTGATAAACGCCTCCAGGGAGTCCTTGATTGAGGCGCCGCTCCCACGGCTCTCACCTTGCGATGACAGCCCGAGCTCGTCCAGCACGGCGCCAAGGTCGCGTACCATACGGCTGTCACTGCCCGTTGATGGTGAAGTTGCAGCCCGCTCCTGTGCCTGCACTGCGGGAGAACCCTGCCGTTGCGCCAGCGGACTTAGCCCGCCTGACGCGACCACATTTATCTCCATCTTGGCCCTCCTCTCCCCGTCCTCGGCCCTTTCTCGGCAAATATTGCGGCAATCTGACAACCTCTTGGCAGATAACCGCTCTCACACCTAAAAGATAGCGCCAACGGGACGAGATTGGCGCGAATGCATCTTTTGGTCTATCAGGCGTAACGATAGTGCCAACCCGCGATAAACAAGGGCTGGCAAGGGGGCTGCGTTCAGCCAGCACTGCACAGGCTGATAATCGGAGTCAGAAGATATCCTTCATCCGGTGCCACAGCATACCCAGTGCCAGCAGCGGGGAGCGCAGCGCCGGGCCACCCGGGAAGGTAATATGGGGCACGCTGGCAAAGAGATCGAAACCCCGGCTTTCACCGCGGATCGCCTCGGCTACCAACTTGCCCGCCATATGGGTGGCATTGAGACCGTGACCGGAGTAGGCCTGGGCGTAAAGCACGTTGGGGTGTTCCTTGAGGCGGCCAATCTGCGGCAACCGGTTGGCGCCGATCCCGATCATGCCGCCCCACTGAAACTCGATGGCTGTGCCAGCCAGCTCGGGGAAGACCCGCAGCAGCTTGGGCAACATAAAGGCCTTGATATCGCGGGGATCCCGCCCCGAATAGTTGCAGGCCCCGCCAAACAGCAGGCGGCCGTCGGCTGAGAGGCGGTAGTAGTCGAGGGCCACGTTCTGATCGCACACCGCCATGTTTTGCGGCAGCAGCCGCTGGCGCAAGCGGCGATCCAGCACCTCGGTGGCGAGGATATAGGAGCCGGCGGGCAGCACCCGCCCCCCCAGCTCCGGATTGAGGTCATTGAGATAGGCGTTGCAGCCGATCACCAGATAATCGGCAGTGACCCGACCGTGGGCGGTGGTCACCTCCAGCTGCTTGCCATACTCGATATGGGTCACCCGGGAGTGTTCAAAAAGGGAGACCCCGAGGCTGGCGGCGGCACGGGCCTCGCCGAGCGCCAGATTGAGGGGATGGAGATGGCCGGAGCCCATGTCGATAAGGCCGCCGATATAGCGATCCGACCCCACCACGGTATGGATATCTTGGCGCGGGACCAGTTTCAGCTCGTGCTCATAGCCGAGGCTCGCCAGATGGTCGAGCTCCTCCTCAAAGCCAGCCAGATGACGTTGACGGGTCGCCAGATCGCAGTAACCCCAGGTGAGATCGCAGTCGATATTGAAACGCTCGACCCGCTCGCGCACCAGTTGCACCGCCTCCAGCCCCATCAGATCCAGCTCGCGCACCCCTTGATCGCCAATCCAGCGGGCAAACTGGCTGGTGTCGTGGCCGATCCCGCGAATAAGCTGGCCGCCGTTGCGCCCAGACGCCCCCCAGCCAATGCGGTTGGCCTCCAGCAGCACCACCTTGTAACCCGCATCAGCCAGGTTGATGGCGGTATTGAGACCGGTAAAGCCGCCGCCGATAATGCAAACGTCAGCCTTGTGCTCCCCCTCCAGCTCGGGCCACTGTTGCGAGCCGTTGCGGGTGGCCGCGTAGTAGGAGGCGACGTGCTCCTGATATCCGATGTGCTTTCCTGCCTGCATACTCAGCATCCTGCCTTGGTTGCAAATTGTTTAATAAAATAAGCAAATTTGTTTCGATAATACCCAGTTCCCCCTCCACTCACCAACTGGTGCGGATCACAGAAATGCAAAAGGCGCCCCGCAGGGCGCCTTTTCATGCAATCAAGGTGCTGTAACGAATTACAGTACGTCGATGGCGTTCAGGTCGGAGAATGCTTGCTCCAGACGAGCGATCATGGAAGTCTGACCTTCACGCAGCCATACGCGCGGATCGTAGTACTTCTTGTTCGGCTTGTCGGCGCCTTCCGGGTTGCCCAGCTGGCCTTGCAGGTAAGCTTCGTTCTTCTTGTAGAAGTTCAGCAGACCTTCCCAAGTCGCCCACTGGGTGTCGGTGTCGATGTTCATCTTCACTACGCCGTAGGAGATGGACTCGCGGATCTCTTCCAGAGTGGAACCTGAACCACCGTGGAATACGAAGTCCAGAGACTTGGCAGGGATGCCAAACTTCTCGGAAACGTACTTCTGGGAAGCGTCCAGGATGGACGGGGTCAGCTTGACGTTACCCGGCTTGTAGACACCGTGTACGTTGCCGAAGGAGGCAGCGATGGTGAAACGCGGGCTGATCTTGGACAGACGCTCGTAAGCGTAGGCAACATCTTCCGGCTGGGTGTACAGGGAAGATTGATCCAGGTGGCTGTTGTCGACGCCGTCTTCTTCGCCACCGGTGCAACCCAGTTCCAGCTCCAGAGTCATGTCCATCTTGGCCATGCGGGTCAGGTACTCGCAGCAGATGTCGATGTTCTCTTCCAGAGACTCTTCGGACAGATCCAGCATGTGGGAGGAGAACAGCGGCTTGCCGGTTTCAGCAAAGTGCTTCTCGCCCGCTTCCAGCAGACCGTCGATCCACGGCAGCAGCTTCTTGGCAGCGTGGTCGGTGTGCAGGATGACCGGCACGCCGTAAGCTTCGGCAACAGCGTGAACGTGCTTGGCACCGGAGATGGCACCCAGGATGGCAGCTTTCTGACCTTCCAGCTTCAGACCCTTACCGGCGGTGAACACGGCACCACCGTTGGAGAACTGAACGATAACCGGCGCTTTAACCTTGGCGGCAGCTTCCAGTACGGCGTTCACGGAGTCGGTACCAACGCAGTTTACGGCCGGCAGAGCAAAGCCGTTCTCTTTAGCGATGGCGAACACTTTCTGAACGTCATCACCAGTGATCACGCCGGGTTTTACGAAGTCGAAAATTTTCTTAGACATGTTTAATCGTCCTGTCTCGTATGCCGTTAATAAAAAATGGGGGGTTCATCATGAACCGGCACAGCGGGCACATGATAAACGAAACGGGAGGCTTTTGCCCCCCGTTCCGGGTCAATTAGGCTTTGGCGCGCTGTTCCAGAATCGCAACAGCCGGCAGTACCTTGCCTTCTACGAACTCCAGGAAGGCGCCGCCGCCAGTGGAGATGTAGGAGACTTTGTCAGCGATGCCGAACTTGTCGATAGCAGCCAGGGTGTCACCACCGCCAGCGATGGAGAAAGCCGGAGAAGCAGCGATGGCTTCAGCGATAACCTTGGTGCCTTCAGCGAACTGGTCGAACTCGAACACACCAACCGGACCGTTCCACAGGATGGTCTTGGCGTTCATGATGATGTCAGCCAGAGCCTTGGCAGAATCCGGGCCGATGTCGAAGATCATGTCGCCGTCGGTCACATCGCTCACAGACTTGATGGTAGCCGGAGTGGACTCGGAGAACTCGGCGCCTACAACCACGTCGGTGGTCACAGGAATGTTGGTCTCGGCAGCCAGTTTCTTGGCGGTGTCGATCAGGTCGTGCTCGCACAGGGACTTGCCAACGTTGTGACCGGCAGCAGCGATGAAGGTGTTGGCGATGCCACCACCGACCACCAGCTGGTCAGCGATTTTGGAGAGGGATTCCAGAACGGTCAGCTTGGTGGAGACCTTGGAGCCGCCAACGATGGCAACCATCGGGCGCTCAGGCTTCAGCATGGCTTTACCCAGCGCTTCCAGTTCACCCGCCAGCAGCGGACCGGCACAGGCGACAGGTGCGAACTGGGCAACACCGTAGGTAGAGCCTTCGGCGCGGTGAGCAGTACCGAACGCATCCATTACAAAGACGTCACACAGGGCGGCGTATTTTTTGGCCAGCTCTTCGGTGTTCTTCTTCTCGCCTTTGTTGAAACGGCAGTTTTCCAGCACAACCAGCTCACCGGCAGCGACTTCTACGCCATCCAGGTAATCCTTGGCCAGGGTCACCTTGCAGGACAGAGCGTCTTTCAGATAGTTGACAACCGGAGCCAGGGAGAATTCTTCGTTGTATTCACCCTCGGTCGGACGACCCAGGTGGGAGGTGATCATCAGCTTGGCGCCCTTTTCCAGAGCCAGCTTGATGGTCGGCAGAGTCGCAACGATACGTGCATCGGAGGTGACCTTGCCGTCTTTTACCGGTACGTTCAGGTCAGCACGGATCAGAACGCGTTTACCCGCCAGATCCAGGTCAGTCATCTTGATAACAGACATATTCAGTCCTCTATATTTTCCAGGTAATGTTAAAAACAGTAACCTTTCGCCCGGGGCAGGCTCAGCCTGCAACCATCATGGCCCGGGTGGTATCCAGCATCCGGTTTGCGAAGCCCCATTCGTTATCACACCACATCAACATCTTGACGAGGTTGGCATCGCTCACCCGAGTCTGGGTACCATCAATGATGCATGAGTGCGCATCATGATTGAAGTCTACGGAGACCAATGGTTCTTCCGTGTAATCCAGAATACCGTGTAATGTACCTCTGGATGCCCGTTGCAGGGCTTGATTTACGTCAGTAACTGTCACTTTTTTACGAACAGTAATACTGAGATCCATCGCTGTTACATTGATGGTCGGCACCCGCACCGCGATCGCCTCGAACTTGCCGGCGAAGTGGGGCAGGATACGCTCCAACCCCTTGGCCAGCTTGGTATCCACCGGAATGATGGACTGACTGGCAGCGCGGGTTCGGCGCAAGTCACTGTGGTAGGCATCGATGACTTGCTGATCATGCATGGCCGAATGAATTGTCGTAATAGTACCACAATTTATCTCGAACTCTCGATGCAATGTTTCAATCACTGGCACCACGCAGTTGGTGGTACAGGAGGCGTTCGAGACGATCCGCTCCGCTCCGGTGAGGGTATGATGGTTGACCCCGTAGACCACGGTGGCATCCACATCCGCATCCGCCGGGTGGGAGAAGAGCACCTTGCCCGCCCCCGCCGCCAGATGCAGCTCGGCATCGGCCCGCGAGCCAAACACCCCGGTGCAATCGAGCACCACATCGACCCCCAGCGCCCGCCACGGCAGCTTTGACGGATCCCGCTCGGCAAACAGAGAGATGAGATCCTCCCCCACCAACATGCTGTTGCCCGCCAGTTGCACCGGATGGTGAAAGCGACCATGACTGGTATCGTAACGGGTCAGGTGCACCATGGCCTCGGGGGCCGCCAGCTCGTTGATGGCGACGATCTTGATGCGCTTGTCGCGCCCGCTTTCATAGAGGGCTCGCAACACGTTGCGACCGATCCGCCCGTAACCATTGATGGCAATCTTGATCATCGAGAATCCGTTTCCTTAAACCAGCAACAGGGCGGCGCACCGGCCGCCCGGGAGCCCCTGCTACGACAGCAGGGCCTCCTTGAATTCACCGCGGGCCAGCAGTGCGGCCCCGAATACCCCGGCACTGTCGCCAAGGGCGGGAGCAATAATGGGGGCACTGAAGCGGGGATTAAAGAGGAAGGGCAAAATAGTCTGCCGCCCGGCGCTGTAAAGGCTCTGCACATTGCCCACCCCGCCGCCGATGACGATCACATCCGGGTCGAGAATGTTGACCACGTTGGCCAGCGCCTGACCAAACAGCAGATGCAGCCGGTCGATGGTGAGCTTGGCCAGATGATCATGGGCGGTGGCGGCCGCGATTTGAGCGAGCGAGAGGCGACGCTTGGCCTTGGCCTCGTACCAGGCCTCCAGCGCCGGGCCGCTGATCAGGGTCTCGACGCAGCCACGCTTGCCGCAGTAGCACTCGGGGCCATCAGGGGAAAGCACGTTGTGGCCCCACTCACCGGCGATGCCGTGGTGGCCGTTGAGAATGCGGCCGTTGATAACGATGCCGGAGCCGACCCCGGTACCCATGATGATGCCGAACACCACTTTCGCATCGGGATGGTGCTGGCGCACCGCACCGAGATGGGTTTCTGCCAGCGCAAAGCAGTTGGCGTCGTTGGCGATCAGCACCGGCACGCCCAGTTTGCGCTCCAGATCCTCCTTGAACGGCTTGCCATTGAGCTCGGTGGTATTGCAGTTCTTCATCAGGCCGGTCTGCGGATCCCGCGCCCCCGGCGTGCCCATGCCGATGACGGCCGGGCGCTGACCAATCTTCTCGGCGCACTCAGCCACCAGCTTGGCGATCTGGCCGATCATGTGCTCATAACCGCCCGCCCGCTCGGTGGGGATGCGGTGGCGCAGCAGCACCTCGTCGCCATCCAGCACCACACATTCACACTTGGTACCGCCAAGATCGATACCCCAATCCAGTGACTTGCTGCTCATCTTGCCTCCTGCACTGGCGCCACGCTCTCGTCATCGCGGCGCCATTTTTTAATGTAAAACGGGGCCTTGCGGCCCCGGATTTCAAACAAACTCTTCTTCTCTCGCCCCGGCCTTAGCGGCCGTGGTACTGGGCGGAGAGCTCGTGTACTGCGTTGACAAACACGCCGGCGTGTTCCGGGTTCACATCCTGATGGATGCCGTGGCCGAGGTTGAAGACGTGGCCATTGCCGTGACCGAAACCGGCCAGAATGGAGGCGACCTCTTCACGGATGCGGGCCGGGGTAGCGTAGAGCATGGAGGGATCCATGTTGCCCTGCAGCGCCACCTTGTCGCCGACCCGACGCTTGGCGTCGGCAATGTCGGTGGTCCAGTCCAGACCCAGTGCATCGCAACCGGTGGCGGCAATCTGCTCCAGCCACTGACCGCCATTCTTGGTGAACAGGGTGACCGGCACGCGGCGACCGTCGTGCTCGCGGATCAGGCCATCGACAATCTTGTGCATGTAGTGCAGGGAGAAATCGCGGTAATCGCGGGGGGTGAGTACGCCGCCCCAGGTGTCGAACACCATGACCGCCTGGGCACCCGCCTTGATCTGGGCGTTGAGATAGCTAATCACGCTGTCGGCCAGCTTGTCGAGCAGCAGGTGCAGGGTTTGCGGCTCTGCGTACATCATCTGCTTGATCTTGGTGAACGCCTTGGAGCTGCCCCCCTCCACCATGTAGGTGGCCAGGGTCCATGGGCTACCGGAGAAGCCGATGAGCGGCACTTCGCCTTTCAGCTCGCGGCGGATGGTACGCACCGCATTCATCACATAACCCAGCTCATCTTCCGGATCCGGAATGGGCAGCGCCTGCACATCGGCCATGGAGGTGATCGGGCGCTCGAAGCGCGGGCCTTCACCCTGCTCGAAGTAGAGACCCAGCCCCATGGCATCGGGCACGGTGAGGATGTCGGAGAAGAGGATGGCAGCATCGAGCGGGTAGCGGCGCAGCGGCTGCAGGGTGACTTCACAGGCCAGCTCGGCATTGCGGCACAGGGACATAAAATCCCCCGCCTGGGCGCGAGTCGCCTTGTATTCCGGCAGATAACGGCCAGCCTGGCGCATCATCCATACCGGGGTCATGTCCACGTCCTGACGCAGCAGGGCGCGCAGGTATCGATCGTTCTTCAGCTCTTTCATCCCAGTTCCCGAGTTCGTATCACGCATAAAATGGCGGCCATAATACCACTTTGCCCAGCCAAGCGGACTGCCCCAAACGTGGCAAATGGGCGCGCGGTTGCAAAGATGTGAAGGGGCGCAAACCAGAGCGCCCCGTTTGTAACCAGTCAGTGCCAACAGCGTGGCGAAAAGATAAGCGCCGTTACCCCTCACCCGCCAGCGACAACTCGATCAGCCGCCGGGCGATGGTGCCGTGGGGCGGCAAACGCGGCAGCCGGTCGGCGGCAAAGAAATCGGCAGCCACCAGTTCGTCATCCTGTACCCTGATCTCGCCGCTCTGGTAGTCGGCGGTAAAACCCATCATCAGGCTGTGGGGGAAGGGCCAGGGCTGGCTCGCCACATAGCGCACATTGCGCACCCGGATGCCGCTCTCCTCGAACACCTCCCGCGTCACGCACTGCTCGAGGTTCTCCCCCGCCTCCACAAAGCCGGCCAGCACGGTATACATGGGGTCATCCGCCTGATAGTGACGGCGATGGGCCGCCAAGAGGATCTCCGGCCCCTTGCGCACCGCCACGATAATGCAGGGAGAGATGCGCGGATAGGCGGTGTGGCCGTGGTGGCATACCTGCGCCCACTCCCCCGCCTTCGGGGTCATGGGGGCGCCGCACTCGCCGCAGAAACGGTGGCTACGACGGAAGGTGGCGAGCTGCCAGGCGCGACCTGCGAGACGAAAGCCCTCTTCATCCCCCGCCACCATCAGCTGGCGCAGCGGGCTCATAGCGCTGATGTCGCTCTCATCCCCCAGATCGAGCAGATAGCAGGGTAGCCCCTGCCACTCATCGAAACGCTCGAAACGGGCCTCTGCCAGCGCAGCAGGCAGGCACGCTTTGCTGCCCTGTGGCACCTCTCCCTGCTGATCGAGCAGTACCAAATGATCGCCCCCCAGCACGAACCAGCGGGCTTGTTCGGTTAATGACATCAGATAAACACTCTCGTTAAAACAAAACCCAGGCCACGGCTGGCCGACCAAGGGGCAAACGCCGCGCGAATGGCTCCCATCTTACGACCAGCACGGGTCGCTGACGACCCCGCCGTGGCCGATTGTCCCATTCGTAAAAAACAGATAGCGCAAATAAAGAGGCCGCCCGAAGGCGGCCCGCTGTTATCCGGCATCCCGTATCCGGCCTCTATCGGCGGGGATCAGGCATCGCCCATCGCCAGCAGGGAGGCGTTGCCGCCCACCGCCGTGGTGTTGATGGTGCGGGTCTTCTCAGTGACAAACCGACTCAGATAGTGGGGGCCACCCGCCTTGGGACCGGTGCCGGAGAGCCCCTGCCCGCCGAACGGCTGCACCCCGACCATGGCGCCGATCTGGTTGCGGTTGATGTAGACGTTGCCCACGTTGATACGGCTCGCCAGCTCTTCGGCGTGGGATTCGTTGCGGCTGTGGATCCCGAGCGTCAAGCCGTAACCGGTGCCGTTGATGTCGCTGATCACCTTGTCCAGATCCCGGGCGGCGTAGCGCACCACGTGCAGGATGGGGCCGAACTGTTCGCGCTCCAACTCCTTGATGGAACGGATTTCCAGGGCCGTGGGCTGGACGAAGTGCCCATCTAACGTCACCTTGGGCATAGGCGCCTGAGCGATCAACTGACTTTTCGGGATCATCCTTGCCAGATGCAGCTCCAGCCCCGCCTTGGCCTCGGCATCGATCACCGGACCGACGTCGGTGTTGTGCTCGGCCGGATTGCCCACTTTCAGCTCCTGCATGGCGCCAGTGAGTATCTCCAGCACCCGCGGGGCTATCTCCTCCTGCAGATAAAGCACCCGCAGGGCCGAGCAGCGCTGGCCGGCGCTCTGGAAAGCGGCGCTCACCACGTCGCGCACCACTTGTTCAGGCAGGGCGGTGGAGTCGACGATCATGGCGTTCTGACCACCAGTCTCGGCGATGAGCGGCAGGATGGCGCCATCACGCTGGGCCAGGGTCATGTTGATGAGCTTGGCGGTCTCGGTGGAGCCAGTGAAGCAGACGCCGCCAATGCGCGAGTCCCCCGTCAGCTTGGCGCCAACAGTCGCACCGTCACCGGGCAGCAGTTGCAGCACGTCACCCGGAATACCGGCCTGATGGGCCAGCGTCACCGCCAGATGGGCGATAAGGCCGGTCTGCTCGGCAGGTTTGGCTATGACGGTATTGCCGGTGGCCAGCGCAGCGGCGATTTGGCCGAGGAAGATCGCCAGCGGGAAGTTCCACGGGCTGATGCAGACAAACACCCCGCGCCCCTGCAAGAACAGCTCGTTCTGCTCGCCGGTGTAGCCGGGCAGCAGGGTCGCCTGCCCCATCAGGCTGCGAGCCTGCACCGCGTAGTAGCGGCAGAAATCGACCGCTTCGCGCACCTCGTCGATGCCATCTTGCAGCAGCTTGCCCGCCTCGCGGGTACAGAGGGAGACCAGCTGCTCGCGGTTCGCTTCCAGCAGATCCGCCAGCTTCTCGAGCGCAGCGGCCCGCTCACTCACCGGGGTTTCGCGCCAGCGCGGGAAGGCGGCATGAGCGGATGCCAAGGCTTGCTCCACCGCCTGCTCGTCGGCCCAGTGGATCTTGCCGACGGTGAGGCTCACATCCTGCGGGCTCAGCACGGTGCGTGCCTCGCTGCGCTTGAGGGTCTCGCCATCGACGATAGGCCCTGCCAGCCACTGCTTGCTCTCCAGCTCTTTCAAACGTGCGAAGAAGGGGCGCTGGATGGAGAGGATGTTCATATTGACGCCGCTGGAGTTCTTGCGGTCGCTAAAGAGGTTCACCGGCTGGGGAATGCGGTCATTGGCAAAGCCGGAGTAGCGCTTGAGGGTGCGCAGCGGGTGTTCTGCCAGCGAATCCACCGGGGTGTTGGGGTCCACCAGCTTATGAACGAAGGAGGTGTTGGCCCCGTTCTCCAGCAGGCGGCGCACCAGATAGGGCAGCAGATCCTTGTGGGCGCCGACCGGCGCATAGATACGGCAGTGCAGGCCGGGATGGTCGTTCAGCACGGCATTGTGTAGCTCCTCCCCCATGCCGTGCAGACGCTGGAATTCAAACTGGCGATCGCCCGCCATCTCCAGAATGCTGACCACGGTATTGGCGTTGTGGGTGGCGAACTGGGGAGCGATAAAGCCGCGAGTCGGCTCGCTCAGCAGGTAGCGGGCGCAGGCGAGGTAGGAGATATCGGTGCCCGCCTTGCGGGTAAAGAGCGGGTAGCCGGGCAGGCCCGCCTGCTGGGCATATTTCAGTTCGCTGTCCCAGTAGGCGCCTTTTACCAGTCGCACCGGAATGAGGTCGCCCTGCTCGCGAGCCAGGGCGGTGAGCCAGCAGAGTACCGGCAGGGCACGCTTGGAGTAGGCCTGCACCACCATGCCGAGCTTGCCCCAGCCACGGTTGGCGTCACAGCGGTAGAGCTGCTCGAACAACTCCAGCGACAGCTCAAGGCGGTCCATCTCCTCGGCATCGATGCTGATGGCCACATCCTTGTCGCGGGCCAGCCGTACCAACCCCACCAGCCGCTCGCACATCTCGCCCAGCACCCGTTCGCGGTTGGCCACGTCATAGCGCGGATGGAGCGCCGAGAGCTTGATGGAGATGGAGGGGGCCGGGCCGCCGTCACTGATCCGCTCGTTGCCGACCGCCTCGATGGCATTGCGGTAATCAGTCAGATATTTGTCGGCATCCTGCATGGTCAGCGCCGATTCGCCCAGCATGTCGTAGGTGTGGGTATAACCCAGCTCGCGGGATTTGCGGCTCGCCTTGAGCGCCTCCTTCATGTCGCGCCCCAGCACGAACTGCTTGCCCATGATCTTCATGGCGGCGTACATGGCGGAGCGCACCACCGGCTCCCCCAGCTTGTTGACCATGCGCCCCAGCAGGTTGGCCGGGTTGCCGTCCAGCTTCTTGTCGAGCTTGATGATCTTGCCGGTCAGCATCAGCCCCCAGGTGGAGGCGTTGACCAGGGTGGAATCACTCTTGCGGAAATGGGATGACCAGTTGGCGCCAGAGAGCTTGTCCTTGATCAGGGCGTCGGCGGTCTCGGCATCGGGAATGCGCAGCAGCGCCTCGGCCAGACACATCAGGATGATCCCCTCCTGGGTATCCAGGCTGTACTCCTGCAGGAAGGCGTCGATACCGTCACCGGAGCCGCTCTCCTTGCGCACCTTGGTCACCAGAGTACGGGCACGCTGGGTCACCTGCTCCAGCGAGGCGCCATCCCCCGGCAACATGGCCGACAGCTCGGCCAGATAGGCATTTTCATCCACCACGTAGTTCTGGGTGATGGCTTCGCGCAGGGCGGCCAGATCGGAGGGAATATAGTCAGCAGCAAGCACTTGAGTAGCTTTGAACATAGGGGGTCTTCCTGTACGCCCGAGGGCTGATATCGACAAAGGCGGCCATGCCGCCGAAACGCCGATAATGTATACAATGTTATCCCCTATATGAAATGAATTTGTTGCCAATCTTTAACAAAGATCGCTAACTTTCCATTCTTATCCCGCTACAACAGCACTTGTCGACGATAGCGAGGGTCATCTGGCGTCATTTTGTATACGATCCTGTGTGGATGTTTTCCCCTATCCGGGCGCAGGCCTCGGCAAGACGCAGATAAACATGCGGACAAAAAAGAAGGGCCGCCACGGCGACCCTTCTCAACAGTTCATGCAACCAAATGCAGTCAGTTCATCCAGCGATCGCTACGGCTGCGACGACGGGGCAGCATGGGCAGCAGGATGCCCAGCAGGAGCCCGGCCCCCACCATGGCACCACCACGGATAAACCAGTCCATCTGCATATCGTGTTCCTGATTGTCGTAGCTCTGAGTCAGTGCCTCATTCTGCTCTTGGAGATTGTTCATCTCCTCACCCTGACTGACCAACCGGGCCTTGAGTGCGGCGATCTCCTGGTGCAGCTCGGCGATCTGACCATCCTTCTCGGCGAAGCGCTTTTCGTTGTCACCGTTGAGGTTCAATAAACGAGCCTTGGCTTCCTCCAGCTCTTTCTGTACCTGCGGCAGCCGCTCGCGCAGACTTATCTGGTTCTGCAAGTCGCTGTTCTTGATCCACCCCTCGCGGCCGCGACCGTCCACCACCTGGGTGTAACCGGCCTCACTCCTCACCGCCTTTACCTCCAGTGGTTCACCAGCCTTGACGCTGCCGAGGATCCGGTACTGAGTACCCGGTCCATTGTGGATATAGGTAAAAATGTTGTCTGAAACATAACGGGTATCGGCCAGTGCCTGTTGGGCACACAAGCAGATCAAAATCCCGAGAAGGGCGCGCATGGTCGATCGGTTCTCTTTTTCAGGTTGGGACTAGAGGTTGAATGTTAAGCCGCCAGCAGGTTAAAGGACAAGCAAAGAAAAGGTTCATCGCGGCTTTCCGGGGAAGGCAGCCTTGATTTTTAGGAAGAAGTAGTCCGAGTC
>NZ_CDDH01000082.1 GCF_000819725.1 Aeromonas australiensis | reverse complement strand
CTGCTGCCCATCTATGACAAGCCGATGATCTACTACCCGCTCAGCACCCTGATGCTGGCGGGAATTCGCGATATTTTGATCATCAGCACGCCGCAAGATACTCCCCGCTTTGAGCAATTGCTGGGTGACGGTAGCCAGTGGGGCTTGAATCTGCAATACAAGGTGCAACCAAGTCCGGACGGGTTGGCACAAGCCTTTATTCTGGGTGAAGAGTTTATCGGGTCAGACCCCTGTGCGCTGGTGCTGGGGGACAACATCTTCTACGGCCACGACCTGCAGAAACAGTTGGCGGCCGCAGCGGCCAAAGAGAGTGGCGCGACCGTCTTTGCCTACCATGTGCATGACCCCGAGCGTTATGGGGTGGTGGAATTTGATAAGGCGGGCACCGCTATCTCTCTGGAAGAGAAGCCGTTGGAGCCCAAGAGCAACTATGCGGTGACCGGCCTCTATTTCTATGACAACAGCGTGGTGGAGATCGCCAAGAGCCTGAAGCCGTCGCCCCGAGGTGAGCTGGAAATTACCGATGTGAACCGTATTTACCTGGAGCAAGGCAATCTGTCGGTGGCCATGATGGGCCGTGGTTATGCCTGGCTGGATACCGGTACCCATGAAAGCATGATTGAAGCGAGCAACTTTATTCAAACTATCGAGACCCGTCAGGGGTTGAAAGTGGCGTGCCCGGAAGAGATTGCGTATCGCCAGAAGTTTATCAATGCCGACCAGGTGCGTGAACTTGCAGCGCCGTTGGCAAAGAATGCGTATGGACAATATCTGTTAAGAATGGTTGCCAAAGTCTGATGTGATATGGGGGAGGGAAAATACTTCCCCCATAAAAATTGAATCAAGTGTGGATAGACAGATGAATGTAATCAAGACAGCAATTCCAGATGTGCTTATTTTTGAGCCAAAAGTGTTTGGTGATGAGCGAGGTTTTTTCTTTGAAAGTTTCAACCACAAGTTGTTTGAAGAGGCGGTAGGGTATCCGGTGACGTTTGTGCAGGATAATCACTCCAAATCATCGAAAGGGGTGTTGCGTGGATTGCACTATCAATTGCCGCCCCATGCCCAGGGCAAGCTGGTGCGTTGTGTGGCCGGTGAAGTGTTTGATGTAGCGGTAGATATTCGTAAAAGCTCCCCGACCTTCGGGCAATGGGTAGGCGTTTACCTTTCTGGAGAAAACAAGCGACAGCTGTGGATCCCGGAAGGATTTGCGCATGGCTTTGTTACTCTGACAGAGACGGCCGAGTTTTTGTATAAAACAACCAATTACTATTCACCGCAGAGTGAAGGCTCAATCCATTGGGATGACCCACTAGTCGGGATTAGGTGGCCGATAACAAGTAAGGTGAGTTTGTCAAAGAAAGATCAAGATGCTGTTACATTGAATTTGGCGGTTACCTTTTAAATGTAAATAGATGCCCACAAGGTGAATGTTTGTACCCGCCTAATTTTGAATACCATATTACAATATTTTGAAAAGTTAGTCCGGCGGTGGCTCAGTGGCTATTACTGTAAGATGTATTATTGGCCGCAAGTTTAGGATGTTTGGTGATAGGTGCTTTATTGTATTATCGGTTAAATATTGGAGTTCGATAAGGTGAGTATCGCATTGTATAAGTTGGCAGGAAAATTAGTTTTAAGTTAAATGTGAAGATGAATCAAAAGCTGGTGAGTAAGAACAATTAGTTCCTTTCTCAAATCCTTTAAGCATGTCAGATTTCGTAATCTGGTGAACAGCTACTTAAAAGTGAATTTAAAAGGCTATTGATATGTTAAAAAAGAGAGTGTTGACGGTATTTGGTACCCGGCCAGAAGCAATAAAGATGGCACCTGTGGTACATGCTTTAGCTGCTGATGAACGTTTTGAGGCGAAAGTCTGTGTCACCGCCCAGCATCGTGAAATGCTAGATCAAGTATTATCATTATTTGAGATTAAACCAGATTATGATTTGAATCTTATGAAGGCTGGGCAGACATTAAATGATATTACAGCCCGTATTTTGCTTGAGATAAAACCGGTTCTACAAGAATTTAAACCTGATGTTGTGTTAGTACATGGCGATACTGCAACTACCTTTGCTGCCAGTTTGGCTGCTTATTATGAGCAAATTGCTGTAGGACATGTCGAAGCAGGCTTGCGCACAGGGAACATTTATTCTCCATGGCCTGAAGAAGCAAATCGCAAGCTCACTGGCGCATTGGCAAAATACCATTTTGCACCTACTGAAACATCTAAGCAAAATTTGATTCAAGAAAACTATGTTGAAGATAGCATAATCGTTACCGGAAATACTGTAATAGATGCGCTACTTATGGTAAAAGATAAGATTGAACAAAATAGTGTTCTGCAAGCTACATTAGCCTCTCGGTTCTCATTTTTAGATGAGACAAAAAAGTTAATTTTGGTTACTGGACATCGCCGCGAAAGTTTTGGCGATGGGTTTGAACGAATATGTGAAGCTTTAGCTATCACAGCTAAAGCCAATCCTGATGTGCAGATTCTCTACCCAATGCACCTAAATCCTAATGTACGTGAGCCGGTTAACCGCATTTTAGGTGGTATCGAAAATATTATTTTGATTGAGCCTCAAGAGTATCTGCCATTCATTTATTTAATGATGCGTAGCTATATTATTTTAACTGATTCGGGTGGAATCCAAGAGGAGGCTCCTTCACTAGGAAAACCTGTATTAGTGATGCGTGATACTACTGAACGTCCTGAAGCTGTTGCAGCTGGAACTGTTAAACTAGTCGGCACTGATGTTGAGCGAATAGTATTTAGTCTTTCTGAATTACTTAATGATGTTAATATTTACAAAGAGATGAGTTTTTCTCATAATCCATATGGTGATGGTTATGCTAGTAAGTATATTTGCAGTAAGCTCTTAATTTAACATTTGGCTATGATCTGTGATTAAATCAAATTCATTTATTGCTAGCAGTTTCAGTACTGCAGCAAAAACAATTAGTAACTTTGGGTTGTTTTTTTTAATAGGGCATTTCTATGAACCGAGTGTTTTTAGTCAATATATATATATTTCTGTTATAGCTGCATTTTTAGCTGCTGTAGTTGATATGGGTTACAGCACGAAGATAGTCGTAGATTTTACAGAAAAAAAACAGTCTAGAGCTCTTCATGAATCCTATTTGGTGAGGGGCTTTGCATCGTTATCTATTATTTTTTTATTTTTAATTTTTTCTTTTTTTTATGATTTCAATATGCTTTTCCTATTAATATTTATTAACTCTGTCCTTACATGCTGGCTGGAGTCCTTCTCATTCAGTCTGAGGTTTGAAAGTAAATATTGGTTAGAGTTTTTCTTTACTACATTAGTTCATTTTTTCCCGTTCTTAATTTCAGCTTGCTTGCTTGTATTAAATGTACAGCTTGATACGTTGTTTTTATTTTCTTCAGTAGTGAAGTTTTGTGTTTTTGTATTCTTATATTTAAAGCTGAAACGAGATAATGTGACATGGGAAAATATCAAGGGTGAGTTATTTCAATGCAGGAGGTTTTTTGTTGATTCGTTATCAATGAACATTCAACCTTTTTTTCAAGTTTTTATTGCTAAATTATTTTTGGCTTCATCAGAGTTTATTATATTTGGATATGCGCAAAAAATAATTCAGGCATTCACAACACTTTTTTCAGCTATCAATAATGTTTTTTATCCTAGCCTAGCAAGTAATTGGGCTTTAAAAGAGGTTGTAAGAAACAAAATAAAAAATTTCTTTCTAGTAGTTAATTCCTTGCCTTGTTGTGCACTGTTATTTTCTCTCTTTTATTATCTCTCACCATTGGATTTCTCTGGTTTTTTAAATGGTAAATATATTGACTTGTTAGGTGTTCTAAGTATATGTAGTTTCGTTGTTATGATAAGATTTAACAATGCGGTTTTGGGCTGCCTTCTAATTCTTTCCGGTATGCAGAAATTAAGGGCTAAGGTTAACATCATATCATTTCTTATAGAAATAACCTCAGTATTACTCATCTGCCAAATTTACCCTTTTAAAAATGCCTTGCTGGGTGTGATTGTTTTTTCAAATTTATTTATTTTAACCTCTTATTTGTGGGCTATATATAATGATGAAAATTTATCAAGTATTGTTTTTAATTGGAAGGAAAATAAAGTTAAATGAATTCGAAAGTAAGTATTTAAGGTTTTTTTTTAAAAAATTATATAATACAGATATAGGTTTATACAGCTATGGTTGCTTTGACCCTTTGAGAATCCCCCAAAATTCCAAAATTGGTCGGTATTGCTCTTTTTCTAGAACGTGCCAATTTTTAAATGCTAATCATCCTCTTGAAGAGGTATCTTTACATCCTTTTTTTTATAACTCTTTACTGGGTTATGTTGAAAAAGATAGGGTTAGTCGTACTTCATTTGAAGTCGGTGATGATGTATGGATTGGTCACAATGCAATTATTGTTGCTTCTTGCAAAAAAATTGGTAGAGGTGCAGTAATTGCGGCTGGAGCTGTTGTTACAAAAGATGTTCCTGCTTATGCAGTTGTAGCTGGAGTACCAGCAAAGATTATCAAGTATCGTTTTGAAGAGCAGAAGCAAAAGCAAATTGAATCCTCGCAATGGTGGTTGAAAGACAAATATGAAAACTTACGTTCATTTGGCATTTTTGGGGAGGGGAAGTAGATGAATAAAGTAAAGATTGGTTTCCTTTGGCATAATGTATCGTCAGGGAACTTAGGTGTTGGTGCACTTTCTATTGGCAATATGATTTTAGTTGATCGGGTTTGTCAAAATTTGGGTATTGATGCAGATTTTTTTACTATAGGTGATAATGAGGTAACCAGTGAGCAAAATAAGGCTCTTGTGGAGCGTCAAATAGGTCGCAAATTCGAGCATATAACAATCAGTGTCAAAGAACTGATTTCTAACCCAATAAAGTTGAAATCTTACATAAAAATGATAAAAGATTTTGATCTTGTATTAGATATTGGAGCCGGTGATAGTTTCTCTGATATATATGGTAATCGTCGTTTTCTAATTCAAGTTTTTACTAAGCTAGTTAATGCAATTTTTGCTCGAAAATCAGTGTTGTCGCCCCAAACCATTGGACCCTTTAAATCTAGGTTTGCTGAAATTGTATCTAGATTCATTATCAGAAATACAAGTTTAGTATTTGCAAGAGACGATATTAGTTTTAAAGTTGGTAAGGAGTTTGGGTCCTGTAATCTAGGCACTGATGTAGCATTATCTATGCCTTATTCTACGGTTCGTGAGGTTAGTGATAAAATTAAAGTTGGAATTAATGTTTCTGGATTACTCTGGAATGGCGGATATACAAGAGATAACCAGTTTGGTTTGGCTCATAACTATAAAGATTATATTAATGAGCTAATAGAAAGTTTCTTATCAGTTGAAAATATTGAAATACACTTGGTTTCTCATGTAATAGCTACCTCACCCGTTCAGAAAATCGAAGACGACTATGCTGCATGCATCGAGGTGGCTGAGTTATTTCCACGCTGTATTGTAGCGCCAAGATTTACGAATCCTATTGAGGTGAAAAATTATATAAGCAGTTTTGAATATTTCACTGGAGCAAGAATGCACGCCACAATTGCAGCCTTTTCAAGTGGTGTACCTGTTACACCTTATGCTTACAGTCGCAAGTTTAAGGGATTATATACAACGCTAGGCTATGATAAGGTGTTAGAAGCTAAAGAGTTATCCTTAAAAAATGCAATAAAAATGAATGTTGACCATTTTAATAAACGCATCCAAATAAAATTAGAACTTCAAGGCTTAACAGACAAAAAAAACCAATTGACTGAAAAATACACTAGCGCTTTGGAAGGGGTGTTGAAATAATAGTATGGATGTGATTCAGAAAGTTTTAAAAAACGATTTATGTACAGGTTGCGGTCTGTGTTCATCTCTATTCCCTAGTAAAATTGTTGTCAATAAGGGGGAATATAATCGCCCTGTATGCAGCAAAAAGTTAAACGGTGATGAGCAGGCTATTTTCAGAACTGTTTGCCCTGGTATAAATCAGGCAAGTATTAAAACTAATTCAAGCCACCCGATCTGGGGGCCAATTGAAAAATGCTATATCGGTTATTCAAATGATAATGAGATACGCTATTTAGGTTCATCTGGTGGCATTGTTACTCAAACTCTACTATATGCGTTAGATAAGAATATAGTCGATCTTGTTATTCAGATAGGTGTAGATAAGCGTAATCCACTAGAAAGTTTTTCTAAAGTAAGTAGGTCTAGAGAAGATTTACTTGAGGCCACAGGATCTCGTTATAGCCCTGCATCACCATTAGAGTATTTTTTGCAGACTCTAAGAGACAATCCTAACAAGAGGATTGCGTTTGTTGGTAAACCGTGTGATTGCGTAGCTTTGCGCAACTTAATGTCAATAGATAATGACGTAAAAAATGCTGTTAAATTAATTGTTAGTTTCTTCTGTGCGGGTACACCAAGCCGATCAGGTGTTAGAAGGGTTGCTGAAGCTTTAGATTATAATGTTGATATCCCCGTTGAAAACTTCTATTTTCGAGGCAAAGGTTGGCCAGGAAAAACGACTTTAGTGCAAAATGGCCTCTCTACTACAATGGAGTATTCTCGTTCTTGGGGGGAGATTCTAGGGCCAACGATACAAAGTAGATGTAAACTTTGCGCTGATGGTACTGGTGAGGTGGCTGATATTGTTAGTGCTGATGTTTGGCATAGCGACGATAGGGGTTATCCTTTATTTACAGAATCAGACGGGCAAGGGCTTGTACTTGCAAGAAGTGAAACTGGTAAATCTATAGTAGAAAAAATGGTTATTAACAATGTCATAACTGTTACCGATTATGATATTGAACAACTGTCTAAAGTGCAAGTGACGCAATTTGAAAGAAAATCAACAATTTTAGTGCGTCATATTGCTAAGCAAATAGGTGGTTTTGTGTTTTTCAGCATGTCTAATCAAAGAATGATGGCGGCAGCGAAATATGCCACATTGTATAAGCATTTAAGAGTTTTTGTAGGTTCATTTCTCCGAGTTATTAAGGGGCGAATGTGATAAATATAATGATCTTAAATTGGAATAGCTCTGCTGAGATATTTACGCTCCTATCTTCTATAAGAAAATCAGTTTTTAAAGACTTTAGGGTGTTGATTATTGATAATTTTAGCAATGATTCTGAGAGGTTAAATGATTTAATCGATTTTTTTCCAGAGTTTGAAATTCATATAATCTTTAATAGTTCAAACTTCGGATATGCTAAGGGAAATAATGTAGGGTTCGAATATCTTGAAGGGAACGGTATTCCAGGAGATATATTAATAATAAACCCTGATGTCAAAGTTAGAGCTGACACGTTATATGAATTGGTCTCTGCAAAGCTGCAAAATAATAATGTAGGCGCAGTGATGATTAGAACTTTTGATGAGTTTGGTGTGGTGATTTATGATAAAATTATACTTCATGGTTTTAAGCAAACGTACAAAAAATTTCCAATTACATTTGAGGGGATAAATGAAACTGATTATTGTGCTGGCTCTTGTATTTTATTAGATAGGAATGTTATTCGAGAGGTTGGTTTATTTGATGAGGCGTTTTTTTTATATTGGGAAGAGGTTGATCTGTCTCTAAGAATACGAGAATCCGGGTATAAGTTGTTATCTACAACTAAATCGAGTGTTGTTAGAAAGTCAAACTCTTTAGATAGAAGTATAAATGCTTACTATTATTTTATTAGAAATAGTTTTCTCTTAAACAGAAAATGGCCCAATGAATGTGGTAAATTCTATCACTTTTTATTCATATTTTCAGCAGTCTCCTCTGCATTAATCAATAGTTTTAAAAAAAACGACTTTAGATTTATTAAAAGTTCACTGAGAGGCCTCTGGGACGGTATATATGGAAAAAGTGGCGTTAAGTCATCATAGCCTACTCTATTACTTAGTTGTATTGTCTACTTTTATATGTGCATCACCCTCACTTGTTGGCGGATTTTTTAGTAAAATCGCGATCATTATTTTAATATCGATTAATATATACTTCTTCAATGTTAATCGATATGTTTACTTATCTATATTGTTTATTTCTTCAGTTTTTATAATAAAATATTTAGTTGCAATAGCAAGTGAAGGATATAATGTTGACCTATATCCTCTTGTTCTAATGCTTCATCTTTATTTTTTAGTGACTTATCCTTTTGGTAATAAACTATACTTTAACGCAGTGAAATTAGGTGTTGAGTTATGTTTTTATTTTGGTTTTATAGCTTCTTTCATTTCTTTAGTCTTAGGGAAAGGTGTTTTTATATTTTCCCTAGCAAACAAGGGGTTGCCAAACATTTATGCTTTTGAGGGGTTCACTACGACGCCGCAAGCGTTTGCTTCTCTAGCAATTCTTGTGTTGATGTTTAATTATAATAGCATAAAAGGTGCATTTAAAAGGTATATCCCTTTTATGGGGTTGCTGCTTTCTATTAATAGAACTATTTTATTGGGTGGTATGTTAGTATTTTTTTATAGATTTTTATTTTTATTTCTTCCTATAATTGCTTTGAGTTTCATTTTTATTGAGCTCTTCGCATTCGAGACTAAACTGTTCACGCTGCAAACGATATCAAGTCGCATTGATATGTTAGTAAATATTAGCTCAAATTATTTTTCGATGGGGATAAGTGGTATAATGTTTGGCACATTTATGTCGCCAAACTTTGAGGTTCATAGTGCGGGGACTAAATATATAGAGAATGGGATTATGTTTATTCTCTATTACTTTGGCTTAGTTGGTTTTATCGCTTATTCTATTTTTGTCGGATTTTTACTTTTCAGTTCTATCAAGTTAAAATTTTATTCCAAGGCGAAAGTATTAATTTATTTTATTCTTGTCACAACAATAGTTCCTATGCTTACTCATGAGTTTTTATATATTTCATTTTATGTCTCAATAATATTTTTTATTGAGCAGGTTTATTTTCTAAATTATAAAAAAAGGTAGTGAGATGAAAGTTCTGTTTATTACAAGACCGACAGTTTTTTCCGGTCCTGGTGGTGATACAATACAGTTATTGAAAACTAAGGAACATTTAGAGCAGCTAGGAATTATTGTTGCCATTGCAGGTGATAGTAAACCAAATTTCATTGACTATGATTTAATTCATTTCTTTAACCTGAGAAATCCACAAGATATTTTACATCATGTGATAACAGCAAAAAAACTCTCCATTCCAACAGTGCTTTCTACTATTTGGGGAAGTTACAATGAATGTGATCGAAAAACTAGGAGAGGCCTTCAGAAATGGATTGCTAATAATGTTTCTGAGTATTCGCTAGAGTATCTAAAAACCACTGCAAGAATTATTTTTAATGGTAATTTCCATTATGGAATGTTGCGTTACTTATTTAAAGGACACTATCGCTCCCAGCAATTCATTGCAAAAAATATAGATGTCCTTTTACCAAATAGTCCTACTGAGCTTGATCGTGTTGTGTCTGATATGAAGCTTGATGTATATAACGGTTTATGGGTAGCTAACGCGGTTGATACATCGGTTTTCGATCATTCAAGAAAATTCTCAGGTAAATATAAAGAGTTTGAAGGTTGCTTGCTTAGTGCTGCTCGTGTTGAAATCAGAAAGTGTCAATTAGACCTTATTAAGGCCGTAAAAGATTTACCCTATAAATTAGTTATCGTGGGCAAGCCAAGTCCCAATAGTAAAGCCTATTATGATGAATGTGTTCGTGAAGCTGGCGCGAATGTGGTGTTTATTAATCATGTAGATCAAGAAGAACTAGCAGAGTTGTACCATGTAGCAAAGGCTCATGCGTTAATATCTTGGATGGAGACTCCTGGTCTATCCTCTCTTGAAGCCGCAATGATGCATTGCAATATTCTGGTTACTGATCGAGGGGATACAAAATTTTATTTTGAGGATTATGCAGAGTATTGTGAACCAGGAGATGTTGAGTCAATAAGGAAGGGGGTTATATCCGTTATGAGCAAGGAATTTAATCCAGATTTAAAAAATAGAATTGCTTCTATGTTTACTTGGCACCACACGGCTAAACAAACATTAGAGGCATATCAACTTGCACTACGGTTAAAAAATAAAGATCAGGGTTAATGCTCTAGGGACTTCCAAACATCTTAAATCGTTCATTTTCTATAAAGTATTCTCTTGTTAGTCAAGATTTCCCTGATTTTATGTTTCTAAACAATCTAAACAATCTAAACA
>NZ_CDDH01000081.1 GCF_000819725.1 Aeromonas australiensis | reverse complement strand
CGCCATTATCGTGCTGCTGCTCTATCTGGCGTTTCGCCGCGTTCAGGAGGTGCTGCTCATTCTCACCCCCTTGCCGCTGGCGGTGGTGGGGGGGAGCTGGACCCTCTGGCTGCTCGACTTCAACCTCTCGGTGGCGGTCGGGGTGGGCTTTATCGCTCTGGCGGGGGTGGCGGTGGAGACCGGCATCTTGATGCTGGTCTACCTCAACCACGCCTGGGATGACCTCATCGCCAGCGGCAAGCCGGACCAGGCGGGGCTGCACCGGGCGGTGATCCACGGCGCAGCCCTGCGCCTTCGCCCCAAGATGATGACGGTGGTCACCATCATCGCTGGCCTGTTGCCCATCATGTGGAGCCAGGGCACCGGCTCCGAAGTGATGCAGCGCATCGCCGCCCCCATGATTGGCGGCATGGTGAGCGCACTGGTACTGACCCTCTTGGTGCTGCCCGCGGCCTACTACCTGTGGCGCAGTCGCACTCTTGGCAAACATGCCGACCAACCAGCCGAATAGGCTGACACCAGGATCCATTTCGACCACACAACGAGGAAATCAAGATGAACTACAAGACGCTGACTCTGACATTGCTGCTTGGCCTTGCCACCCACACCAGCCTGCAAGCCGAAGAGATGATGCATCATGAAGGGCACGATATGAGCCAGACGGGTGAGATGAGCGAGCAGGCAGAAATGGTGATGACCAAGGGGATCATTACCCGCCTTGATGAGGGGAGTGGCAAGGTCGGCATCAAGCACGAGACGATCGAGAACCTCAAAATGCCCCCCATGACCATGGTGTTTCGAGTGGCAGATCCGGCTCAGCTCAAGGGGCTCAAGGTGGGTGATGCCATCCATTTCCATGCCCAAAGCCAAGACGGCAAGCTCACAGTGACGGCCATCAAGCCACAATAAGCGGCTCTGGCTCGCCGAAAAGGTCACAGCTGATAGTGACAACGCAAGAGGGAGGCATAAGCCTCCCTCTTCTTTTGATCAACCTGTTCGTGTGGTCAACCTCTGGTGGGCATGGCACTCAGCTGCGGGTTGCCAGCAACTGCTCCACATCCTCGATCACCTTGAGGGCCGCCTGCGGGCCGCCGCTGGAGGTCCAGAGCGACCCATCCACGGCATCAAAGCGCTTGGCCTTGATCACCGGCAGCTGCTGGAATGCCGGGGTCTGCTCCGCCTGACGCATGGCATCCACCGCATCGCCGGTGGCGCTCAGGGTACCGACCACCAGCCAGTCGGCATCCAGCAAGTTGAGGGACTCCAGACTGAGCGCCGGTGAGTGGGGCGCGCCAGTCCCCTGTTGTTTGTCCGGACGCACCAGCCCCATCGACTCCACTACGCTGCTGGCAAAGGTGCCCTGATACATAAAGCTTGGCCCCTTGGGGTTCCAGCGCACTATGCTGATGCTCTCCCCTTGGTGTTTGGCCAGCTTGCTGCGTGCCTGAGTCAACCGCTCGGCATACTGCAGCAAGAAAGTATCAGCTTGCTGGTCGCGGTTAAGGGTGTGGCCGGCACGGCGGAAGCTATCCTGCCACGGCTCCCCCCACTTGCTGGTCACCACGGTCGGCGCGATCTCCCCCAGCAAGGTCAGCAGCTCGGGACGGGTCTGGCCGGTCAGGATAAGGTCGGGCTCCAGCGCAATCAGCGACTCCAGATTGGGGCTGTCGAGATCGCCGATCACCTGGATCCCCATATCCGCCTTGCTCAGCAAATAGCGGGGCAAGGTGGGTTGCCCACGGCCATTGACAGCGCCGATGGGGGTCAGCCCCAGGGTCAGGGTGCTGTCGAGTTCCAGCTCGCTCAGCACCACCACCCGTTTCGGCTGGACGGGCACCTGCACCTTCTGGCCAAACGCATCGGTCACTTCACGCATCTCCTGCGCCTGAACCAGCGGCGCGGCCAACATCAGGATGGCTGCTGCCAGGGTGGCAAAACGCTTCATCATCTCACTCCTTCTCGTTGCGCGGCCCGGATAATCGGCCGCGAGGATACACTCGGTGGGCCCACAGAGCAGGCCCATATGACTCAACTCGCCGAACGCAGGGCGCGGCCATGTTCGTGGCGACGGGGCACGATAATGGGCGCCCCGTCGCCGGGGGCATGCAAAATGTCGACACTGGTCTGGTAGAGCCGGTCGATCAGGGATTTGGTCACCACCTCCCGGGCCGGGCCCATGGCGGCAATGGTCCCCTCGCCGATGGCGATCAGCTCGTCACAGTAGCGGGCCGCCATCGCCAGATCGTGGATCACCAGCAGCACGGTTTTGCCTTCGGCAGTGATGCGGTGAATCGCCTCCATCACCTCGGTCTGGTGACCGATATCGAGGGCGCTGGTGGGCTCGTCGAGCAGCACCATGTCGCTGTCCTGCGCCAGGATCATCGCCAACCACGCCCGCTGCGCCTGCCCGCCGGAGAGGGACGCGGCGCTCTGCTGCCAGATGCTTTCAAGCTGCATCCGCTCGCAGGCAATACGCACCATGCGGGCATCCTCCTCGCCCCACTGATTGAACCAGCCCTGATGGGGATGGCGGCCATACTGCACCAGCTGCTCCACCAGAATGCCGGCTGGCAGGGTCGGCCGCTGGGGCAGATAGGCGAGCTCCCGCGCCAGCCCCTTCATGGGGTAGCTGGCAAGCGGCTTACCCTTGAGCAGGATCTCGCCGCGTTGGGCTTTCATCTGGCCAGATAACAGCTTGAGCAGGGTCGATTTGCCGCAGCCGTTGGGGCCGACGATCCCCACCAGCTTGCCCCTCGGCACGCTGAAGGAGATGTCCCGCAAAATGGGGGTCTGCTGATAGGCGAAGTGGAGGCGATTTACGGTGAGCGTCATCAGTCGGCCCTCTGGCGATCGTTAACAAGAAGAAACAGCAGCAACAAGCCACCAAGAATGCGGGTCATGATGCCGGTCGCCACCTCGTGAGGGCTGGCCAGCACCCGGACCAAGGTATCGCTGGCAAGCAGCAGCAAGGCGCCGCTGAGTGCCGCCAGCCAGAGCGGCACCACCCGGTCTTTTACCAGCCAGGAGGCAAGAATGGGGGCCGCCATGGCGATAAAGACCACGGGACCGCCGATGGCGGTGCCGAGCGCCGCCACCAGAATGGCCTGCGCCAGAATGCCCAGTTGCACCCGATCGCCGTTGACGCCAAGCCCTCTGGCCATCTCGGGGCCAAAGCGCAGCAGCGCCAGCGAGCGGGAGAGATAGACAATCCAGGGGCAGAGCAGCAGCAACAGAATGGCGATGGGGGTAATGGTGCTGTACCCCACTGCGATAAAACTGCCCATGTTCCACAGATAGAGGGAACTCAGGTGCAGCAAGGCCTTGGTGGACATCACGAACTGGCCGAGCGCCTCGAACAGCTCGGAGAGGCCGATGCCGATCACCACGAACAGATAGCCCTGCTCACCCGGTTTGCGGCAGAGGGCATAGAGCACCAGCGCTGCGAAGATGGCGCCGATAGGTGCCGCCCACCAGGGCCAGCTGCCCACGGTCAGATAGAGGGAGAAGATGATGATGGCCAGAGAGGCGCCGTTGTTGACCCCCACCATATCGGGGGTAGCCAGCCGGTTGCGCACCAGAGTCTGCACCAGACAGCCGGAGAGCCCCATGGCGGCCCCCGCCACCACCACCCCAAGGATGCGCGGCAGCCGGATCTTGAACAGGGTGAGCTGCTCAAGCCGGGTCCCCTCCCCCAGCAGAGTGTTGACCACCCCGGCAAAGCCGAGCTTGCCGCCGCCAACGCTCAGGGCCAGCAGAGCCAGCGCCAGCAGCGCCATGGCCAGCAGCGCCAGCCAACGCCAGCTCGGCAGATGGAGCAGCAAAGAGCGGTTGCCGGCCCGCAGGCAGAGCATATCGGTAGGTGTACGCATCAACCCCTCACTTGACGGTCAGCAGGGTGCGAAAGCCCCCGCGATGAACGATGGCGATCAGCACTGGTGCACCGATCAGGGCCAGAATGACCCCGTTTGGCAGCTCGAACGGCTGGATCAGCCAGCGCGACAGAATGTCGGCCAACAGCAGAAACAGCATGCCGAACAGGGCGGAGAAACAGACCTGCACCGACAGCTTCACCGGCTCCACCAGTCGGCCACAGTAGGCGGCCAGAAAGCCGACAAAGCCGATGGGACCGGCGATGGCGATGGCACTGGCGGTAAACAGGGTGGCGGCCAACAGCACGCCAATTCGCACCCGGTTGGGGCGGATCCCCAGCGCCTGGGCCTGACTGTCCCCCATCTGCATCAGGGTCAGCTGGCGACAGAGCAGCAAAGTGATGACAAACGCCACCAGCACGAAGGGCAACACGGCAATGATGGCATCGAGATTGGCCGCCGACAGGGAGCCGAGGTTCCAGAAGCGGTACTGCTCCAGCACCATCTTGTTGGAGAGCAGCAGAAAGCTGGAGAGACCGCCGAAGGTGGCAGAGAGCGCCACCCCGACCAGAATGAGCTTCAGCGGATTGGAGCGGCCAATCATCATGCCGAGCCCCAACACAATCACGTTGCCGAGCAGCGCGCCGAGTCCGGCCCAGAGCAGATAGCCATAGGCGGACTCCACACCAAACCAGGTGAGCCCCACCACCAGCGCAAAGACGGCCCCGGCGTTGACCCCGAGCAGACCGGGCTCCGCCAGCGGGTTGCGGGTCGCGCTCTGCAACAAGGAGGCCGCCAGAGATAACGAGGCGCCGACCACCATGGCACAGAGGGTGCGCGGCAGTCGCAAGGTATTGAGCACCATGGCGAGCTTCTCGTCGCCAACCCAGCGGGCATCCCCCATCAGGTAGCCGAGCACCTCGCGGGCACCATAGACACCCGCACCGGTGGCGAGCGAAAGAGAAAGCAGTATGAACAGGAGGAATAATCCCAGCCAGAACAGCGAGATCTGGTACTTAACCACCCTTTACGACTCCTTGCGTTTGGGCCTGACAACATGCTGCCAAACCGATGTAAAAACAGGCCGATATAGTGTCAACGGAAATAAAAATGCCGCCCTGACCCATATCTGGACGGCCAAATACTAAATGAAAATAATTTTCATTTGCAAGTTTTGGTGTGTAATAGGTTTTTTTCTGGTCAATTATCCATCACATGGTGACGGGTCTGGTGATAGGCCTCTTCACTCTTGCCCCGGCGCCAGTACGGCACGGCGTAGAGCGACTGGCGATCCACCTCGAGCACGGAGCGAAAATGGCGGCGCAGCGGCAGCACCAGCACCTCTTCCCCACCCAGCCAGAAGAAGCCACCATCGCGCACCAGCGGCAGAGCAATCACATGCTCCAGCAGGCCGCTGGACTCGGGCTCGCCAACAAACCAGTGACAGCGCACCCCGAGCGGTAGTGTCAACGGCTGAGCATCGGCCTGATCCGGCACCAGAATCGCAATTTCCCCTCTGGCATCGGCAGGCATCACCTCGCACATCGCCATGATGGCGGGCAAGGCGGTGAGATCCCCCACCAGGCAGTAGTGATCGGCCGATTGCAGCATGGGGTTAGGGCCACCCGGCCCGGAGAGGATCACCTTCTGCCCCGGCTTGGCATGGGTAGCAAAGGCGCTGGCGGGCCCGCCGTCACCGTGCAGCACAAAGTCGATATCAATTTCCTGCTCATCGCGGCGAAACGCGCGGATGGTGTAGGTGCGGATCACCGGCTTGTCAGCCGGGTCACTCCAGCGCGGGCCGCTCGGGGTCATGACAGGCAGCACCGGCTCTACCTGATGGGGCTGGGACAGCATCACCTTGATATGGGCCCCGCCGCAGGTAAAGGGATAGTCAGCCAGCTCGCTGCCACCAAAAGTGATACGGCGCAAATGGGGAGTGATCTGGGTAATGGCTTTGACGGTCAGCAGACGGGGACGATTGGGAGGCAGAGATGGGGACACGATAAGGCTCCTCGTTGAGTGTGTCGCCCATGTTATATGCAAATAGGAATCACTATCAAATGGGATTATTTCTCGTCTACCAGAACCAAAAGGGTTCAAACATCACCATCCGCTACCCTCCTTCCAATCCAGCAACAGGCTTTATCTAGACTAGCCTCAAGATTAAGCAAAGAAAGCGGCCGGGCAACATCATGGTCACAAAGGGTTCCATTTGCTTATTTCGACCATCGTTTTTCGAGATCAAATTTTATTTCCCAATAAGTTTCCTATCCTTAGTGAAGCAGTTAATGTAAGCACAAGATGCCAAACAGGATTGTATGATGGATGACCAGATCCTGATTATTGATGATGACGATCTCGCCCTCCCCGACGCACAGCAAGCGGGCTGGAAAGTGATGATCATTGACGATGAACCCGAGGTTCATCGCATCACCAAAATCACCTTGAACAAATTCGAGTTTGACAATCGCCCCATCGAGTTTCTGCATGCCTATTCGGCAGCAGAGGCAAAAAAGTTGCTGGCCATCACCCCGGACGTTGCCCTGTTACTGCTGGACGTGGTGATGGAGGTCGACCACGCCGGCCTCGATGTCGTCAAATACGTCCGTGAAGATCTGCAAAACAAGATGGTGCGCATCGTGCTCAGAACCGGCCAACCCGGCCAGGCACCGGAAGATGACGTGGTCACCAACTACGATATCAACGACTACAAGGATAAAACCGAGCTCACCTCCCAGAAGCTGCGCACCCTGCTGCGGGCCAGCCTGCGCTCCTATCGGGATATCCGCTCTCTGGAGAGCAATCGGCAGGGGCTGGAAAAAGTCATCGAAGCCTCAAAGGGGATCTTTGAGAAACGGGCGTTGCGCCAGTTTGTCGAAGGCGCCCAGGAGCAGCTCAATGCCCTGCTCCAACTAGGGGAAACCCAGATATACGATGTCAAGCAACACGCCTATGAGGTGAGGGATCAAGTATTGGAACCCCTGCAGCCAGGTCATCCCCCAGTGCGGTTGACAGAGGCTCCCGAGATACTGCGCCAGGCCATGAGCCAGCGCAGCAACGTCTATAACGCCACCCAGATGGTGCTCTACTGCCAGAATCCGCGCCACCACCTGCTGTTCCACATCGAGACCACCCGCCAGCTCAGCCAGATCGATAGCGGCCTGCTGACGCTGTTTACCGAAAACATCATTGTGGCGCTGGAGAATATCCGGCTCAACGAAGTCATCGCCGACAACCAACGGGAGATCATCTATCGCATCGGCGAACTGGTCGAAACTCGCTCCAAAGAGTCTGGGCTGCACGTCAAACGGGTCGCGCTCTATACCGAACAGTTCTGCCATCTGATGGGAATGAGCGAAGAGCAGAGCGAACTGGTAAAACGTGCCTCACCACTGCACGATATTGGCAAAGTCGGCATTCCTGATGCCATCCTGCACAAGCCTGGCAAGCTGACCCCGGAGGAGTGGGAGATCATGAAAACCCATGCCCAACTTGGGCAGGATATGCTCTCCGGCAGCGATCTGGCGCTGTTCCAGATTGGCGCTACCATAGCAGGTAATCACCATGAAAAGTGGAATGGCAGTGGCTATCCCCGTGGCCTGAAAGGGGCGGATATTCCGCTGGAGGGGCGAATTGTGGCGCTGGCTGACGTGTTCGATGCCCTGGGTTCGGATCGCTGCTATAAGAAAGCCTGGCCGCTGGACAAGGTGCTGGCACTGATTGAGGAAGAGAAGGGACAGCATTTCGATCCCCAGCTGGTCGAACTGATGATGGCCAATTTGGACAAGTTTCTCGAGATCCGCGAGCAGAACAAAGACGTCTATATTGGCGAGCACTGACCCCCATACATATCCTTTTGTGAGCTCAAAAAAACCGCCCTGCTTTATCAGGGCGGTTTTTGTCTCTGGCATCACGTTACTTCAGCGTGAGGGTCACTGCTCCGGTAAGTTGAGATCAAGCTTGGTTGCCGACTGCCCGGGCTGCTGATTTTCGGCCTGAGCCGCCGCCAATGCACGTTTGAAAGCCCGTCGTTTCTGGATCATTACAAACCCGGCACCACCCAGCACCACCAGCAGTAGCCCCCCCCCCGCCAATACCCAGATCAGCCAGCCCATCCCTTCCTCTTCAGCTGTATCTTGAGTCGCTTCGGCACGAGATGCCGGTGCAGCTGCCGACACCACCTCTACGGGAGGGGGCGCTGAGGGATAGATATTGAAGATCTTGACCGGCAATTCAATTTTCAACTCGCGGCCAAGACGAGTTGTGCCATAGAGACTAGCCTTTACCTCATGTTGACCAACCGTCTTGACAGCAGACAGATCAATATCAAATTTAGGCCCGCTAGCGATGCCGCTGAACTCGTAAAGACCTCCAACATTGCTGCTAACACTCCCCTTGATTGCCACAGTGTCAGGATCCAGTTCATCAGGATCGAGTTGCAGTGACAGCCTTGCCCCAACCTCCTCGGTGGGAGGGAGCAGGCTGTAGCTGAATGGATAGGGATAGAGCAGCACTTCCTGGTAACGTGCACGGGTAAACACCTGGTTTCCGGTACTGAACATAGCGCGGTATTTTCCGCCAGGAATATCCTGCAGGGTCACCTCAGCGGTCATGATACCGTCACCCGGCACTTCATCGAGCCCTTTGCCATCATCACGATAGTGGCCAAGCACTTGATCTAGCAAGACTTCTTTATTATCGGCGTCACTGAAAGATTGCAGCCTGACGGTCATACCAAGGTCGGAGAGATAGTATTTATCTTTCGGCGGCTGGCCATTGATCAACAACCACGCCTTGAGCTTGACCACCTCCCCCTGATAGAGCTGCATCGGCAAGGCGGCGATGTCGAGCCGGATATCGGAGAGGATGCGTACACGGTTGTCAGGATCCACGGCACCAATAGCTTGCCAGGGGCCAGGCATGGGATTTCGGATGGTAATCAGATCCTGATCCTTGAGCGCCAGCCAGCCTACATCAGGCGGCGTCACCCTCCCCACATACAGCTTGCTGCCATCGGGGCGCACCAGGATCACTGACGGGGTCCCCGGCTTACGCTGGATCATGAAGGTGATCTCCTTCACCCCGTAATCGATGCGAAAGCGGTTATCCAGCAGTGGGATATCGGAGGGAGCAAACACCTCGGTCGCCATTGCTCCCAGCGAGAGCGAGAGAAACAGCAGTAAACCGATACACCATTTGCTCATTGCCGCCACAGACAACTCCCTCCTTTCTTCTGCACCAGATCGAGCCTCGCCTCATGCAGGGCTTGAACCTCGGCACTGGCACGCACCACCTTGAGGGCGGGCCTATTGCTCTCCAACCGACGAATACTGGTGTCCTGATTACTTTCGTTTTCACTGCTTTCACTGGCCAGATTGAGTTTGGTCTGGCCACCGGTCATCAGCAGGTAGACGTCCGCCAGGATCTCCGCATCGAGCAAGGCCCCGTGCAGGGTACGGTGGGAGTTGTCGATACCGTAACGATCGCACAGCACGTCGAGGTTGTTGCGCTTGCCGGGGAAGAGATCCCGCGCCATCGCCAGGGTATCTGTGATGGTGCAGATATCCGCCGTCTTGAAGTTGAGTCCAAGCTTGCTGAACTCGTAGTCCATGAAGCTCACGTCAAACGGTGCGTTGTGGGCGATCAGTTCGGCACCACGGATGAAATCGAGGAACTCGTCAGCAATCTGGCTGAATGACGGCTTGTCACGCAGGAACTCGTCAGTGATACCGTGCACCTGAATCGCTTCCGGGTCGACCAGACGATCAGGCTTGATATAGACGTGATAGTGGTTACCGGTCAGCTTGCGGTTGATCACCTCCACACAGCCGATTTCGATAATGCGGTGGCCAAGATAGACAGGGCCGCCCGCCGTATTCATACCTGTGGTTTCAGTATCCAGAATGATCTGGCGATTCAGTTGGGGTGTGTTCATGATCCAATCTATGTCAAACTTCGGCTTTACTTACTCGCTAGTTTACCCCAAGCCTCATGTTAAAACAGATTGATTGCTCATGTTAAAACAGATTGATGTCTATACCGACGGCTCCTGCCTCGGCAATCCGGGCCCGGGTGGTTACGGAGCCGTGATGGTCTACGGCAAGCACCGCAAAGAGATTTCCGCCGGATTCAAGTTGACCACCAATAACCGGATGGAGCTGATGGCCGCCATCATGGGGCTGCGCACCCTCAACGAACCGTGCCAGGTGCGCCTCACCACCGACAGCCAGTATGTCCGCCAGGGGATCACCCAGTGGATCATCGGCTGGAAGAAGAAAGGGTGGATGACCGCCAACCGTCAGCCGGTCAAAAACGTCGATCTCTGGAAGGAGCTGGATGCGGAAGTGGGTCGCCACCAGATTGAGTGGCTCTGGGTGAAGGGTCACTCCGGCCACCCGGAGAACGAACGGTGCGACGAGCTGGCCAGAGAGGCCGCCTGCAGCAAGGATCTGGCCGAGGATACTGGCTACCAGCCCTGACGGGCCATGCCCGGTGTGGCGAGGGATTTTGGCAGTTGCCAACGCCGCCGCACCGGGATCAGTGGAAATCGCCGTTTACGGGCCGCAATCACGTATACCGACGCAAACGCCCTGCAATAATCCCGCCCGATACTCTCCCGCCACCAGCTGTGCCAGCTTTGTCTTCCCATCAACGAGTAGCCAAAACGTTCGTCAAACATCACTTCGCATCCCAGCAGATGCAGCCAGTCCGTCACCCGCCCTGGGGTGAACATCCGTGCCGACCAGGGCATTTTGCGCCGCAAAAACGGCACACAGTGGCCGATCCCGACCAGACTCAAGGGGTTATAGCCGCTGATGATCAGCCAGCCATCGTCGGTCAGTACCCTTTCGGCCTCACGCAACACCTGATGGGGATCGGCAGAGAAATCGAGGCAATGGGCCAGCAGACAGACATCAACGCTGCCGGAGCGAACCGGCAGATCGAGAGGATCACCATACATGTCGAGCAGCCGTCCGCTGGGGGCGACCCCGATCTGGTGGCGGATGGAGGAACCTTTGCAGGAGAGTTCTGCGCTCAGGGCGCCAATCTTCAGCAGATGATACCCAAACAGATTGGGGCACCAGTTGTCGAGCCGATCCTGGATCTCGGCCGCCACCCAGTCCCCCATAGGCAATGCAGACCAGCTGGTCGGGATCTCGATTTGTTGTTCGGTACGTGCCACCTGCATAATAGGGCTCAACTCGGGGTTTCGAACGCCATCCTGTTATATAAGATACCCTCCCTAAAGAGAAGCAGACTCATGTATCCAGTGATCACAGTTCCAGCCTTTAATGACAACTACATTTGGTTGATCCGCCACGAGAATCACTGTCTGGTGGTCGACCCTGGGGAGGCGGCCCCCGTGCTGGCGCGGCTCGAGGCACTGGGCCTCACGCTTGATGCCATTCTGCTGACCCATCACCATCACGACCATGTGGGGGGCGTCACCGACCTGCTTGCCCACTACCCCCACGCCCGGCTCTACGGGCCCAAACTGGACCCGATGCCGGATCACCACGGTCAGTGGCTGGAAGATGGCGATCAGATCAACTGGCACGGCCTTGCCCTCGAGGTGATTCATGTGCCCGGGCACACTCGCGGCCACATCGCCTACCATGGCAACGGCATGCTGTTTTGTGGCGATACCCTCTTCTCGGCCGGTTGTGGCCGCCTGTTTGAAGGGACGCCGGAGCAGATGTACCACTCGCTGCAACGGCTCGCCGCCCTGCCCGATGAGACCCTCATTTATTGTGCCCACGAGTACACCCTCGCCAACCTGCGTTTTGCCTATGCGGTCGAGCCGGACAACCCGGCGATCCACCGCCAGATCGGGCTGATCAGCAAACTGCGGCAACAAGGGCTGCCAAGCCTGCCAACCCGGCTGGGTGACGAACGCACTTTCAACATTTTTCTGCGCTGCGAACAGGATTCAGTGAAATTTTCTGCTGAAAAGCATGGGCTAAAATGCGTGGAAAATCCGGTGGATACCTTCACCATCCTGCGTCAGTGGAAGGACGTTTTTTGAACAAACCTTGATCAGGGGGCCATTGCCCCTTATGATGCGGGCTGTTTTTCCTAAAAATGACCGGAACGAGATGAAGGTACGAACGGCCTTATTGGCAGCGCTGTTGCTCAGCGGCTGCCAAAACCTGAGCCATCAGGATGACCGGGCGCTAACGGCAATCGAGCCGATCAAGTCCCCCCAGGTCAAGAAAAAAGCACATAAAAAACACACGTCACGTTTTCTGTTTAGCGATGAACAGCTGGATGAACTGGAAGAGTCGGACAATCTATGGGTGCGTATCAGCGATGATATGCAACTGGAGACGCCGGACAACCCGCGCATCCGCCAACAACGTGAGTGGCTGTTGCGCAATGATAAGCATCTGGCGACCATTGCCAGCCGGGCTGAACCCTACCTCTATCTGATGGTAGAGGAGATTGAACGGCGTGAGCTGCCAATGGAGCTTATTACTGTCCCGATGATCGAGAGCATGTTTGACCCTCATGCCCGATCCCGCAGCAATGCCGTCGGTCTGTGGCAGTTTGTGCCCGCCACCGGCAAGAGCTTCGGTCTGCGCCACGACAACTGGTATGACGGGCGGCGCGATGTGCTGGCCTCTACCAATGCGGCGCTCGACTATCTGGAGTACCTGAACCGCTTCTTTGACGGCGACTGGCTGCAAACGCTGGCCGCCTACAATGCCGGTGAAGGTCGGGTACGCAATGCTATCCAGCGTAACCAGCGTGCTGGCAAGCCGACTGACTACTGGTCACTCGATCTGCCTCGCGAAACCCGGATGTATGTGCCCAAGATCCTCGCCATGGCCGACATGATCAGCAATGCGGACAAGTACAACGTCCAACTGCCTGTGCTAGCCAACGAGCCAAAGCTGCGGGTAGTGGAGACTGGCAGCCAACTTGATCTGAATGTGGCTGCCCAACTGGCAGGATTGCGCACCTCACAGCTTAAAGAGGTCAATCCGGCCCTGAGCCGTGGCGTGATGTCACCGCGCGGACCTTACCGTCTGCTGGTACCGGTGGAGTATGCCGATACCCTGGAGCTGGCACTGGCCGATCTGCCCAAGAGCGAGCGTATTCGTACCCGCTCCTATCAGGTTGTCAGTGGCGATACTCTGTCGCGTATCGCCCAGAATCACGGCGTCAGCGTCAACGAGCTGAAGCTGGCCAACAATCTGCGCAGCAACAACCTGCGTCGCGGTCAGCAACTGGTGATCCCGAGCCATGGTCAGGTCAGCAGCAAGGCCAGCTCCGCCAGTAAACCTCAGCAACTGGCCAGCCGTGGCAGCAGCCAGAAGGCCAAGGTCAATTATCAGGTGCGCTCCGGTGACAACTTGTGGAGTATCAGCCAGGCGCACGGTGTCTCTCATGCCGAGCTGGCCAAATGGAATGGTCTGAATGCCAAATCAGCACTCAAACCGGACATGAAGCTGGTGATCTATCCCAAGCAAGGGCAGCAGAGCAATAAATCGATGGTGTATCAGGTTCGCCGTGGCGACTCCATCTCCTCCATCGCGGCTCGCTTCCAGGTGGCCATCAACGATGTGATGCGCTGGAACCAGCTGGATAAAGGGGATTACCTCAAGCCCGGTCAGGAGCTGACCCTGTTTGTGAAGAACAACGGTTAGGTACCACCGCTTGAACCCGATATAAAAACGGGGCCAGTCACATGACTGGCCCCGTTTTTATA
>NZ_CDDH01000080.1 GCF_000819725.1 Aeromonas australiensis | reverse complement strand
CAATGCCATGGCACCAGCACGTTGGCGGCGGATAGTCCGAGGCGGCTCCCCGTGGTGCCGGACCGTTTAAGTTTTGAGGCGTGAGCGCCAATCAAGGGGTGTTGGATGAGTAATATCGTGTGGCACAAGCATGCCGTGGACAAACAGAGCCGGGCCGAATTGAAAGGGCAAAAGCCGCTGGTGATCTGGTTTACCGGGCTGTCGGGGGCAGGCAAATCGACCCTGGCGGGGGCGCTGGAACAGGCGCTGGCGGCCGAGGGCAAACACACCTATCTGCTGGATGGGGACAATGTGCGCCATGGCCTGTGCGGCGATCTCGGTTTCGATGATGCCGCGCGGCAGGAGAATATCCGCCGGGTCGGCGAGGTGGCGAAACTCATGGTGGATGCGGGCCTTATCGTGCTCACCGCCTTTATCTCACCGTTCCGGGCCGAGCGGGATCTGGTGCGCAATCTCGTGGGTGAAGGGGAGTTTGTCGAGGTGTTTGTCGATGCGCCGCTAGCCGTCTGTGAAGAGCGCGACCCCAAGGGGCTCTACAAGAAGGCTAGGGCAGGGGAAATTCGCAACTTTACCGGTATCGACTCCGCTTACGAGGCGCCGGAGCAGCCGGAAATCCATCTGCTTAACGCCGGTAAAGCGGTAGAGGTGCTGGTGGAGGAGTTGCTGGCTGCCCTGCGGCAGGGGAATTATTTGTAGTGGTTGAGTGGCGCCAGCGAGCCTTGAGCTGCGCCAAAGCTGTCGATAGCAACCCCGCAAGATGAGCTTCCGATCCTGCTTATCTCGCGGCGGGGTTATTCACGATTGTCCGAATACGCTGCACTATTCGAACCTACGGGCTGCATCGTCTTTGATGCCATGGTTGGAGCTGGCTGAAAAACCGCTTTTTAAGCCAAAATCGCAAGCTTTCCTCCTTTCTGAACCGAAGCCCTCAATGATGGTGCTATCACGGCAACCACACCCAGTCACATCAAGGCTTGCTCAAATTGGTGGGTAATTGGTGGGTGTCCCAATAGTTATAGTTATGGCCGACATCACTGACATCGCCGGCGTGATCACCACCTCGCCATAGAAGAAGCTGCCGCCAATCAGGCCGAGGATGATCAGCAGCGGTGTCCAGCGGGTGGAGGCGTTGCGGGTCGCCAGCGACATCAGGGTGAGAATGCCACCCTCGCCGGCGTTGTCGGCTCGCATCACAAAGGAGAGGTACTTGACCGACACCACCAGGATCAGCAGCCAGAAGATCAGCGAGAGAAAGCCGAGGATGGAGGCCGGCTCGACGCCGAACCCGAATTGACCTGACAGGCACTCGCGCAAGGTATAGAGCGGGCTGGTGCCGATATCGCCATAGACTACGCCAATCGCCGCCAGCATAACGCCGGGAGTGGCTTGTTGTTTATCACAGTTCATGAGTTCATCTTGTCAGTTTGATGTTTACACGTTTGCCAACGCACATGCCCTTCCTATCAGGAAAATCGTGATATTTAATCGGGAGAGAATTAATGGCTTGCGATGGGAAAGGGCGCTAACGGAATAGTGATCTGCTTGTCATGGAACACAGTCTGTTCATCTGTCATTAAGCTTATAATGACACACACTCTGCGGGACTATGCTCAGTTATAAATAATCAAAAGTTCAATTTGAGTAAGAGAATTAATTATCCGGCGATTGAAATAGGCCGCGATAATGCAGGCAACTGTTTGTTTTATCTAGCGAAGTGTTTTGGCTACTCTCTTTTACCAAAATGGATAATAAATAGACGATAAAGTAATCACTAATTAATTGCTGGCAGGGTGGCAAAGGGGAGGGAGATGAGTAGCAATGGAGTCTTTATTTGGTAGGGGAAAGCTAGGGTGCAATGAACGAAGTGAATTGCACCACTAATAAATAATGTAAGAGGTGAAATACGCTGCGCTTATTGCACCCTACAGTATTATTTTTATGAACTCATTTCAGCACATTTTTTGGTGTGATACTTGGCCACCCTTATTAATTCAACTGTATGCTCAGGATATTGCTGCTGCAAGAAGCAGAGGGCGTCAGCCAAGGTAATCTGGTGCAGATTAAAGCAGGTATCAAAAACCAACGACCATATTTTTCCTTTGAACCCATCAATATCA
>NZ_CDDH01000079.1 GCF_000819725.1 Aeromonas australiensis | reverse complement strand
GAGGAGATCTTCGGCCCGGTGGCCCCGCTGGTGCGCTTCGAGACGGAAGCCGAAGCCATCGCCATTGCCAACGACACCCCTTACGGTCTCGCCGCCTACTTCTATGGCCGCGACATCGCCCGGGTGTGGCGCGTCGCTGAGCAGCTGGAGTACGGCATGGTCGGTATCAACGAGGGGATCATCTCAACCGAGCTGGCCCCCTTCGGCGGCATCAAGGAGTCGGGTCTGGGTCGGGAGGGTGCCGCCGAGGGGCTGGAGGAGTATCTGGAGACCAAATACCTCTGCTTTGGCGCCATTCGCTAGGGCAGCAACAGAGAGACAAGACGCCGCCAATCTGGCCCGATGGGCTGATCGGTGGTGATGGGCGCCAAAACGCCTGCCACATTATTCAGGGAATATCGGGGGCTGCGGCCCCTCAGGGAGGAAAGATGAGTCAGTCAGCATCAAACAAGGCGTGGCAAGCGCGCCGCGAAGCAGCCGTGGTCAACGGCGTCGGTACCCTGCTGCCGGTCTTTATCGACCGGGCGCAAAATGCCGAGCTGTGGGATGTGGAGGGCAACCGCTACATCGACTTTGCCTCCGGCATCGCCGTGCTCAATACCGGCCACAACCACCCCAAAGTGGTGGCGGCAGTGCGCGATCAACTGGAAAAATTCAGCCACACCTGCTTTCAGGTCACCCCTTACCCCGGCTATATCGAGCTTGCCGAGAAGCTCAACGCCCTGGTGCCCGGCCCGACCCCGAAGCGCACCCTGTTTCTCTCCACCGGCGCCGAAGCGGTCGAGAACGCCATCAAGATTGCCCGCGCCCACACCGGTCGCAGCGGCACCATCGCCTTCAAGGGGGGCTTTCACGGTCGCACCATGATGGGGATGGCGCTCACCGGCAAGGTGGTCCCCTACAAGACCGGCTTTGGCCCCTTCCCGGGGGAGGTCTACCACATCCCCTTCCCCGCCGATTATCTCGGGGTGAGTGAAGAGGATGCCCTGCACGCCCTCGAGCTCTGCTTCAGCGCCGACATCGAACCGAGCCGGGTTGCCGCCATCATCATCGAGCCGGTACAGGGCGAAGGGGGCTTCTATCCCGCCTCCCCGAACTTTATGCAGAAGCTGCGCAGCGTCTGCGACCAGCACGGCATTCTGCTGATTTGCGACGAGATCCAGAGCGGTTTTTGCCGCACCGGCAAAACCTTCGCCACCGAGTATGCCGCCATCGAGCCGGACATCATGACCCTGGCCAAGAGTCTGGCGGGGGGCTTCCCGCTCTCGGCGGTAGTGGGCAAGGCGGAGATCATGAACTCGGCCAAGCCGGGAGGGCTGGGTGGCACCTATGCCGGTTCACCCATCGCCTGCGCCGCCGCGCTGGCGGTCTTGCAGGTGATCGACGAGGAGAAACTCAACCAGAAAGCGCTGGATCAGGGTGAGCAGATCAAGGCGAGGCTGGAACGCATAGCCGAGCGTTTTGACTGCATAGGTCAAATTCGCGGCCCCGGTGCCATGGTGGCCATGGAGCTGGTAAAACGCCGTGATGCCAGTCAGCCCGATCCCGACCTTACCAAGCGCCTGGTGGCCGAGGCGGGCAAACGGGGTCTGGTCCTGCTCTCATGCGGGGTACGCGCAAATGTCATCCGTTTTCTCGCCCCCCTGACAGCCCCTGCGGCAGTGATTGACGAGGGGCTGCAACTCCTTGAAAAATCACTGGAGGCCGTGCTGGCCTGACCAGCAGGAAAGTGACCACTTACCTGTGCAAATAAATGCAGTTTTGCCCCCTTTTTTGCTTGTCAAGGGGGCCCTGCAAATGCAAAATGCGCCGCCACTGAAAGAACCGATGCAAACAATGGCATCGGTTCTTTTTTAGACAGTGAACAAACCCATAAACGAGGCCGGATCACCCCCGGAAAAGATAGCGAGATTGGCAGCAATCTCCCGACACCACTCTCAGTGAGGAACAACATGGGGCATCTCAATGCTTTCCAACCGGCCATGGCCGGTGTGCGCCGCCCTGGCGCCCTTGATTCCCGGGCCTCTCTCCCGGTTTCGTTGATGGACCGTGCCACTCTGGCACTGCATGAGGAACATGCATAATGGCGGCCCAGCAGGTTGGTCTGAAAAAGACCCTCAAACTGTGGCAGGTCGTGGTTATGGGACTGGCGTACCTCACCCCCATGGCGGTGTTCGACACCTTCGGCATCGTTACCGAGATCACCGAAGGCCATGTGCCGACCGCCTACCTGTTTGCCCTCATCGGCATGCTGTTCACTGCCCTGAGCTACGGCCATCTGGTGCGCAAGTTCCCGTCAGCCGGCTCCGCCTATACCTATGCCCAGAAGGTGTTTCACCCCTATGTCGGCTTTATGGTGGGCTGGACTTCCCTGCTCGACTATATGTTCATGCCGATGATCAACATGCTGCTGGCCAAGATCTATCTGGAAGCGCTGTTCCCCGGTGTGGAGCCCTGGACCTATATCTTCGGTCTGGCGGCAGTGATGACCGCCCTTAACCTGCGTGGCATCAAACTGGTGGCCAACTTCAACAGCCTGATCGTCATCATGCAGTTCAGCATCATCGCCGTCTTTATCGGCCTGATCGCTTGGGGCGTTCACAATGGTGAAGGGCTGGGCACTGTTGCCAGCAGCCGTCCTTTCCTCTCGGAGCAGATCAACATCTCGCCGCTGCTGATGGGGGCCTCCATCCTCTGTCTGTCGTTCCTCGGTTTTGACGCCATCAGTACCCTGTCGGAAGAGACACCGGATGCGGATCGCGTCATCCCCCGCGCCATCGTGCTGACGGCGCTGATCGGCGGTGTGCTGTTCGTCACTACCTCCTACTTCCTGCAGCTCTACTTCCCTGACATCTCCCGCTTCCAGCATCCGGATGCGGTACTGCCGGAGATCGCCCTCTATGTCGGCGGCAAGCTGTTCCAGGCGGTGGTGCTGGTTTGTACCACAGTAGCGGTGCTCGCTTCCGGGCTCGCCTCCCACGCCGGTGTATCGCGCCTGCTCTATGTGATGGGTCGTGATCGCGCCCTGCCCGCCCGCTTCTTCGGTTACATCCATCCGAAGTGGCAGACCCCGGCACTCAACGTGCTGCTGGTTGGCCTGTTGGCCCTCTCAGCGCTGTCGCTGGATCTGGAGATGGCGCTGGCGCTGATCAACTTTGGCGCTCTGGTGGCCTTTACCTTCGTCAATCTGGCGGTGATTGCCCACTTCTATGTGAAGCTCGGTCGCAACAAGAGCATCAGGGACACCTTGCTGTTTCTGCTGATGCCGCTTTGTGGCGCCGCCTGTATCGGGGTGTTGTGGTTAAATCTGGAACCCGCCTCCTTCGAACTGGGGCTGATCTGGGCGGCGCTGGGGGCCATCTACCTGTTCCTGCGTCTCACCGTGTTCCGCATCCCGCTGCAGACCGCCGACAAGGTGGAGATCGCCCAGTAATCGCGGGTCAACAATATGGCCATACAAAACAAGGAGCCTGCGGGCTCCTTGTTATTTCTGCAGCGATCGGGTTTGGCAATGAGATGGTTGCCAGTGGCGCAATTTCTGTGAGAAGTGTGACTGGTTTCAAATAATTACCCAGCCGAGCCGCGGACCGTACCATGGCACGGTCCGCGTCACACTCTATTTTCAGTCACCATTTCGAATAAATATGCATTGGATATATTTCTCTTTCCCTCCCTCTTTGCACCTCTCCAACCGATAAAATAGCAGGCCCCTACCTCGGGGCGACCAGACAAATATGATCAGGATCAAGGTTGAGGCGCTATGCACCCTGCAGCCCCGATTTGCCGATTTTTCATACGCCACGACAGGGTTCTCTTCCCCCCCGAAAAAGGGGGAGCGGCTCGGGGACGGCTGCAGGGGGCGAGTGACCACTTACCTGCTCCGTGCGTATGCAAAAAAATGCGTTAATCTGCCCTTTTTTGCTTGTCAAGGGGGCTGACCGAATGCACAATACGCCGCCAATAAAGGACCGATGTTCACTGCGACATCGGTTTTTCTATTTTGAAGTGCAGTACAAACCCACCACAAGAGGCCGGAACGTTTCCGGAAGTGATATTCGAGATTGCCAAACAATCTCCCGACGTTAATGAGGAAAAACATGGGGCGTTTTAATGCTTTCCTGCCGGTACAGCCCGGTATGCGCCTCCCCGGCGCCCTTGATGTACAGGCTTGCGAATCCATCGTATCCCTGCGCTCGTTGCAAGCACGTGCTGCGGCACTGATTGAGGAGAAAGCGTAATGGCATCGCAAAACGCCAAGCTGCTCAAGACCCTTACCCTGACACAAGTGATTGTGATGGGTCTGGCCTATCTGACCCCCATGGCTGTCTTCGACACCTTCGCCATCGTCGGTGATATCACCGATGGCCGGGTCGCTACCGCTTATCTGTTGGCGCTGGGCGGCATCCTGCTCACCGCTTTCAGCTACGGCCATCTGGTACGCAAGTTCCCCTCTGCGGGCTCTGCCTATACCTATGCCCAGAAGGTGTTCAACCCCTACGTCGGTTTCATGGTCGGCTGGTCATCCCTGCTCGACTACATGTTCATGCCGATGATCAATATCCTGCTGGCCAAGATCTACCTGACCGCCATGTTCCCGGGTGTCGACCCCTGGGTATTCATCTTCGGTCTGGTGACCGTGATGACCTTCCTCAACCTGCGTGGCATCAATCTGGTAGCCAACTTCAACGGTCTGATCGTGGTGATCCAGCTGGCCATCATCATCCTCTTTATCGGCCTGATGGCGTGGGGCATCTACCACGGTGAGGGTGCTGGCACCCTGATGAGCAGCCGCCCGTTCCACTTCGAATCAGCACAGCTGGTACCGCTCTTTACCGGTGCGACCATCCTCTGCTTCTCGTTCCTGGGCTTTGACGGCCTGAGCTCCCTCTCCGAAGAGACCCCGAACGCCGGCAAGGTGATCCCCAAGGCGATCGTGCTGACTGCTCTTATCGGCGGCGTCATCTTCGTAGTGGTCTCCTACTGCCTGCAACTCTATTTTCCGGATCTGGCTCGCTTCAAAGAGCCCGATGCGGTCCTGCCGGAGATTGCCCTCTACGTTGGCGGCACCTTCTTCCAATCGGTGGTTCTGGTCTGCACCACGGTCGCGGTACTGGCCTCCGGCATGGCGGCTCACGCCGGTGTCTCGCGCATCCTCTATGTGATGGGGCGTGACCGGATGATCCCGGAGCGGGTGTTTGGCTACATCCACCCGAAATATCGCACACCGGCTATCAACGTCGTGATGGTGGGAGCACTGGCCCTCTCAGCCGTGTCGTTTGATCTGGATACCGCACTGGCACTGGTCAACTTCGGCGCCCTGGTGGCTTTCAGCTTCGTCAACCTGTCGGTGATCGGCCAGTTCTGGGTGCGCGAGAAGCGCAACAAGAGCCTCAAGGATCACCTCATCTACCTGTTGATGCCGCTGCTCGGCGCCGCCACCATAGGTGCACTCTGGATCAATCTGGAGCAGAGCTCGCTGGAGCTGGGCCTGATCTGGGCTGGCCTCGGTGTCACCTATCTGTTCCTGCGTCTGGCGGTGTTCCGCATTCCGTTCCGTCAGTATGAAGAGGCAAGCGACGCCTGATAAGCGGCAAGCCACGGATAGCAGAAGGGGAGCCACGGCTCCCCTTCTGCTATTGCACCTCGTCACCCGTTGGCTGCTCTTGCCAACCCTGCGCCGGGTCATCTTGAGGTCATCGCCCCCCGACACGCAGCTGTTTACTTTGTCGCACAGTTCAGTGCTACCACTCTTCAGCCGTGAGTCGGCCCCACCATCTGTTTTTGCCTCGGTAGCCACCACAAAAACACACTTTCATCAAACCATCATAAAAGTGTCACTTTGTCATATTTCTGTCATAGAGCCTTGTTTAAATGCCCGAGTCTACTTCAACCCTGACGGCATGACCGTCCCAAGAGGCTACATGCAACAGACTCAATCCTTGCCACAACAGCGGGTATCCAACCGCAAATCGCTGTTCAACTGGATCACAGTTATCGCACTTGTCTACCTCATTCTGGTTGCCGTTGGGGCCGTCTCCCACGGCTTCAAGGGCTTCTCCGGCGGCGCCGAGGGTGCAGCCCGGATCTTCGCCTTTGCCAACGACCCCTTCCTTGCCCTGCTGCTCGGTATTCTGGCGACCGCGCTGGTGCAATCCTCCAGCACCGTCACCTCGGTGATCGTCGGTCTGGTGGCTGGCGGCCTGCCCATCGGCATGGCCATCCCCATGGTGATGGGGGCCAACCTCGGCACCACCATCACCAATACCATCGTCTCCATGGGCCATGTGCGGGATCGCACCGAGTTCCGCCGCGCCTTCGCCGCCGCTACCGTGCACGACTTCTTCAACCTGCTGGCGGTGTTCATCTTCCTGCCGCTGGAGCTGATGTTCGGCCTGCTGCAACACAGCGCCGAGTGGCTGGCCAACCTGCTGGTGGGCTCCGCCGACATGTCGATGAAGGGCATGGATTTCATGAAACCGCTGACCGCACCGGCCCAGCAGTTGATTGACAGCGCCGTCGCTTTCCTGCCGGGCAAGGGTGCCGCCATCGCCACCATCGCCATCGGTATCCTGCTGATCCTCGCCTGTGTCACTTATCTGGGCAAAGTGCTGCAACAGGTGCTGGTGGGCCGAGCCAAAGAGGTGCTGCACAAGGCGCTGGGCCGTGGCCCGCTGAGCGGCATCACCTCCGGTGCGCTGGTGACCATCATGGTGCAGTCCTCCTCCACCACCACCAGCCTGATGATCCCGCTGGCCGGCGGTGGTGTGTTCAGTACCCGTCAGCTCTACCCCTTCACCCTGGGGGCCAATGTCGGCACCACCATCACGGCCCTGCTGGCTGCCACCGCCATTAGCGGAGCCGGTGCCCAACTGGCCCTGACCATTGCGCTGGTCCATGTGCTGTTCAACCTCTTCGCCGTGGCATTCATCTATGGCATCCCCTTCCTGCGTGACCTGCCGGTGCGCGCCGCCGAGGGGCTGGCCCGGGTAGGCAGCGAAAACAAGCTGCTGGCACTGGGTTATGTGGCAGGTCTCTTCTTCGCCCTGCCCGCCCTGATGATGGTGGCAGCCAAGTAAGCGCCGCCGCCATGACAAGGGGCGAGTCAGCGACTCGCCCCTTTTTGCGTCCAGCTCACCGGAGTTTGCCTGCCCGCTCACATCCTCCCGCCCTGTGGCTCGCCATCAGCGGCAGTGCGCGATAAGATGGCCCCTCATTGCACTTTTTACATTTCATGGAACAGGAAAAACCGATGAAATTCATACTGATCGCGCTGCTCATCGCCGGTGTGGCCTACTACTTCTACGCCAGCAGCAACAGCAAAAAACAGGCTGTTGAGAACGTACGGATTGGCGCCGAGTTCCTCGCCAGCAACAAGGAGAAACCGCTGGTGACCACCACCGCCTCCGGCCTGCAGTACGAAGTGCTGACCCCGGGCACCGGCACCGTTCACCCCACCGCCACCAGCAAGGTGAAGGTGCACTACGAGGGCAAGCTGCTGGATGGCACCGTCTTTGACAGCTCGGTCGCTCGTGGCGAGCCCATCGAGTTCGGCCTCAATCAGGTGATCAAAGGGTGGACTGAAGGGGTTCAGCTGATGGTGGAAGGGGAGAAGACCCGTTTCTATATCCCCGCCAACCTCGCCTACGGCGACCGCGCTGCAGGTAAAATCCCGCCGGGCTCAGTCTTGATCTTCGACGTGGAGCTGTTGGGTATCAAATAATCTTCCAGGTTAGACGACATCAATAACAAGGCCAGCATCATGCTGGCCTTGTTGCTGTGGGAACCTTACTCCCCCTTGGCGATCCCTTCCCGGCGCGGATCCGCTGCGCCAAACCAGCCACCAGCGTTGCGCTCAACCCCTTGCAGGCCGGAGGTCTGCTCGTTCAGTACCACCTCATGTCCCCTCGCCTTCAGTTCCTCGATCACCGACATGGGGGTGCGCCCCGCTTCCAGCTCGGTGGGGGCGTTGCGGCTGCCAAAGTTGGGCAGGTTGATGGCCTGCTGCAGGTTCAGGCCCCAATCCTGGGTGCCGAGCAGGGTCTTGCCCACGTAGTTGATGATGGCGGAGCCCCCCGGCGAGCCCAGCGTCATGGTCAGCTCGCCGCTTGGCTTGTCAAACACCAGCAGGGGTGACATGGAGGAGCGGGGCCGCTTGCCCGGCTCCACCCGGTTTGCCACCGGCAGACCGGCAGCATCCACCGAGGTGAAGGAGAAGTCGGTGAGCTGGTTGTTGAGCAGGTAACCGTTGACCATCTGGCGCGACCCGAAACCATCCTCGATGGAGCTGGTCATGGAGATAGCCATCCCCGCCTTGTCGACAATCGAGACATGGCTGGTAGAGGGGAGTTCGGGGGTCGCATCCTTGCCGCGCGCCAGCGCCAGTGGCGGAGTACCGGGCTGGGCAACCCCCATGGATCTCTCTGTGACAAGCTTGCCGCGCTCGGCCAGATAGCCCTTGTCCAGCAGCCCCTGCACCGGCACGCTGACAAAATCGCTGTCGGCGACGTACTGGTTGCGATCGGCGAAGGCCAGACGCGCCGCTTCGCTGTAGAGGTGGATAGCCTCGCTGGAGGCTGCCAGTCCCCCCTCCTTGGTGGTGATCGGCTTGAAGGCCGCCATATCGCGGCTCTCCAGCATGCCGAAGATCTGGCCGAGTGCCAGGGTGCCGGACGAGGGAGTGGGAAAGCCGCAGATCTTGCTCTGGCGATAGTCAAAGCAGAGGCCATCCCGCACTTTAGCCTGATAGCTGGCCAGATCGCTGGCCGCCAGTATCCCGGGATTGGTGGGATGCTGGCGCACCTTGGCCACCATGGCATCCGCCAACGGCCCCTGATAAAAGGCATCCGCCCCCTCTGTGGCCAGAGTGCGCAACACCTTGGCCAGCGCCGGGTTGGTCAGCCGGGTGCCTGCCGGTTTGGGGCTGCCATCCACCTGATAGAAGTAGGCGCGCGCCTCCGGATCCCGTGCCAGATAGGGATCCTTGGCCAGCAAGGTGGCCAGCCGTGGACTAATCACAAATCCTTGCTCTGCCAGGGTGATGGCGGGCTCGAACAGCGCAGCCCAGGGCAACTTGCCATAACGCTGATGGGCCAGCGCCAGCGCGCGCAGGGTACCGGGAACGCCGACCGAGCGCCCCCCCACCACCCCGTCATAAAACGCCAGCGGCTTGCCATCTTGCATAAACAGCTGGTCGGTGGCGGCAGCCGGCGCCGTCTCGCGGCCATCCACCGCACTCACCTTGCGGCCATCCCACACCAGCAGCAGGGTTCCACCACCGATCCCGGAGGATTGCGGCTCCACCAGCGTCAACACCAGCTGCACTGCAATGGCGGCATCGACGGCACTGCCACCAGCCTTGATGATCTGGTAGCCCGCATCCACCGCCAGCGGGTTGGCGGCCGCCACCATAAAATCATGGCCCTGCCAGCCCTGTTTGTCGGTCCAGCCACTAGCGGCTTCGGGTGCGATCAGGGTCTGGGCTGGCGGGGCGTAGTGAAAGCCCTTGTCACTGGCACAACCGGCCAGCAGGGCAAGGGCGACAACCAGCCCCAGAGGTTTGCGCAACATGACACTCTCCTTGTTCATTCTGAAACCATAAAAAGGGACTATGTCACGATTGGCGCTGATAGCTCAAGTTATTGAATAAGATCAATATCTTACTCATCTATCAATAATGGTGATCCGCAATAGATATAAAAAAAACGCCCGAAGGCGGTTTTTTTCAAGCAGAAAAATCCAGTTCGCTTAGATGGACTGTTCTTCGCCACCCAAAGCGGCAAACAGCGCCGGGATAAACTGGGCCAGCTCGGCGGTGACCAGGGCGAAGTCCGCATCCAGACGGGCGGCCGGATCTTCGCTGGTGACGTCGTCGTTCTGCTCGCGCAGCTCTTCGCTGAACTTCAGGCGCTTGATGGAGAGATCATCCCCCAGCACGAAGCTGACAGTCTCGCCCCAGTTGAGGGCCAGCTTGGTCACCAGCTTGTCGTTGGCCAGATGGTTCTTGATTTCATCGGTCATCAGATCCTGCTGCTTGCAGCGGATGATGCCGCCGTGCTCCATGGCACTGCGCAGCTCGGCTTCATCTTCCAGCGTGAAGGAGGCAGGCAAGTTGCCCTCGTTCAGCCACTCGGTCATGGTGATCTCGGGCGGGTTCTTGAGGGCCACCGGCACCACCGGCAGGGAGCCGATGGATTTGCGCAGCAGCGCCAGCAGATCGTCTGCCTTCTTGGCAGAACCTGCATCCACCACCATCAAATTGTCGGCCGGATTGATCCAGGCGAAGGTCTGGCTGGTACGACTAAAGGCACGGGGCAGCAGGGTGTGGAGGATCTCCTCTTTCAGCGCCTCCTTCTCTTTCTTCTTGAGGGCTCGCCCTTGCTCGAATTCGATCGCCTCTACCTTCTCGGCCAGCATCTCCTTGACCACGGTACCGGGCAGCATCTTCTCCTCTTTGCGGGCGCAGATGAGGATGTGGCCGGAGGCAGAGTGGGTCAGGGTTGAGCCGAATTTGCCAAGGGGCTTGACCCACCCGAAACGGGAGATGTCCTGACTGCCGCAAGGGGTAAAAGCACAGGCTTCCAGCTGGGTTTCCAGCTGATCCACGGTCAGGTCAAAGGGGCGGGTAAAACGATAAATCTGCAGGTTTTTAAACCACATGGCGTCCTCGGTCTCTAGATTGTCCGGCGGACATTGTACTAGAGAGGTGCTTTGTGATCAGCCAATCATTCTCGCTAAATAAAGGGCGATCGACCTCACAAGGTCTCTTTTCTGTCACCTGTTTGTTCATCAGGTTCCCCTAGACTGCGAAAGTAAATTGTTAATAAGGATGAAGGTATGTTGCGGCCAAGTCGCCCGGAAGACATGGAAGAGATCGTCGAAATCTGGTTGCTGGCCTCCCTGCAGGCCCACGATTTCGTCGATGCCTCCTGCTGGTGGCAGGCCCAGGAGGATCTGCGTACCCGCTATCTCGATCGCGCCGCCATCTGGGTATTCGAGGAGCGCGGCGATCTGCTCGGTTTTATGGCGCTGGTGGACAACTATCTCGCCGCCCTCTTCGTGCGCCCCGACCGCCAGGGCCGCGGCGTCGGCCACGCCCTGCTGCAGGAGGCCAAGCGTCAGGGGGCGACACTCCACGCCCGGGTCTTTGTCGAGAATGATCAGGCGGTGCGTTTCTATCGCCGCCACGGCTTCGTCATTGAGGCCGAGGAGTCCGATCCCCTCACCGGCCACCCCCAATACCGGATGTGCTGCGAACCTGCCTGAATCGATGCCAGCCCCCTGTTTTACTTGAAAAAAGCACGGGGCATCCTCATCTTGTCCTCATCGGGTGCCACAGGCACCGTCCCTGCAACCGGGCTGCTTTCCAATGAAAATCCTCCATACCGCCGACTGGCACCTTGGCCATCAACTTCATGGTCATGACCGCCGTTTTGAACACGATGCCTTTCTCGACTGGCTGAGCGACACCCTCAAGACACGCGAGATCGACGCCCTGCTGGTGGCGGGCGATCTGTTTGATACCGCCAATCCCCCCGCCAGCGCCTGGCAACAGCTCTACCGTTTTCTGGCGCGGCTGCGCGCCGAGATGCCCCGCCTCAACATGGTGCTGATCGGCGGCAACCACGACTCCCCCTCCAAGCTCGATGCCCCCCACGAGCTGCTGCGCGCCTTTGATCTGCATCTGGTGGGCAGCATCAGCCGCGACAGTGAGGGCAAGCTCGAGACCGACCGTCTGCTGGTACCGCTGCAAGACAAGGAGGGCAACATTGCCGCCTGGTGCGCCGCCGTGCCGTTCCTGCGCAGCAGCGATCTGCGGGTGGAACAGCTGGCAGAAGGACAAGACAGGCTGATCGAAGGGGTTCGACAGGTCTACGCCGAAGTGCTGGCCGAAGGGCGCACTCGCTGCGGGGAGGCTCTGCCGCTCATCGCCATGGGCCACGCCTATCTGGCGGCGGGCCAGCTCTCGGAGCTTTCAGAGCGGCGGGTGCTCGGCGGCAACCAGCACGCCCTGCCCGCCGAACTCTTTGTCAGTGCCGACTACACGGCGCTCGGCCACCTCCATCTGGCCCAGAGTCCGGCAGAGGGGGTGCACTACAGCGGCTCGCCGCTACCGCTATCGCTCGCCGAAGCCAACTACAACCATCAGGTGCTGGAAGTGACCTTTGCGAGGGGGAAACTGGCCGGGCTGGAGCGGATCCCGGTGCCCCGCGCGGTGGAGATGATCCGCCTGCCCCAGAGCACCCTCGACGACGCGCTGAACGCCATCGCATCGCTCGAGCTGCCTGCTTGTCCACAAGAGGCACAACCCTTCCTCGAAGTGCGGCTGCTGCTGCCCAAGCCCGAGGCGCGGATCCGCGAGCGCATTCTCGCCGCCATCGCCGACAAGCCGGTGCGTCTGGCCCGCATCAGCACCCAGTATCAGGGCTCGGGGGAAGGGCTGGCCGATGGTCGCGAGCGGCGCAGGCTCGATGAGCTCTCCCCCACCGAGGTGTTTCGCCTCTGCTATCAGCGCCAGTTTGAAGGGGAGCCCGAGGCTGGGTTGGTCGCCTCGTTTGAAGAGATCCTGGAGCAGGTGAAGGAGTCAAACCAATGAAAATCTTGTCTCTGTCAGGTGAGAATCTGGCCAGTCTGACCGGTCCCTTCACCATCGACTTTACCAGAGGGGCGCTCGGCGCCGCCGGCCTGTTTGCCATCACCGGCAACACCGGCGCCGGCAAGAGCACCCTGCTTGACGCTATTTGTCTGGCCCTCTATGACGAGATGCCGCGCTTTATCGCCAATCGCAAGAATGTGGCCGAAGTGGGCCGCATGGATGACGAGGAGAAGCTCAAGGCCAACGACGTGCGCGGCATTCTCAGTCGCGGCCACGCCAGCGGCTTTGCCGAGGTGCAGTTTCGTGGTTGCGATGGCCGCATCTGGCTGGCCCGCTGGGCGGTGCGCCGCGCCCGCAACCGCGCAGAGGGGCGCTTTCAGGCGCAGGAGCGCACCCTGACCGATGTGGGATCTGGGCAGGTCTTCTCCGGCAGCAAGCGGGAGCTGCAAGATCGCATCGACCAGCTGGTGGGTCTCTCCTGGGAGCAGTTCCGCCGCGCGGTGATCCTGCCGCAGGGGGAGTTTGCCGCCTTCCTCAAATCGGATGCCAACGAGCGATCCGCTCTGCTCGAACGGATGACCGGCACCGAGCTCTACTCCGCCATCTCCATCCAGACCTATGAACGGGCGCGGGAAGAGCAGCAGAAGCTGGCCGCCATCACTCAACGTCTCGGCGACGTGGCGCTGATGGACGATGCGACCCGCGAGCAGTGGGTGAGCCAGCAGATAAGCCTCTCCACCACCCTCAAACACGAGCAGCAACAGCAGCAGCTGATGCAGGAGTTGCGCGACCTCAATAGCCGCATTGCAGCCCAGCTGCAGGGCTGTGCCGAGGGACAGGCGGCGCTCGATGCCGCCCTGCAGGCCCACGGCGGCGCCGCCCCCGAGCGCGAGGAGTTTGCCCGTGCCGAGCAGGCCCAGGTGGCCCGCGCCGATCACGACGAGCTGGCCCGCCTCACTCTCGAAGTGCAGCAGCAGGAGAAGGTGATCGCCGAGCTGGGGCCGGAGCTGGCCAAGCTCGAGGAGCAGACCCAGCAGAGCGCGCTGACCGAGCAGCAGCTGCTGGCGGAGAAGATCGCTGCCGAGCGGGAATGGGGGGCCCTGCAACCCGAACTCAAGCGGGCACAAGAACTCGATACCCGCATCCGGGAGAAAGTGCAGCAGTTGCAGAAGATCCAGCAGGAGGGGGCACAGGAACGAGAAGTGCAGCTCACCCTGGAGCAGGGCTGGCACGAGCAGAGCCGACAGGTGGAACTGCTCAAGCAGCAGCACCAGCAGTGGGGCCTTTGGCTCGAAGAACACAAGGAGCTGGCACCGGTGGCCCGCCAGTGGCAGCCCCTGCTCACCGCCATGCAGGATTGGGCCGAGGATGCCGACAAGCTGCAGCAACTGCTCACCCTGCGGGATCACAAGCTGCGCGCCCTGCAGCAGTTGCAGCGCCAGCTGGAGCAAGGCCAGCAAGAGCGCGACTACTGGCAACAGGAACAAGCTCGGCTGCAACAGCAACAGAACGAGTTGCAGGAGCAGCAGTGGGAGAGCCGCCTCGCCAAGGCGCAGGAGCAGTGGCAACAGCAGACCGAACAACTGGGTCAGCTGCGCCAGTTGCTGGAGCTGGCCGATTACGGCCGCAACCACGGCGAACAGCATGGCCGCTTGCAGCAGGAGATTGCCCAGCTGGAGCAGGCGCTGGGCAAGCTCGCCACCCTAAGCGAAGAGTTGGCCCCCGCCCGCGATCGGCTCGCCCTGCAGCGAGACGAGGCGCGCCACGCGCTGGAGCAGTCCCGTGCCATCGCCAGCTTCGAGCAGTATCGCCATATCCTGAGCGATGGCGAACCTTGCCCACTGTGCGGCGCCGAGGAGCACCCCTACAGCCAGAGCCAGCCACAGGTAGCCGGCATTCTCGGTCAGCTGGCGGAGCGGGTCAGAAGCCTCGAACTAGAATGGGAGCGGCTCAACCATCAATACATCCAGTGCGAGAGCGAGCATCAGGAGCTGGCCCGCCAGCTGGCGGTACGCCAGCAGCACCTGCCAGAGCTGGAGGCCCGCGCCGAGCAGCTGACCCAGCGCTGGCAACAACTGGGGGGCGACACCCTGCTCGGTCATCCGCTGCCGCTGCGCCAGAGCCCCATTGAGTGGAACGAGCTGATGAGCACCCTGCTTGGCCGTGGCCAGGGGCTGGAGCAGGGGTTGGCCCAGAGCCAGCAGCTGCTGCGTCAGGCCCAGCTAGGGCAGCAACAGTTACAAGGGGTGCGTCAGCAACTTAGCCAGCTGGCTGCCCAACACCAGCAGTTTGACCAGCAGTGGCAGGAGGCCGATCGCCTACGCATCGCACTGGAAGGGGAAGTGAAGGGGATGGGCGAGCAGGAAGCGACCCTGCGCCAGCGCCTTGAGCAAGGCGCCCACCGCCTCGACGAGCAGATGGGCGGCCAACCGTGGCGCCAGTGGCTCGGCAGCCAGCAGTGGCACGAGTGGCAACGGGCCTGCGAAGCCTGGCTGCACGGCCAGAGCGAGTGGGAGCGCCTCGCCAGCGAGATCGCCAGCCTCACCCCGGCCCTGAGTGCGCAGGAGGCACGCCTGCAGACCCAGCGCGAGCTGCTGCACAAGCTGGAGCGCGATTACAAGGAGCACGAGCAGCAGCGGCAGGGGCTGCTCACCAGCCGCGCCGCCTGTCTGAATGGGGAGGAGATCCCGCTGGTCGAGAGCCGCTGGCAACAGCGGCTGCAACAGCTCGCCAACGAACTGGAGCTGATGCAAAGCGGCGCCCGCGCTCTGCGGGAGCGGCAGACCGAACTCAAGACCCGCCTCACTCATGTGGAGCAGGAAAAGCAGACCAGTAGCCGCCGCAAGCGGGAGGTACTGGGGCGCTGGGCTGCCCACGCCAGCACCCTTGGCATTGCCGAATACGATCTGCGCCGCCTGCTCGCCATCAGCCCCGAAGAGCTCAAGGCGCGCCGCACCGCCCTGCAAGGGTTGGAAGATGCCCTTGGCGAGGCCCGTACCCGTCTTGCCGAGCGGCAACGGGCGCTGGCGCTGGAGGAGAGCAAGCGGGATCGCTATCGGGAGCACCATCCCGAGCTGGCCGCCCTGCCGGATGCAGAGCTGAGCGAGCAGCTGACGGCACTCGATGCCCGCTGCCGCGCCCTTGAAGAGCAGCTGTTCGAGTGCAAGAGCAAGCTGGCACAGGCCGAGGCCGCCGCCCTCAAGGCGGGCAGCCTGCAACAGGAGCTGGCCGCCCAGCAGGCAGTAGCCGATCACTGGCAGCAGCTGTGCGACTTGATCGGGCAAGCCAACGGCGCCAAGCTGCGCACCTTTGCCCAGAGCCTCACCCTCGAGCGCTTGCTGCTGGAGGCCAACGCCCAGCTCGCCGAGCTCTCGCCGCGCTACCGGCTGGAGCGGGTGCCCGGCACCGATCTGGCGCTGCAGGTGGTGGATCTCGACATGGGGGACGAGGTGCGCTCGGTGGACTCCCTCTCTGGCGGCGAGAGTTTCCTGGTATCGCTGGCGCTGGCGCTGGCCCTCTCCAGCCTCTCGTCACGGCAGACCCAGGTCGAGTCGCTGTTTATCGACGAAGGGTTTGGCACCCTGGATCCAGACAGTCTGGATCTGGCGCTTTCCAGCCTCGACTCCCTGCAGGCCGCCGGCCGCCAGATCGGGGTCATCTCCCACGTCCAGACCCTGGTGGAGCGGATTGGCGTGCAGATCAGGGTCGAAGCCCTCGGCGGCGGCGAGAGCCGGGTGATCGTCCCGTAAGCGAGAGACCAGATCATGACATGAAAAAGGCCCCATCATCAGATGGGGCCTTTTGCCAAGTTTGCTATCAACCACTATGACAGTGATTAAAATGGCCACATATTATCTGGGGAGCGCCTCAAGCGGGCTCAACAGTTCATTTTGCAGACCCTTATTATTGGTTTGGGCCAACACATAGGCAATGACTGCCCTATCACCACGCCAGAAACTCTTCTCCTCTGCAGAAAGTGCCGGGTCTATCCGTCTTGCTGCAATCTTGGCACTCCATTCAGGTAGCCAGCCGGTTACCAGCGCCCAGTACTTCTGATCGATAGTGCTACCTATGCTGTCAAATGTCCGCCACGCAAGCTGCAGCTGACCATCGGTATAGGTTTTAGTGGTCCCATCCAGCTTGAACCCGGCACCACTGATAACCAGCGATTTAAGGGTTGCATGGTAAGGCTGACCCGCAGACCAGGCATCCTTCAAATAAGTCAACATGTCAGCGTTAATGGTATGAGCCACTTTCACCATATTTAGTCTGGTTTCAAACGGGAAGACATCACGAGTTTGAGTCGCCAAGATCATATCACCATACACATCCCGCATACGTAAACCAAACTGGAAGGTATTGATCAGGTTAAAGGATTCCTCAATGCGCTTGGTGTCACCAATCGGCGTATTGTTGAAGTAGTACTTGATGGTATCGTTGGCCAGTACATTGCGTGGTGATACCTGATAACGCGCATCCTTGTACTCTATCTGGCGACCAGCCAATCCATCCGTAGTCACTGTCGGCAAACGAACATAATCAACTAATGTGCGCGCCGTGTCGCTGAAACGAACATCATCCGTCTTGCCCCACTTCTCAATTTGAGTCAGTAGCGCCTTATCCAAACGTGTATTGGCATCAAATGGCAACCCGAAATAGCTATTCAGCAGCATAAGACTAGGACTGAGACTCTCGAGTGTGCGCTTGGTTTCCCAGCGGTATGGAGAGAAGGGATAAACCTCTTTGCCATCAATATCGACAAATGAGACCCATTGCGGTAGCTCCTCACCCAACACCATCGCCCGGATCTGGGCAATCAGCCGCTCCCTCACCAAGGGCAAATCAACCAGAGCCATGGCTTCGCCATTGTTTGTCCAGCGGTCCGTCCTTCTTTGTACCAAATACTTCATTGCCAGCAACTTGTCTGGCCAAGATCCCAGTATGTCCCGGTCATTACTGTACTTATGATTGGGATCATTTGGACTTACCGAATCCAACGGTACGCCATCGCGCGTTTCAGAGAGTACCTGATAACCCCTGGAGTCCTGTTCCAGCGCCATGGTGAAATCCGCATCAAAACAGCTGGCGGGGAATGACTTGCCTTTGGGAAGCCATGACTTCACATCATTGTAAAGCTTGGTCAATGGCAATTGCTCGATCGCACCATTCCCGACTTTGACTTCACAAACCTTGTCAGGTCTGGCAACGACACCCAGCAGAAAATCTGCCGCATCAACAGCAGCCCTGCTGTAATCACAGAACCAGTAATCACTTTCAGCCGGGCCTTGCGGGCTGCAATAAGCAGGATTGGCTGCCAGTTGTTTGATACCAATACCGAAACGCTGGGTAAAGACGCGGTCAATATTCTTATAGTCTTCCAGCAGGTCCCGCACTTCCGAGAATGTCCTCATCCGGCCAATGGTATAATCAACCAGGCTGTCATCACGGAATGTCTGCTTATCCTCGCGGGTATTACGGCGATCATAGCTATCCAGATAGGACTGCCGTTTGAACTGCATCATCTCGACCAGATTGGTGCCTTCGTCAAATCGCTTACAGTCACTGTTGAGCGAAACATTACCATCGGTACAAAAGGCATAGCTTTTCAACGCCAGCTTCTTATCTTGCAACGCTGTATTGAAAGAGCTGTCTAGATTGCTCCAGGAAGAGAGCGGGATCCCATCTTTAAGATGCTCTTTCAGCGCAGTTAACTGACCAAAGCGAACACTTTCGTCATTCTGCAAATAGGCCGTGTCCAACTCGTGTAAATTCAGCAATGCGGTTGACCGACGGCCAGCGTCATCAGGCTGACCATATGGCACTTCTACTTGACGAGCATAGGCAAAACGCAATGCTGCTCTGTCATATGGGCCGAAAATAGGGAGCTCGTCAAAGGAGGAGGCTGCATAATCCATGATTGAGCTATAGGCAGGAACATGTTGCAACCCCAGGGATTTCGCCTCATCCACCGAATAGAAGTTCTGTTTGTCCGTCGAACCGGCGAAGTTGTGGCGCAACCCCAGATTGTGCCCGAGCTCATGTACCAAGGTGGAGCGATACATATGTGCAGATATGGCATCACTGACCTTACTGCGCTGTGCACTACTGAGATCTTTCCATTTTTTCAGGCGAGTTTTCTGATCATCCAGATAGAGGCTGGCATCCTGATAGTCAATGCCAGACACCAATCCCTTGCTGGTCGATGATATCCATATAGCATCTTCACCAAATGCATTATTTTCAGACCAGCGCTTAATCCTGGCCTCATCAGCCTTGATAAAATCAACGAGTGACGAATCAACGCCAGGCTGCATCAAGGTAGCCGATGCCCCTTGTTTTTGAATCTGGCGTGGCATACTTGCCAGAGAATCCTGCACTTGCTGGAAATCACTATCCGCCAAAAACTCGATTCGCCCACCGTCAGCAGTTAATACCGCTTTATTCACCGCCTCAAAAGTCACTCCGGCGGTGACCGCTTCGCCAACAGACGTCAAATCACCACGGTTGAAATGACGCACCAGACTGTTCCAGGTGCGTGGCACTGCAGTACGGATGACCCCCGAATACTGGTTAACATGCGCTTTAACAATTTCCCCCGTCAACGGGTTGGCTACGGATGGACCGTAACCGAGCAAGCCATTGGCCAACGGTCGGTCAATCAAATTAATCATATTGACACGCAGATCACCAACCTGCTTGCCACTCACTTTGTCCGGATTGACCAGATTGATCGGCGGTACGCCGGTGCCAGCCAGAACCTTATTGATATGTTCAATCGAGTTCAGTGTGACATCCAGAAACAGCTTGTTTTCCGGTTTGAAGAAGGTATCGCTCAAGTAATAATCAAGGGTGCTTTTATCCGGATTAAAACGATTCAGATAAGCGCGTTCACTCCCATCTGTCGCAGCTCCCTGCTCATCCAACTTTTCAAAAGTTGAATCAAAAAATCCAAATACACTATCATCTGCCGAAGCATAACGAATAGGCTGGTAATCCTTGGATGCTATTTTATCAAGCTTGACCAGTGAATAATAAAAGCTCGTTTTAAAAGAGAGATCGTTGAAGCCCGTATTGAGATAACTAGTCATCGCATTACGATTGACAGTAAATGTACGCTCCAGCTCAACGTTAATAACACCTTGAGCAGCATCCATCTCCCATCGCACAACACGAGGGGTTGCCGTCTCGCGCACGTTGTCATTTTTGTACCAGAGATCAATAGTGTTTACTTCGTGCCCTTTCAAATTTTTGAATTTAGGGTAGAAATAACGTTTCCGATCCCAGTTCAGATTGGCATCACTATTAATCTCTTCCTTGCGAGTACATTCCCCATAAGCATCTTCCGCGCAGCGATAATCCAGATAATCGCCGGGAATAGTCAAAACGGGGGCGACATCATTCCAACGTGGTGGCTGTCCAGGAGCCGTTGTATCTCTATCAACTTCAACAACCCGCAAGCCTTCCTCAACAAATTGCAGTTTGACAATTTTCTCCTCACCTTGGAAAAAAGGATCCATGTTCACTGCATATCTTGGGGCATCCGCCGTTGAAGGGACATAGAGCCACAGCTCATCAGTATTAAACTGTCGCCATACTTGTTGTTCTATTGCCTTGGGAACCTCTTTGTAAGGCTCATCACCAGCGCCACATCCAAATAAAAAAAGGCTGACTGTGGCAGCTATGATTGTTTGCTTCATCATATTAAAGGGATCCTTCCTTTATATTTTATTTTTATTAATTAAAAACTGTAATCAACCAACAACGACCAGGTTGAATTTTGCTTGTCATATAGCGAGACGGAGCCTGTTGCACCTCGCTCAAGGTCATAGACAATGCCGGTGTTGGAGTACATCAATCCTACTGACCATGACTTATTAAACTCGTAGAACAGACTCTCCGAATGAATATAGTCATCCTTTTTACGGTTTCCAGAGTACGTCCAGTGGCTATTTAAAATCATACTGAGATTAAAAGACCATTTTTCCCAAGGGGCATAGTCAAGACTCAGTAAATTCTCCAACGTCCACTCCTTCAGGGTTTGGCCACCCCGAGTTTTGTACTCATGGAAATTCTTCATCAACCTGGGTTGCCAGGTAAATTCAAGCGAGGTCAGCAGCGAATCGAGATCAATCTTTAGAGGTGCGGCAACCCTCAGAGAGGTGTGCAAGTCATCTTTTTTACTCTGCTCAGACATCGGCATGCGTATGCTGCCATCCATGCCTAATGTGGCCCAGCGATTCAGTTCAAGTAGTCTGGAATGACCATACTTAAGCCAACCATCACGCCAATATTGCCCTTGCGGGTTATCCAGCGAGTGGAAACCAGCCAAGTTAACGCTCAACTTGCTATCATTGACAAATTTGTAATCAACAATACCCGTTAGACCAACTGTCCTCGCTTCATGGTAAGAGCCCCTTTTATAGAAGTTGCTCGTATAATCAGCTTCCAGCAGACCACTCCATGGTGACGCTTTCTGTGAAGATCTGTCATCGGCGATCGCCAGCGGTGATAACAGTATGGCGGCCGTGCCAAAAAGTAACATCCGATATGTCATACCCGTTTCCATCAAAAACTAAAAGAATCTTGCCTCACGAAAAGACAAGAGGAATCTTTTACCTGTAATTAACGAAAACAGCAAATTCACAATTTCATAAAGTTTTAAACTATAGAAAACGATATCTCTCAGTAATAAATCTGCATATCACCGATATATTGCCATACAAAAAATGGATATCCGGCACAACAGAATGCATATTGATCAGCAATTGTCATTCCTGTTATTATAATTTATTGTTAAGCCGTTCGCTGATAACTTGCACAAATTTTCATCTCTCACATTTTCAATAAAGAAATGCTGATTAACCCAATAACTCTATAACGCTCAATATTCATTCAACCGAAGCGGTAGGCGCCCATATAGAGGCTGCCGCCATCCCAGCTTTCGTGCAGCCGGGTGGGTGCCACACCATCAGCCGCCCCCAACGCCACAAAGAGCGGACGCAGGTGATCGTCATGGGGATGGGACTCCACCGCGCCGGGGGCTCGTTGTCGATAATCAAGCAGCACCAGCCGATCCTCATCGGCCATCTTCTGCTCCAGCCAGTCGACAAACTGGCTGGCCCACTCCGGCACCGGCGAGTCTTCCGGCCCCAGCGCCCGCAGGTTGTGGGTGATGGCGCCGGAGGCGAGGATGCCAATCCCCTCACTGCGCAGCGCCCCCAATACCTCTCCCAACTGCCACAACTGGGCCGGGGTGAAGCTGGCGGGGATGGAGATCTGCACCAGCGGGATCTCGCTCTCCGGGTCGATCAGGGAGAGCGGCGACCAGACCCCGTGATCCAGCTCGCGCCGCACCGGGGTAGCAGTCAGTCCCGCCAGTGCCAGTTGCTCGCTCACTCCTTGTTGCAGCCACTCGGGGCTGCTGGCAGGCCAGCGCATCCGGTAGAGGGGCTCGGGAAAGCCGTAAAAGTCGTACATCAAGGCCGGTTTGGGCTCGACGTTGAGCTGCAACTCGCGGCTGAACCAGTGGGCGGAGATGACCACCAGCCCCTTGAGCTCACCCAGACGCAGGGTTCGCAGAAAGCGGGTGGCGGGTTGCTCACGCAGCACCAGATCCGGTGCGCCGTGAGAGATAAACCAGACGGGGGCGAGGGACATAAAACAGACTCCAACCAGGTATCAGGGGGCGATACCGGAGGGGATATCGCTGTTGGAATCGATTATCCCCCCGCCATGAAAGGTGAACAATCCAACGAGATAGATAAGCACTATCAACCAATGGTTGATAATTTCACGCCTTCACGACCGGTAAGCAGCAATAGATATCAAGGCTGCGTCGCTTCCGGCTGCGGTCGGGCTGCACGAAGCGCCATGCGGGTCGCGGCACTGTGATCCTGCCACTCTCGCCACACCACAACCTCGGCGGCCGCCTCCCCTTTCCCCGGATGGGAGAAGATCGCCAGCAGACCGGCATTATCAGGCCAGTAGCGGGCTGGCAGTGTCTGAACCAGCAGCAGGGCGGTGCCCAGCAAGAGCAGAGCCCATCCGGTTTCATCGCTGTTTTTCATGCCGCCCCCCTTCACCCGTGCGCCAATGAACTAACATTTTTGCGCAAGCCGGTGACAAGACGGTGACAGCGGGCGGGTGGTCATTTTACAACATTTGAACCGCCACCCGGCCAAACAACCACAGATGGCAACATTTGTATCCCTTCAGCCTAAACCTGTAGCCGTATGCTCTAAAATGTGACTCACAGGAAAACGTTATCCCTGAAAAGAAAACGTTATCTGGTCAAAACGTTGTTTCTGGATCATAAAAAGATTCCAAAAACTGGTGTATATTGCTCGGCGGAAATTCCTTAACCATGAAGATTGACATGAAAAAGACCAAAATTGTCTGCACCATCGGTCCGAAGACCGAATCCAAAGAAATGCTGGCCAAAATGCTGGACGCCGGCATGAACGTCATGCGCCTGAACTTCTCCCACGGTGACTACGCCGAGCACGGCGGCCGCATCAGCAACCTGCGCGCTGTGATGGCCGAGACCGGCAAGCACGCTGCTATCCTGCTGGACACCAAGGGCCCGGAAATCCGTACCATGAAGCTGGAAGGCGGCAACGATGTTGCGCTGGTCGCCGGCCAGACTTTCACCTTCACCACCGACCAGACCGTGGTTGGCAACAAAGACAAAGTGGCCGTAACCTACCCGGGTTTCGCCAACGATCTGCGCGTCGGCAACCGCATCCTGGTTGATGACGGCCTGATCGGTCTGGACGTTATCGAAATCACCGAGCGCGAAGTGGTCTGTAAAGTGCTGAACAACGGTGATCTGGGCGAGAACAAAGGTGTTAACCTGCCGGGCGTCTCCATCAAGCTGCCGGCCCTGGCCGAGAAAGACAAGCGCGACCTGATCTTCGGTTGCGAGCAGAGCGTTGACTTCGTTGCAGCTTCTTTCATCCGCAAAAAAGAAGACGTGCTGGAAATCCGTGAGCACCTGAAAGCTCACGGTGGCGAGAACATCCAGATCATCTCCAAGATCGAAAACCAGGAAGGTCTGGACAACTTCGACGAGATCCTGGCTGTTTCCGACGGCATCATGGTTGCGCGTGGCGACATGGGTGTAGAGATCCCGGTTGAAGAAGTGATCTTCGCCCAGAAGATGATCATCGCCAAGTGTAACAAAGCCCGCAAAGTGGTTATCACTGCCACCCAGATGCTGGACTCCATGATCAAGAACCCGCGTCCGACCCGCGCCGAAGCTGGCGACGTAGCGAACGCCATCCTGGACGGTACCGATGCAGTCATGCTGTCCGGTGAATCCGCCAAGGGTAAGTACCCGCTGGAAGCCGTGACCATCATGGCCACCATCTGCGAGCGTACCGATGCCGTGATGCCGTCCAACCTGTCTGCTGCCAACGACAGCAACAAGCTGCGCATCACCGAAGCCGTATGTAAAGGCGCCGTAGAGACCTCCGAGAAGCTGGACGCCCCGCTGATCGTGGTCGCTACCGAAGGCGGCAAGTCTGCCAAGGCCATTCGCAAGTACTTCCCGAAAGCCTGGATCCTGGCTATCACCACCAACAAGAAAACTGCTGCCCAACTGGTTCTGACCAAGGGTGTGGTTGCTCACGTGGTTGACAGCATCGCCTCTACCGACGATTTCTATCGCATCGGTAAAGAAGCCGCGCTGGAAATCGGCATGGGTCTGAAAGGTGACGTTGTTGTGATGGTCTCCGGTGCTCTGGTACCGAGCGGCACCACCAACACCGCTTCTGTTCACGTTCTTTAATCAGAGCTGAACGAGTTGAAAACGGCGCCTGCGGGCGCCGTTTTTTTTGTCCCTCCCCCCTGCTTACCTGACAAGCCCGGTGTTAGAATCCACGCGAATTTAATCTATGCGGGAAATCTCCCGAATATCGCGTAATAGCCCGGAAGTTATATGCCCTCAATACGTTTTAAAAGCGTCTCGGCCACCCTGTTGCCGCTACTCTGCCTCCTCGCCAGCCTCTGCGTCTCGCAAGCCATGGCGCAAGATGTCCCCTCCCGCAGCGCAGTGCAACGAGCACTGGATGGTCTGGGTAAGTCAGAGACCCTGACCACCAGTCAGCTGACGGAGCAGAAGTTACTGACCGAAACCCTCGCCCTGCTCGACAGCATCGACAAGGAAGAGGCGAAGGCCAAGACCCAAGCCCAACGGCTTCGCAACCTGCCCACCGAACTCAAAGAGATCAGCGCCAAGCTTGATGCACTGACCAAGGGCAAGAGCGCCGAACAGATCAAAGACGAATACGCCAGCATGAGCCTGGCAGAGCTAGACGCTCGTCAACCGGAAGTACTGGCCAATATGCAGGCGGCCCAGGAGGCCCTCGGCACCATCGCCAGCCAGCTCACCAGCCTGCAAACCCTGCCGGAGCGTGCCCAGACCAGCATGAGCCGGGCCTATCAGCGCAGTCAGGAGATCCGCAACCGCCTCAACGCGGGTGAAAACGTCTCCGTCGCCGAGAAGATGAAGCTCGGTGCCGAGCATGCTCTGCTCGACCTGCAACTGGCCCATCTGCAAAAGCAGCTGGACAACCGTACCAGCATGCAGGATCTGGCGATCAAACAACGCGACTACCAGAGTACCCGTCTGGCCAGCGAAGAGCAGAAACTGCAGCTGCTGCAGGATCAGAGCAGTGCCAAGCGCCTTGGCGACACCGAAAAAACGGCCGAGCAGACCGGTGAGCTAGTCGCCACCCAATCCAGCCCGCTAGTGCAAAGAGAGCAGGAGCTTAACCACCAGCTCAGCCAGCAGCTCATTAGCGTCACCAGCAGCCTCAACGCCCTGGTGCAGAAAAACCTGCAAGCCAAGAGCTGGCTGGAGCGCGGCATCCAGACCGAGCGCAACCTCAATGAACAGGTGCAGATGCTCAAGGGAAACCTGCTGCTGTCACGCATCCTCTATCAGCTCTACCAGCAGCTGGAAGCGGCACCGACCACTGCCGTCAAGAACCTGGAAGAGCAGATCGCCGATCTCCATCTGGCCCAGTTTGAACTGAGCCAGCAGCGTGACCAGCTGTTTCAGAAGAACCTCTATCTGGACAACTTGATCGCCAGCAGCAGGGAGCCGGTCAGCGAAGAAGACAAGGCCAGCCTTGCCAAACTGCTCGATACCCGTATCAATCTGCTCGACCAGCTTAACCGCCAGCTCGACAGCCAGCTTACCAACGCCATCAGCCTGCAGCTGACTCAGCAGCAACTTGCTCGTACCCATGCGGCCATCGAATTTACCCTGCAACAGCACATCTTCTGGGTAAGCAGCAACAAGCCCATCGACAGCAAGTGGTTTATCAATTGGCCTTCACAGGCTTATAAACAAGCCTCCGACTGGGTATTGAAACCGGATTGGACACGCTGGCGCGAAGAGCTGTTGGGGATCTCCCTGCTCGCCTTCCCGCTGTTGCTGATTGGCGGTCTGCTGATGTGGAAACGCCCTACCCTTGCCGAACATCAGAAGAAAATAGCCAAAGACCTTGGTCGTTTCCGTCAGGACAACCAGTGGCACACTCCTGTCGCTCTCTTTTACACCGTGCTGCAGCGTCTGCCGGGCAGCCTGTTTATTCTGGCTGGCGGCCTGTTGCTCAGCTATAGCGGTCTGCTCAGCCCCAAATTGATGTTCCAGATCACCATCAATCTGGCTCTGGGTCATCTGGTGTTCAGCGTCTACCTGGCCGTCATGCGCCCGGGTGGCATCGCCGAGACCCACTTCCGGATCCCGAAAGCGGAGCTGCAGGCCAAGCACACCAGCATGCGCTACCTCTGGCTGCCGCTGCTACCGCTCATCATGCTGGCGACCAAGGCGGTGGTTGAACCCTCTACCCTGGGTAATGATGTCATCGGTCAGGCCATGACTCTGACCCTGCTGGGAGTGGCTGCCTATCTGGTGTTTCCTATCTCCCGCGCCCGCATCAAGGGCGAGGCGAGCATGCAGCAGTCGCTGATTGCTATCGCTCTGGCACTGGCACCAGTAGCACTGATCGTGCTGGCGGTGCTCGGTTACTACTATACCGCGCTGAAGCTGACCGGTCGGCTGATTGAATCCTTCTACCTCATCATTATCTGGAGCCTGGTCTACCGCACCGCCCTGCGTGGTCTGGAATTGGCCGCTCGTCGTCTGGCCTATCGCCGCGCCGTGGCCAAACGTGAGCACAAATCTTCGGAAGATGCGGAAGGTGGCGAGTCAGTCGAAGAACAACCTATGGCTCTGGAAGATGTCAGCCAACAGTCACTGCGTCTGACCCGTACCGTGCTGCTGCTGATCTTCGGCGTCGCCTTCTATTGGCTCTGGTCAGATCTGGTGGCTGTCTTTTCTTACCTCGACAGCATAGAGCTCTGGTACCGCAGTGAAGGCAGCGGCGCCAACGCCATGCAGTTCCCCATCAGCCTGAGTGACGTGCTGATCGGCTTCCTGATGCTCGGCGGTGCCTGGTCACTGGCGCGCAACCTGCCGGGCTTGCTGGAGGTGCTGGTGCTCTCCAAGCTCAATCTGGCTCAGGGTACCGCCTACGCCATCACCACCATGCTCAACTACCTGCTGATCGGTTTCGGCTCCCTGACTGCTCTCTCCATGATGGGCGTGCAGTGGGACAAGCTGCAGTGGGTAGCGGGTGGTCTGTCGGTCGGTATCGGTTTCGGCATGAAGGAGATCCTCTCCAACTTCGTCTCCGGCATCATTATCCTGTTCGAGCGTCCGGTGCGGATCGGTGACACCGTCACCATCGGCTCCTTCTCCGGTACCGTCTCGCGGATCCGCATTCGCGCCACCACCCTGACTGACTTCGACCGCAAAGAGGTGATTATCCCTAACCAGCAGCTGATGACCGAACGGCTGATCAACTGGTCGCTGAGTGATACCGTCACCCGTGTCATCGTGCGGGTGGGCGTGGCGTATGGCTCGGATCTGGAGCTGACCCGTACCCTGCTCAAACAGGCTGCGGAAGAGAACAGCCGCGTCTTGAAAGACCCGGCTCCTATCGTCTACTTCCTCACCTTTGGCGCTAGCACCCTGGATCACGAGCTGCGCTTCTTCGTGAGCGAACTGGGTGATCGCAACCCGGCAGTGGACGAGTTGAACCGCAAGATCGACCAGCTGTTCCGCGAGAACGGCATCGAGATCGCCTTCAACCAGATGGATGTCTATATCAAGAACATGCAGGGCGAAGAGCAGAAGGTGGAGTCCAACTCCGCCGCCCTGCCGCCGCCCGCAGAAGATGGCAAGCAGCCAGCCTGATTGCGTATAGCCATGACCTAACGAAAAAGCCGCTCCAGATAGAAGCGGCTTTGTTATTTTATGGCAATCAGACACCTGAAAATCGACCAACATCAGACCCCTCGGCAGGGTCCAGCTTATCTCCATGCCCTGCAACTGCAACTGCAATAAATGAGTTTACCGGCAACACGCCTTCACTTAATGTAATCAGGTTAAAGGGTGAGCAGGGAGCCGAGTTTTGCCCATGGATGACCAACAACTGCAGCAGATGCTGTTTCGCTCCTTCGATGTGATCCCGCTGCCTATTCTGGTGTCAGAATCCATTGCCCGTCACGATGGCGGCTCACCCGACATGATCCCGCAGCGGCGCCACCGCTTCCTGAATAAAGCCTTTATTGAGCAGCTGGGCTACAACCTAGACGATCTGCCTGACATGGCCTCCTGGTTTCAGGTCGCCTACCCGGATGAAGGGTATCGCCGCACCATCATTGACTCCTGGCACTCCCAGGTAGAACAGAGTTTGTCGCAAGGACTGGAGGTCGCCGAGATGCCTGCGCTGATCCGCTGCAAAAGCGGTCAATCGCGCTGGTTTATCGTCACTGCCCAGCTGGGAGCCGATGCCATCCCGGATGGCCATATCATCACCTTTCGCGATATCCACGACCTGCAGTGCATGGTGGAAGAGGTGAGCCGCCTCTCCTGCACCGATCCCCTCACCGAACTGACCAACCGGCGTGGCGCCCAGCAACAGCTGCAGGCCCTTTGGTTGCAAGGTGAGCCCCTTTCGGTAGTGCTGGGAGATATCGACCATTTCAAACAGGTTAATGACACTTTCGGCCATCCTGCGGGGGATGCCGTGCTCTGTTCTGTCGCCCACACCATGGCCGACCAGCTGTTACCGGGAGAGAGTCTGGCCCGCTGGGGCGGGGAGGAGTTCCTGCTGATCCTGCCGGGTTGCACCATTGAACAGGCGGCACGTCGTGCCGAGCAGCTGCGCCAGCATGTCAGCACCACCAAGTTATCGTGGCAAGGGGATTGGATCTCTCTCACCATTAGTCTGGGGTGTGCCACCATGAAGGGGCAAGAGAGCATAGACTATCTGCTGATGATGGCAGACCGGGCCCTTTATCAGGCCAAAGGCCAGGGGCGCAACCAGGTTGTCATCTCACCGGATTAAACCAACCAATCTACTGCTGATAAGCGGTTCTGCAGCTCAAGCAGGAGAGTCTCCAACTACCACACGCTTACCACATCTTGGATGAGGTCCCGCATACTGCGTGTTCACGTTAACTCAAGCGCTCTCTATGCTACGCCTGCAGCAATGCCAACCCCAATTCCTCAAAGCACTTTCTCTATGTACGCTTGATGCATATGTCTGACCCCACACTGTTAACACAACGAACGCCACGCTCTGACTTCATTCAGTGCGGCCTTCATCATCTTGCTCGCTCGACTAAACGGTGCATTACTGCTTCCCATTCTTCAGACCCGCATTTTGCCTTCGGCCTCCTGCAGATTTCACCTCGCGATAAGCCCCCTTGCCATTCGGCCAACACTTCCCTTGTCCGGTGTGTAGAGAACGAGCACCGCCAAGCGATCCGGTCACAACTACTGTGAGCGGATAGCACCAGTCACGATATACGCATTAAACACTCCCCCCCCACAGACGGGCGGATGGCCGGAAGAGAGGGCTCCAGACCAGCAGATAAAAAAAGAGACAGCCAATGCTGTCTCTTTTTTACACCTATTTTTTGCACCAGATCGTGCGAATGGGATTTAGTAGAAGATCCGCTCGCCACGCTCGCTCATTTTGAGCCAAACCGGTTTGGTGCTGGTTTTGTTCCAGATCCGGTGCAAATAGCTGTAGAAGCGTGCACGATCGCTGCGAAATAGCATCACGGGAAAAGCCAGAATGCCCACCAGCAATACATAAATGCGACGCATAATAATCTGAGTCAGGGAAAAGGGGTGAAACATAATGCAACTCCTTACTGGTAAGACCACTGAGCAAATATTACCCCACTACATGTAGGATTACTACATGCCAGGTGTATTTTTTGCTAAAAAACCGCAAAAAACGGTAATCACTGAAATAATGTTACGTTATTAACCAACAATTAACAAACTTGCGAAAATCGTGCGCTTTGCCACAGTTATCAGGGGAAAAACATGCAGTAGGGAGACACGCATGAAACTACCTGAAGTGGCACTGCTGGTGTTGATGGTTGCCCTGACACGGGCACAACTGGAGGAGTGGCAACTGAATCGGGAAGATGCCATCGTGCTGGCCGAACGGGGCGTGCCCACCGTCAGCCTGTGGCAATGCGGCAGCCTGAAGCAACGGATTGCGGATCTCAACCAGCACAGTGCCGAGGTGCAGTTTCAATATCGGGGGCAAAACATGGCGGATGTGAGCCACTATCTCGAGCGCGAGTGGAAACAGGCTGGCTGCGAGCAGTTACTGGTACAGCAAGGATACTGACCAAGGCTCAGCTCGAAGAGTGATGATTGAGATAAACAGATAGAATATGGAGGCACGTTCCGGAGTCGAACCGGACTAAACGGATTTGCAATCCGCTGCATAACCGCTTTGCTAACGCGCCATGCTGACAAGACTGATTGTCTTGAAAGTGAGTTCCATCGTTGATGCGATGGAAAATTGGAGCGGGAAACGAGACTCGAACTCGCGACCCCGACCTTGGCAAGGTCGTGCTCTACCAACTGAGCTATTCCCGCGTTACTGCTTTCGTGCCAGTTTCCTGACAACGAGGCGCATTATACGTACCACGAGCGCCAGCACAACCCCTTTTTCGCAATTTAAGCCCTGATGCAGTTTGTTTGCTCAGGGTTTAAACGCCTTGCTGCATTTTTCTCCAGCCAGCTGTGACCCACCAAGCGAATTTGGGATAAAGTCGTTGAAATGATTACGCTTTCGTTCGAGACTTGAGCGGCTTAATAACCGGATTCTCAATTGAAAATCACAAGATGAAAGGGATCTTCACGCTTCGTGGGCTCAGGCCGCAGTTAATGCTGGCTTTTTTCATGTTGGGTATGGTGCCATTTTTGGTCATCACCCTCTTCTTCCTCTATAGCCACGGCAAGGATCTCACCACCCAGACCTCCAACCATCTGGTCTCCGTCCGTAATATCAAAAAGAGTCAGCTCGAGGATTACTTCAACAACCTCAAAGAGCAGATCATCAACTTCTCCCAGCAGGATTTTGCCGGCAACAGTATCGGCCGTTTCTATGGCTTTACCGGCGCCTTCGAGAAGTTGGGCACCACGCCGCAGGAGGCCCGCAGCCGTGCTCAGGCACGCTATCTGCCCGGCTCCTGGGATCAACTGCGCAAACCGGACAGTCAGGTGGAGATCGAACCCTCCATCACGGCGCTTATCCTCGCCGACGAGATGTATGACCGGGTGCACCAGCGTTTTCATCGCGGTTATGCCGATATGGTGCGCAAGTCCAACTACAGCGACATCTTTCTGGTGGATCTTAACGGTGATGTGGTCTATTCGGTCACCAAGCACCCTAACTTTGCCACCAATCTGCTCTCCGGCACCTATCAGAGCAGCGGCTTGGGCCAGACCTTCGCCAAGATCAAGCGCCGCCTCGACGGAGGTCAGAAGCCGCAACAGATCTTCGAGTTCACCGATTTTGGCCGCAACGAACTGACCGGGCAGGTGGTCGCCTACCTGGCGGCCCCCGTGATGCAGTACGACTATGTGCGTGGTGTGGTCATATTCGAGCTGCTGCCGGACAAGCTCAACCAGATCATGGCGGAGCGTGAAGGGCTCGGCAAAACCGGTGAAACCATCCTGGTAGGCCCCGACAAGCGGATGCGTGCCAATGCCTGGCTGGCGCCGGAGTTCAGCGTCGAGAACAGCTTCAGTCCCAACTTCCGACCACTGCAAACCCCCCTTATCACCAAGACCCTCTCCGGCGAGCAGGGGGTCGGTCTGTTTCGCTCCTACCAGGATGACGAGGTGCTGGCCGCCTATACCCAGGTGAAGGTGTTCGATACCGAGTGGGCCTTTATCGCCGAGATCTCCACCCGGGAAGCCTATGCCCCGATCCGCCAGCTGGAAACCCTGGTGATTGTGCTGGGTGCGGGCTCGGTACTGCTACTGATCCTCTTCTCCCGCTGGCTCTCCCACTCTATCACGGCGCCGCTGCGCTCCCTGACCGAAGCAGCCGAGCAGGTGGCCGACGGCGCGCTGGATCACCCCATCGCCATCGAGCGCACCGGCGATGATATCGACCGGCTGGCCGAAGCGTTTCGCCATATGCAGCGCTCGGTGAAGGACAAGATCGAACTGATCGAACAGCAGACCCAAGAGCTGCAACAGCAGGTCAAGCTGACCCACAAGCAGAACCTCAGCCTGCAGCAGGCAGACAAGCTCAAGGATGAACTGCTGGCCAACACCTCCCACGAGCTGCGCACCCCCATTCACGGTATCAAGGGCATGGCCGAGTCAATGCTCGCCAGCCAGCAGGATTTGACCGAAGGGCAGCAAAAGCAGCTCGGCCTCATTATCAAGAGCGCCGACGGCCTGGCCCGCCTGGTGGACGATCTGCTGGACTACCACCAGATGCGCTACGGCCAGCTGGAGATCCACCCCCAGCCCGTCTCGTCCAAGGGCGTTATCCGGCTGGTACTGGATCTCTGCCAGCATCTGGTGCAGGCCAAACCCCTCACTCTGGTGGATATCAGCCCGGCCGAACTGCCGCCGGTGCTCGCCGATGAGCAGCGGCTCGAGCAGGTGCTCTACAACCTGGTGGGCAACGCCATCAAGTACACGCCGCAGGGCAAGGTGGTGCTCAGTGCCATCGTCGAGAACAACTTCCTGCGCATCAAGGTCACGGATACCGGCATCGGCATCGCCCCCGATCATCTGGAGCACATCTTCGAGCCACTGGTGCAGATAAGCCCGGAGGTGAGCAAACAGGGGGCCGGCCTTGGCCTCTCCATCACCCGCCAGCTGGTGCACCTGATGGGGGGCGAGCTGTTTGTCGAGAGCGAGCCGAGCGTTGGCTCTACCTTCGCCTTTACCCTGCCCCTTGCCACCGGCAAAGCGGCCAATCTGACCCAGGGCAGCCGCCAGATCGAGCATCAGCTGGTGCGCCAGCAACCGCTGATCCTGCCGGACTGGGAGAGCGACGATCTGCCCTCTCCCCCCGAGGGTGCGCCGCTCATTCTGGTGGTGGATGACGAGCCCATCAACCTGCACATCCTGCGCCATCTGCTGCAGCCCTGCGGCTACCGCATTCTGCCCAGCAGCGACGGCCACGATGCGCTGGCCAAGCTGGCCGAGGAGCCGGTGGACCTCATCCTGCTCGATGTGATGATGCCGACCCTCTCCGGTTTTGACGTCTGCCGTCGCCTGCGCCAGCAACACCCGAAAGATATGTTGCCGGTGCTGCTGCTCACCGCCCTCAACCAGCCCAAGGATATCGAGGAGGGCTTCGGGGCCGGTGCCAACGACTATCTGGTCAAACCCTTCTGCAAGGAGGAGCTGTTTGCCAGGGTCAAGGCACTGCTGGAAGCCAAGGCGGGACGGGCCTCGCTGGTAGAAAACCGGTTGTTGAAGCAGGAGATCGAACATCGCCTCACCCTGCAGGATCGGCTCCATCAGGATCAGCAGCGGCTGTTGGCCCTGCTCGGCGAAGGGGCCGATCCCATGATCTTTATCGACGAGCAGGGCACAGTGCTGTTTGCCTCCCGGGTGCTGGCGCGCCTGCTGGGACAGGAGCCGGAAGCCATGGAGGGGCAGCCCCTCAATGAGTGGCTCACCACCCCGCTGCAACAGCAGTGGCCCGACCTTGCCAACGAGCGGGAACACAATCTGGAGTTTCTGGTGGCCGGGCAGAAGGACGTACTCCACGCCCGTGCCCTGCCCATCGCGCTCGGAGGACAAGCCGCTTTCGCCCTCACTCTGAGTACCGAGCTGCGTCAGGATGAGCACCGGGTGATGGCGCTGGAGAACGCCCTCAAGAACCTCTCGCGGCAAGCCATCATCGAAGATGAACAGCTGCTGGGCGAGCTGAGCCGCCTTGGCGGCGAGTTCCGTTCGCTGGCGGACGACCTCATTCGCCAGCAGGATGACGAGCCGCTGCGCCGGGCGCTGGTAGAGACCATGCAGCTCACCCTGGATGCCTGGCAGCAGGGGACTGGCAAGGGCAAAATCGTGCTGGCAGAGAAGAGCAAGCTGTGGCGGGTCTATATGGACAGATCCAGCCCGCAGACCCGTACCCTCGACAAATACCTGAGTCTGGACACCCTGCCCAAGTCACCACGCTGGAAGACGGTGGTGGCCACCACCGAGTATGTGCTGGGCCACTGCCCGCTCAATGACCACCAGCGCCAGCAGTTGCAGCACAGCGCCCAAACCCTGCGTCAACTCGCCAACCGCAAGCCGTGACACGGCGCCCTGAACGGGCGCCGGATCACAATTGGCCATCTGGTTTCTTTTTGCGCAAAACAAAGCCCCGCACAACCCCGAAACCGAGAGCAGATCCAATTCACAAATTTGTCATATACGCCATTTTCACAACCACTTCTTACGCGAGAGCAAATAACGCAAACTTATGATTTTAAACAGATAAAAATCGATTTTGACGAGATTGACGTAACGCTGTCAATTTTTACGAAAACAACGAAATCAATAGTTGTTGTTTTCCTGTTAATTCTGGTTTGCTTAAGGCGTTGGAAAACAGAACGACAAAGGTTAGACACCTGACCAACACAGAGGGCCGATTTCATCAGCATGCGAAACCGGTGCTCACACAAAACAAGGCGAACCCTCGGGAATGCCAAAAAATAAGAAAGGAAAACATATGCTTGCCAAAGTATCCAAAATCTCTACCGCTGTAATGCTGGGAACCATGATGCTTGCCGGTGCCGCCGGTAACGCCATGGCCGCAGACAATAAAACCGTGCTGACCATGGTCGCACAGCAGGAAACCGCCTGGGTCAAGAACTTCAACCCCTTCCTGCAAGCGGGCCTGCTGCACACCACCCGTCACTTCATCTATGAACCGCTGGTGATCTTCAACGATATGCAAGGGGGCAAACCCGTCTATCGTCTGGCCACCAACTATGCGTTCAGCGATGACCTGAAATCCGTCACCTTCGATCTGCGTGATGGCGTGAAGTGGTCTGACGGCGAAGCCTTTGATGCCGATGACATCCTCTTCTCCTTCAATCTGGTCAAGGCCAACAAGGCGCTGGATGAGCGCTCAATCTGGACCCAGATCAAGAGCGTCGAGAAGCTGGCCCCCAACAAGGTCAAATTCGACCTGACCGAGGTCAACACCAACGTGGTGAACGATCTGGTGCTGGTGCCTATCGTGCCGGAGCATCAGTGGAAATCGGTGAAAGATCCGGTTGCCTTCACCAATGACAAGCCGGTCGGCAGCGGTCCCTTCACCGAAGTGGACAACTTCTCCGCCCAGCTCTATACCCAGTGCCGCAACCCGCACTACTGGGATAACGCCAACCTCGCTATCGACTGTATCCGCATGCCACAGCTGGCCACCAACGACCAGGTGCTGGCAGCGGTCATGAAGGGGGACATCGACTGGTTCGGCTCCTTCGTACCGGATATCGAGCGCCTCTACGTCGGTAACGATCCGAAGAACAACAAATATTGGTTCCCGGCCTCTGGTACCGTGGCGTTCAACGTCAACTTCCAGACCAAGCACCCGGGCAATAACGAAGCCTTCAACGACATCAACTTCCGCCGCGCCTTCTCCATGGCGATGGACAGACAATCCATGGTGGATATCGCGGGCTACGGCTACCCCACCGTCAACGAGTACCCGTCAGGTCTGGGCAAGGCGTTTGACGCCTGGAACAACCCGGAAGTGGACAAGAAGTACGGCCAGTACAACAAGTTCGACCTGGAGAAAGCCAAAGCACTGCTCAAAGAGGCAGGCTACAAGGATTGTGACGGCGACAAGTTCCTCGACACGCCTAGCTGCAAAAAGATCGAGTTCAAGGTGCTGGTACCGAACGGTTGGACCGACTGGGTCAACACTGTTCAGATCGGTGTAGAAGGGCTGCAGGCGCTGGGGCTGAACGCCAAGACCGCCACCCCGGAAGCGACCGTCTGGACCGAGAACCTGATCACTGGCAACTTCGACGTGGCGCTGCAGGGCTACTTTGCCGGTGCCAACCCGCACAAGTACTTCGAGACTGCATTCCACTCCCGCAACATGGGTGACCGTGGCAACCGCTTCGCCGCGCCCCGTTACAAGGATCCCGAACTCGACAAGCTGATCGATGACTTCACCCAGACCGCCGATGCGGCCAAGCAGAAGGAGATCATGTTCGCCATCCAGGATCGTGTTGGTGCCAACCAGACCATCATTCCGGTCTTCAACAACCCGACCTGGTATGAGTACAGCACCAAGCGCTTCAACGGCTGGTTCAGTGCTGATAACCCGGTAGCGAAACCTCAGCTCCACCCGGATACCCCTGAGCGTCTGCTGCACGTGTTGTCCCTCAAGCCAAACAGCTAAACAATCCCGGCCCCCTGCGGGGGGCCATCTTCCCCGTTAATCCCCTTCTTGCCCGGCACCGCCGGGGTTGGGGTAGCTATACCCGACGCGGGGCAGACTTGCAGTAAAAGGTACTATCATGGGATTCATACTGAGACGCTTTTCCTTCTACCTGGTTGCCTTTCTGGTAGCCGCCACCATCAACTTCCTGTTACCCCGTGCCATGCCAGGGGATCCTGTCTCCGTGATGTTTGCCCGTGCTGGCGCCATGATGGAACCCGCCGCCCTGGAAGCCCTCAAAGCCACCTTCGGCTTTGTCGACGGCCCCATCGGCACCCAGTTTCTCACCTATGTGAAGAGTGTCTTCACCTGGGATCTCGGCACCTCGGTGCGCTTCTACCCGCAGCAGGTCTCTGACGTGCTGGGCCGTGCCATCGGCTGGACCCTGTTTCTGGTCGGCACCTCCACCATTTTGAGCTTCTCCCTCGGTTCCATCGTCGGCATCTTCGCCGCCTGGTATCGCGGCGGCCGGATGGACAGCATTCTCTCCCCGCTCACCCTGGTGATGCAGGCCATTCCGCCTGTGGTGGTCTCCCTGCTTGCCCTGTTCCTGTTCGGGGTCAGCCTCGAGTGGCTGCCCATCGGCTACGCCTACAGCCCCGAGATAAAAGCCGATTTTGGCTGGGAGCACATCAAGAGCATCATGACCCACGCCATCATGCCGGTGCTGACCCTGGCCGTGGTGCAGGTGGGGGGCTTTCTCATCACCATGCGCAACAACATGATCAACCTGCTCGGCGAGGATTACATCACCATGGCCAAGGCCAAGGGGCTCTCCAGCAACCGGGTGATCTTCAACTACGGCGCCCGCAATGCCATTCTGCCCAGCGTCACCGCCCTCTCCATGGCGCTCGGTTTCGTTATCGGTGGCTCTCTCATCACCGAGGTGATCTTCAACTATCCGGGCCTGGGCCTGACCCTCTATCAGGGCATTCTGGCCCGCGACTACCCGCTCATTCAGGGGCAGCTGCTCATCATGACCATCACCATGCTCAGCTTCAACTTCCTGGCGGACGTGCTCTACGTCTTCCTGGATCCCCGTCTGCGTACAGGAGGCAAATAAGATGCGTATGCCGACTATCTTGAAAATCCTGCTGGGCAACAAGAAGGCTGCCTGTGGCCTCGCCATCGTGGTTACCTTCGTACTGATGGCTATCTTTGCCCCCATTCTGGCCAGCAACGAGCCGACCAAACGGGTCGCTCGCCCGCACCAGCCGCCCAGTGCCGAGTTCGTGATGGGTTCCACCCGCATGGGCCACGATATCTGGGCCCAGTTCACCAACGGTGCCCGTATCTCGCTGCTGGTGGGCTTCAGCGCAGGCCTGCTGGTCTGCACCCTGGCCGTCGCCATCGGCATCACCGCCGGTTACTTCGGGGGTCTGGTGGATGAATGCCTCACCTTCCTGATGAACGTGGTGCTGGTGATCCCCAACCTCCCCTTGCTACTGGTGCTGGCGAGCTTTATCGGGGAGGCGTCACCGACGGTGATTGCCGTGATAATCGGCTTGACCTCGTGGGCCTATGGCGCGCGGGTGATCCGCGCCCAGACCCTGGCCCTGCGCGAGAAGGAGTTCGTCATCGCCGCCGAAGTGCTGGGCGAGCCGGCCTGGCGCATCATTCTGGTGGAGATCCTGCCCAACCTCATCTCCATCATAGGGGTGAGCTTTATCGGCTCCATCATCTACGCCATCGTCACCGAAGCGACCCTGGAGTTCCTCGGGCTCGGCGACCCGACCGTGGTGAGCTGGGGCATCATGCTCTACAACGCCCAGACCTCCAGCGCCATTCTGGTCGGCGCCTGGTGGGAGATCCTGGCCCCCTGCTTTGCCATCGCCACCCTGGGTGCCGGTCTGGCCCTGCTCAACTTCGCCATCGACGAGATTGCCAACCCGCAACTGCGTTCCCACAAAGGGTTGAGCCGCTGGAAGAAACTCGCGGCGCCAGTCACCACACCGGTTGCCACAGCACAGGAGAAGAGAGCATGAACAAGCATCCCCTGCTGTCAGTACGCAATCTTTGCGTCGACTACATCACCGAAAATGGCGACGTGCGCGCCGTCAACTCGGTGAGCTTCGATATCCGACAGGGCGAGATCTTCGGTCTCGCCGGTGAGTCGGGCTGCGGCAAATCCACCGTCGCCTTCTCGGTGGCCCGGCTGCACAAGCCGCCCGCCTACATCAGCGGTGGCGAGATCCTGTTCAAGGGGGAGAACATCCTCCACTACAACGACGAGCGGCTGCGCGCCTACCGCTGGCAACAGGTGTCGGTGGTGTTCCAGTCCGCCATGAACGCCCTGAACCCTGTGCTGCGGATGGAGGAGCAGTTCTGCGACGTGCTGCTGGCCCACAACCCGGGGCTGACTCGCTATGAGGCGATCAAGCGCGCCCAGGAGCTGCTCGCCATCGTCGATATCCACCCGAGCCGGCTCAAGGATTACCCGCACCAGTTCTCCGGCGGCATGCGCCAGCGGCTGGTGATCGCCATCGCCATGGCGCTCAACCCCGAGCTGCTCATCATGGATGAGCCGACCACAGCGCTCGATGTGGTGGTACAGCGGGAGATCCTGCAGAAGGTCTATGCCCTGAAAGAGAAGTTCAACTTCTCCATTCTGTTTATCACCCACGACCTCTCCCTGATGGTGGAGTTCTGCGATCGCATCGGCATCATGTATGCCGGTGAACTGGTGGAGGTCGCTCCTTCCAAGGCGATCCTGACCGCGCCGCTACACCCCTATACCAGAGGGCTCGGCAACTCCTTCCCCCCCCTGCACGGGCCGAAGAAGGTGCTGGAGGGGATCCCGGGCACCCCGCTCAACCTGCTGGAGGTGCCGGTCGGCTGCCGCTTTCAGGCCCGCTGCGGCAAGGTGCACGATCGCTGCCGTCAGGAGTACACCAGATTGGCCGAGATCCGCCCCGGGCAACAGACCGCCTGCCACCTCTATGAGGAGCAGGGACTGCAACAAGATCCCGTGATCTATCTGGACAAGGCCGCTGGCTGTTAAGGATGTCTGTCATGCAAATCGCCAAAACCGATGCACCCATCATCGAAGTCCAGCACCTCTACAAGGACTTCCCCATCAACTCCAATGCCATCAAAAGTGGCAAGATGCGGGCACTCTCCGACATCACCTTCAACCTGCACCGGGGCCGCGCCCTGGCGGTGGTCGGGGAGTCGGGCTCCGGCAAGAGCACCATCGCCAAGATCATCGCCAAGATGTACAAGCTCAGTGCCGGGCGCATTCTCTATCGCGGCCACGATCTGGAGGAGTTCAACAAGGGCACCGCCCTGCTGGACTATCGCCAGAGCGTGCAGATGGTGTGGCAAGATCCGTTCGGTTCGCTCAATCCGACCCACACCATCTATCACCACATCGCCCGCCCCCTGCTGCTGCACAGCAAGGTGATCGACAAGAAAGAGCTGCCCGACATGGTCTACGCCCTGCTTGAGAAGGTAGGGCTCACCCCCGCCAAGGCAACGGCGGCCAAGTATCCGCACCAGCTCTCCGGCGGTCAGCGCCAGCGGGTCAACATCGCCCGCAATCTGGCGGTGGAGGCGGAAGTGGTACTGGCGGACGAACCCACCTCCATGCTCGACGTCTCCATTCGCATCGGCATCCTCAACCTGATGGAGCAGATGAAGAACGAGCTCGGCGTCTCCATGCTCTACATCACCCACGACATCGCCACCGCCCGCTATGTGGCGGAAGATCTGGCGGTGATGTATGTGGGGCACATGGTGGAGTGGGGTGAGGTGGACGAGATCCTGCACCACCCGCAGCACCCCTACACCCAGCTGCTCATCTCGGCGGTGCCCGACCCGGAGAAGAGCATCCACGCCGAGCTGGAGGGGGGCCGCAAGGGGGAGATCCCGCTCTGGACGCCGGAATCCTGTGGCTGCCCCTTTGCCGGGCGTTGCAATCAGGCGATGCCCCGCTGCAAGGAGACGCTGCCCCCCATCACCAAGCTTGCCGACAACCACTTCGTGCGCTGCTACCTCTACGAGTGAGGGTGAGACTTAGACCGGCCGGACAACCCTGTCCGGCCATGCCTCGATACGGGGCGGCCACAGCCCCGTGATGTGCCTCACCGCCCGGCGGTGAACCACAGGAGTAATACCTTGATGGAACTCTTGATCAATCAGGTGGGCTACGAGTGCGACGGACACAAGGTCGCCCTGTTGCAAACCTCCCCCGCCCCTGATCTCGGCGGCTATGTCAGGCTGCAACGCCAGGGTGATGGCCAGATCCTGTTTGAAACCCCGCTGCAACCGGCTGGCAGCGTCCCCGGCTGGCAGGGCCGCGCTTACTGGCGCGCCGACTTCTCCGCCTTCAAGGAGCCCGGTCACTATCGGCTGGAGGCGATCACTGCCCAAGGCATTGTCCGCTCCACCCGCTTTGCCATCGGCCAGGATCTGCTGGCCAGCCGCTGTCTCTCGGACGTCATCCACTACTTCAAGGGACAGCGCGCCAGCGGCACCTTCGATCGGGCCGACCGCAGCGCCCGCCTGTTTGGCACCGACCAACACAAAGATGTGCACGGCGGCTGGTTCGATGCCAGCGGCGACATGAGCAAGTACCTGAGCCACCTCTCCTACGCCAACTACCTCAACCCCCAGCAGACCCCCATGGTGGTGTGGGCCCTGCTCAAGTGCCGCGAACTCTTGGCCCCCCGCCGCGATATCGACGGGGTGAACCTCTGCAAGCGGCTCAATGACGAGGCGCTGCACGGCGCCGATTTCCTCTGCCGGATGCAGGATGAGTCGGGCTTCTTCTACATGACCCTGTTCGACAAGTGGAGCAAGGATCCCGCCCAGCGCGAATTGTGTGCCTATGCTACCCAACAGGGGATCAAATCCGCCAACTGGCAGGCGGGTTTTCGCCAAGGGGGCGGCATGGCTATCGCCGCGCTGGCCCGCGCCGCCCGCGAGAGCGTCAGCGGCGACGTCGATGCCAGCCGCTACGCCGAGGCAGCCAAACGCGGCTACCTGCATCTGTGCGAGCACAACCTCACCTACCTTGATGACGGGGTCGAGAACATCATCGATGACTACTGCGCCCTGCTGGCGGCGGTAGAGCTGACCCGCACCTTCGGCACCGAGTGGCTCAATGAAGCGAGAGTCCGCGCCAGCAAGCTCTGCGCCCGCCAGCGCATTCATCCGGAGCTGGGTCACTACTGGTCGGCCAACGAGGATGGCTCGCGCCCCTACTATCACGCCGCTGAGGCGGGTCTGCCGGTGCTGGCGCTGCTGGAATATCTGGGCGTAGAGCCGGATCAGGGGCACCAGGCCCGGGTACACACCGTAGTGGAGCAGGCGCTGGCCGCCGAGCTGGCGCTCTGCGCCCGTGCGGGCAACCCCTTCTCCCTCGCCCGCCAATATGTGAAAGGGGTAGATGAAGCGCCGCGCATCAGCTTCTTTATGCCCCACAACAACGAGTCCGGTTACTGGTGGCAGGGGGAAAATGCCCGCCTCGCCTCGCTGGCGGCCATGGCCTTTGCTGGCGCCCGCCACTTCCCCCGCCAGAGCCAGCCGCTAATCACTTATGGCCAACGCCAGCTCGACTGGATCCTCGGGCAAAACCCCTTCAACGCCTGCATGCTGGCGGGCCACGGTATCAACAACCCCACCTATACCGCCGGGTATCCCAACGCGCAGGGGGGCATCTGCAACGGCATCACCGCCGGATTCGATGACGAAAATGAGGTGGCCTTTATTCCGGAGGAGTACAAGGACAGGCTGGATCAGAACTGGCGCTGGGGCGAGCAGTGGATCCCCCACGCAGCCTGGTTTGCTCTGGCCATCACTTGGCAGAGTGCGCAGGGAAATGGAGGTCGCCATGATTGAGATGTACAGCGATCATAACTGGCACAGGGAAGAACAGCGGATCCTCCATGCAGTCCGGTTTGCTCTGGCCATCACTTGGCAGAGTGCGCAGGGAAATGGAGGTCGCCATGATTGAGTACTGGGTCGGCGTCGATGGCGGTGGCACCCACACCCGCGCCCGCATTCGGGATCGGGCGGGCAAGCTGCTCGGAGAGGGGCGCGCGGCAGGCTCCAATCTGGAGCTGGGCATCCCCCATGCCCACGCCAATGTGCTGGCCGCCATCGCCAGCGCCCGCCTTGCTGCCGGGCTAGGCATCGAGTGTGAACAACAGATGGGGGTCGGGCTGGCGCTCGCCTCCGCCGAGCTGGCCGACAGCTATCACGCCCTGCTCAAGATGCCCTTCCCCTTTGCCAGCGTCAGGCTCACCTCCGATGCCTTCGGTGCCTGCCTCGGCGCCTTTGGCGGCCGCGAGGGAGCCATTCTGATCGCCGGTACCGGCTCGGTGGGGCTGGTCTATCAGGAGGGGCAGATCCGCACCTGCTCCGGCCGCGGCTTCCCCATTTCAGACATAGGCAGCGGCGCCTGGCTGGGGCTGCGCGCCATTCAGCAATCCCTGCTCTGCCACGATGGCATTTTGCCCCCCAGCACCCTCGCCATCCGCTTGATGGACCGCTTCAAACGGGATCAGGCCGAAGTGGTACGCTGGGCCGCCCGCGCCATTCCGGCGGACTATGGCCACTTTGCCCCCTGGGTATTCGATGCCGCCAACGATGGCGACGAGCTCGCCAATCAGCTGCTGGACGAAGCCTGCGAACAGCTGCGGATCCTGCTGGAGGGAATGACCCAGCTGGGTGCCAGACAGATCGCCCTGCTGGGGGGGATTGGCACCCGCCTCGCTCCCCGTCTCGGCCAGCTCAACCTGATCCCCCCCCAGGCAGATGCGCTCGATGGCGCCATCCTGTTTGCCCAATCAGAGGATTTTCCATGTCTACACCCCTGATCCACACCCAGGTCGCCCGACGTGACGGCGAGGATGTCTGGTTCACCTTCACTCTGTCGCACTTGCCAGAGAATCAATGGAAGCTTCACTTCTGTCTGGCCCGCCATATCGACCCCGAATCCTTGCAAGGGGGCGAGCTGGAGCGCCAGAGCGGCAGCTACAAGGTGATGGTTCCGAATGCAGGTAGCCGCGAGCTGCGCTTTTGCTGCCGCCAGGCCCCCATCAAGAAGATCTCCGACATGCCGCAGGGCTTTTTTCTCAGCTTGCCGGAGGCGACCACCGGCGCCCAGCTGCTGCCGGTGACCCTGGCGGAGCAGGATCTCGGACTGGAGAACCCGCCGGTAAGTCGCCCCGACCTGCCCAAGGTCGAGCCCCTGCCCGGAATCGTGCCGCAACCGGCCCATCTGGTGCTGCTGGAGGGGAACTTCCGGCTGGCCGAGCGGGCTCATGTCAGCGCCCCCCGTGATGTACCGGGTCTGCTGGCCCACTTTAACGAGCTGACGTCGCTGGCGCTGGAGCAGGATCACGACGCAGAAATCAGGCTGACCGAGGCCAAACTGGCCCCCGAAGCCTACCAACTCACCATCACGCCGCAGGAGGTGGTGATTGCTGCCGCCGACGAAGCGGGTTGGCGTCATGGGCTGGTGACCCTGGCCCAGTGGTATCTGCAACATGGGGAGAGCCTGCCCTGCGTCACGCTGGAGGATGCCCCGCGCTTTGGCTTTCGCGGCATTTTTCTCGACTGCGCCCGCCACTTCCACACGCCGGCCACCATCAAGCGTCTGCTCAAGCTGATGAGCCTCTACAAGTTCAACCGCTTCCACTGGCACCTGACCGATGACGAGGGGTGGCGGCTCGAGATCAAGGCTTTCCCGGCGCTGACCGACGTGGGTGCCTGGCGCGGCTACGATCTGGCGATCGGCCCCCAGCTGAGCGGCGGCGCCGAGCCCTATGGCGGCTACTACACCCAGAGCGAGGTGAAGGAGCTGGTGAGCTATGCCAGTGAGCTCGGCATCACCGTCATTCCCGAGATCGACATTCCGGGCCACTGCCACGCCGCCATCAAGGCGCTGCCCGAGCTGCTGGTGGAAGCGGCGGATCACTCCCGCTACCGCTCGGTTCAGCATTTCGATGACAACGTGCTCAACCCCGCCCTGCCCGGCACCTACCGCTTTCTGGAAGCGGTGCTGGACGAGGTGTGCGAACTCTTCCCCGGCCCGCAGATCCACATGGGGGGTGACGAGGTGCCGACCGGGGTCTGGACCGACAGCCCCGCCTGCCAGCAGCTGATGACCGAACAGGGCTACTCCGACTGCCGTGAGCTGCAGGGCCATCTGCTGCGCCATTGCCAGCGCTATCTGGCCGCCAGAGGCAAACAGATGATCGGCTGGGAGGAGATCCTGCATGGTGACAAGGTGAGCCGCAAAGCGGCTATCTGCGCCTGGACCAGCTTTCAGGCGGGGCTGGATGCTGCCGCGGCCGGTTATCCGGTGGTGATGGCGCCCGCCCAGTTCCTCTATCTGGATCTCGCCTGGAGCGCCGATATTCATGAACCCGGCCTCTACTGGGCGGGGACCCTCAATCTGGAGCAGATCTACTCGTGTGATCCTGCCCCAGCCGATTTCCATGCCAACGATAACATCCTCGGGGTGTTGAGCCCCTTGTGGTCAGAATTGATCACCAGCCGTGATCGTCTCGACTACATGTTGTTCCCGCGTACGCTGGCCACGGCCGAGGTGGCCTGGAGCGATCCCGCCCACAAGGGCTGGGATCACTTCGCCGCCCGCCTGCCGGGTCAGCTGCAGATCCTCGATCAGTTGCAGGTGTGCTACCGGATGCCACAGAGGTAATGTTGTCTCTACTTTGGCGGCCAATCGGCCGCCTTTTTTACGATTAGCCAACAAAACATCAACTTCCCCCCTACCATTCATCCGCCATTATTGGCAGAATACAGCCCCCTATGAAGCCGGCCCGCTATCAAGCTGCATATCACGCCGGTGCTGCTACCCTAATCTATGACAAGCATGTCAACGATAACATCGGAGCGTATTCCTATGGCCCGCAGAGACGTCCATACCCTGGACAGCGAAGTGGAATTTTCTGCCGACGAGCAACTGGTCTCTACCACTGATCTGCGCGGGGTTATCACCTATGCCAACCCGGCTTTTTGCCGCATCGCCGGCTACTCGGTAGAGGAGCTGGTGGGATACAACCACAATCTGGTGCGCCACCCCGACATGCCCAAAGCGGCCTTTGCCGATCTCTGGGCTCGCCTCAAGGAGGGCAAACCCTGGCGCGGCATGGTGAAAAACCGCTGCAAGGATGGCCGCTACTACTGGGTCGATGCCTATGTGACCCCCATCTATGAGGCAGGGCGGATCAGTGGCTACCAGTCGGTCCGCTGCAAACCCGATCCGGAGCTCAAACGGGTGGCCACCCGGACCTATCAGACCCTGCTCAAGGCGGAGCGCGGTACGGCCAACCGTCTCCCTTCCCTTGCCCGGCTGCGTGCTCCGACCATCGCCTTGCTGCTGCTCGGCCTGATGGGCTGGACCTTCGCCAGCCAGGGGGCCATGACCGCCCTGCTGATGCTGCTGCCGCTGCTGCTCATCGGCGGCGCCTACTGGCGCGAGATCTTCGCTCTGCCCCACTATCTGCAGCAGTTGGGCCGTGAATATGACAGTCTGACCCGGCTGGTCTACTCCGGTGACAACCCCGGCGCCATTGCCGATTTTCATATCAAGATGCTGCAGGCCCGCATCCGCACCGTGTTGGGGCGGGTCAACGATGCCACGGCACCTCTGCAAACCCTGGCCAGCAACCTTAAGCAGGCCTCTCATCAGGCCTGTCTCGATATCAACGAGCAAGATGCCCAGACCCAGCAGATGGCCACGGCTATGACCCAGATGGCTAACACAGCTCACGAAATCGCCCGCAACATTCAGGACTCCAACAGTCAAGTCAACGAAGCTCGCAACCGTTGTGAACAAACCAATCGACAGTTAAACCAGACCGAGCAACAGATGGAACAACTCGCCAGACAGGCGGAGCTGGCCTTCAACTCGGCGGTAGAGCTCGCCAGCGAATCCGAACGGATTGGCAGTGTCATGGGCGAGATCCAGGGCATCGCCGAGCAGACTAACCTGCTGGCTCTCAACGCGGCCATCGAAGCCGCTCGCGCCGGGGATCAGGGCCGTGGTTTTGCGGTGGTGGCGGACGAAGTGCGAACTCTCTCCACCCGCACCCACAAGGCGACCGAGCAGATCCAGGGCAGCATCCAGCAGATCCAGCAGACCTTGGGGCGCTGGCGCGGCATGATGCAGGAGAATCTGCAACAGACCCGCGAGTGCGCTCAGATGACCCGGGAGGGCGCCAGCAACCTCCATACCGTACTGGCAGAAATAGAGCTGGTCACCGAACACTCCACCCAGATCGCCACCGCTGCAGAACAGCAGCAAGCGGTCGTGGAGGAGATCAGCCGCAGCATCCACCAGATCTCCGAATACTCCCACGCCAATAGCGCAAAAATGCAGAAAGTAGATGACTCTAGCCGCGAACTGCTGGAACGGGCCAAGCAACTGAAAGGGCTCAGTCAGACCTTCGGCTGACTCATTGCCAACCCCATGACAGAAGCGCCACAATGGCGCTTCTGTTGTTTTTGACGAATCGTCGCTATGAGCATTGAATCAAGTTCATCCCCATTGCACAAAGCGGCCCGTATCGAAGCGATCATCGCCCTCATTCCAGCGGGCAAGGTGGTCAGTTACGGTCAGGTGGCCGATCTGGCCGGTCTGCCCGGACGGGCAAGGCTGGTGGGCAAGGTGCTGCGGGAAACCGACAAGGTACTGCCCTGGCATCGGGTGCTGGGCGCGGCGGGCACTATCTCGTTACCGAAAGGATCGGCTGGCTTCGACAGACAGGCGGGATTGCTGCAGGAAGAGGGCGTGCCCGTGATTGGTGGAAGGGTCAGAATGAAGGAGTGGCAATGGCAGCCCGACTTGGCCGAGCTGCTTTTTCTACTGCCGTTTTGAAGGGGCACGGCCGGATCACTCCAGCGGCGCCAGGATCTCGTCACTGCGCACCTGCACCGGTATGGTCTCGTCCGCGCGCTGCAGCAGTACCAGCAGGCTCTGCCGGTCCACCTCCAGCACATAAGCTGCCCCTTCCCGGGTCATGCAGCTCATGCCCGGCCGGATCTCGTTAATCTCCATCTCAACCTCCTTGTCTACTTCGCGATTGACGACAGCTGCACTCCTTGCAGCCATCTCAGTATACGACGCCCGCCAAGCAAAGAGGCCCCAGTGCGGGACCTCTTTCTCATCATGCTTTTTTCGGCTTGGGCAGAGTCTGATTCCAGCTGCCGTTATCGTAGTGAGCGGTCCAGCCGGTCGCCTTGCCGTTGACCTCGCTCATCACGTACTGCTCCTTGGTCTTGCGACTGAAGCGCACGATGGCGGGGTTGCCGTCCGGATCGGTGAGCGGTGCACCGGCCAGATACTTGTGCTTGGCGGAGATGCGATCTTTGAAGCGCTTGAGCTCTTCCACCAGCGGCGCGCGGGTCTCGCGGGATTTGGGGAAGTTGCTGGCCGCCAGGAACAGACCGGCAGCACCGTCACGCAGCACGAAATGGGCATCGGACTGGGTGCACTTGAGCTCCGGCAGCGGCACCGGATCCTCCTTCGGCGGCGCGATGTCGCCGTTTTTCAGGATCTTGCGGGTGTTCTTGCAGGTCTCGTTGGTGCAGCCCATGTACTTGCCGAAACGGCCGTTCTTGAGCTGCATCTCGGCGCCGCAACGGTCGCACTCGATGCTCGGCCCTTCGTAGCCCTTGAGCTTGAACTGGCCCTTCTCGATCTCGTAGCCATCACAGTCCGGATTGCGGCCACAGACGTGCAGCTTGCGGCTGTCATCGATGATGTAGGCATCCATCGCTGTGCCACAGACGCCGCAGCGGTGCTTGGCGCGCAGCGCTTCGGTTTCAGCCTCTTCGCCGTCGGTGGCGGAGACAAACTCGTCGGCAGAGACCAGGTTGATGGTCTTCTTGCAGCGCTCTTTCGGCGGCAAAGCATAACCGGAGCAGCCGAGGAACACGCCGGTGGTGGCAGTACGAATCCCCATCTTGCGGCCGCAATCCGGGCAGTCGATGTCGGTCATCACCATCTGGTTGGCACGCATGCCGCCCTCTTCGGGTGCCTTGTCAGCCTTCTCCAGCTCCTGGGTAAACTCGGCGTAGAAGCTGTCCAGCACCTTCTTCCACTCCAGGCTCCCTTCGGCGATGCCATCGAGCTTGTCTTCCATCTTGGCGGTGAACTCGTAGTTCATCAGCTCGACGAAGTTCTCCACCAGACGATCGGTGACGATCTCACCCATCTTCTCGGCAAAGAAGCGGCGGCTTTCGACCCGCACATAACCGCGATCAACGATGGTGGAGATGATGGAGGCGTAGGTTGACGGACGGCCGATGCCGCGTTTTTCCAGCTCGCGCACCAGCGCAGCTTCAGTGAAACGGGCAGGCGGCTTGGTGAAGTGCTGGCGCGGATCCAGCTTGACCAGTTTCAGCACCTCGCCAACGGTCACCGCCGGCAGCTGGCTATCTTCGCCCTTGCGACCCATCGGCGGCAGCGCCTTGGTCCAACCGGCGAAGCGCAGGGTACGACCACGGGCCTTGAGCTCGAACTCACCCGCCTTGACGGTCAGGGTGGAGGAGTCGTATTGAGCCGGGGTCATCTGGCAAGCAACGAACTGACGCCAGATGAGATCGTACAGACGCATGGCATCCGGCTCCATCCCTTCCAGCATCTCGGCAGTCACCTGTACGTTGGAGGGACGGATCGCCTCATGCGCTTCCTGGGCATTGGCCTTGGCGCCATACAGATTCGGCTCGGCTGGCAGATAGGCCGCGCCATACTGCTCGCCGATATATTCACGCACCGCTTCAACCGCCTCTTTGCTGAGGTTGGTGGAGTCGGTACGCATATAGGTGATGTAACCCGCTTCATAGAGGCGCTGGGCCATCATCATGGTCTTCTTGACCCCGAAGCTCAGACGGGTAGAGGCCGCCTGCTGCAGGGTGGAGGTGATAAACGGCGCGGACGGTTTGGAGCCGGTCGGCTTGTCTTCCCGGTTAACGACCTTGTAGTCGACCCCTTCCAGGGCAGCGACAGCGGCAAAGGTCTCGGCCTGGGTCACCGGCTTGAAGTCAGCCCCGTTGCGGCTGACCACTTCCATCCGCAGATCGCTCTTGTCGGCGGTCAGCAGGTCGGCATTGAGATCCCAGAACTCGACCGGCACGAACGCCTTGATTTCGCGCTCTTTATCGACGATGAGACGCACCGCAACGGACTGCACTCGACCGGCGGAGAGACCGCGTGCCAGCTTTTTCCACAGCAGCGGGGAGACCATGTAACCCACCACGCGGTCGAGGAAACGACGGGCCTGCTGGGCATTGACGCGGTCAATATTGAGTTCGGACGGCTGGGCAAACGCCTCCTTGATGGCGCTCTTGGTGATTTCGTTAAACACCACGCGCTTGTAGCGGCTGTCGTCGCCACCGATGATCTCGCGCAGATGCCAGGCGATCGCTTCTCCCTCTCTATCCAAGTCGGTTGCGAGATAGATGGTGTCGGCTTTCTCGGCCAGACTTTGCAACTCGCTGACCACCTTCTCCTTGCCGGGCAAAATCTGGTAGTTAGCCTGCCAGCCAGCGGTCGGATTGATACCCATCCGGGCAAACAGGGCCTTGCGATCCTTGGCAGCCTTCTCGGATTCGCTCAATTTGATGCCGCGAATGACAGGTTTCTTGGGCTCGGTGCTGGCGCTGCCGCTGGTGGGCAGATCGCGAACATGACCAACGCTGGATTTCACCACGTAGTCCTTGCCCAGATATTTGTTGATCGTCTTGGCCTTGGCCGGAGACTCCACTATGACCAGTGATTTGCCCATGCTGTAACTATTATCCTCATTGCACCCGACGGGGTTGGTGTGCGGTTTTGTGGGGCTGTATAAGAGATTTGGCACGAAAAAGCAATCTTGTGAGCAAATTTGCCTGACCAGCCCGCACCACACAGCTTCTTTTATTGCTTCTTTATTTATTAATGCGAAGGCAACAGGCCGGACGCAACCGCTTTTTCAATTTTCTGCCATACCGCCCCTCTTTTTATATCTGAAACGACATAAAAACGTCTGCCGGTTACCAGCTTGTTACAAAAACATAAAATCTCTTTATAATGGCCCAACCCCGACGCATTGTGCGCGGAAGGAACCGCTACCCATCATAAAAATCGAAAGGATGTACTCAATGAAGCACTTCGAGGTCAATTTCGACGGTCTGGTCGGCCCGACTCATAACTATGCCGGCCTCTCCTACGGCAATGTCGCCTCCCAGAGCAATGCCCAGGAGGCTTCCAATCCGAAAGAGGCCGCCAAGCAGGGGCTGCGCAAGATGAAGGCGCTGACCGAGCTTGGCATGACCCAGGGGGTACTGGCCCCACAAGAGCGTCCCGATCTCGCCACCCTGCGCCGCCTAGGCTTCACCGGCAACGATGCCCGGGTGCTGGAGCAGGCCGCCAAGCAGGCTCCTGCCGTACTGGCTGCCTGCTATTCAGCCTCCAGCATGTGGACCGCCAATGCCGCCACCGTTTCTCCCAGTGCCGATACTCAGGATGGCCGCATTCACTTCACCCCCGCCAACCTGACCAACAAGTTTCACCGCTCTCTGGAGCCCGACGTCACGGGCCGTATCCTGCGAGCCGTGTTCAACAATGATCGCCACTTCAGCCACCACCTCCATCTGCCGGAGAATGACCACTTCGGCGACGAGGGGGCAGCTAACCACACCCGCCTCTGCCGTGCCTATGGCGAGGCGGGGGTCGAGCTGTTTGTCTATGGCCGCAGCGCCTTTGACTACTCCCGCCCGGCGCCGAAGCGCTATCCGGCCCGCCAGACTCTGGAGGCAAGCCAGGCCATCTCCCGTCTCCATGGCCTTGGCGAGGAGAGCGTGGTGTTTATTCAGCAAAACCCGGATGTGATCGATCAGGGGGTGTTCCACAACGACGTGATCGCGGTGGGCAACCAGAACCTGCTCTTCTTCCACCAGCAGGCGTTCCTCAATACCGAGTCGGCGCTGGCCGAGGTACGTACCAAGTTTGGCGAAGGGGACCTGCACTTTATCGAAGTGCCGACTGCAGAAGTTTCCGTGCTGGATGCGGTGAAATCCTATCTGTTCAACACCCAGATCCTCACCCTGCCGAGCGGTGAGATGGCCATCATCGCCCCCACCGAGTGCCGTGATAATCCGGCGGTGTCGGCCTATCTTGGCAAGCTGCTGACGCAGGAGACGCCGATCAAGGCGGTCCACTATATGGATGTGAAACAGAGCATGCGCAATGGCGGCGGCCCCGCCTGCCTGCGACTACGGGTTGCCATGAACGATCAGGAACTCGCGGCGGTCAATCCGGCTTGCCTCATCAACGACAGCCAGTTTGCCCGCCTCGATGGCTGGGTCGATCGCCACTACCGTGACCGACTGACCCTCGACGATCTGCGGGATCCCGCACTGGTGCAGGAGTCCCGCTGCGCGCTGGACGAGCTGACCCAGATCCTGAAACTGGGTTCGGTCTACCCGTTCCAGCGCTAGATGTGATGCCCGGGAAGACCGCCGACACTGGCGGTCTTCTGCTATTTGCCTTCTCTTCAGCGCGATCGCCAACTTGCACGGATGCTGTTTTGTGCAGAAAAGCAGCGCACAACTTGCTGATAAGCTTGAATTTTGAGCTGGATGTATCAAAAAATCGACGAACAGTCATTTTTTACGGCCAGATGCCTCATCAAGGGGTTCACAAAGCCTCTGGATCTGATAGTATGCGCCTCGCACTTGGGGAGGGGTTCCCGAGCGGCCAAAGGGATCAGACTGTAAATCTGACGGCTCTGCCTTCGAAGGTTCGAATCCTTCTCCCTCCACCATTCAAGTGCAAAAGTAGTGACAATCAGGAAATACCCCGTGGAGGGGTTCCCGAGCGGCCAAAGGGATCAGACTGTAAATCTGACGGCTCTGCCTTCGAAGGTTCGAATCCTTCTCCCTCCACCATTTCCCTGATTGCAATGGCTGAATACAATTTGCTTTGCCCCTGTGGAGGGGTTCCCGAGCGGCCAAAGGGATCAGACTGTAAATCTGACGGCTCTGCCTTCGAAGGTTCGAATCCTTCTCCCTCCACCATCATTCAAGAAAACCCGGCCTAGCGCCGGGTTTTCGCTTTCTGTCATTCTCCCCACATTTTTCTGAGCTTGTCAGATCTGACAGTTGCAATTGCATCCCGTCTTTTCCATCGTGGCATCATCCACATCAGAGTGTTCACATCATGTTTGAAGTCTGGGACGAGCATGGCCACGCCACCGGTCTGACACTGCAGGCGCTCAAAGTCAGGATCGGCAATGACTATCAGGGCGATCTGATGGTGCGCTACAGCAACAAGCTGGGACTCCCCACGACTCTTTTTCTGACGGTTCACAAGGGGGTGGCCTACCAGCGCTTCAAAGCCGGCTCGCCAAGACTGGACTGGGAGTGGCTGGCCACCGCAGGCAATGGCCACAGCCCCCGCAATTTTATGAGTGAGCAGTTCCCCGATTTTCAACTCGCAGTGGATAATTGAAGATCAGCAACTATCGCTAACCCACCATCAAAGATTCCCCAAAAGCTGATTTTCCATTCGCATGATATTCCTGCCAAATTGCATGATGACGTGGGGGCGAGTACAATCTCGCACCCCGAATATCCGGCGCATCTTCTGTAGATAGGCCCCGGATATGCCGTCATCGGGTCGCGCGGCATTGAGCCTCCTCTCGGAGGGCATCTTGCACCGCAACTCAACCACTACGATGCCATCAGGTGGCATCGTCCTGATTTGCAATCAGATATAAAGAGTCCGCCATGTTTAAACCAGAATTGCTCTCCCCCGCAGGTTCCCTCAAGAACATGCGTTACGCCTATGCCTATGGCGCCGATGCCGTCTATGCCGGTCAGCCCCGCTACAGCCTGCGGGTGCGCAACAACGAATTCGATCATGAAAACCTGCAGCTCGGCATCAGCGAAGCCCATGCACTGGGCAAGCAGTTCTATGTGGTGGCCAACATCCAGCCCCACAACTCCAAGCTCAAGACCTTTATCCGCGACATGCGCCCTGTGGTGGAGATGAAGCCGGATGCGCTGATCATGTCCGACCCCGGTCTTATCATGATGATGCGTGAAGCCTTCCCGGATATGCCCATTCACCTCTCGGTGCAGGCCAACGCGGTCAACTGGGCCACGGTGAAGTTCTGGCATCAGATGGGCCTGACCCGCGCCATCCTCTCCCGCGAGCTGTCGCTGGACGAGATCGAAGAGATCCGCATGCAGGTGCCGGAGATGGAGCTGGAAGTGTTCGTTCACGGCGCCCTGTGCATGGCCTACTCCGGCCGCTGCCTGCTCTCCGGCTATATCAACAAGCGTGACCCCAACCAGGGCACCTGCACCAACTCCTGCCGCTGGGAGTACAAGGTGCACGAAGGTAAAGAAGATGACGTGGGCCAGATCGTCCACCGTCAGGAGCCCATCGCAGTGCGTCCGGACAACACGCTAGGCCTTGGCAAGCCGACCGATGCCCTGGTGCTGCTGGAAGAGTCCAACCGCCCGGGCGAGTACATGAGCGCCTTTGAAGACGAACACGGCACCTACATCATGAACTCCAAGGACTTGCGCGCGGTCGAGCACGTCGAGCGCCTGACCAGGATGGGCGTTCACTCCCTGAAAATCGAAGGGCGCACCAAATCCTTCTATTACTGCGCCCGTACCGCTCAGGTTTACCGCAAGGCCATCGATGATGCGGTGGCGGGTCGTCCGTTCGATCGCAGCCTGATGGGCACCCTCGAGAATCTGGCTCACCGCGGCTACACCGAGGGCTTCCTGCGCCGTCACAACCACAGCGAATACCAGAACTACGACTACGGCTACTCCGTCTCCGACACCCAGCAGTTTGTCGGCGAGATCACCGGTCGCAAAGGTGACATGGTCGAGGTCGAGGTGAAGAACAAGTTCCTGGTGGGCAACAACCTGGAGCTGATGACCCCGCTGGGCAACGTCCGTTTCAATCTGGAGCAGATGGAGAACCGCAAAGGGGAGCTTATCGACACCGCGCCGGGCAACGGTCACGTGGTCTATGTGCCGGTCCCGAAAGATCTGGATGTGAACTACGGCATTTTGCTGCGCAATCTGGGCGACAGCCAGGATACCCGCAACCCGCACACGGCGGCCTGAAATGGCGCTGCTCATCACCGACAAGTGCATCAACTGTGACATGTGCGATCCCGAGTGCCCCAACCAGGCCATCAGCCTGGGTGAGGAGATCTACGAGATCGACCCCAGTCGCTGCACCGAGTGCGTCGGTCACTATGAGAAGCCGACCTGCATCAGTGTCTGCCCTATCGACTGCATCATCTGGGATCCCGCTCATGTGGAGACAGAAGATCAGCTGATGGAAAAGTTTGTGCGGATGCACCGACAGTAAATGCAAAAAGGCCGAGCAATCGGCCTTTTTTGATCCTGCGTTCAGCGGCTGGCCATCACTTGCCGACCTGCCGGATCAGTTTGTCCAGCTCCCGTTGCGCCGCCAGCAAGTCGATCTGCGCCTGATCCAGTTTGCTCTGCTTGTCGGCAATCTTGCCCGGCTTGCCAGCCACTCTCGCCTCCTGCAGCTCGAGCAGACGCTTATCCACCTCGCCACGCAGTTTGTTAACCCGCTCTTTCTGCTCCTTAAGCAGACCTTCATCGGTACAGTTGGCCTTGATATTGCGCGCGGCCTGTTCCAGCCCGGCAATCTGCCCGGCGTTATTGTGTGCTTTGGCAAACACCAGCTGGTCGTTGACGGCGTGCAGACGGGCCTTGCAACCGACCGCCTCACTGCCAAAGGCCTGACCCGCCAACAGCAGCAAGCCGGCTCCCAATACTTTCCACATCTCGATTCATCCGGTCTTGTTTGCGAGCTGACCATCAAAACCTCGATCGGCAGCAGGGTCAAGCAAGCGGGAAAAAGGTGCGACAGAAGTTGTGCAACATCACGCAATTGCCACCCTGTTGGTTCTACAATGGCGCTCTTTCCAATCGGGAGTCTGTTATGAATCAACAAATTGTGGTCATTGCCAACGGTGCCCCCTATGGCAGCGAATCCCTGTTCAACGCCCTGCGTCTCGCTATCGCCCTCAACGAACAGGGTGGAGCCAGCCTGAAGCTGTTCCTGATGTCTGATGCGGTGAGTGCAGCGCTGGCCGGTCAGGCACCGGCCGAGGGGTACAACCTGCGCCAGATGCTGGAGATCCTGCTGGCGCAAGGTGTCACCATTCGCCTGTGCAAAACCTGCACCGATGCTCGTGGCATCACAGCCCTGCCGCTGATCGAGGGCATTGAGGTCGGCACCCTGCCGATGCTGGCCCAATGGACCCTGGCTGCCGATAAAGTACTGACCTTCTGAGTTACTTCACCGGGCAGGTCAGGCCCCTGGCCTCCCGGTTGCCCGCTCCGTACAGGGCGAACACCAGCACACAGATCCCCGCCATTACGGCAAACAGGGCAGGCCCTCCCCATACTTGCAACAACCATCCCCCCACCAAGGGGGCCAGCGCCCAGCCAAGTCCGGCAAGGGCACTGGCTCCGAAGTAACTCCCCTTGAGGTGAGGGGGCGCCATTTCGTCGATCAGCACGTTAAAGAGCGGAAAAAGCACCGCTTCCCCGACACTGAGCAAAAACACCGCCAGCAACCAGGGCCAATGCAATGCCGGGTTCGACAGGGCGAACAGCACCTGGGCCGCCGCCATCAACAGAATGGAGAACTGCAACCGCAGGCTCACCCGCCAGCGTCGGGTCAGATGCAGCAGCGGAAATTGCAGCGTGATGATGGTGACCGCATTGGTCGCAACCAGCAGCGCCACCAGGGTCTCCACCTCCGGCGCCCCTGCCCGGGTCAAATATTGGATAAGCGGCGACTCCACCTGGGCATAGACCAGCATCATCAGCAAGTTGGCGAGGATAAACAGCATGAAGGCCCGATCCCGCGCCACCACCCTGAGCATGGCCCCCAGCGTGAGTCCCGCAGCAGGCTGACTGGCACAATCACGACGAAACCCGAACAAGAAGGCGAGCCCCAGCAGGCCGTAGCTCACCGCAGTTACCACGAAGGTCTCCTGCCGCGCCCCCAGCCCCACCATCACCCCAATCAAGGGGCCCACCCCTGCCCCCACATTGAGCAGGAAGTAGCGCAGGTGCAGCGCCAGCTCTCGCTGCGTCCTCTCGGGCAGCAGGTCCCCCATCAACGCCTTGCCCGGGGTATCGATAAAGGCATAGGAGAGGCCGGAGCCAAACACCCCCAGGGCGATCAGCCAAAGCGAGTGACCAAAGCCAAGCAGCAGGTAGGCCCCGCACGACACGGCGCAGCCCAGCAGCAAGATGGCGCGGCGGCCAATCTTGTCGGAGAGCCATCCCACGTAGAAGCCGATCAGGCAGGAGAGCACAGCGGCTCCTCCGAGCAACATCCCGATCCCGGAGGCGGAGAGGTCATACTCCCGATAGAGCAGGATGGAGAGGAAAGGCCAGACCATGAAAAAACTGGTGCGCACCATAAAGGTGCCCAGAATGACGATCCAGACCAGCGGGGTAAAGTGTCTGAGGGTGCTCCATGACATCGCGATGCTCCATGCCCCGCAGCTCTTACCACAAGATCCTGTCATAAACGGGGAAAGCATTCAGTTGTAACAGAGGGCCTCAATAGAAACAACCCTCGTGCACCAGCAAGGTACAACCGGATGCAAAAAGGCCAGCCGATAGGCATCGGCTGGCCTTTTTATCGCGAGATTTCCCTCTGGCTAACGCCAGGGGCTCTGCTGCCACAGCCGCCCCAGTCCGGCTTCCAGCGCCTGCGCGCCCTGCTGCCCCAGCTTCTGGGTCAGGCTTTTTGGCTTGCGATAGCTGATGCCGATCACCTTGTGGTGGCTCGCCTGCGCCAACAGATAGTCATCACTGGTGCAGAGGGTATCCACCAGCCCCAGCCCCTTGGCCTGACTTGCCAGCCAATGCTCGCCGGTGGTGACCTGATCGATATCGAGTTGCGGCCGGTGTTCGGCAACAAACTGCTTGAAGCGCTCATGGATCGCCGCCAGCTCCTCGCGAAACTTCTCGCGCCCCAGATCGTCGTTCTCGCCGAACATGGTGATGGTGCGCTTGTATTGACCGGCGGTGTGCATCTCGAATTCGATATCGTGCTTTTTCAGCAACTTGTTGAAGTTCGGCATCTGGGCGATCACCCCGATGGAGCCGACGATGGCAAAGGGGGCAGCCAGGATCTTGTCCGCCACGCAGGCCATCATGTAGCCGCCGCTCGCCGCCACCTTGTCAATCGCCACGGTGAGCTTGATGTCACGATCGCGCAGCCGCTGCAGCTGGGAAGCGGCCAAGCCATAGCCATGCACTACGCCACCACCGGATTCGAGCCGCAGCAGCACCTCGTCGCCGGGCTGGGCCACGCCAATCACCGCGCTCACCTCCTCACGCAGGGAGGCAACCTCTTTGGCATCCATGCTGCCGTTGAAATCGAGCACGAACAGGCGGCTGCGTTCATCCCCCGCCTTGGCGCGCTTTTTCTGCTCCTCTTTCTGCTGCTTTTCCATCACCTTGCGCTCGGCCTTGCTGGCGAGCGCGCTCTTGAGCGCAAACTGCCCCTGCTCCAGCTCGCTCGAGAGATCGGTCACCACCAGCTCACCCTTGCGCGCTTTCGGCTGGCGAGTGCTGACGATCATCAGGATGATGGCGCCGATGGCCAGCAGGAAGGTCACTGTCTTGGCCAGAAACAGGCCATATTCGGTCAGAAATGTCACGATGGACTCCACAATGGATCGGTTTTCGTCACATTCTAGGGAGTTTGGCGGATGCGCGCAAAAAATCGCAGCCAGAGCCCGGAAAAACCAACCCGAGCATCACAACCTCTCTATTTTCTTCACATTTTTCTTGCCGCTGGCTGGTCAAACGGGCGCGCGGATCAGTACACTTGGCGCCGATTGCCATGCACTTATGGCCGGAATTTGTTAACAGGAGTTGTCATGCTCGATTATCAGGCACCCCGCGATCTGCTCAAGGATAAAGTCATTCTGGTCACAGGTGCCGGCGACGGGATCGGCCGCGAAGCCGCCCTCACCTACGCCGCTCATGGTGCCACCGTGATCCTGCTCGGCCGCACCAGCGCCAAACTCGAAGCCGTGTATGACCAGATTGAAGCGGCCGGTTATCCGCTGCCCGCCATCGTGCCGGTGGATCTGAAAGGGGCCACCGCCGCCCACTACCGCGGCATGGCCGAAACCTTCGCCCAGCAGTTTGGCCGCCTCGATGGCGTGCTGTTCAATGCCGGTCTGCTCGGCACCCTCTCTCCGTTTGAACATATTCAGGAGAAGGAGTGGGACGAGGTGATGCAGGTCAACGTCAAATCGGAATTTCTGCTGACCCAGGCGCTGCTGCCGCTGCTGCGCCAGACCGCCAAGGCGCAGGGCGATGCCTCCATCGTCTACACCTCCTCCAGCGTGGGACGCAAGGGGCGTGCCTACTGGGGCACCTATGCCATCTCCAAATTTGCCATCGAGGGGATGATGGAGGTGCTGGCCGACGAGCTGGAGAACACCGGCGTGCGGGTCAATAGCCTCAACCCGGGCGGTACCCGCACCAAGATGCGCGCCAGCGCCTTCCCGGCGGAAGATCCCATGAACCTCAAGACCCCGGCCGATCTGATGCCGCTCTACCTCTATCTGATGGGGCCTGACAGCCGCGGCAAAACCGGCCAGACCTTTGTGGCTCAGCCAAAATAAACAGGCGGCCCAGCCCAAATAAATCAATAAAATAGCCAGAGTGTTGTGCGACAGGGGTTAAATTGAATAGGGAGCAGAGGCTCCCTGTTCGAACCACTGACCATCTTATCTCCAATCAGGTTGAACTATGTTTCGTCCCAAGAGCACGTTTGAGCAATGGCGGATCTTTCAGGCGGTGGTCGACTGCGGCGGTTACGCCCAGGCGGCCGAGGCGCTGAACAAGAGCCAGTCCTCCCTCAATCATGCGGTTGCGAAGTTGCAGCAGAGTCTGGGGGTGCCCTTGCTGGAGGTGCGCGGCCGCAAGGCGGTGCTGACCCCGGCGGGCGAGATCTTCCTCAAGCGGGCTCGTCAGTTGAGCCAGCAGGTGGAGGAGCTGGAGAATCTGGCCAACAACCTGGAACGTCAGTGGGAGCCACAGATCAACCTCTATGTCTCGGCGCTGCAGCCAAGGGATCGCCTCTATCGGGCGCTGGCCAGCTTCTATCCCCGCAGCCGGGGTTGCCGGGTCAACCTGCACGAACGCATTCACTGCCACTTCAACGCCCTGCAGCCGGGGGATCTGATGCTCTCCGAGCACCTGCCCGGCGATCGCACCGGCCTGTTGCTGGACGAGGTGTGCCTGCTGCCTCTCTGCGCCGCCAGCCATCCGCTGGCGCAAGAGGAGGGGCCCATCCGCAGCGATGTGCTAAACGGCCACAACCAGATCAGCCTGCATCCCCCCATTCACCGCTCGGTGGACTGGAACGATGCGGATGACACCGGCTGGAAGGCGACCCACTACCACGAAGTGCTCGCCATGCTGCGCCTTGGCCTCGGCTATGGCTGGCTGCCGCGCCATCTGGTTGAGCAAGAGTTGGCGGAAGGTTCACTCATACAGCTGGATCTGGAGAGCGGCAACGAGCGCCACCTCTACACCTATCTGCTGACCCTCTCCCCCGAATCCCTCGGCCCAGCGACCGAGCTGCTGCTGCGCTGCCTGCGTAACGAGTATCAGGGCGAATCGTCAGCACCCCCGCACGACACATAACCGCCACATCAGCCCATCAGACGTTGGGCACCCGCCAGCTGGCGGCCAGTGCCATCAGTGCCAATCCCAGCGCCACCATAAAGACCCCGTGGAAACTCCACACCTCCGCCACCACACCGGCGATGGCCCCCGCCATGATGGATCCGGTGCGGATACTGTTGGCAAACAGGGTGGTCGCCACCCCGGCCCGCCCCGGCATCAGATCCTGAAAGTAAGACATGCCGATCCCCGCCACGATACCGATGAAGATGGCGTTGAACAGCTGCAAGGCGATCAGGGAATATGCGTCGGTGAGGGTGACCAGACCGGTGTAAAAGGCCGCGCCGGCCAGCACCGCCAGCAACATCATGGGGCGCTTGCCAAAACGCGCCGTGTAATAACCCGCCAGCAGCATGAAGGGGATCTCCAGCGCCGCCGCCGTGCCCATCAGGATACCGGCAAGCTTCTCATCCATCCCGAGCTCCCGGGTGATATAGAGCGGCATATTGATGAGGTACATGCTGTTGCAGGTCCACATCAGGGTGGAGGCGATAAAGAGCGCCCGCACCGCCGGATCCCGCCAGCTGCTGACCCGCTCGCTCTCTTCGGCCATCTGGGGCAATGGCAGCGAGGGCAGCCAGCGCCACACCACCAGGGCACAGAGCAGGTAGGCCAGTGCCGAGGCCAGATACATCAGCTCGAAGCCGTAGCCGATGGCCAGTGCGAAAGCGATGGGGGGGCCAATGACCCAGGCCAGCGAAAACTGGGCCCGCATCACCGAGCTGAACATGTCCGCCCGCCGGTTACGGCTGTCGGAGTACTCCCGCGCCAACGCAAACAACTGGGGACTGGCAGTGGCCGCCAACGCCGCCAGCATGACCCCAAGGCTTGCCAGCAGCCAGTAGTTGCGGTTCCAGGCAAACAGCAAGGAGAGCGCCACCCCGGCAAAGCAGCAGCGCAGGATCAGTCGCTTGCGATCCCCCTTGTTATCGGAGCGGTGACCCAGCCACTGGCTGACCAGAATGCCCACCACCGCATTGATGGTATAGAAGAGCCCGACCAGAAAGGGGCGCACTTGCACCTCTTCGGCCAGAAACAGACTTAAGGTAGGCACCTGCAGTGCCACCGCGACGCCAGTCATAAAGGTCACGGCAAGAAATGAAAGAGAGACGGGGTCCGGGCGTTTGACCGCCGCTATCGACAAACTCATATGGTTACCACTGATTGGAAGGAGGATACGGGCTAACGGGCGGCAGCCGTATGAAAATTCGGCGCCTATCTTATGTCACTATCAAGAGCGGGCTCAAGGATGGCATAAGCGGGTGTGCGCCTTGCGGGGGAGGCCGCGACCCCGTAGAGTGAAAGCCCATCCTGCCAGCACAAGGAGTTCGCATGTTTGATTTTGATCAGGAAGTAGACCGCAGTGGCACCATGAGCCTGAAATGGGACAAGTACAAGGGTCAGGATGTGCTGCCCATGTGGGTTGCCGATACCGACTTTGTCTCCCCCCCGTCCGTGATCGAGGCGTTGAGCAAACGGGTCGCCCACGGCATTTTCGGCTATTCACGCCCCTCGCCGCGCCTGATCGAACTCATTATCGAACGGATGGCGACCCGCTATGGCTGGGCCATCGAGCCCGAATGGCTGGTATTCCTGCCGGGCGTGGTGCCGGGGCTCAACCTCGCCTGCAAGGCGTGGAGCCAGCATGGCCGCGGTATCATCACCCCCAAGCCGGTCTATTACCCCTTCCTGCAGGCGCCGGGCTTCAATGATCGTCCCCTGCTCACCGTGCCGATGGTTGAAGAAGCGGGTCGCTGGGTGCTGGATCTGGCAGAGCTGGAGCGTCAGGCTCCCGCCGCAGATCTGCTGCTGCTCTGCAACCCCCACAACCCGGGCGGCACCATCTTCACCCGTGACGAGCTGCTGGCCATCGATGCCATCGCCGCGCGCCACAATCTGGTGATCTGCTCCGATGAAATCCACTGCGATCTGCTGCTGGATAAGAATGCTCGCCACATTCCCTACGGCGCCATCAGTGCACAAGCGGCCGAGCGCTGCGCAGTGATGATGGCCCCGAGCAAGACCTTCAATATCGCTGGTCTCTGCTGCTCCTTCGCCATTATCCCCAACCCCCGTCTGCGCTTCAGGCTGCAACAGGCGATGCGCGGCATCAGCGCCGATGTCAACCTGCTGGGCTTTGTCGCCGCCGAAGCGGCCTATGAGGGTGGCGAACAGTGGCTGACCGAGCAACTCGACTATCTGGCGGCCAATCTGGCCCTGATCCAGCAGGCGGTAGCCCGCTGGCCCGGCGTCAAGCTGGCCAGTCATCAGGCGACGTATCTGGCCTGGATCGATGTGAGCGCCCTTGGCCTTGCCGATCCCATCGCCTTCTTCGAGCAGGCCGGTGTCGGCCTCTCCCCCGGCGCCCAGTTTGGCAACAGCCAGTTCGTGCGACTCAACTTCGGCTGCACCAAAGCACGGCTGACCGATGCGCTGGCGCGGATGGAGCGGGCAATCCTCAACCACAGCAAGCCCTGATCAGCCAGCAACGGGATGGGCAAGCCCCATCCCTTTTCCCTGTGTCATCAGCCAGCGGTCAACTCAGTCAACGGTCAATTATGTCTCTACGGATCTTGCATCACCTTCTGTTCCCCCTCTGTGCACTCGCTGCGCTGCTCCCCTTTGGCAGCCTGGCGCTGACGATCGGAACGGGCCCGCTCAACGGGGTCTACTACCCGACCGGTGGCGCTATCTGCCGGGTGCTCAATGCCGGCCATGCCCTGCATGGGGACAGCTGTACCGTGCAGAGTACCCGTGGCTCGATGGCCAACCTCAAGGCACTCGGTAAGGGGGACGTACAGCTGGCACTGGTGCAGTCTGATGTGTTGCACCACGCCTTGAACGGCACCGGCCCCTTCAGCGGGCAGGGGGCCAACAATGAGCTACGCAGCCTGTTTCGCCTCTATCAGGAGTCGTTGACCCTGCTGGCCGCCCCCAATAGCGGCATCACCACCCTGGCAGATATCGAAGGGAAACGAGTCTATCCGGGCAACAAGGGCGCCGGTGAGCAGATCACCAGCCAGGCCCTGATGGCAGCCATGGGATGGCAACCCGGGCAGTTTGCTGCCTATCAGCTCAAATCGGACAGCGAACCGCTGGAAGGGCTGTGCGATGGATCGCTGGATGCCGCTTTTGTGGTAGCCGGTCACCCCAGTCTGGCGGTCGGCGATCTGATCAGCCGCTGCAAGGTGCGCCTCATCCCCATCGAAGGGGAGCAGATCGACAGGCTGCTCAAGCAACACCCCTATTACCAGCGCAGCCGCATCGCCGCCAACCTCTATCCGGGGCAGACCACAGCCATCAACAACATCGGGATGAGTGCCGAACTGGTGGCGCTGGCCAGCCTGCCGGACCCCATCGTCCGTACCGTGCGCGATACCCTGCTGGCCCGGGTCAAACAGTTCAGTCGGCTGCATCCCGCCCTGAGCAAGGTGACCCCCGAGCAGTTGCAGGCCCACACCGAGCTGCCCCTCCATGCGGGGATGTCGGATCAAACGCCAGCCCCCTTGCCACTGACCCCCGAGCAGTTAACCGCGGAACAACTGACGCCGGAGCCGTTAACACCAGCGCCATCGGCCTCGGAGGCGGTGCCCACGACAGAGCCGGTGAGTGCCGCCGACGGGACGACAGCCCCCCTTGACGCGCCCTCTGACGCAACCGCCACCAGCAGTGCCGCTGTTGCGACAGAGGCGACAGAAGCCACAGAGGTTAATCCCTTGCCCGAAGAGGCGCTCGAGGTCACCTTCGAGCTGACTGAGCCAGCCAGCGAGGGTGAGAGCATGGCCCCCTCGGCCTCTTCTGCAGTGTCAACGATTCCATCACCATCGGCTGCCGTGTCGACTCTGTTGCCACAAAACGCCTCTGCGGCCACTGCGCCGCAAGAGCAGGCAGCCCAGCCGGCCAACAGCGCGGTGAGTGGCGAAACCCCGCAGCAGGATAAAACCACTACACTTCCCTCCCCTGCCACCAGCGCAGCCACCCCGCCGCAACCCTGAGTGGTCAGCTCACACAAATGCATCAGGGCAGCCTCGGCTGCCCTGATTGTTTACGCGCGTTCGATAGTGACAATTGATGGCGGCTTAGTCACCCCGATAGGCCTGCTCACCTTGCCGCACCGCTACGGCTCCATCCCCTTGGTCAGATAGGGATTGGGCTTCTGGATCTCCTCCTCCACCCAGTGCAGCAACTGCTTGATGGCCCGTGACAACACCTGATTCTGGCGCACCACATAACCCAGACTGGTCCCGGGAAAGTCGCCGAGGCTGGTGACCGGTGCGGTGAGGTTGAGGCGCGGATGCAGGGAGAAGTCCGGCACGATGGCGACACCAAAGCCCGCCTCGGCCCAATCGAGCTGGGCATCGACGCTGCCCACCTCCATGATGCGGCAAGGGGGCAAGGCCAGCAGCGGCAGGGACGGGTCGATCAGTGCCCGGGTGCGGGTGTCGTGACCGAGCAGGATCAGGGTCGGTTCATCGAGGGGGTCGCGCGTTCTCTCTTCATCCACAAGCCCCGCCACCGCTCGCGCCTGCCAGCGGGCAAGGCCGTGGCCCAGCGCGCACCAGGTCACCTGTTGCAGCTCGGTATAGAAGAGCGGCTCGCTGCGCTTTTGCGCCATCACGAAACCCAGATCCGCCTTGCCCGCCTTGACCAGCTCGGCAGCCTGATCCGAAGTGGTGTTGAACAGAGTGAGGTCGATGCCGGGGAACTCCCGCTTGAAGCGCTGGAACGGCTGGATCAGCAGCAGGCGGGAGATAATGTCGCTGGCGGCGATGGCCAGCGTCCCCTGACTCAACTGGTTGAGGGCATTGAGATCGGACTGGCAGAGCTGCAACTCGGCGATGGTGCGCTCGGCGCTTTGCAGCAGCCGCTCCCCCGCCTGCGTCAGGCGAAACGGACTGCGCTCGATCAGCCGCACCCGGGTCGCCTGCTCCAGCCGCTTGATATGCAGGCTGACATTGGGCTGAGTCATGTGCAGCTCGTTGGCGGTCTGGCCAAAATGTTGCAATCGGGCCAGGGTGACAAAGGTTTGCAGCCAGTGAATATCCAGCATAAGAGTCTCTCAACCCGCGATATGCGGGGCCAGCCAGGCAAAATCGGACGGTTTGCCGCTTAATTGGCCATAATTATATGGTTCTCTTATCGGAATTATAAAGATAATTAATTTTTCTAATCCGCATCAGGCTCCTAGGATAAACGCCTAACGTCTTAGGAGAAAGAGTCATGTCGTCTATCGTAGTCGTAGGTGCTAACTGGGGTGATGAAGGCAAAGGCCGCATCGTTGATTATCTGGCAGGTCAAGCTGGCGCCAGCATTCGTTTCCAGGGCGGCAACAACGCTGGCCACACCGTGGTCAACGACCTTGGCACCTTCAAGCTGCACCAGGTTCCGAGTGGCGTATTCAACCCGGATTGCCTGGTTGTCCTCGGCCCGGGCATGGTGATCAGCCCCGAGAAACTGACCGTCGAGCTCGAGGAAGTCAAAGCCTCCGGCGTGACTCCGAAGCTGGCCATCTCTGACCGCGCAACCCTCTGCCTGCCGCTGCACGCACTGGAAGATACCCTGGAAGAGCAGCGTCTGGGTGACGGCGCCTATGGCTCCACCCGTCAGGGCATCGCCCCTGCCTACGGCGATCGCGTGATGAAGAAAGCGATCCTGGTTGGCTGGCTGAAACAGCCGGACGTACTGGTCGAGCGCATCCAGTTCATGCTGGACTGGAAACTGCCGCAGATGAAGGCTATCTACCCCTCCTTCGAATTCACCCAGACTGCCCAGGAGATGGCCGACTGGCTGCTGGAAGTCTCTGCACCCTGGATCGACGCCGTCTGCAACGTCAGCATGCCGCTCAAAGCGCTGCAGGCCGAAGGCAAGACCCTGCTGTTCGAAGCCCAGCTGGGCGCTGGCCGTGACCTGATCTATGGCGAATACCCCTGGGTCACCTCCTCCCACGTATCCGGCGCCTACGCCGGTATCGGTGGCGGTCTGCCGGGTCTGCGCCCGGAGCGCGTCATCGCTGTGGCCAAAGCATTCAGCTCCTCTGTCGGTACCGGCACCCTGCTGACCGCCATGGAGAACCAGGACGAGTTCCGCAAGATCACCAACGAGTTCGGCGCTACCACCGGCCGTCCCCGTGATGTCGGTTACTTCGACGCTGTCGCCACCAAGAACGGTGTCGAGCTGCAAGCCGCCACCGAAGTGGCCCTGACCAAGCTGGACTGCCTGACCGGCCTGCCGGATCTGAAGATCTGCGTGGCTTACGAAGGTGCCCACACCGAGAACCCGATTTGGCCGCAAACCGCAGCCCTGAAGCCGGTTTACGAGCAGATGGAAAGCTGGAGCGAAGACATCAGCGGTTGCCGCACCTTCGAAGAGCTGCCCAAGGCGGCCCAGAACTACGTGCTGCGTATCGAAGCGCTGCTCGGCGTACCGGTTCCGATGGTTTCCGTCGGCCCGGGCCGTGACGAGATGATCCTGCGCTAAGCCGCATCTCTTATCGTCAAACAAAAAAACCGGCATCCATGATGCCGGTTTTTTTTATGGCTGCTATTTACTTTATCGCCATAAAATCACCCAAAGGCTCAATTAACTCACCAATCGACCTCACATTGAGCTGTTCTGCAAAATTATTCCGCCCTGCCCTCGCTAAAGTGAACCCGTTACCACACGAGGAGTCACCCGATGAAATTGCTCAAACCCAGTGCCCTGTTGCCACTGCTCTGCCTGACGGCCATGCCTGCCTTTGCCATGACCCTGAAGAGCACAGATATTCACGAAGGCCAGCTGATGGACAAACAGTTCAGCTTCAACGGCTTTGGCTGCAGCGGCGACAACCACTCGCCCCAACTGAGCTGGCAGGATCTGCCGGCAGGCACCAAAAGCGTTGCCATCACCGCCTATGACCCCGATGCCCCCACCGGCAGCGGTTGGTGGCACTGGCTGGTGGTGAACCTGCCTGCCACCCAGAGCGAACTGGCCAGCAATGCCTCCGGCAAGCTCAAGCAGGGATTGGAGATCCGCACCGACTTTGGCAACCAGGGTTACGGCGGCCCCTGCCCGCCCGCAGGTCACGGCATGCACCGCTATCAGTTCACCGCCTGGGCCCTGCCCCATGATCTCGAGGTAAAGGCTGATACCCCGCCGGCTATGGTAGGCTACATGCTCAACAGCATGGCGCTCGGCAAAGCCACCCTGACCGCCACCTTCGTCACCCCCTAGGAGCCAACCGGATGAGCACTCCCCTGCTGCAACAGAGCCACTATCTCGGGATCCGCCAGCAGCCCCTGCATCGGGTGCTCATCTATGCCCCGACCCTTATCTGGGTCACCCAGGGGAGCAAACAGCTATGGTGGCGAGAGCGGCGTCTGTCGTTTGACAGGGGACGGTGGCTGCTGATCCCGGCAGGCCACCAGCTCACCTTCGTCAATCAGCCGGAGCAGGGCAAGTTTTGCTCCCACGCCATCACGCTGCTCACCCCGCCGCCGCCAGAATGGCTGGCCGAGTCAGCCCCTTCCCACGCCGATCTGGAGGAACCCGCCGTCAAGGTCACCCCCGGGCTCGCCTTCTGCTTTGAGCTCATCAGCACCATGGCCGAACGGGGACTGAGCGAAGCAACCCAGGCCGAACTGCTGCGCGGCTTCTATGCCGAGCTGCGGGCCGCCAACGCCCTCGGGTTGCTCTTTCCCGCCAGCACCATGACCCTCCCAGAGCGGCTGGCCCGCTACCTGGCGGTGGAACCCGGCATCGACCACACCCTGGAGGCTGTGGCCCCCCACTTCTCCATGAGTCGCGCCTCCATGGTGCGCAAGCTGGCCGCCGAAGGTCGCAGCTTTCGCCAGTTGCTGGCTCAGGTACGCATGGGCCACGCCCTCAACCTGTTGCAACAGGGCCTGACCCCGCTGGAGGTCGCCCTCGCCTGCGGTTATGACTCCCCCAGCCGTTTTGCCGCCCGCTTCAAAGAGCAGTTCGGTTTGACCCCCTATCAATATCTGCAAACCTGCCCGACTACCATCACAAGCAAAAACAAGTAAAATATTACTAAACAAATAAACTCTGTAACTTGATGTAACCAGGTGATTTAGCTCACATTCTCTCCTTTCAATAGTGTGATCCCACACCACTGCCTATATTAATCAATGACGTACAATCTCCCCCGCAAACGCTTTCACTAAAAAATAAAAAAGCACTCTGTCAAAACTACAAAAAAGGAATGAGAGAGAACCATGTTTCGTAAAACTTTACTTTCAATAGCCCTGGGTACCGCACTGTTCGGGCTGACCGCCTGTAACGACCATCAGTCGGAAAGCAGCACCATCGCCAAGCCGGAACAAGCCATCCAGTACAAGGACGTGATCGACCGTCGGGGAACACCGACCCAATTCCGCGACTTTGACAGCTACTCCAACCTCAAATACAACCCGCTGCTCGATCTGGGGGCATGGCACGGTTTCCTGCTGCCTGCCAGCGACAAGGAGTGGGGGGGCTTTACCGGCCCCATGGTCATCTCAGAGGAGTACAGCCTCTTCTTTGCCAGCGAGCTGGACAAGCTCACCCTGAGCGATGGGAGCGGCCGCCCGTTCCCGCTCACCAGCGCCCGCAAGCAGGAGGTGTACGCCATTCCCGGTGCACTGGTGCAACGCTTCGAGTTCGAGCCCTTTACGCTGGAGCTGGAGCTGCGTTATGGCGATGCCCGCACCGCCCTTATCCGTACCCGACTCATCAACCAGACCGATACACCGCTCACCCTCAACCTCAACTGGCAGGGCGAGTTGCTCAACCAATGGGATGCCAAGGATACGATTGCCAGCAAATATCCAGGCTGGACTCGCACCATCAGCGAGAGCGACAAAGGAATCGAATTCCAGTTCGGCAAACTGCGCAGCACCTGGAACATCATGCAGAGCGGCAGCGCCCGCTATCGCATCGACCGCACCCTGCCAAGTCGCACCACCCTCGATGACAAGGCGTTGGGTTACCAGAGTGACGCCACTCTGACCCTGGCCGCCAATGGGCGTGAGGATATCTATACCCTGCAGAGCTATCTCCACTCCGCAGATGACGCCAGCCGCCATCAGCAGAGCCGTCAGGCCCTGCTGGCCAACCCGGCCAGCTATTTTGCCGACTCCATCCGCCGCTGGGAGGGCTACCTTGCCAACGGTCTCTCCAATCAGGGGATCCCCGAGTCGGAGCGTCGCATCGCCGTCAAGGCGATGGAGACCCTCAACGGCAACTGGCGCTCCCCCGCTGGCGCTATCCTCCACGACGGGGTGACCCCTTCCAATACCGCCCGCTGGTTCGACGGGGTCTGGGCCTGGGACAGCTGGAAGCACGCCTATGCCATGGCACACTTCAACCCGGAGGTAGCCAAGAACAACGTACGCGCCATGTATGACTATCAGGTGCAGCCGGATGATCCGGTGCGGCCGCAGGATGCGGGCATGGTGATCGATGCCGTCTTCTACAACAAGCTGGCGGATCGCGGCGGCGATGGCGGCAACTGGAACGAGCGCGATACCAAGCCACCCCTCTCCGCCTGGGCCATCTGGGAAATCTACAGCGCCACCAATGACAAAGCCTTTATCGCCGAGATGTATCCCAAGTTGCAGGCCTATCACGACTGGTGGTACCGCGCGCGGGACAACAACCGCAACGGCATCATCGAATATGGTGCCACCAAGCATGTGGAGCACAACGACGAGCATGGCAATATCACCTTCAAGGTGCAGTACCCCAACGGTATTCCCGCCGGGCTGGATCTCTCCAGCTGTACCAGTGAGGGGGATGGCTGGTATGGCTGCGCCGGTATGCCGCTCTATCAACAGGTGTTGAATGTGGGCGGTTACAGCGAGATGGATATCGGTGCCCAGCATGGCGCCGGTTGGGAGTCCGGCATGGACAATGCCGCCCGCTTCGGCTTTATCAATCAAGATCAACTCAAACGTTATGCCGATAAGACCTATGGCGGCGATCTGGCCAAGGCGCGTCAGGACTGGAACGTCTTCTTCTTTGAAAACCATCAGGACAATGGCGATTTGATCGGTTTCTCCATCGATCAGGAGTCGGTGGAGCTGAACGCCTTCCTCGCCAAGGAGAAGCGCATTTTGGCAGATATGGCCGACCTGCTTGGCAAACCGGACGACGCGAGCCGCTACCGCGATGGCGCGACCCAGCTGGCTGGCTACATCAACCGTTGCATGTTCGATGAGGCGTCAGGCTTCTATTACGATCGTCAGATTGCTCAGGGGGATGTTGCTGACGGCAACGGCTGCGTCGGCAAATTGCTGACCGCCCGCGGCCGTGGCCCGGAAGGGTGGAGCCCGCTCTGGGCAGAGGTCGCCGATAAGGAGAAAGCAGAAAAGGTGCGAGAAGTGATGCTCAACACCCAGGAGTTCAATACCACAATTCCGCTGGGCACGGCGGCGCTGACCAACCCGGCTTACGACCCCGATATCTACTGGCGCGGCCGGGTCTGGCTCGATCAGTTCTACTTCGGGGTGAAGGGGCTCGAAAACTACGGCTATCGCAGCGATGCCGAGGCACTGGTCAACAAGCTGTTCAACAATGCCGAAGGACTGGCGGGCAGCGGCCCCATCCGCGAAAACTACAATCCGGAGACCGGTGCCATGCAGGGGGCCAGCAACTTCAGCTGGAGCTCGGCCCACCTCTATATGCTCTATCGCAACTTCCTGAAACCACAGGCGTAAGCTTGCTCCATTATGCAAAAGGCCTCCGGATGGAGGCCTTTCTGTTTTTACTCACGTTGAACTCACACAATACCTGCCACGCTGCGGGTACGGGCTCGTCTTAGCCGGTCGTGAGCGGCAAAGAGAGGCGTTTGGCCAGTGCCTGGAAGTGCTGGCTCACCTCAGCCCCGAACAGGGGGTCGCCAATGGCGCGGTTTTGCCAGCTTTGCTCCAGATGACGCCAGTCATCCTCGGTCAGGGAGTCACGCAGATGGGGGAAAATCACCCCCTCTTCGTAGTTCATATGCGCCTCTTGCAGTTCCACGAAGCGCTCCAGCTTGGCGGTGAACTGATCGAGGGGGATCACCGCATCCATCAGGATCATCTCCACCATCTCCTTGAGATCGGCCCCGGCCTCCAGCAGCTTGACGTGCTCTTCATGCAGGCGGTTGGCGACCTCACCGTCCACTACCCGATATTTCAGGTAGTAGTCATAGATGAGGTCTTCCTTAGGATGGTGGTACTTGTCTGAAACCTCCCGCAGGTAGTCGATGACATCACGCACCAGAAAATAACTGATTGGCTGCTCGGCACGGATGGCTGCCAGCTTGTGTTTGAGCAGCTCCAATAATCGGGCGATGTTGAGGTGATCCTTGTGCAGACTGGCTAACATGGGCACTCCTTGGCTCTGAATTAACACACTATCCCTGAGTATACGGCCATTTGCCGCCCGAACTTTGCACTCAATCAAGCGGGCGACAGACAGATTGCCACTCTATCGGACTCTTGCCCTGTTGTTCCAGCAAGCGATTGGTCTCGCTAAAGTGGCCGCAACCGATGAAACCGCGGTGGGCAGAGAGGGGGCTCGGATGTGGTGCAGTCAGTACATAGTGACGCTGGCGGTCGATGAAACGTCCCTTCTTCTGGGCGTGGGCGCCCCACAGCAGGAAGACCACCCCCTGACAGCTGGCATTGATCTGCTCGATGACCCGGTCAGTAAAGGTCTCCCATCCCAGATGGGCGTGGGAATGGGCCTGACCGGCCTGCACCGTCAGCACAGTGTTGAGCAGCAAGACACCCTGTTTGGCCCAGGATTCAAGAAAGCCGTGATTGGGTGTAACGAAACCAGGCAGGTCACGCTGCATCTCTTTATAGATGTTGACCAGCGATGGGGGGGTGCGCACACCAGGCAGAACAGAGAAACAGAGACCATGCGCCTGATTGGGGCCGTGATAGGGGTCTTGCCCCAGGATCACCACCTTGACCTGATCCAGCTCGGTCAACTTGAAGGCATTGAACACATCGGTGGCTGGCGGATAGATAACCTTGCCTGCATCCCGCTCGGCTCTGACAGTTGCCAGCGTACTCTTGAAATAGTCCTGCTCTTTCTCAGAGCCAATCACATCACTCCAGGTCAGCACCCCGATCTCCTCACTTGATACGGCAAAGGGCTCAGGATAGGGGGCATGCCCGCAAGACGCAACCGTGACTCATGGCCCCCAGAGCTCATCCAGGCGACCGGATCGTCGTAATTTGAGCAGCCCGCCATTGAACAGCGTGATTAAATGGCGAGCATCGGGTTCGGACTTGCGTACCAGCAGATAGGCCGGTTTTGACCAGACCGGCTCGGGATATCCCACCAAATCAGGGATGGCCGTGATCTGATGTAGTTCCTTATATTGGCGGAACAGCGCTCTGGCGACCTGTTCATCCATCACCAGATAATGGATGCGACCGGTCATCAGTTTTTCCATACTCTCTTCATCAGAATCAGACCACTCGAGAGCCAACGCTGCCTGGCGGGCAGTAAAACCATCACCGTAAAAGTAGCCACGGGTTACACCTACCGGCTCACCCTTCAGCTCCGCAAGATTTTTAAGCGGGGTACCACCCAAGGTAAAAAGGCGGGTTGTAAAGTGACCAAGCGCTGCCGAAAGATAGAAGTCTCGTTCACGCTCAGCAGAACGAAACCATGGCATGGTGATCAAATACTTGCCATCCCAGGTCAGCTGATAAGCCTTGCTCCACGGATAGAAGTGAAAACTGATATCAAGACCGGACTCAGCAAAGGCTTGCCGCACCACCTCACAGAGAAAGCCCTGATGGGGTAGCGACTCACTGATATAGGGTGGCCACTCGCCCACGGCAATACGCACCGTCTCGGCCCGTACCGCAACACTGCTTGCCCAGCAACAGAACAGGGCGAGCCATGCCCACTTTCGCCACCCATTATTCACCCGGCACTCTCCTCGCTTTTTTTGCTGAGTGTAGCCAACCCCTCAATTAACCTCAGAAAAAAGCCGAAAAGGTGTAGTTAAATTACTAGATTAACGAGATAAAAGATGCATAATTTGGATATCTTACAAAATCAGAAAAATGACCTATTTTTGATTCAACTCAAGAATTTAATCCCATTTAAATGGTGCTTTGTCGAATTTTCTTGATCTAGATCAATTTTGGTAATATTACCACCGTGGTATATATGACCCCATCAAAGAAAAGGTGTAAGGCAAGGGCCCTTTAAGTCATCGCCATCGACGGTAGCTTAAATACATCAGGGTAATTTCCTTACAGTTGGATTCGCGTTCCCATTGAGGAGTCATACCATGATCAAAGGCATTCAAATCACCCAAGCCGCCAACACCGCTCTGCTGAACTCTTTCTGGCTGCTGGACGAAGAGAAGCAACAAGCTCGCTGCATCTGCGTCAAAGGCGATGCTTTCGCTGCCGATCAGGAAGTGCAACTGGCTGAGCTGGGTCAGTTCGAATACCGCGAACTGCCGGTTCAGGCTGAGCCTGCTGTAGAAGGTGGCCAGCACCTGAACGTCAACGTACTGCGTCGCGAAACGCTGGAAGATGCTATCGCGAACCCGGAAAAATACCCACAGCTGACCATCCGTGTATCCGGCTATGCAGTGCGTTTCAACGCCCTGACCCCGGAACAGCAGCGTGACGTGGTGACCCGTACTTTCACCCAGAGCCTGTAAGCAGCGCCCTGTAGTGAGCAACTGATACGCGCAGTATCAGCACCACAACGATGAATCGGCTAATGCCAGTCAGTAAAACCTGACTGGCATTTTTTTATTGCGCTTTTTCACACTCATCACACTCAACCTCTGGGGTTGTAGTGGCATAGTGAATTTGGCCACCTGATTAGAGGTGATACTCTCACCTCATACGCCGGCAGCGTCATGATAAGCTCGGGAAATAAGGTCGGGTAGTGACTCAAACTGGACGGTGTGAGTGGTGTGAAGAAGATCGAGAACCTGGTCGATACGCATAAAAATCCGATTCAAAATCAACAGGTTTCGAATTTTAACACCTCAAGAGGCTCAGCCTATGGCTTATAGGCTGGCAAACATCAGGACAGTTCGCCGCCTTTATCTTGAATCCGTCACGCAAAATAAGGGATACGAAAAAGCCCAAGAGATTGAATCGCTTGGGCTTTCTCTTTAAATATGGCGGAGGAGGTGGGATTTGAACCCACGGATGGTCGCCCATCGCCGGTTTTCAAGACCGGTGCATTCAGCCGCTCTGCCACCCCTCCGAACGGCGTGCATACTACGCTAAGCCCTTGTTCATATGCAATACATATTTCCTGTGGGATAGTGTGCGGGAGCAAAATGGCAGGTGGCTTGAAATTGTTCCTCGTCATCCCTATTTGTTCTACATACAATGCATATGATATGCAGTAACAAACAGTGATCACGAGGCGACTTGCCGCCTCACCCCGACATAAAGAGGACTCCCAAGATGGATACCCGTTCTATCCTCACTGGCACCCAGGGTGCCGTACGCGACACCAACAAGGTGCTGCGTAACGCCTATATGCTGCTCTCCCTGACTCTGGGCTTCTCTGCGGTAGTCGCGGGGATTGCAACCGTCATGAACATGCCGCCGCTGCACTGGGCCCTGTTCCTCATCGGCGTCTACGGTCTGATGTTCCTGACCCAGAAAAACCAGAATAACGGCATGGGGCTGGTTTTCACTTTCGCCCTGACCGGTCTGATGGGCTACAGCCTGGGCCCCATCATCAATATGTACATGAACAATGGTGGTGGCGAGATCGTGATGACCGCCCTTGGCGGCACCGCGCTCACCTTCTTCGGTCTGTCGGCCTATGCCCTGACCACCAAGCGTGACCTCTCTTTCATCGGCGGCATGCTGTTCGTCGGTTTCTGGGTACTGCTGGTGGCCATGATCGCCAACATCTTCCTGCAGATGAGCGCCCTGAGCCTGGCTCTGTCTGCCATGTTCATGCTGTTCTCTTCCGGGGCCATCCTGCTGACTACCCAGCAGATCGTGCGCGGCGGCGAGACCAACTACATCTCTGCCACCGTTACCCTCTATGTCTCCATCTACAACATCTTCCTGAGCCTGCTGAGCCTGCTTGGCGGCAACCGCAACTAATCAGAAACCCCGCTTCGGCGGGGTTTTTATTGGCACCTTTTTCTGTCAGGATAAGTTGTAAATCAAGGATATGAAGCGAAGTGGCCCTGATTTGGATCAGGGCCACTTCCCGCTTGGCGGGTTACCATCTCGCTCTCGTTTCGTTCCGATTTCTTACTGATGGTTGCCCCTGTCTCATGCCGATGGAATTCTCTGACCTGCTGCACCGACTGCTGACTGATAGCCACATCGATTTTGCTTCGCTCAAGGGGGGTGCCTAGCATGCCCATGGACTTCTCCGGTTTGTTACGCCGATTGCTAAGCGATAGTCAGATCTACTTTGCACTCAAGGTGCTGCTGGCCATTCTCGGTCTGCTCGCCTTCACCCTGGCCACCGGCAATATCCAGCTCACCGTGCTGCTCTCCCTCGGGGTGGTGGCGGGCGCCATCGCCGAAACCGACGACAGCCTGTGGGGGCGCCTGAAAAACCTCGCCATGACGCTGATTTGCTTCATGTTTGCGTCCCTCTGCGTGCAGTATCTTTACCCTACCCCCTGGCTGTTTGCCATCGGGCTGGCCAGCTCCACCTTTATCTTCGTGATGGTGGGGGCGCTCGGTGCCCGCTACGCCACCATCAGCTTCGGCTCGCTGCTGATCGCCATCTACACCATGCTGGGTGCCGCCAAGGCACCGGATCTCTTCTACCAGCCGCTGGCACTCGGCGCCGGCGCCCTCTGGTACGGGCTGGTCTCGTTTATCTGGCTCTGGCTGCTGCCCTACAAAACCCTGCACGAGCAGCTGGCCCAGAGCTACTTCGCCCTTGGTCGCTACCTGCTGGAAAAATCCCGCTTCTTCCCGGCGGACGAGCACGGCGCCCAGGCAATTCGCCACAATCTGGCCCAGCTCAATATCAATCTGGTGAGCGCGCTGACCCTCACCAAATCGGCCCTCAACGCCCGCCTGAGCCGCCGCCATCCGGCCAGCCCCGAGCTGGCCAGCTTGCTGCGCCTCTACCTGCTGGCGCTGGAAATTCACGAGCGAGCCACCTCCAGCCACTACCCCTACAGCCGGCTGGAAGCGGAGCTCAAGCAGGGCATAGTGCTGGAAGGATTTCAGGAGGTGTTCCTGCAGCTCTCCGAGGCGTGCCAGCGGCTGGGTTACGCCATTCTGGTGCACAAGCCCTACGCCCATAACAAGCGCATTCACTGGACCCTGGAGGCCCTCGGCGATCAGCTGGAGTTCACCAATCTCAAGCAGCACTACCCGAAAACTCTGCTGACGCCGATGAAGTTCCTGCGCCGCAATCTGGCCAGCATCAACCAGCTGCTGGGCAGCGCCGAAGTGCTGCAAAACCCCGAGCAGCCGGAGCAGGAGCTGCCCGCGTTGGCGCGCCCGCCCCGTTTGCCGCTACTGACCCAGCTCAAACAGCACCTCACCTTGCACTCCATGGTGTTTCGCCATGCGCTGCGCCTCTCCTTGGGGCTGGTGATCGGCTACGGCATACTGCAAGCCTTTGATCTGGAGAAGGGCTACTGGATTTTGCTGACCGTGCTGTTTGTCTGCCAGCCCAGCTACAGCGCCACCCGCCGCCGACTGGTGCAGCGGATGCTCGGCACCTTCGTCGGTATTCTGGTGGGTATTCCGGTGCTCTGGCTTTTCCCCGAGCTGCACGTTCAGCTGGTGGTGATGGGGCTGGCCGCCTTCCTCTTCTTTACCCAGGTGCGCAACAACTACAGTGCCGCGGTCTGCTTTATCACCCTCTACGTGCTGATGGCGTTCAACCTGCTCGATGGCATCGGCTTTGCCATTCTCGGGCCTCGGCTGCTCGATACCCTGCTCGGCTGCCTGATCTCCTACGGGCTGGTGGCCTGGCTCTGGCCGGACTGGCAGTACAAGCGGCTGCCGACCCTGATCGCCAACTCGCTCTCGGCCAACGCCCGCTACCTCTCGGCAGTGCTGGCAAGCCTCACCCAACAGCGAGATGAGTCCATCGACTATCGGGTGGCACGCAAGAGCGCTCATCTGGCTGATAGCGAGCTGGCCACCGCCTGGCAGAGCATGCTGGTGGAGCCGCAAAAGCGCCGCCGCTTCCTCGATCTCTGCTTTACCCTCACCTGGCGCAACCACGCCCTGCTCTCCTACATCTCGGCGCTGGGGGCCCATCGCGACAAGCTGGAGGCCATCAGCGGGCTGGATGAGGTGCGCCACCATATCTGCCACACCCTGGAGCAGGCCGCCGGTCATCTGGCGGGCAACCCCTCCAGCTCCATCGGTGGTCAGTGCCCCATTCTTTGCACGGACAGCAGCGAGGAGCAGCTGATGCTGACCCAGCAGCTCAACCTGATCAGCGAGCTGGCGGATCAGCTGCTGCATCTGGCCAACGAGAGCCGGTTGCTCACCGGGGATCAAGGCGCTACCATGCCCGCCCAATCCTGATAGCCCCATTAGCGAGGAGCCCCCATGTCTGCGTCCGAAAAACATCAGCTGGAATTCAACGGCCAACTCATCGAGACCGATGCCAAGGGCTACCTGCTCAACAGCAACGACTGGAGCGAGGAGCTGGCGTTGGTACTGGCCGCGCAGGAGGGGATCACGCTTGAGGAACCGCACTGGGAAGTGGTGCGCTTTGTGCGCGCCTTCTATCTGGAGTTCAACACCTCCCCCGCCATCCGCGCGCTGGTCAAGGCGATGGAGAAGCAGTACGGCCCCGAGAAGGGCAACAGCCGCTACCTCTACAAGCTGTTCCCGGAAGGCCCAGCCAAGCAGGCAACCAAGATTGGCGGCCTGCCCAAGCCGGTGAAGTGCATCTGATCCCATGCATCTCATCCCATAACAACGGGGGCCGCAACTGCGGCCCCCGTTGTTTTTGGTGCGCTACCTTCGCGCACCTCGTATTCATATCCCTCCGACTACCAGCCAGCCTTAACTCCGCTTGTCAGCCAGCGCCACCAGCTGCTCCGCCAGCCGGTGACCGTGCAGGTAGGAGGCGATCAGCTCGCCATCCGCCTTGCCGATTTCAATCTGCTGATACCAGTGCGCCAGCATGGCGGCAAAGCCGCGCTGGGCCAGCACCGGCTGCCAGTCGCTGGGGCCAAGCATCTGCGCCTGTTTGTCGCGGGCGATGATGCCGCGGGTGCAGTTCTCAAGGTGCAGGGAGAGGTTGTCACCGTAGGCATCGACGCGCTCCTCTGTGATCCCGGCGCTGCGGTTCATGCTGCCGCTGATGGCGCGATCGCCGCTCTGCCAGCTGACGCTGACCCCGGCCAACAGGCTGTGGTCCTGCGCACAGGGGCGCAATACCGCATGAAAGTCGCCGTCCGGCACACCGCCATAGAAGCAGAGGCTGTCGAGCACATGGATAAAGTCGTCGAACATAAAATCCCGCGCCTTGCCGGGCAGAGCAAAGCGATGTTTCTGCCAGTTAAGCTCGGTGAGCGGCTGGGCCCGCGCAGCGTCCATGGCGGGCAGATAGCGGCGGTTAAAGCCGGTAAAGAGGGCGCAATCTTGCGCGATGGCGAGATTGGCCAGTCCCTCGGCCTCGGCCAGATTGTCGCACAGGGGCTTGTCGACAAAGGTGGGGACCCCTGCGCGCAGGCACTGCTCGGCCAGCTCGCGGTGAACGGCGGTGGCGGCATGGATCATCACGGCATCGGGACGGCTGGCCAGCATGGCAGCCACATCGGTAAAGCACTCGGCGACCCGATACTGGCGGGCCAGCTTTTCCAGCACCGCCGGATTGCGGGTACAGAGCAGCGGGGTGACCCGCTCGTCGCTTGCAAGCTGCGGCAGATAGGCTTTTTGGGCGATATCCCCCAGACCAATCATGGCAATGCGCATCTCAACTCCTTTTCACTCGATAACGGGACAAGCGGATAACTGCCCGCACCATCGCAGGATTTCTCCCGCAGATCCAGCCTGCCGTTAGCGCGTTGGCTGGTGAGTGCCTGTCTCTTCAATCAAACAGGCAGATCTCCCGTACAAGGCGTTTCCCCAAAAGCGCCAGCTCTCGGGGCTTTTGCATGGCGGGGGCAACAGTTGCACCAAAATGGGTTTCGTATTGAGCCCTTTTTGGCTAACATGCCGCACTTCACGAAGCGACAAGGGCAAGGACGCGATGAGCAACAAGACACTGCAATCCCTCTTTCACTACAAGCGTTGGGCCGATGGCGAACTGCTGGATGCCATCGCCACGCTCGATGCGCAGCAATATGGCGAGGCCCACCATACCAGCCTCAGGATCTTTAACCATATCCACGTGGTCGATACCATCTTCAAGGCCAATCTGCTGGGGGAAAGCCACGGCTTTGCCGCCACCAATACCCCGGAGACGCCTACCCTCCCCGCCCTACGCAGCGCAGTCACCGAGCTGGATAACTGGCTGGTGGATTACGTCACGGCACTGAGCCCGCAGGAGGGGGCTACCCCACTCTCGTTTCGCTTTGTCGATGGCGACAAGGGGCAGATGAGCCGCGATGAAATGCTGCTCCATCTGGTGACTCATGGTGGCTATCACAGAGGAGCCATCGGGCGGATTCTGGTGCAGTGTGGCATCACGCCGCCGCGCGATACCCTGACCACCTTTTTGCATCGCAGCGAGCCGGAGCGATGCTGATAATTTTGGGTAATTTTGGGACACCCACCTTTGGGAGTGGTAATTTTGGATAATTTTGGGACACCCACCTTTGGGAGCAAGCCACTATCTGGCTGCTTGCATACACAACATGGGGGAGCGCATCGAACTAATGTCTTCAAAAATTGGCTGGAGAGAGATTTTCAGATTTAGAAAGTGACTGTGCCTGCACAGCTCCTCACTGAACTGTGTGCAATACCCGGAGTGAGCGGCAGGGTAGATATAAAGTAATCAAAGCCGTGGTTGATGACATCGCAGTTGACCACAGTGGCGGGCAAACTGCTGACATTGATCTCTGTCTCCCACCACTCTGATCCCTTGTCGTCTGAACAGCGTCACCTGTTTCAACCAACGAACACCATCAAGACCCAACCGCTCCAGAATGGGGTCGAGTTGGGCCGGAATATGACCCCGCTTGTC
>NZ_CDDH01000078.1 GCF_000819725.1 Aeromonas australiensis | reverse complement strand
GTAGGACGCTCTTGGCAGGCACCCAATTTCAAGATTACGCCCAGCGTGGTCTTTACCGGTTAGTGTGCTGATATGGCTCAGTCGGTAGAGCGCATCCTTGGTAAGGATGAGGTCCCCAGTTCGATTCTGGGTATCAGCACCATTAAATAGAAAGCCTCCCTGAAAAGGGAGGCTTTTTTGCATCTGTCAGTTTTCTTATATCCCCCTACATTCCCTATTCCCGCAACCCCCTCTGCTTGCAGTCGATACAGTTTATCTGCTGATTTGAGTCCTAATGTGTTACTCATTTGACTGCTATTGATGGTTTTATCCAGATATTTAACCATGATTGATTGACGTAAAACGTTTTACATGTAAAATCCGGCGCGTTTTGCCTATTACGTGGAGAAAGAGCATGGCGCAGGATAACGAATACTGTTTGGGGGCGGTACCCGCCAAAGGGCGCAAAGGGGTGCTGTCGCTGATGTTGGTGATGCTCGGCCTGACCTTCTTCTCTGCCAGCATGTGGACCGGTGGTGCGCTTGGTACCGGGCTGGTATTCGATGACTTCATCAAGGCGGTACTGATCGGCAACTTGTTGCTGGGTATCTACACCGCTTGTCTCGGTTATATCGGTGCCTCAACCGGCCTCTCTACCCATCTGCTGGCTCGTTACTCCTTTGGGGTGAAAGGTTCCTGGCTGCCATCCCTGCTGCTCGGCGGTACTCAGGTCGGCTGGTTTGGCGTGGGCGTGGCGATGTTTGCCCTGCCGGTGCAGAAGGCGACCGGCATCGATGTGAACTGGCTGATCGCTATTTCGGGTATTTTAATGACGGTAACCGTTTACTTCGGGATCTCTGCCCTGATGGTGTTGAGCTTTGTGGCCGTACCGGCTATCGCCCTGCTGGGTGGCTACTCGGTCTGGCTGGCGGTGACCTCGACCGGTGGCATGGCTGCGTTGCAGCAGGTGCAACCAAGCAATCCCATCGAGTTCACCACGGCGCTGACCATGGTGGTCGGTTCCTTTATCAGTGCAGGAACCCTGACAGCCGACTTTGTCCGCTTTGGTCGTAAACCCTGGGGCGCCGTCATGATTACCATGGTGGCGTTTTTTTTGGGCAACACGCTAATGTTCGTCTTCGGCGCTGCTGGTGCGGCCGTGACCGGCCAGGCCGATATCTCGGAAGTGATGTTGATGCAGGGTCTACTGATCCCCGCCATTCTGGTGCTGGGTCTCAATATCTGGACCACCAACGACAACGCCCTCTACGCCTCCGGCCTCGGTTTTGCCAACATTACCGGTCTCAAGAGCAAGCCGCTCAGCGTGATCAACGGCCTGATCGGTACGGCTTGTGCCCTCTGGCTTTACAACAACTTTGTCGGCTGGCTGGCCTTTTTGAGTACGGCAATTCCGCCGATCGGTGGCATTATCATCATGGATTTCCTGCTCAATCGTGAGCGTTACCGTCAGTTTGCCGATCAGCAGTTCGAGACGGTGCGCTGGCAGGCGCTGGTCGCCACGGCGGTCGGGGTGGCTGTCGGCAAGTGGCTGCCGGGCATAGTGCCACTCAACGCGGTATTGGGCGCCGCCTTCACCTATTTCATTCTGGTTCGCCTCACCCAGCGGCCGGTTCTGGTACAGGAAGCTAACAAATGCTGATTCAACATATTCGTTTGGCCGATCGGGAGGGGGTTTGGCAGATCCGCTGTCAGGATGGGGTCATCACCGCCATCGAACCCCATGACGAGCATGCCGTCGCCGGTCGGGTGCTGGATGGGGAGGGCGGTCTGGCGATCGCCCCCTTTATCGAACCCCATATTCACCTCGATACCACCCAGACGGCGGGCGAGCCGAGCTGGAATCTCTCCGGCACCCTGTTCGAGGGGATCGAGCGTTGGGCCGAGCGCAAGGCGCTGCTGACCCATGAGGATGTGAAACAGCGCGCCATCCAGACGCTGAAGTGGCAGATCGCCAACGGCATCCAGTTTGTGCGTACTCATGTCGATGTCTCCGATCCCAATCTGGTCGCGCTCAAGGCGATGCTGGAGGTGCGGGAAGAGATGAAGGAGTGGGTGGAGCTGCAGATCGTCGCCTTCCCGCAGGAGGGGATCCTCTCCTACCCCAATGGCAAGGCATTGCTGGAAGAGGCGCTCAAGCTGGGGGCCGACGTGATCGGCGCAATCCCCCATTTCGAGTTCACCCGGGAATATGGGGTCGAAAGTCTGCATTACATCTTCGAGCTTGCGGAGAAGTATCAGGTTCTGGTCGATGTGCACTGCGACGAGATCGATGACGAGCAGTCCCGCTTTATCGAGACGCTGGCGACCCTGGCCTACGAACGCGGTATCGGCCATCGGGTAACGGCCAGCCACACCACCGCCATGCACTCCTACAATGGCGCTTATGCTTCCCGCCTGTTCCGGCTGCTCAAGATGGCAGGCATCAACTTTGTGGCCAATCCGCTGGTGAACATTCACCTGCAGGGGCGCTTCGATACCTATCCCAAACGCCGTGGTATTACCCGGGTGAAGGAGATGCTGGAGGCGAACATCAACGTCTGCTTCGGTCACGACGACGTGTTCGATCCCTGGTACCCCATGGGCACCGCCAACATGTTACAGGTGTTACACATGGGGCTGCATGTCTGCCAGATCATGGGCTACGAGCAGATCAACGACGGCTTGAAGCTGATCAGCAGCCACAGTGCCCGTACCCTGAACGTGCAGGATCGTTATGGCATCGAGGTGGACAAACCGGCCAACCTGTTGATCCTGCCTGCCGACAACGGCTTCGATGCGGTGCGCCGTCAGGTGCCGGTGCGCTATTCAATCCGTCACGGCAAGGTGATTGCCCAGACCCGTCCGGCCCAGACCGAGATCCTGCTGGGTGAGCCCGAGCCGATCGATTTTCGCCGCTGAAATTTCAATCAGGCTGGATGCCGATTAGTTCCGCCTCTGGGCACAAGGGCCGCCATTGCGACATAATGGCGGCCTGACCCTGAAGGAGTGACACCATGCAAACCTGGTTCTATGTTGCTGCAGGGGGCGCCATCGGCGCCTGCCTTCGTTTTGGAATTGCCGAACTGATGGCCTTGCTGCTGGGGCGCCACTTTCCTTACGGGACTCTGGTGGTCAACGTGGTGGGCTCTTTCATCATGGGGGTAGCGTTCGCTCTCATCAGTCACGGTCATGTGGTAGAACACCCGATGAAGCCGCTGCTGATGGTGGGGGTCCTCGGTGCCCTGACCACGTTTTCTTCCTTTGCCCTCGATACGGTAGTGCTGGCCCAACATGGGGCCTATCTGAAAGCGCTGCTCAATATCGGTCTCAATCTCTTCCTCTGTCTGGCCATGGTGGTGCTGGGCATGCAGTTGGTTGCGAGCCGGGTTTAAGGTGTCCGGACGCCAGTGGCTCTGGTAAACTGGCGGCCATTCTTTGCTCTATGGGTGTTTAAGGGATGTCAGAACAAGCAACGACAACGCATTTTGGCTTTAAAACCGTGGCCGCGACCGAGAAGGAAACTCTGGTAGCAGGTGTCTTCCATTCGGTGGCAGCCAAGTATGATCTGATGAACGATCTGATGTCGTTCGGCATCCACCGCCTGTGGAAGCGCTTCACCATCGACTGTTCCGGTGTGCGCAAGGGCCAGAAGGTGCTGGATCTGGCCGGTGGTACCGGTGACTTGACCGCCAAGTTCTCCCGCATCGTCGGCGAGACCGGTCAGGTGGTGCTGGCGGATATCAACGACTCCATGCTGAAAGTGGGCCGCGACAAGCTGCGCAATCTGGGGGTCGCCAACAACGTCTCCTACGTGCAGGCCAATGCCGAGGCGCTCCCCTTCCCGGATAACCACTTCGACGTGATTACCATCGGCTTCGGCCTGCGCAACGTCACCGACAAGGACAAGGCGCTCGCCTCCATGTTCCGGGTGCTCAAGCCGGGTGGCCGTCTGCTGGTGCTGGAGTTCTCCAAGCCGGTCAGCGAAGTGATCGCCAAGCTCTATGACCTCTACTCCTTCAAACTGCTGCCGAAAATGGGCGAAATCGTCGCGAACGACAGTGAAAGCTACAAATATCTGGCAGAGTCCATCCGTATGCACCCTGATCAGCAAACCCTGGCTGGCATGATGGAAAATGTCGGTTTCGAGCAGGTGGAGTACTTCAATCTGACTCAGGGTGTGGTCGCCCTGCACCGCGGTTACAAGTTTTAAGGTTGCCTATGCCGATGGATGCCATGGTCACCGCGGTGATCGAAACCAGCCTCAACCAGTTGCTGGAGCTGGACAAACAGAGTCCGGAGCGGCTGCGCAAACTGGTGGGCAAGGTGCTCAAGCTGGAACTGCGTGAACTCAAGCCGCTCTGGTTCGTCTTCTCCGAGCGTCGACTGGATGTGCTGGCCCAGCATGAAGGGGAGGCCGATGCGGTGCTCAGCCTGTCGCTGACCGCCCTCGGTCTGCTGAAAGACCCGTCCGCTCTGACCCGCTATATCCGCGAGGAGAAGCTGGATCTGAGCGGTGATCCCCAGCTGGTACAGGCATTCAGCGTGCTGCTGGGTGAGCTGGATATCGACTGGGAGGAGGAGCTGTCGCGCTATACCGGCGACGTGCTGGCCCACACCCTGTTCAGTGGTGCCCGTCAGGCGCGTCGCCTGGTCGGTCGCGAGCTGTGCCGCACCCGCAGCCAGCTGGCGGAATATCTGACCGAAGAGGCCCGCCTCGCCCCCGGCCCGCTGGAAGTGGCGAGTTTCAACGATGACGTCGAGGTGCTGGCCCAGCAGCTCAAGGCCGTCGAACTGCGGCTGGCCCGCTTCGAACAGCAGGTGACCTGATGACCCCGAAGGAGTTCAAACGCCTCTATCGCATCATCACCATCATGCTGGAGCAGGGCATCGACGAACTGGTGCCCGCCCGCTATCAACCCTGGCCGGGTCGTCTGGCCCGTCGCTCCCTGTTCTGGCTCAAGAACAAACAACCGGATCTCAGCCGCGGTGCCCGCATCCGCCTCGCTTTCGAGGCTCTTGGCCCCATCTTCATCAAGTTTGGCCAGATGCTCTCGACCCGCCGCGACCTGTTGCCGCCGGACATTGCCGAGGAGCTGGCCCTGCTGCAGGACAGGGTGCCCCCCTTCTGTGGTCAGGCGGCGCGTCAGCAGATTGAGCTGAGCCTGGGTTGTCCCATCGAAACCCTGTTTGACGACTTCGACGAGACGCCGCTGGCGTCGGCCTCCATCGCGCAGGTGCATACCGCCCGGCTGAAGGAGAGTGGCCGCGAGATCGTCATCAAGGTGATCCGTCCCGACATCGAACCGGTCATCGAGGCTGACCTGCGGTTGATGCAGGCGCTGGCCCGTCTGGTGGCCCGCTTCGTGCCCCAGAGCGCGCGGCTGCGCCCCATCGAGGTGGTGGAGGAGTATCGCAAGACCATCCTCGACGAGCTGAATCTGATGCGCGAAGCGGCCAACGCCATCCAGCTGCGCCGCAACTTCACCGGCTCCGAGGTGCTCTATGTGCCTGAAATCATCACTGAGCTCTGCCGCGAGCAGGTGCTGGTGATGGAGCGCATCTACGGCATTCCGGTCTCCGACATCCCTGCGTTGGAAGCCAACGGCACCAACATGAAGCTGCTGGCCGAGCGCGGGGTAGAGGTGTTCTTCACTCAGGTGTTCCGCGACAGCTTCTTCCATGCCGATATGCACCCGGGCAACATCTTCGTCTCTTACGAACATCCGGAAAACCCGCTCTGGATCGGCATCGACTGCGGCATCGTCGGTACCCTCAATCGGGAAGACAAACGCTATCTGGCGGAGAACTTCCTCGCCTTCTTCAACCGAGACTATCGTCGGGTGGCGGAGCTGCACGTGGAGTCGGGCTGGGTACCGGCAGACACCAAGGTGGACGAGTTCGAGTTCGCCATCCGCACCGTGCTGGAGCCCATCTTCGAGAAGCCGCTCTCCGAGATCTCGTTCGGTCACGTGCTGCTCAACCTGTTCAACACCGCGCGTCGCTTCCATATGACGGTGCAGCCGCAGCTGGTGCTGCTGCAAAAGACCCTGCTCTATGTGGAAGGGTTGGGGCGTCAGCTCTACCCGCAGCTCGATTTGTGGCAGACCGCCAAGCCGTTCCTCGAAAACTGGATGCACGAACAGGTAGGGCCCAAGTCGGTATTGAACGCCATCAAGGAGAAGGCGCCATTCTGGGCGGAGAAGCTGCCGGAGCTGCCGGAGCTGGTCTATGAGACCCTGCGTCAGACCCGTCATCAGCAGCGTCATTTCGACCAGATGTTTGCCGAGTTCCGCCGTCACAGCCGTCGGCAGGGGCAGGCCCGCTACCTCTTAGGGGTTGGAGCCAGCCTGCTATTGGCGGGTGTATTCTTGCTGACCCAAAAACAACACATTGAGTGGGGACAAGCCAGTCTCGCCGGTGCAGCCCTCTGCTGGCTGGTCGGCTGGTTGCGAACCCGTTCCCATTAATCAACAACCGCGCCGTCAGGCGCCTGTTCTGGAGAGAAAATCATGGGTGGTATCAGTATTTGGCAATTGTTGATCATTGCAGTCATCGTCGTGCTGCTGTTCGGTACCAAGAAACTGCGCGGCATTGGCGGTGATCTGGGCGCGGCGGTCAAAGGGTTCAAGAAAGCCCTCTCCGACGAGCCGGCTGATGCCAAGGCCGAGCAGAAAGATGCCGAGTTTCCCCCGAAACAGCTGAACGAAGCGGCCACTCAGAGCAGTGAGACCGCCAAGCAGAAAGACAAAGACCAGGCCTAAGCCATGTTCGATATCGGTTTTTGGGAGCTGGTCGTTATCGGTGTGGTAGCACTGGTGGTACTGGGGCCCGAGCGGCTGCCGGTTGCCATCCGCACGGCTACCCACTGGATCCGCCTCATTCGTTCGACCGCGAACTCGGTCAAGTCCGAGCTGGAGCAGGAGCTCAAGTTGCAAGAGCTGCATAACGACCTGAAGAAGGCGGAACAGTTGCAGATGAGCAACCTGAGCCCCGAGCTGCAGGAGTCCATCGAACAGCTTAAAGCGGCGGCCCAGTCGGTCAATCGCCCCTATCAGGTGGAGAACGAGATCCGTCCGCCGCGCCCCGAGCCGGTCGCCCAGGCTGAGCCTGTCACGCCGGTGGAGCCTGCGGTGCAGCTGAGCCACGACGTGCCGCCGGTCAACAGCCAGCGGGAGAGCGAGCCGGTGCCGGTCAGCGACTCCGCAGTAAAAGGGGAGGTGAAGCCATGAGTCAGGCCGAACAACCCCTGATCAGCCATCTGGTTGAGCTGAGAACCCGTTTGCTGCGCTCCATTACCGCCATCCTCGTGGTGTTTCTGGCGCTGATCTACTTCTCCAACAACATCTACGACTTCGTGGCCCAGCCGCTGCTCAGCCAGTTGCCGGAAGGGACCAGCATGATCGCGACGGATGTGGCGACCCCCTTCCTGACGCCGATCAAGCTGACCCTGGTGGTCTCCTTCTTCGTGGCGATCCCCTATCTGCTCTATCAGGCCTGGGCCTTTATCGCCCCCGGTCTGTACCAGCATGAACGGCGGCTGATCATGCCGTTGGTGGTCTCCAGTGCCCTGTTGTTCTATGCGGGGATGGCGTTCGCCTACTACGTGGTGTTCCCGCTGGTGTTCGGTTTCTTCACCAGTACCGCACCCGCCGGGGTGACGGTGGCGACCGACATCGCCAGCTATCTGGACTTCGTACTGACCCTGTTCTTCGCATTCGGGGTGGCGTTCGAAATTCCGGTGGCCACCATACTGCTCTGCTGGACCGGCGTGACCACACCGCAAAACCTGAAGGAGAAACGTCCCTACGTCATCGTCGGGGTGTTTGTGGTCGGCATGTTGCTGACACCGCCTGATGTCTTCTCCCAGACCCTGCTTGCCATCCCGATGTGGGCGCTGTGGGAGATAGGTCTGTTCTTCGCCCGCTTCTACGTGAAGAAAGAGGATGAAGAGCAACAGGAACAACCGGATGTGGAGAGCTGAGGCTCTGTTCGTCACCTGTTTGCCAGACGGTGAGAGGATGACGAAGTCCGCAGGAATAGCAGAACGAGGGGAGCTGAGGCTCCCTTCCTCTTTTCATGCTCCCGTTCGAGGCGTATGGTAAGACCCCATTCGGTAGATGGTTTTCAAATACCTGATATGTATTCCTTTTGTTCGGAACGTCTCATCCCATGATCGATATCGGTTTAAACCTGACCAGCAGCCAGTTCGTCGGTGAACAGCCTGAGCTGGTGGCCCGCGCCCGTGCCGCCGGAGTGGAGGCGCTGATCCTCACCGGTACCGATCTGGCTGGTAGCCGCGAGAGCGCCGAGTTGGCCGCCCGCTGGCCGGGCTACTGCTTCTCCACCGCCGGGGTACACCCTCACGATGCCAAGAGTGTCGATGAGGCGACCCTGCCCGCCTTGCGCGAGCTGGCAGCCTTGCCGCAGGTGGTGGCCATCGGCGAGTGCGGCCTCGATTACAACCGCGACTTCTCCCCCCGTCCGGTACAGGATGCGGTATTCGACGCCCAGCTGGCACTGGCTGCCGAGCTCGGGATGCCGGTGTTTCTCCACTGCCGCGATGCCCACGCCCGTTTTATCGAGATCCTCCGTCCCTGGTTGCCGAAGCTGCCGGGAGCCGTGCTGCACTGCTTCACGGGTTCCGACGAGGAGCTGGACGAGTGTCTGGCGCTGGGGCTGCATATCGGGGTGACCGGCTGGCTCTGCGACGAACGCCGCGGCCAGCTGCTGCGCGAGCAGGTGGCGCGTATTCCGGCCGGCCGCCTGATGATCGAGACCGACGCCCCCTATCTGGTGCCGCGGGATCTGAAACCGCGCCCGAAACGCAACGAACCTGCTTTTTTGCCGCACATCGCCCAGGTGGTGGCGGCCTGTCGTGGTGAAGCGCCCGAGGCCTTGCTGGCCCACACCCGGGCCACCTCCGCCGCGTTCTTCCAACTTCCTCTCCAGGAGTGATTCATGGCTACAACTCTTCCGGGCGCCTTTCCGGGCCGCCGCCTGCGCCGTCTGCGCAAACATGATTTCAGCCGTCGTCTGGTGCGCGAGAACGTACTGACCGTCAACGATCTCATCTATCCGGTGTTCGTGCTGGAGGGGGAGAACCGTCGGGAAGCCGTTCCCTCCATGCCGGGGGTGGAGCGTCTCTCCATCGATCTGCTGCTGATCGAGGCTGCCGAGCTGGTGGAGCTGGGTGTGCCCGCTATCGCCCTGTTCCCGGTGACCCCGCTGGAGAGCAAGAGCCTGATGGCGGAAGAGGCCTACAACCCGAACGGACTGGCCCAGCGCACCGTGCGTGCCCTCAAGGCCCGCTTCCCGGAGCTGGGGGTCATCACCGACGTGGCGCTCGATCCGTTCACCACCCACGGTCAGGACGGCATCATCGATGACGAAGGCTATGTGCTGAACGACATCACCACCGAGATCCTGATCAAGCAGGCGCTCTCTCACGCCGAAGCCGGGGTCGATATCGTGGCGCCGTCCGACATGATGGATGGCCGCATCGGTGCCATCCGTGCGGCACTGGAAGAGAACGGCTTCATCAACACCCAGATCATGGCCTACTCCGCCAAGTACGCCTCCTGCTACTACGGCCCGTTCCGCGATGCGGTCGGCTCTGCCGGCAACCTCGGCAAGAGCAACAAGGCTACCTACCAGATGGACCCGGCCAACAGTAACGAAGCCCTGCACGAAGTGGCGCTGGATATTCAGGAAGGGGCCGACAGCGTGATGGTCAAGCCGGGTATGCCCTATCTGGACGTGGTTCGTCAGGTGAAGGATCAGTTCGGCGTGCCGACCTTCGCCTATCAGGTGAGCGGCGAGTACGCCATGCACATGGCGGCGATCCAGAACGGCTGGCTGAAAGAGAGGGAGACCATCATGGAGTCCCTGCTCTGCTTCAAGCGGGCCGGGGCCGACGGCATCCTTACCTACTTCGCCAAGCGCGTGGCGCAGTGGCTGAAGGAAGATGCCCGTTAAATCGGGTTGAAGAGATAAACGAGAGGGGGAGCCGATGGCTCCCCCTCTGTCGTTACGGCTCTCTTTTTGTCGCGAGCGGCTGATTACAGCTTGATCCAGGCATCGCTCCAGTGGCTGCCGGTACCCGGTGCATAGTGGCTGGCCGAGCCGCCACACCAGCCGCTGTAGGGCCAGGGTTTGCACTCGTAGTTGTCACCGGCAAGGCTGACCCGCTCACCACTCTGATAAGCCGTGCCTGCCACATAGGCCGGGTAGCTGCCGTTATTGCCGTCACCGTCACTGCCCTCACCCGGTGCCTGTTCCACCAACGCCAGGGTGAAGCGGCGCTCGAAGCCCTGCTTGCTCCCCTCTGCCATGCCCGCCAGCAACAGCTCGTAACTGCCAGCCGCTAGGCCCGACTGCGTCAGCTGCAGGGAACCCTGACCCTCGATCAGGGCGCTGCCGGTGGCGACCGGATTGCCATCCTGCAACAGGGTTGCGGTGACGGTCACCGGGTTGGCGGTGGTCAGCGTCAGGCTGACGTCGAGCGTGCCGTTGACGATGAGATATTCGGCCGCCAGATCGGTAACGGTGAAGTCACTGCTGCTACCGGTCGTGCGCAGAATGAAGTCTCCGCTCAGGTAGGTCAGACCGGTCCAGCCGGAGCTGGTCAGCCAGTGCTTGCCATTGGTCTGATAGACGTTGGGCAACTGGGTGCACTGGTTGTTGTCATTGACGAAGCCGATACCGTAAAAGCCCGCCACATTCTTGTAGCAGAGCGGGCGACCATTCTGGTGCAGTACCGGCTGATCCAGCTTGCCCTTGTGGTGGAGTGACAGCCAGTCAAACTGGTTGATGGCCGAGACCAGCGGCACAAACTGGCCATCGGGCTGACGATAACGGATCAGGGAGCCGGCATCACAGCGCAGACCATCAGCCTGCTGTTCGACGTAGCCGTAGTACTGCTCGCCATCCTGGAAGGTGAACCGGCAGAGATTGCGTTTCTCCGACTCTTTTGGGATCCCGCCCATCAGCAGTCGCTCCTGATTGTTCAGGGCCGCCAGCTGCCCGGCACTGAAGTCGCTGCCGTTGGCCACCCAGCCTTGCGGCATGGTGGAGAATTGCATGAAGTAGTGGTCGGTATAGTACATGTGGCTGTCAGCGCGGTGCTTGCGAGCCCCCTGGCTGACCGAGTTGTAGCGATAGATGTCGTTTTCTGGCTTGTGGAAGCCGTTGAGATCATCGTCCAGATAGGGCAGGTCGCCCTTGCGGATATGGTAGTTGGCCATGCCCGTCATCAGGGGATGCCAGCCGTGGCTGCCACGGGCAAACGCGCTCTCATGGCTGTAGGACTTCCCATCGAAGCCGTGGCCAAATTCGTGGGCAATGATGCCCCAACTGCCGTAGTAGTGGCTGACAAAGTTAAAGGTATCGACCCCGGTGATGCCACCACTCCCCAGCCCGCCCCCCATGGCGGTGATCCCCAGGTTGAGGGTGGGGCGCTTCATCAGGCTGTGGTAGTAGTGGTCATAGTCGGCTGCCGTAAAGATCCCGTTCGGCACATAGCTGTTGCCGCCATTGCCGAACATCTCGTAGCCGTTCACCGCCTTGAAGTTGTACCAGACGTGCTTGAACTCCTCGGTCGAGACCATGTAGGCCAGGTTGGTGGCCATGATCAGCCACTCACGGGCGTAGAGGGCATTGATAGGACGCCAGGAGCCGCTGGTGTTGGTGGCGAAGCGCACGTTCCAGTTTGGCTTGAGGCGTGCCAGTTTCTGGGCAAACAGGTCCGAGTTGGAGCTGAACTTGTGTTCAAACTGGGTAGACAGGTTGATGTCGCTGATGAGCAGGTTGTTGAGGTCGAATACACCATCGCGGTTGGCACTGTTGAAGCGTCCTTGCTCACCAAAGGCGCTCAGGGGCAGGGTGATCTGTGCATAGGCCGGCAGGCGATCGATCTGACCCAGGATCAGCCACTTGTTGATGCCGTTCAGGCGCGACTCGATATTGATGTCATGCAGCTCTCTGGCGGCATAGTTGGTGATGCGCGCAGTGTCGTTATCAAGCAGCTCGGTCTTGACCAGCGAGTTGATGTTGACCGAACGCTGGGCGCGATCGATCAACACCTCGTAGGGTTCATCATTGCGCAGTATGTAGCTGACTGCGGCCGGCATCAGCTGATCGAAGGTCAGCGGGCGAGCCGGCAACTGCTCGTCGGCCGTGAAGCTGATCTCCTTGCTCAGCAGCTGGTTGAAACCCAGGCCGCGCTGGTTGGCGGTGACAAGCGCCGAGCCCGCCAGCTGGAGATCTTTCAGCGCCGTCACGGGCTGCTGGTTGATCTCCCGAACAGTAAAGGTCGGGTGCTTGAACTGAAAGTCGTTGGCGATCAGGGTATCGGCATCATGCCACTCGATGCGGTCCTTGAAGTTCACCACCAGTCGATCGCCATCCATGTCGATTTTTTGCAGATTGCTGTCGGCGATCACCTGCTCAGGCGCCAGCGGGGTGTTGCTGGCGATGGCATCAGCCAGTTTGCGCAGGTCGTAGATGTAGTAGTTTTTGCCGGCGGTATGGGCCAGCAGATAGTCACCCACCTGATGGAGTTGCACCAGACGGTGGCTGTATTTTCCTTCAAAGGCGAGCCGACCGGCGATGGGAGTCTTGAGACTGTTCTCCGGTGTCACATCCTGCTGGCGGTAGACCTTGATCTCGCTCAGCGCATCGGCCACCAGCACGTAATCTTGATTGGCAAAGACGGCCTGGGCGCGGTGCAGACTGTTGCTGCCGGCATCCCGGCCGGTTCCCAGAGTGGTGACATGGCGATGTTCATCGGCCAGATCGAAGATATCGACCCGGTGCGAGTAGCGCGAGACCACGTAGAGCAGGTTGTTGCGGACAAACAGTTCACTGACCTGGTTGTAGGCCGTGGCATTGCCGGTTTCGGTGCCGCGGATCTCGCCAATCTGCTGGCGGCTCGGGATATCGATAATGGCCACATGGCCCGGATTGCCGTTCTGGCTGACATAGAGCCGATCCTGATAGCGCTCGACCGCCGTGATCAGGCTGGCGTCCAGCCTCAGCTGGTCGGCCGTCAGCTCCTCGCCTTTGTCCAGATATTGCAGCGAGGTGGCAAACGAGTTGACGCTGCAGGAGCTGGTCTCCATCACCACCCGGGTGCGTTCGCCATTCTGGATCTGGCCGTGGGGGAAGTACTCCAGCAGACAGCCGTTGCCGTAGTCATAGTTGCCAAAGCGTTTGTTGACCGCTACGACCCCACCGTCGTACCAGGTCAGCTCCCACTCCTCATCGAAGAAATCAAAGACGTTACGGATGGCTGTTTCATCGAAGAAGGTGGGTTTGGGCAGATCGAACTGGATGTAATTGTCTGCTGTCAGCGGGTAGAGCAGCCCATTGATGGCAAGGTGGCGTTTGCCATCCTTGATGATCACGTTCTGCTCGTCAGCCGCGCTCTGGTGCAGCGCGGCGAGGCGCGCCGTCATCTGCTGGTAGTGATCCTGATAGGTTTGCTTGAAATAGGCTTGTTCGCGCTCATCGGCGACGGCGTGGGCCGACAGTAGCAGGCCGAGCAGGGCGGCAAGCTTGGTGGTTCTTGGCATGGTGATTTCCTTATCCTGGTTGTTGTTGGATGTTTTTTGGTGGTTGGCAAGCATGTAAAAGAGAGGGGCTAACCCGTCCGGGTCAGTGCATCCTGCCCATCGGCAGTGTGGCCGACGGGCAGGATATGGGCGGGGGCCTGTCGGCCCCCGTTAGTGGTTGGGGCAAGGTCAGAGCTTGATCCAGGCATCGCTCCAGGCGCTGCCGGTACCCGGCGCATAGTGGCTGGTCGAGCCGCCACACCAGCCGCTGTAGGGCCAGGGTTTGCACTCGTAGTTGCCACCGGCATTGCTGACCCGATCACCGGCCTGATAGCTGGTGTTGGGGGCATAGGCCGGGTAGTCACCTTCGCCACCGCCGCTGCTCTCTTCGGTCAGCGCAACCGGGAAGCGCTGTACCACCGGTTGTTGGCCATCTGCCAGACCGGTGATCACCACGTCGTAGCTGCCATCGGTGACACTGCTGCCCTGCAGTACCAGGGTGCTGGTGCCGTTCACCTGGCTGCTGGTGTTACCGTGGCTGCGGCCGCTCTGCTCCAGAGTCGCGGTGATCTGTACCGGGTTGGCGGTGGTCACGTTGAAACGGATGCTGACCTGACCGTTGACTATGGTGTACTCGCTCGCCATGGCGCTGACGGTGAAGTCGCTACTGCCTTCGGCGGGTGGCGTTGTGCCGCCGCAGTCGCTGTCGCCCTGTACGCGCCAGACGCCCCAGTCACCCGTGGTGCCCGGCTCTTCGTTCTGGGTCCACCAGCCTGCCAGCCAGTTCTTGCCGTTGTGGCTGACGATGTCGCCACCCACGTAGACCTTCTTGGCATCCCAGCTGTTTTCACAGACGGCGCCCTGCTCCCTGACGGTTACGTTGCGCTGCTGGGTTACCTGCTGACCGGCGCTGTCGCTCACCTGATAGGTGAGGGTGTAGCGGCCGACCTTACTGCTGTCGACGCTGCCGCTGACCTTAATCTCGCGGGTCAGATCGCCATCTTCCTCATCGTGGGCGCTGACGCCGGTCATCGGATCGAAAGCGGTACCCAGCTCCAGCGTGGTGTCGGTGACGCCGCTGAATACCGGCTTCATGCTGTAGACCTCGATGGTGCGTACCTGCTCGGTGACGTTGTTGTCGCGATCGCTCACCTTGTAGATGAGGGGGTAGAGCCCGATGCGTTGGGTATCGACATTTCCATCCACCAGGATCTGGTCTGTCAGATCACCATCTTCCTTGTCGCTGGCGCTGACCCCGGCCTGCGGATCAAAGGCGGCGCCCTGCTTGATACGGGTATCGCTCAGGCCGCTGAACACCGGCTTGCCGTTGTCGTCCGGCGGCGTGATCTCCTGATCGTGGATGAAGGGGCCGTAGCTCTTGATGAAGGATTCGTTGTAGGACTGACCGGCAGCGTTGCGACCCATATCCCAGTTGATGGACCAGGTCATCACACCGCGCAGCGGCTGCCCCTCGCTCTTCAGGCGGTTGAAGGCGTTGTAGAGCTTCTGCGGATCCTGCACATAGCCGGTGGCGGCGGCGTCAATGTTGGTCGGAATGCCGAACACCAGCTTGTTATGGGGGATCTTGTAGAAGCCGCGGGTGCCGTTGCTCAGCGAATCCGCCATGTAGTAGATGAACTCTTCTTTCAGGGCATCGTTGTTCTGAGCAATCCAGCCGATGCCATCGATGTAGATACCGTCGCCACCCTGGTTGTAGAACTGGGGATTGATCCAGTCGTAGTAGCCTTCCAGATTGCGGATATAGGGGATGTAGGCGCCAGTCTGGGTCAGATAGGGGAACTCCGGCGCCATGGTGATGAGGAAGTTTTTTCCTTGGGCGCCGTAGTGATCCTTGACCAGACGCAGGGCCGCCGGGATCACTGTCTGGTTGTCGGCGGCAGTGATGGCGGCCTGTTCCAGATCGATATCCAGCCCGTCGAAGCCATAGATCTCCACCAGACGGATTATCTCGTCGGCAAAGGCCTGCTCCTGACCCTTACGCAGCTCGATGTGCGCATCGGCACCACCCAGTGCCAGCAGCACGGCACGGCCCTGACGATTCAGCTCGGCGATCTGCTCGATAAACTGGCTTTCGCTCATGCCGATAGCCGGGTCGAGCTTGAAGGTGGGGATGGGATCGCTGCCATAGACCTTCATAAAGGAGACATCGACCACATTGTATTGCGGGTTGACCTGATCGAGCTTGACGCAGGGGGCGATACCGCCCTTGTAGCCCGAGCCGTCACACCAGTTGTGCCAGTAACCGACAACGACACCGGATTGGGGGTTGATCATAGCCTGACCGGCCGAGGCGGCCTGCGCCATGGGCGCACCCATGCCGAGCAGGCAGCCCAGCAGGGATAACTTCAATTTGTTCATCTTGATATCTCCATACGGTACAAACGGAGCGAACAACCGTGGTTGCACACTCCCGGGGGCAGCCCCGCTGTCATAGGTGTTTTCCCTTAGACCGGTGGCTTTGCGTCGCGCCCTTTCGGGTCACTTTGCCTTTTTCACCCGATTACTGTGCAGCACAGAGAATCAAGTGACCTGCATGGCAGGTTGCTTATGATAGATGCTTGAAAATAAATTAATCAATATTTGTTTTTGATTCTAATTAACTGAAAAATATTGATAATTTGTTACATCACCCACATTTTGTCAGTATCCATGATTGAGCATGACGGTACTTGGCTGGCAGCGGTGGCGCCGGTAAATGGCTACTTTTTATCCCTTTAAAGTAGTGGGTAAGAGCCAAAAAAAGGTTCATCGCGGC
>NZ_CDDH01000077.1 GCF_000819725.1 Aeromonas australiensis | reverse complement strand
GGGGTTTGTCAGCAGTCTGACGCCTCCCATTGGGAGGCGTTTGACTATCTGATGCCTATCAAATCAGGCTCACTTTTTCAGCAGATGATCCAGCTTGTTGGCCTTGGTCGAGAGATAGAACTCATTGTGAGGATTGCGCCCTTCCTGCAGCGGTACCCGTTCGGCCACCGGAATGCCGAAGGATGTCATCGCCTTAACCTTACGCGGGTTGTTGGTCATCAGTTTGAGAGACTTGACCTCAAGCTGCTTGAGCATGTCGGCGCAGATGGTGTAATCGCGCATGTCGGCGGCGAAACCAAGGGCCACGTTGGCCTCTACGGTATCGGCACCCTGATCCTGCAGGTGATAGGCGCGGATCTTGTTGAGTAAGCCGATGCCACGGCCCTCTTGACGGACATACAGCAACACGCCGCGCCCTGCCTTGGCGATGTTCTCCAAAGCGGCCTGCAGCTGGAAGCCGCAGTCACAACGTAGGCTGAACAAGGCGTCACCGGTCAGGCACTCTGAGTGGATCCGGCCCAGCACGGGCTCTTCACCGGTAATATCACCCATCACCAGGGCGGCGTGATCCTTGCCTGTGCCGGTCTCCTGAAAACCTACCAGCGTGAAGGTGCCCCAGGGGGTTGGCAATTTGGATTTGGCCACGAGGGTAACGCTGCTCACTAGGTTGCTCCTTACTACTAACGGCTCAAAAAAGGGGGCTCAGTTTAGCGCGCCTTGTCAGGAACAACCATAAGAACAAGTCCTTGCATTGCTTAATGAAATGGCGATATGAGATCGCATCATTGTTACCTGCCGGGGTTTTGGCCCTTTGTGCGGATTGATGACTGCCAGGCTCACCACATTCGGGTATAATCGGCGCCCATTAACCCACCCCTTCGGGCTGGGAGTAACACAGTGCAGGAGAGAAGTTATGCCTCAGATGGCCCCCGTAATGACAATTGATGGCCCCAGTGGCGCAGGCAAAGGCACCTTGTGTCAGCTGCTTGCCGAGAAGCTGGGTTGGCACTTGCTGGACTCGGGCGCCATCTATCGGGTGTTGTCCTTGGCCGCGCTGCATCACGATGTTGCATTGGATAATGAAGCCTCACTGGTGCCATTGGCCGCCAACCTGGACGTGCAGTTCCAAGTTGAAGGCGACCAGGTCAAGGTGATCCTGGAAGGGGAGGATGTCTCCCGTACCATACGTTCCCAGGAAGTGAGCGATGCAGCCAGCAAGGTCGCCATTTTTCCCCGGGTGCGTGAAGCGCTGCTGCGCCGCCAGCGGGCATTTCGTCAGGCCCCGGGTCTGATCGCCGACGGTCGTGACATGGGCACCGTGGTTTTCCCCGAGGCCGAGGTGAAGATTTTCCTCGACGCCAGCGCTGAAGAACGGGCCCAGCGACGCTATAAGCAGTTGCAAGATAAGGGCTTTGATGTTAACTTTGAGCGTCTTTTAACCGAGATTCGGGAGCGTGACGACCGTGATAGAAATCGCGCAGTTGCTCCCCTGAAACCGGCTGAAGATGCTCTGGTGGTAGATTCTACCGCCATGACCATAGATGAAGTGCTGGCAACGGTACTTTCCTATGCAGAGCAACAACTTGGTGATGTCAGTACGAACTGATGTCAGTCGTCTGCACCATGGATGGCGCAGATAATTTAAAACAACCCCGCTTGTGCCGGATTGCAAGTGGATGTTTCATTTGTGACATAAACAATGATCGAATCTTTTGCTCAACTCTTTGAAGAGTCCCTGAACGCTGTTGAAACCCGTCAAGGTTCCATCGTCAAGGGCACTGTCGTTGCTATCGAGAACGGTTTTGTACTGGTTGACGCCGGTCTGAAATCCGAGTCCGCCATTCCGGCTGAAGAATTCAAAAACGCCATGGGCGAGCTGGAAATCAACGTAGGTGACTCCGTTGACGTAGCTCTGGACTCTATCGAAGATGGTTTCGGCGAAACCAAGCTGTCCCGCGAAAAAGCCAAGCGCCACGAAGCCTGGCTGCAGCTTGAGAAGGCTTACGAAGAGCAAGCTACCGTTATCGGTATCATCAACGGCAAGGTCAAGGGTGGTTTCACCGTTGAGCTGAACGGCATCCGTGCCTTCCTGCCGGGTTCTCTGGTTGACGTGCGTCCGATCCGTGACACCGCTCACCTGGAAAACAAAGAACTCGAGTTCAAAGTCATCAAGCTGGACCAGAAGCGCAACAACGTTGTTGTTTCCCGTCGTGCCGTGATCGAGACCGAGAACACCTCCGAGCGTGAAAGCCTGCTGGCTAACCTGCAAGAAGGTCAAGAAGTTAAGGGTATCGTCAAGAACCTGACCGACTACGGTGCATTCGTAGATCTGGGCGGTGTTGACGGCCTGCTGCACATCACTGACATGGCGTGGAAGCGCGTTAAGCATCCTTCCGAAATCGTCAACGTTGGCGACGAGATTGCTGTCAAGGTTCTGAAGTTTGACCGCGAGCGTACCCGTGTATCCCTGGGTCTGAAGCAGCTGGGCGAAGATCCCTGGGTTGCTATCGCCAAGCGTTACCCGGAGACCACCCGTCTGTCTGGCCGCGTGACCAACCTGACCGACTACGGCTGCTTCGTTGAAATCGAAGAAGGCGTTGAAGGCCTGGTACACGTCTCCGAGATGGATTGGACCAACAAGAACATCCACCCGTCCAAAGTTGTTAACGTTGGCGATGTGGTTGACGTGATGGTTCTGGATATCGACGAAGAGCGTCGTCGTATCTCCCTGGGTCTGAAGCAGTGCAAATCCAACCCGTGGCAGCTGTTTGCCGAAACTCACGCCAAAGGCGACCGTGTTTCCGGCAAGATCAAGTCCATCACTGACTTCGGTATCTTCATCGGTCTGGATGGCGGCATCGACGGTCTGGTTCACCTGTCTGACATCTCCTGGAACAACCAGGGTGAAGAAGCAGTGCGTGAATTCAAGAAAGGCGACGAGATCGAAGCCGTTGTTCTGCAAGTGGATCCGGAGCGTGAGCGCATCTCCCTGGGTGTCAAGCAGATCGAAGAAGACCCGTTCAACAAGTACCTGGCTGACAACAAGAAAGGTGCTATCGTGAAGGGTAAGGTTACCGAGGTTGATGCCAAAGGTGCCGTTATCGAACTGGCTGATGGCGTAGAAGGCTACCTGCGTGCCTCCGACGCTGCTCGTGACCGTGTAGAAGACGCCACTCTGGTGCTGTCTGTTGGTGACGAAGTAGAAGCTAAATTCATGGGCGTTGATCGTAAGAACCGCACCGTAAGCCTGTCTGTCCGTGCTAAGGACGAGGCTGATGAGCGTGTTGCTATCGATAGCCTGAACCAACAAGAAGAAGTTGTGTTCAGCAATGCTATGATGGAAGCGTTCAAAGCCGCCAAGGGTGAGTAATCCTTGATGCAAGAAAAGGGCGGCATTGCGCCGCCCTTTTTTATCCTGGCAAAATGAATATTGCATGTGATCGGGGAAGGAGATTTAACGTTATGACCAAATCAGATCTCATCGAACAACTGGCAGCCAGCCGCATGCATATGCCGGCCAAGGATGTCGAGGCCGCCATCAAGGAGATCCTTGAGCAGATGGCGTCGACCTTGCAAAACGGCGACCGGATTGAAATCCGCGGATTTGGCAGTTTTTCACTGCACTATCGTGCGCCCCGTGTGGGCCGCAACCCCAAGACGGGGGACAAGGTTGAACTGACCGGGAAATATGTCCCGCACTTCAAACCTGGCAAAGAGTTGCGCGAGCGCGTCAACATCGTTGAATAATGCAGAAATGGGCATACCTCGGGTATGCCTTTTTTGTTCTTGTCCCCGATTCGTGTGCCAATCGTCTTGTTTCTTAAACTCTTTTCCCATTCACTCTAGAGTCTGCCTGCGATTTTAAGGATAATCAGCCTCTCATTAGATACTGACAGGGAGCTCTTATGAAGCGTATTTTGGCCCTCATCCCGCTGGTGCTGGTGTTTATTCTGACCCTGGCGCTGGGCTCACAAAATGGTCAGCTGGTTCAGTTCAATTACCTGATTGCCCAGGGGGAGTTCTCACTTGCCATGTTGTTGGGCTGCTTTTTTGCTGGCGGTTTTTTGCTGGGCTGGCTGGTATTCGGCCTGCTGTTCCTGCGCCTGAAAATGCAAAACCGCACCCTCAACCGCACCATGCGCCGTCAATCCCGCGAGTTGGAGCTGGCCCGGTCACCGGGTAAGGAATAATGTTCCTCAATGCTTGAACTGCTTTTCCTGCTGTTGCCTATTGCCGCCGGTTATGGCTGGTACATGGGTCGCAGGAGTGTTCGCCAGGACACCCAAAAACAGAGTAACCAGTTTTCCCGCCAGTATGTGGCGGGCCTCAACTATTTGCTGTCCGATGAATCCGACAAGGCGGTGGATCTCTTTATCCAGCTGCTTGAGGTGGACAGTGAAACCATCGAAACCCACCTCTCCCTCGGCAACCTGTTTCGCCAACGCGGGGAGGTCGATCGTGCCATCAAGATCCACCAGAACCTGGTGACCCGCCAACTGACCCGGGAGCAGCGACAGCTTGCCCTGCAGGAGCTGGCGCGCGACTTTCTGGCTGCTGGTCTGCTCGACCGTGCTGAAGCGCTCTGGAATGAGTTGTGTGACGACAGCGACTATGAAGAGACGGCGCTGGCACAGCTGTTGATCATTCATCAACAACTGCGGGATTGGGATAAGGCCATCGATGTGGCGATGCGTCTGCAAAAATTCCAGGGCAAGAAGCTGGCCGACCCCATCTCCCATTTCTATTGCGAACAAGCCGAGATCGCGCTGCGTGAGGGCAATAAAGGGGAGGGGCTGGCCAAGCTCAAACGGGCGCTCAGTATCAATCCGGCATGTGCCCGGGCCAGTTTGCGCCTCGCTGAGCTTGCCATGGCGGAAGGGGAGTATGAGCAGGCCAGCAAGGAGCTGCTGCGGGTGTTCGAGCAGGATATCGACTTTGCCTCCGAGGCGATGCCCAAATTGCTCGAGTGCTATCAGCAGTTGGGGCGCACGCCTGCGTTGATCCCGCTGCTTGAGAAGGCGGTGGAGGATCACGCCGGTGTCAGCGTGACCCTGGCCCTTGCCAAGCTGGTTGAAGAGCGTGATGGCCTGAGCCAGGCCCGTTCGCTGGTGCTGCGTCAGCTGCGTCGTCATCCGTCGATGAAAGGTTTTTACCAGCTGGTGGGTTTTCAGCTGGCCAGTGCGGAGGAGGGGCCTGCCAAGGAGAGCCTCGAGCTGCTGCAACAACTGGTCGGCGAGCAGATCAAAATCAAGTCAACCCACAAGTGTCGGCAGTGCGGCTTTGCCACTCACTCGCTGTTCTGGCAGTGCCCGTCTTGTCGCCAGTGGGGTTCCATCAAGCCGATCCGTGGTCTGGACGGTGAATAACAATCAATAGGATGTGAGATGCAAGATCCCAAAGTACTGGTAGCGCTGGATTATCAGCACGAGGCAGATGCCTTAGCGTTCGTTGAACGTATCTCTCCGGCCCAGTGCCGTCTCAAGGTAGGCAAGGAGATGTTTACCCTGTTTGGCCCTCAGCTTGTACGCCAGCTGGTGGCCAGGGGATTCGATGTCTTTCTGGATCTGAAATTTCACGATATTCCCAATACTGTTGCCAAAGCCGTGGCAGCCAGTGCCGAGCTCGGTGTCTGGATGGTCAACGTGCATGCCAGTGGTGGTGAGCGGATGATGCGTGCCGCCAAAGAGGCGCTACTGCCTTATGGCGACAAGGCGCCCCTGCTTATCGGCGTGACCGTGCTGACCAGCATGGAGCAGTCCGACATGATCCCTCTTGGTCTGGATGTAAGCCCGGCCGAGCAGGTGATCCGGCTGGCTACCCTGACCAAAGCATCCGGTCTGGATGGGGTGGTCTGCTCTGCCAACGAGGCCCATGAGTTGAAAGCCTTGCTGGGCGCCGATTTCAAGCTGGTGACCCCGGGTATTCGCCCGACTGGTTCAGCGGCCGGGGATCAGCGCCGGGTGATGACACCCAAAGCGGCGGTCGAGGCGGGTTCCGATTATCTGGTTATCGGTCGCCCCATCACGCAGGCTGCCGATCCGGCCGCCATGCTGGCCAGCATCAATGCCGAGCTGGCTGGTGCGTAACAGGCTCACTCAGTGAGACGCGGTGCAGGCCGAGCAACAGGCCTGCACCGGCCCCGATAAGATGAGAGCCGATGTGTACCCTGGCATTGATCAGGGTGGCGATCGGGCTCTCTCCTGCGTTGTAGAAGTCCATCGCCAGCTTGAGCCCCATCCCTGCCAGCAGTAGCCAGCCCGATGTGCGTCGTCCGTGGCGGATATCCTGCATTGCCCCCCAGACAAACAGGCCATGCAGCGAGCCTGATAGCCCCATGTACCACTGGGTCTGCGGGCACCACCACCAGATCCCCAAGCCCACTGCCAGCCAGAGCAGCAACATCAGCAGCGGCAGGCGAGCCCCACCCAGATAGTCGCGAAACAGGCTATAGAGGATGGCGAGGCCGCCCAGATTGAGCAGCAGGTGCCACAGATTGGTATGAGCCAGATTGCCTGTTATGATCCGCCACCCTTCGCCCCCGGCGATCAAGGGCCGATCGAAGGAGAGCTGAAGATTGGGAACGGTAAAAAAGAGTAGCAAGCTGGTGAGAGAGAGCGTGATAACCCAGAGCAATCCAGATTTGTCTGACAACATGAAACAGTCCAACGACAAGAACAGTCGATACTGTACACGTTGCACCCGAGCCCTCAAAGCCTGCCTGTGCGATTATATTGTGCCGGTTGACAATCACACGCCCCTCTACATCTTGCAGCACCCCAACGAGATGGCACATCCCAAGGGGACTGCCGCTCTGCTGGCGGCCTCTTTGCAACAGTGCGAGATCCATGTGGGGGAGGACTTTGCCCGCGATGAGTGGCTCAATGGGTTGCTTACAGATCCTTCCCGTCGCTGCTATCTACTCTGGCCGGATGAGGATGCCATTTCGCTGACCGATCTTCGCCAACAGTGGGAGAGTGAATCCTCTGGCTCCGCATCCGTCGCCTTTATCTTGTTAGACGGCACCTGGCGCAAAGCCTATCGCATGTTGCAGAGTAACCCGGCACTGGCCCGTTTGCCCCGTATCGCCATTGGTGCCATTGCCGGTCAATATGCCATTCGCAAGAAACCCTTTCCCGATGCCCTCTCTACCATAGAGGCGGGCTATCACCTCTTGTCCCGGTGGGAGGGAAGGCCGGAGCGCTATGCGCCCTTGCTGACCCTGTTCAATCGGTTGAATACCCAGTGGCAGGACTTTGCCGAAGGCCGCCGCGCGTGACAATTCAAGGAGTTATCAAGATGAAAAAAGCAGTCGTGGTTTTCAGCGGCGGTCAGGACAGCACTACTTGTCTGGTGCAGGCATTGGCCCAGTATAATGAAGTGCACGCCATCACCTTCGACTATGGCCAACGCCATCGGGCAGAGATCGACACCGCGCGCCGCCTGGGCAGTGCACTGGGGATTGCCGCCCACAAAGTGATGGATGTGACGCTGCTCAATGAGCTGGCGGTCTCTGCCCTGACCCGTGACGACATTCCTGTCAGCTGCGAGCTGCAGGATAACGGGCTGCCCAACACCTTCGTGCCGGGCCGCAATATCCTGTTCCTGACCCTGGCCTCCATCTATGCCTATCAGGTGGGTGCCGAAGCGGTGATCACCGGTGTCTGCGAGACTGACTTCTCCGGCTATCCCGATTGCCGTGACGAGTTCGTCAAGGCCCTCAATCAGGCGGTGTCGCTGGGGCTGGATCGCGGCATCCGTTTTGACACTCCCTTGATGTGGCTCGACAAGGCCGAGACCTGGGCTCTGGCGGATCACTATGGTCACCTCGACACGGTGCGCCAGCAGACCCTGACCTGCTACAACGGCATTGCCGGTGACGGTTGCGGCACGTGTCCTGCGTGTGAACTGCGCAGTCGCGGCCTGAACAACTATCTGGCCGACAAGGCGGGCATCATGGCCAGACTGTTTGAGAAAACCGGGCTGGGCGAGAAAAGCGCAGAGTGAGCCTGCGTCTTGCCGTGGCTTGGGGTATAATCCGCGACTTTTGCAACAAGCCGTGATCGAGATGCACTACCCAATCAACGAGATTTTCCAGACCATCCAGGGGGAGGGCATCTTTACCGGCCTACCCGCCATCTTTGTTCGCCTGCAGGGTTGCCCGGTGGGCTGCCCCTGGTGCGATACCCGTCATACCTGGGTTGTTGATCCGGCTCGTGAAGTGGGTAAGGAGGCGGTGCTTGATCGTTCCAACGAATCCGATTGCTGGAGCCAACTCAGCACCGCGCAGATTATCAAGAGCTTTACCGACCTGGGTTATCAGGCGCGCCATGTGGTGATCACCGGTGGCGAGCCCTGCCTCTACGATCTGCACGAACTCTCGTCAGCGCTGCTGGCGGCGGGTTATCAGGTGCAGATTGAAACCAGTGGCACCAGCGAGATCAAGACCCATGAGCAGACCTGGGTGACCGTCTCCCCCAAAATTGGCATGAAAGGGGGGCTGCCTGTGCTGGTCTCGGCGCTGGAGCGGGCCAACGAGATCAAGCATCCGGTGGCGACTGAACACCATATTGAAGAGCTGGATGCGCTGCTCGCTACCGCAACTCTGCGCCCGGACGTAGTCATTGCCTTGCAGCCGATCAGCCAGAAGCCCAGGGCCACCCAATTGGCGATGGATACCTGTATCGCGCGTAACTGGCGACTCTCAATCCAGACTCATAAATATCTGGATATTGATTGATATGGATTGGCTATCCGACGAACAGGTGCTGCTGACCCTGACCAACAAGATGCCTTACGGCAGATATCAGGGGCTGCGTATCATCGATATTCCCGAGCCCTATCTGGTATGGATGGCGCGCAGCGGTTTTCCGGCGGGTAAATTGGGCCAGACACTGGCATTGGCTTACGAGATCAAACTCAATGGACTCGAGTCCATGATTATTCCCATTATTAACAGGATGTCGGTATGAGAATATATACGAGGCAGGGCGACAAGGGCATGACCCGGCTGGCCGATGGGATCCCATTGCCCAAGGATCATTTGCGAGTCGAGACCTACGGTTATATCGATGAGCTCAACTCCCATATCGGCTTGCTGATTTGTGACGTGCCGTCGCAAGAGATCGGCTTATTGGCTGATTTACAGCTGTTGCAACAGGAGTTGTTTGATCTGGGGGGGGAGTTGGCATTCTCCAGCGATGCCCAGAATGAATCGATTTGGCAGGTTAATGCCGCCTGGACCACTCGCCTTGAACAGCAGATAGATCGTTATAGCGAGCCATTGCCACCGCTGCGCCAATTTATATTGCCCGGTGGTTCCCGTGCCGCGGCGCAGGCGCATGTGGTGCGTACTCTGGTGCGTCATTGCGAGCGCTTGCTGCTGACATTGAGCCGGGAAGAGCGGGTCAATCCCGAGGTGCTGCCCTATCTGAACCGGATGAGTGACTGGTTCTTTACCGTTGCCCGCTATCTCATCTGCGTGGCAGGGGAGCGTGAAGTGCTGTGGGTCAAGGCCGCAGATCGCCAGCAAACGGCTAGCTAACAGTTCACCTTTGAGCGGCAGGGCAAGTCTCGCCTTGGCCTCTTATAGCAAAGTCCCCGGTACCGGCTGGGGATTTATTGACGTTATCTCTCATTGCATGAGCTGACCCTTTCATTATCCTTCCGGTGCTCACATTGCTCCACTCATGCCCCTCACTTAAGCTGCGTTCTCGGCTCAGGCTCTGACCTGGCTAGCCGCTGCACCTTGCAGACCCACTTCTTGCAGCTGCTCGCGCCGTACCTGCCCAAGGCGGTGGGGCTACCCGCTGAAAATAACCAAGGTTTCGGGACGCCTGGGATGCCAAGCCGTTGTATCGGCGCGCACGGCAACAAGCTCTATGCCCATGCTCGACAGAGTCAAACCACAGGCAACCGCATCGAGTGGTTGAGGATACATAGCTGGGGAATGCTGCCAGTGGCTGCTGAGTCAGCAAAACTGGTTGTGGCTGTGGTCGAAGCTGGCGAAAAAGGCGCGGCCTGATCAGCTCCTCAATGTGGCATAACCATATAAACGCCTGGAGATACTTGGGGTCTGAATGGGGTCAAGCGCTCGGGACGGTCTTGATAAGGGTGTGGAGGGAGGGCTGAGTAGATGACAGACCCTCCTTGAAGGCGATGAACTGATCCTGTCTCTTGAGCGTAGCGCATTGTGCTCAAGAGACAGGCTGCAGGTTCCTACTTAAGGAGCCGGATAGACGTAAGGGGCTTGCAACCCGAGCGGGAAGCCGAGCGCCCAGTAGAGCAGCAGGAAGATAGTCCAGCTCACCAGGAAGGCCAGTGAATAGGGCAGCATCATGGAGACCAGGGTACCGATCCCGGTGCTCTTCACATACTGCTGGCAATAGACCACCACCAGCGGGAAGAAGACCATCAGCGGGGTGATGATGTTGGAAGCGGAATCCCCGACCCGATAGGCTGCCTGGGTCAGCTCGGGGGAGATCCCCACCGCCATCAGCATGGGCACCAGGATCGGGCTGATCAGCGCCCACTTGGCTGACGCTGAACCCACCACCAGATTGACGGTAGCGGTGAGCAGGATCATCCCGACGATGGTCACTTCACCGGGCAGCGCCAGCGCATGGAGCACTTCGGCGCCAGAGAGGGCCAGCAGGGTACCCAGGTTGGAGTCCCCAAACGCCTTGATAAACAGTGCGCAGAAGAAGGCCATCACCATGTAGGAGCCCATCTTGTTCATGGTGGCTGACATGGCATCGATCACATCCTTGCCACTCTTGAAGCTACCCGCAACAAAGCCGTAGACGATACCCGGCAGGATAAAGAGCAGGAAGATGAGCGGCACGATGGACTTCATCACGGGGGCAGCGAAGGTGGTCAGAGAGCCATCGGCAGCACGCAGCGGGGAATCGCTCGGAGAGAGCGCCAGCGCCAGCAGCACGATAGCCGCCAGCATGGCAAACCCGGCCCAGTTGAAGGCCCGGCTCTCTTGTGCGCTGTAGCGCCCCATCTCGTCGGCACTCTCCAGATCCTCGTTGAGCGCCACATGCTTCAGACGCGGCTCCACCACCTTTTCGGTGATGAACCAGCCGACGCAGATGATCAGCAGCGAAGAGGCACCGGTAAAGATGATGTTGCACAGGGTGTTGACCATGTAGTCAGGGTCGAGCAACTGAGCGGCGGACTGGGTAAAGCCCTGCAGCAGCGCATCCCCGCCGGAGGGCAGGAAGTTGGCAGCAAAACCGCCGGAGACACCGGCAAATGCAGCGGCGATCCCCGCCAGCGGATGGCGTCCGGCTGCGTGGAAGATGATGCCACCGATGGGGATCACCAGCACATAACCCGCATCTGCAGCGGTATGGCTGACGATCGCCACCAGGATCAACATAGGAGTGAGAAAACGGGCAGGCGTCACTTTCAGCAACTTTTTCAGACCGGTATTGATAAAACCGGACTGCTCGGCCACCCCGACCCCGAGCATGGCCACCAGCACGATCCCCAGCGGGGCAAAGCCGGTGAAGGTGGTCACCATGGTGGAGAGAAACTCGGCCAGACCGGCACCGGTCAGCAGGTTATTGACCACGACGGCCTCTCCAGTACGAGGATTGACCAGATCAAACTGGAATTGTGACAACACCCAGGAGCCGACCCAGACGATCAGCAAGGCATAGAGGAACAGCATGGCGGGGTCGGGTAATTTGTTCCCGGCTTTCTCGACGCCATTGAGGAAACGGTTCAGCCAACCCTTGGGAGGGCTGGCCGGACTGTTCGTTACAGCAGAATGACTCATTATTGCGATACTCCTTTCCCTAGAAATGAGGCCGCATACTAGCAATCACGGCACGACCATCCAATGACGAGCCGCAAAAAGAAGATTAATTTTGATGAATAGTGCGAAATAAAATCCCAAATTGTGGTTTGACGCACACTCGTTACACTGAAATTTATGCATTAACTAGTGGATAACGCCCAACCGGGCACTCTACCACGAAGCCGCTTGCCTCGACTTGTGCCACCGTCAGAGGCTTACTGAACAGATAGCCTTGGAACACATGGCATCCTTGGGTCTGTAATGCTGCCAGCTCGTGAGGCTCTTCCACTCCCTCTGCCATGATCCCCAATCCCAGATTGGTGGCCATGGCTGCGGTCGCCCGGATCACCGGCAAGTTGAGTCCGACCACGAAAGAGCGGTCCAGCTTGATATTGTTGATCGGCAGTCGGTTGAGGTAGGCCAGAGAGGAGTAGCCGGTACCGAAATCATCGATAGCAATTTTGAGTCCCAGCTCGCTCAAGTCATCGAGGATACCCAGACATCCCTTCATATCGAGCATCAGCACGGTTTCGGTCAGCTCCAGCGTCAACAGGGAGGCATCCACCCTATGCAGCTCCAGTTGCTGGCGGACGTGTCCTGGCAACGTAGCTGAGAGCTGGAATCCCGAGAGGTTGACAGAGACCGGCACTCGCTGTTGGAAGCGGGTCTGCCAGCTGGCCATCTGAGCCAGCGCGGTGGAGAGCACCCAGCTGCCGATCTCGCGGATCAACCCCATCTCTTCAGCCAGCGGGATAAACTCCGCCGGCGACACATGACCGAGTACCGGGTTGTACCAGCGCAGCAGCGCCTCGTAACCAATCAGGCGCTGTTGGGCCACATCCACTTGGGGCTGGTAACAGAGGCTCAGCTCCTGACGGCCGATGGCTTTGGCCAAAAACTGCTTGAGGTTGAGCTTGCGCTGCAGAGTTTGCTGCATGCTGGGAGTGAAGCGCTGCCACCGTAACCGCCCCATCTGTTTGGCCTGATACATGGCCATATCAGCCCGGGTGATAAGATTGTCCCCATCATCTGCATCATCGGGATAGATGGCGATACCGATACTGCCGCCAATGGTCACTTCAGGCAGTCCGCTAAGTTGCAGCGGCTTGGTCATCTGGGAGAGCATCTTATCTGCCACTTCTTGCGCTCGTTCCGGCTGATTGTCTAACGGCACTAATGCCGTAAACTCATCGCCACCGAGACGCGCCAGCTCCACGTCGCGCGGGCAGATCTGTTTGAGACGACCGGCAACCCGCTCCAGCAGGCGATCGCCCGCCTTATGGCCGTAGTTGTCGTTGACCAGTTTAAAGTTGTCAAGATCCATGAAAACCAGCGCGAAACGCTCACCCAGACCACAGTAGGCCTCGAGGGACTTCATCAAGCCATAGCGGTTGAGCAGGCCGGTCAGGGAGTCGTGCCAGGCGAGGTGGCGGTGTTCCAGTTCTTCGAGCTTGCGGTCGGTGATATCGCGCATGGTGAGCAGAATGCGAGCACCCTGCTGAATATAGCGAAACTGATACTGGAACCAGCGCATCCCCTTGAGGGTGCGACACTCTCCCTCGGTGACGACCTCATCGAGACGGGAAAGCTTCTGGTAAAAGCTGCCGTTATTACCGGAGAAGATCTGTGCGAGCTTGGCAATCCGGTGGCCGAAACAGTTCTCGAAGTGGTAGTTGCCGCTCTCGAAATGACCATTGCTGTCGAACAGGCAGGCCAAGGTGTCGCCACTCGCCAATGATGACTCCTGATAGAGGGTATCGGAGTCGAGCACCGCCTCGGTCATCATCATCAGACGGCCAGCCAGCTGAATGCCGGAGAGGCGCAGATAGATCTGCTTTTTGACCCCCTTTGGAGAGAGAGTCCACCACTCGTTGTAACTACGTCCCTGCTGAAAATCGCCCAGATAGCGCTGCAACAACAGATCGATGGCGGTCGCCATATCGGCAGAAAAGTCGCGAGTGCAGAGTTCGTCAAGAGTGGTTGCCTCCCACACAGGGAGCGCGGCACGGTTTGCCCAGAAAATACGATGATGCTCGATGTCGTACACCCAAATCGGGGTATGCAGTACATCCATCGTCTTCAGTAACCGTTCGTCGAGCGTTTTCATCTGGTCAAGGTCATTCATGCGAGAGGGTCACTGGTTAACAACAGATCTGGCAGTGCGCCAGATGCAGAAGACAAGGTGCAAACGGCACTCGACCACCATGCTTTTTAACATAGCCAAGAGTAAACAACGCCATTGCAGAGATAAGCAACAGGGGAGCATATTCTGAAATACAGAAACGAACGTTGCCAAACCACCTGTTAAGCAGAGTAAATCACATTGTCGATTTTTATCTTTTTTCCCCAATAAAAACAAGTACTAAGAGTTTATCACACGAGACCCTGGGACACAAAAGCATTATTTATAGTGATAATCATTACTAATGATCTTTAAGTTAATTGAGGGGAGGGTCTTTATTTATTGTCACAAAGCCTTCATTAATTAACCAATTGGATGGCTTTGTGGTGAAAAAATAAGCGATGCGGGCAACAAAAGTGCGGCGGAAAGGGCGCATGATATACTCGGGTCATGGTTTCACTGTGAATGATCAAAAAGCGAATATATGACTCAGGTCACATTATTAAAAAGGAAAAAAATAGCGCGAGACAGTTTATGCCGACGTTTACGATCGCCTCGCGGATAGCATCACCGCCGGAGTTGAGTAGATGGAACGATGTGGCTGACCGTCACGGATTGACTCCCAGTGGTGATGAGCCAAGACGCTCAGGTAGCCAAGTTGTGAATAAGCGGTCGAGAATTGGTATCAACAGAAATCGAACCCAGATCAATTAAACGCTGAATTGCCCTTGCCAACCAGAGACACTCTTTTTATGGTTGCCCCCTTGTTACACCCAGAACAGCGTTTATGAAGCATATCGAAGAGTTCTACCTGTTCGTCAAGGTGGTGCAAGAGGGAGGATTCTCCCACGCAGCTGCCGCACTGGGCATGCCAACAGGCACCATCAGTCGACGCATTTCCCAGCTGGAAGAGCAGCTTGGTGGCTCCCTGCTACATCGCTCTACCCGCAAACTCCGCCTTACCGATGAGGGCCTCAGATACTACGAGCGTCTCTGCACGCCGCTCGCGCAAATCGAGCAGGCCACCAGCGAGATCCAGGGTAAAGAAGCCGACATCACAGGGCTTATCCGGATAGCGGCGCCGATCGCACTCTCCAACACCATCCTCATCGATATGCTGGCCGAGTTCGGCCTGCACTATCCCGAGGTACAGTTCGATATCACCCAGACCAATGACCACCAACATCTGTTCGACAATGACCGGGACCTGGTGTTCTTCAACGGTGAACTCCCCCAATCGATGCCCAATGCGGTTTGTCTCGGTCATATCGAGTACGGCCTGTTTGCCTCACCGCTCTATTTGGCCAAGAAGGGCACCCCTTCTCACCCCAATCAACTGGAAGAGCACGACCTCATCTACTGCTGGCCACACCAGCACTGGCAGCTGACCGACCAGGATGGCCAGAGTGTCTGCGTCAAACGCAGTGCCAAACTGACCGTCAACCAAACCCAGGCCGCCGTGCGTGCAGCCCGACGTCATCTGGGGATCGTCAACGCGCCCCAGCACTATCTGAGTAGCTTCCTTCATGATGAGCAGCTGGTGCCGGTACTGACCGACTGGCAAACCGGCAATCGTCCCTTTTACATGTTGTGTTGCCAGCACCAGTTCGCCCCGTTGCGTGTTAAGATGTTCACTGAATTTGTTGAAAAATACTCAGCGCGCTATCGTAATCGGCAGTGGGACAACCAATTTTCACAAGGTGACAGCCTCAGCCATTGCATCTGACCGTTAGCGGGCCACACTTATAGCATCCCTTGCCAACAGAGCCTGCCTAACACCATGAATGTATTGATATGTGATGACTCCGGGTTCGCCCGCAAACAGCTGGCACGGGCACTTCCGGCCGACTGGAAAGTCGATTTGCACTATGCGAGCAATGGCCTAGAAGGGATCGAACAGGTTCTGATGGGTCATGGCGATCTCATCTTCCTCGACCTGACCATGCCAGAAATGGACGGTTACGGCGTGCTGGAAACCCTGCAGCGGGAGGGACTACGCAGTAAAGTATTCGTGGTCTCCGGCGATATTCAGCCGGAGGCGCATCAAAGGGTCATGGGACTTGGGGCCCTCGATTTTATCAAGAAACCGGCCTCCCCGGAGGCCTTGGGCGCTCTGCTCAAAGCCCATGGTTTCTGGCAACCGGCTGGAGTGCCTACTACTCAGTCCCATATCCCTAGCCCCCCGGCCAGCGAGCCTGCACTTGATACAGGCGTCAAGATCAGTCCCGAAGTCCGTGATGTCTATCAGGAGCTGGCCAACGTCTCCATGGGACAGGCGGCCGATTTGCTGGCCCGTTTGCTCAACGCCTTCGTGGTGCTGCCCATCCCCAACGTCAACGTGCTGGAGGTCTCTGAGCTGCACATGGCCCTCTCGGCGGCCGCAGATTCGGATACCCTCTCCGCCGTCTGTCAGGGGTTTATCGGGGCAGGGATTGCCGGTGAAGCGCTGATCCTGTTTCATGACTCCAGCTTTAAGGACCTGGCCAAGCTGATGAATCATCAGGGAACCCTGGATCCTAGTGTCGAGCTTGAGTTGCTGATGGATACAGCCAATGTGCTGATCGGCGCCTTTTTACGCGGTTACGCCAGTCAACTCGATACTCCGTTCAGCCAAGGTCACCCTGTGGTACTGGGCCAGCACAGATCCATCAAGGATCTCATCAACACCAACAAAAGTCTCTGGCGTCGAACCCTGGCTATCGAGATCAACTACCGGATCCAGGATTACGCGGTACAGTGCGATCTGCTGCTGCTGTTTACCGAAGATTCCATCGCCACCATGAACAACAAAATCATGCACATGCTTTAGGAGTGACTATGGAAATCCGTGAATTTCATTGGCTGATGAACATAGTTCAGAACCTGGACGTTGGGTTGGTGGTACTCGACAAGGAGTACAAGGTACAGGTGTGGAACGGTTTTATGGAGAGCCACAGCGGGCGGATGGCAGCCGAGGTGCGCGATGGTGTCCTGTTCGATCTCTTCCCTGATGTTGACAGGGCCTGGTTCGAGCGCAAGGCCAACATGGTGTTTCAGCTCAACAACCGCGCGTTCAGTACCTGGGAACAGAGGCCCTACCTGCTGCGCTTCTCCAACTACCGCCCCATTACCGGCTCGGCCCCCCACATGTTCCAGAACCTGACGCTGGTGCCGTTGGCTGATTTCGGTGGCCAGGTGACCCACATCGCAGTGATGATCTACGATGCCACCGATGAGGCCATGCAGATGAGCGGCCAGCGGCAGGCTTGAGCGTGTATCGAGTAGGGGGAGGCCTCGACGTTTCCGCCCTCTCATACCACCACACTTGTTGTTCCGCATACGATGCCTTGTTGTGGTTCAACAAAATCCCCGGTCGACCCTGCTGCTGTAGAACAATCCGGAACCTGTCATGGCTTCCGGATTAATGTGATTGCAGAGCAAGCCTCCCTTGGTTCAGTCATCAGCAATCTTGCCTTGCAACCTTGGGGCTGACCATCGGTTTTTATGGCGAAAAGGCAAACGTTTCCCCTTCCAGCCCTTGTCTATACTGACTCCATTATTTAAATCGGGCGACTTTTCGGGGCGGCGGATTGTGTTAAAATCCCGCCCCTCTTTCCCCCAGAGCACAAGAACATTGCCATGAAATTTCCCGGTCAGCGCAAGTCCAAACACTACTTCCCTGTCGACAGACGCGATCCCCTGGTGCCGCAAAATCCCCTGTTAACCGAGCTGGGCAAAGCCTACGTGGTCGGGATTGATCAGACCCTGGTTGATATCGAAGCCCATGTGGATGAAGACTTTCTGACCCGTTATGGTCTGAGCAAGGGACACTCCATCGTCATTAATGACGACGTGGCAGAACGCATTTATGACGAGCTCAAGGCCAACAACATGGTGGTGAGCGAGTTTGCCGGTGGCACCATTGGCAACACGGTTCACAACTACTCGGTGCTGGCAGATTCCCACTCCATCCTGCTGGGTGTGATGAGTCAGGACATTCGCATCGGCTGCTACGCCTACCGTTATCTGTGCAACACCTCTTCCCGCGTCAATCTGGACTATCTGCAGCCGGTGGATGGCCCCATCGGCCGTTGCTTCACCTTCATCACCGAGTGCGGCGAGCGCAGCTTCGGCATCAACGCCGGCAAGATGAACCAGCTGGATGTGCAGCACATTCCTGAAGATGTGATCAAAGGGGCGTCTGCACTGGTGATCACCGCCTATCTGGTACGCGGTGACGATGGTGATCCGATGAAAGAGGCGGCCATGACCGCGGTGCGTTATGCCCGCGAGGCCGGTATTCCCGTGGTGCTGACCCTGGGCACCCGTTTCGTTATCGATGAAAATCCCCAGTGGTGGCGCGACTTTATTGCCGAGAACGTCACTGTGCTGGCGATGAACGAAGACGAAGGTGAAGCCCTGACCGGCATCGCTGATCCGCTCGGTGCGGCCGACAAGGCGCTGGATTGGGCCGACATGGTGCTCTGTACTGCTGGCCCTATCGGCCTCTACATGGCGAGCTACACCGACGAGGACTACAAGCGCGAGACTACCCATACCCTGTTGCCCGGCGTTATCCCCGAGTTCAACATGTATGAGTTCAGCCGCCCGATGGCCCGCGCCAAGTGCCGCAAACCGGCCCGTATCTACTCCCACATCTCCCCATACATGGGCGGCCCGGAGAAGATCAAGAACACCAACGGGGCAGGGGATGGGGCGCTTTCTGCCGTGCTGCACGACATGGTGGCCAACTCCTATCACCGGTTGAATGTGCCCAACTCCGCCAAGCACATCTCCGAGTTCCTGACTTACTCCTCACTGGCCCAGGTGTGCAAATACGCCAACCGCGTCAGCTACGAGGTGTTGGCCCAGAGCAGCCCCCGTCTCTCCCGCGGTTTGCCAGAGAAAGAGGACAGCCTGGAAGAGGTTTACTGGGAGCGTTGATCTCCTGATCCTGCAAGACGCCTCCATCGGGAGGCGTTTTTGCAGGCAAATATGGGTTATCCCGGCTTTTTTCCCGGAATAACCCCAATATGCTTGAGTCCATGTCACTTTTGCGACACCATTTGGCCATCGTATTGTCGCCCGACAATGCTGCAGCACCCGAAAGAAAGAGAGAACCCCATGAGCATGCTTAACGACAACCTTGACGCCAATTTCCAACTGTTTATCGAACAAGTCCGCGAGTCGGGTCAGGTGTGGGGTCTGCGCTATGGGGAAGACTGGGTCGTCTGCCGCTCCGCCGAATTTGAAGATGCCGACGTGATGCCGCTCTGGTCTGCCGAAGAGGACGCCCGTCTGCACTGCGTCGATGAGTGGGCCGATTACGAGCCGGAAGTGATCGATCTGGAAGAGTTTCTCGATATCTGGATCAACGATCTGGATGAAGATGATGTGCTGGTCGGTCCGAACTGGAACGCCGACCTGGAAGGTCAGGAGCTCGAACCCATCGAGCTGGCCAAGGCACTGGTTGAACTGGACGCCTGAAAGCGCCTCCATTGATGGCCTGAACGCACAGGCCATCGGGACAAAGACCGGCATCCGTGAGGGGGCCGGTCTTTTTTATGGTCGAATGGCCCGATTGATGAGTTAAAAGCCGATTTGCCTTTGCACCCGTCAGGGGGATGGTCCATCATCAACCTTTTGCCAAGGGAGGAGCGCCATGTTTGTATTCGACGTAACGGGAGCTGCGGGTGAGAAGGCCAGCATTCGGGTGCAGGCACTGGATTGGGCGCAAGCCGGGCCTGTTACCTTCCAGTGCGATGATGATCAGCTGGCGGTCGTGCTCCTGAGCGGTTGTCGTTGCGATGCGGTGGGCTTTTTCAATCTGCTGGCGGGGTGCAAACCACTCTATATCGAGCAGTGGCTCAGCTATCTGCAAGAGAGCGGCCGCATTGGCAAGTGGAGCCACCAGACCGAGAGCCCCGCCGATGGGGACTATCTGGCCAGAGCCGGTCTGGAGCACGATGATCTCAATACCCTGCTTGGCCAGGTCTATCAGGTGGCGGGGTTCAACCGGCTGCAAATCAACCGTTACCTCAAAAACCGCCACAACCCCACCACGCTGGCGACCCGTTACGATCAGAAAGAGCTGGAGCGCTACCGCCAGCTCAATGACATCATTCTTACCCTGCTGAAGCTGAAGCATCCTCAGTAAAGAGCCCCAGCTGGCTGATATCCGGTCGCAGCGGTTGCGGCCGGGCGATGAGATAACCCTGCAAGCCATCCACATACATTCCCTGCAGTAGCTGTTTCTGGCCAAGCTGTTCCACCCCCTCTGCAATGACCTGGCACCCCATCCGATGTGACACATCGACGATCATTCGCACGAACTGCTGGTTGGTCTGATCCTGTTCCAGCCCGGTGATCAGGGCAGGATCCAGCTTGATGTAGTCGGGCTTGAGCTCGCGAAACAGGGTAAAGGAGCCAATGCCCTTGCCGAAGTTGGCGATGGCCGAGCGGCTGCCGTTGCGGCGCAGCAGTTCAAACACCCGCTTGGCGCCGGTCAGGTTGCGCTCCAGATGCTCTTCATCCAGCTCGAACACCAGATTGGCGGTGGTATTGGGATCTTTGAGCAGCTGGCGGTCGAGCCAGATCAGGAAGGCGCTGTTTTGCAACAGGTTGGGGGAGAGGTTGATCCCCCAGCGGCTCTGGTTGGCACCAAAGGCACGGTACTGGCGCATGATATGGGTAATGACCAGCTGCTCCAGCCGCATCACCATATCCAGTCGCTGGGCCATGGCAAACAGGGTGTCGGTGGGCAGGGCGGTGCCGTCGCTGCCGCTGAAGCGGGTGTAGATCTCGTTGTAGGCCAGCATGCTGCGGTGCAGCGGCTGGATCGGTTGATAGGTAAAGCTGAGCCGCTCTTGCGCCAACACTTCGGTCAGCACGTCGCGCCAGTGGTGTTGCCCCTGCAAGTCGGAGACGCTGTCATCTTGCTGGATGGCCCAGCCGTTGATGGTTTCGGTCTGGGCGCGAGCCAGCGCCAGATCCGCTCTGGCCAGCACGGCTTCAATTTTCTGGCCGCTGCTGAGTTTGGTCAGCCCCGAGTAACCAGTGCTCTCCAGCTCGTGCTGATCCTGATAGTGATCGAATGCCACTTTCAAATCCTGTCCCAGCAGATGGGGGGGAATATTGGCGACCGGTTGTACCAGCACGGCAAAATCGGCCCCCGAAATGCGGTAGACCTGATGGCCCGGGAAACGGCTGACAACGCGGGTGATCAGAGTCGCCATGTCCTTGATATAGGCATCGCCGGATTGAAATCCCCGTTGAGCGTTGATCTTGCCAAGCTCGGTGGCGCGGATCAGCACCAGGGTGGCGGTCTGGGTGTCTTGATCGCGTTGTAGCAGCTCCGTCATGTCGCGGCGAAAGGCGTGGCGATTAAGCAGCTGGGTCAGCTCATCTGTGGTGGCCAGGTTGCTCAATTCAGTCAGCTTGCGGTGCGCTGTCTGTTCGGCGTTTTGGTACTGATCCAGCAGCTCCTGCAAGGCTTCACGTGAGGCAGAGTCATCAAGCTGAGAAGGGTCATGACCACGGATAGCCTTGAGCAAACAGAGCGCCTGATGTTGCGTCCACCCCGCTATGGTACGCAAAGCCAGCATCAGCACCAACATCATCCCCAGCAGCGTAGTGAGCAGTATAATGGCCGTGGTCAGCGGGGGGGTTTGCAGCCCCAGCCAGACACCCTGTAGCAGTAGCAGTGGAATGGTAACTGCCGCGGCGACTAGCAACAGGGTGCGTCTGATCTGTTGAACCATCTTGTCTTCCTTGAAGTGGTTACATGGATGTGGGAATTTTAATCAACTTTGTAGTGCAAAACATGTTCTTCCTCGCAACTCGATGAAAAGGGTCAATTGAAATCGGTTAAATGTGAGTGAAACCACTTTTAGCCAGCCCAAAACAGGCCAAGATAGTTCGAAAGTAGATCGAATAAGGCAGAGGTAAATCATGTTGTTAGAGCCCGAAAATAGTGCCAAGGCACGGCAGTTGCTCAATCAAAGCATGGCGCTGGTGTTGGCGGGGGGACGCGGTAGTCGTCTGAAACAACTCACTGACAATCGAGCCAAGCCAGCAGTCCATTTTGGTGGCAAATTCCGGATCATCGATTTTGTCCTCTCCAACTGCATCAATTCGGGGATCCGCCGCGTTGGTGTCGTCACCCAATACAAATCTCACAGCCTGCTGCGCCACCTGCAATCGGGTTGGTCCTTTCTGCGTTATCAGATGAATGAGTTTATCGACCTGCTGCCTGCCCAACAACGGGTGGACGAGGTGCACTGGTACCGTGGCACTGCCGATGCCATCTATCAGAATGTCGACATCATTCGTGACTACGGCCCCAAATACCTGGTAGTGCTGGCTGGGGATCATATCTACAAGATGGACTATGCCGCCATGTTGCTCGACCATGTGCGGCTTGGTGCCAAGGTGACGGTGGCCTGTATCGAGGTGCCGAGGGCTGAGGCCTCAGCCTTCGGTATCATGGATATCGACGAGCAGCGCAAGATCCGCGCCTTCGTGGAGAAACCCGCTAATCCGCCCGCCATGCCGGGCTGCCAGGATCGTTCGCTGGCCTCCATGGGGATCTATATCTTCGAGGCGGAGTACCTCTACCAACTGCTGGAGGAGGACATCCTCAATCAGGACTCCAAACACGACTTCGGGATGGACGTGATCCCCCGCATCGTGGAGGAGGGAATGGCGTTTGCTCACCCTTTCAATATGTCCTGTGTCGGGGCGCGGGAAGGACAGAGACCCTACTGGCGTGACGTGGGTACGCTCGACTCATTCTGGGAGGCGAATATGGATCTCGCGTCCGTGCTGCCCGAGCTCGATATTTATGATCAGAACTGGCCCATCTGGAGTAGCCAGACCCTGGCGCCGCCGGCCAAGTTTGTGCAGGACCGCAACGGTCAGCATGGCATGACCATCAACTCCATGTTCTCGGGCGGCACCATTGTCAGTGGTTCGTTTGTGCTCAACTCGGTGCTCTTTACCAGTGTGCGGGTGCACTCCTTCTGTACTCTTGACCAGGCTGTCATCTTCCCGGGGGTTGAAATAGGTGCAGGCTGCCGCTTGCGTCGGGTGGTGGTGGATAAAGGATGTGTCCTGCCCGATGGGCTGGTGGTGGGTGAGAATGCCGATGAAGATAGCCGCCGCTTCTACCGTTCCGAGCAGGGGATTGTGCTGGTGACCAAGGAGATGCTAGATAAACTGATGTGAGTTTGGTGAGTGGCGTCAGTGCCTTGAATCATCCCTGAGATCATGATGAGAAGGGAGCCCTTAGAGGCTCCCTTCTTTTTTCAGTCAAGGGAGAATGACACCTTGAACGCAGTGTCATCGACCCAGAGAGAGGCGGTTTACAGCAATTTAAAGGGGATCACCAGACGGCCCGGCTCTACTTTGAGGGCTTCAACCTTATCTTTGATCCTGGCTTCGTTCTGGCGGCTGCTGTCGAGGCGGTAGACCGGGGTCTGCGACAAGAACAGGGAGAGCGACTGATTGAAGGTGGGCAGCAGCGGGGTAAGGGCGGCCCCGATATCGGCCGGCTCGGTCTTGACCGAGATCAGCTCAAGGTCGCGCAGATAGATGGCGCCCTGATCGGCCACATAGTCCGGGCGGGCGCTCAGGGCAAAGCGGATCTTCATCTGCTGGCTGCCAAGGGGGCTGCTTACCTGCAGATCGCCGGCGGCGTCCAGTTCGATGCGATCCGGCTGCTTGCGGCCGATACGGCTCTGCATCTCATCCAGACGGATCTTGCTCGACATGATGCCGGGGATCCCCAGCTGTTTTTCAAAAGAGACCTGCTTTTTGAGGTACTGGTTGATTTCAGCCTCGCTGACATTGTATTGGGTCAGGGAGCAGGCTCCCAGCAGCAGGGCGAGGGGGAGTAACAACAGCTGTTTCAACATGATGGAGTCCGTTTGGGCAACTATGATGGCGCTATCTTACGCGATAACGGGCGTGGAATGAGAGCCCCATACCGTTGGAAAGCACGGAGTTGCTGCATTCCCGATTGTTTTTTGGCAAGCGCCGGGTTCATCATCGACGAGTGAGCGGAATAGGGCTGAGCTGTTGACTGCGGGCGTAGATATACGCCTTAAGCAGAGAGAAGAGAACAGAGAGCGAGAAGAGCAAAGAGAACGAGGAGAGCGCAATGGTTCGGATGGGCAAGGTTGGCCGCAGGGCGCTGCTGTGGCTTGGCTGCATGATGGGGCTCTGGAGCTCGTCCCTGTGGGCCGAGGTGAAGGTGATGCCGGTCTTCGAGGCGCAAGGGGCGGTGCAGACCCTCAAGGAGATTTACCCTGAGCTTGGGGTAAGTGCCATGGGTAACCAGCTGGTGCTGAGCGGTACGCCAGCCCAACTGCAGGAGGCCGAAGCCACCTTGGCCCAGATCAACCAGCCACCGCAAAGCCTGCTTATCGAGTGGCGGGTGGATGGTGCCGCCAGCGGTCAGCAACTGGGGGGCTCAATCAGTCGCGATGAGGCCAAGCGGCAGTGGCTGCTTGATGGCAATGCCCAGCAGTACCAGCGCCGCCAGAGCGACAGCTGGCAGGTGCGCGGACTGTCGGGTCGCCCCGTGCTATTGCAGATGGGTACCTATCAACCGGTCACCTTCTATCAGTGGAACGGGGGGGCTGTGGTGGGGATGATGCCGCTGGTGAACGGCCTCTATGCCACGGCCACCTTGATTGGCGATCGGGTGCAGATTGCGCTCAGTAGCGAACAGGCGAGGCTGGATCAGGGCACCATCAATCGTGGGCAGAGTGCCACCGAAGTGAGCGGGGCCCCGGGTCAGTGGCTGACGGTGGGGGAGCTATCCACCAGCGCGGCGCAGCAGGGCAGCACTCTTGGCACGCAGTTGCAGGGTGGGCGTGGCAGCCAGAGCGAGCGCCAGACCCTGCAGATCCGGGTCACTCGTCAATAGGTGTCAGCCCCGTCAGTGGGGCTGATCTGCGGCATACTCCCGCAGTTGGCGACTGCGCAGCAGATACCAGAGCGCCCAGAGGCTGGCCACCAGCACCAGGGCGGTGGGCCAGCTGAACGACCACTGCTGCAGATTGAGGCTGTGCAATTGCATCAGCAGACCGCTGACGGCAGAGCAGAGCAGCAGCAGCGGGCTGTGGCGCCTGAGCTTGGCGCGCATGCTCTGGGTTCGCTGATGGGTGCCCCCGCAGGCGAGCAACGCCAGCATGGCAGGTACGTCGGTCAGCAGGCTGAGGTAGAGGGTGATCTTGTCCGGATAAAAGAGGGTCAGGATCTCGCTGCCGCTTTCGCGGGTCACTCCCGCCATCAGAAATAGCCAGACCGAGCGTGTCAGCAACAGGGCGATAGGCCAGAACCAGAGGGGCGGGCGCAGCTGGCCGTGATCGTCATAACGGTGTTCGGGGTAGAGGGTCATGGTGGCCCGATATCCAATCTTGTGATGCAAATGATGAAGGGGATATGGGGCGGTGAGCCGCCCTTTGCAAGGCGTGAGCGGGAACGGGAATTAATCGGGGGGCCATGCCCCCCAATCCGTCTCTTCAGACATCGCAGCGCGCGTCGGTGGTATTACAGCCAGCCCTTGCGCTTGAAAAAGAGCCCGGTGCCGAGCGATGACATCACCATCAACACCAGTGACATGGGATAACCATACTCCCAGGCGAGCTCCGGCATGCGGCCGAAGTTCATGCCGTAGATACTGGCGATCAGGGTCGGCGGCAGGAAGATCACGGCGGCTACCGAGAAGATCTTGATCACCTTGTTCTGCTCCAGATTGGTCACCCCCATGGAGGCCTCCAGCTGGAAGTTGATCTTGTCGAACAGAAACTGGGTGTGGGGCAACAGGGATTCCACATCGTGCAGCATCTCGTCGATCCATTTGTTCTGCTCCAGGCTCATGCGCTGGCGCAGGCTGCGTTTGAGGAAACGCAGGGCGCGGCGGGTATCGTGCAGGGAGAGACGGATCTGGCCGTTGGCCTCCTCCTGCGCCATCAACTCTTTGAGCATGGGGTTGATCTGATCCGGCTCGAAGATCTGATCGGCGGTGTTTTCCAAGGTCTTGTAACCATCTTCGATAAGGTCGGAGAGGTACTCCACCTTGAGGTTTTGCACCTCCAGCAGGATGTCGAGGGCATCCTCCACCTCCAGCCTGTCCTGGCGCATATAGTGGCGCAGCAGGCGCACCAGCCCGATGTCATCTTCACGGATGCTGATCAGCAGGTTGTTGCGCAGGGTAAAGGAGACGTGGACACCCTTGGTGTCACGACCGATCCGCTGGGGAAACAGGGAGTGAATGTGCAGACCGTCAGTATCCCAGTAGAAACGGGCTGACGCTTCGATGTCGTCGAGCTCTTCCTTGTCGGGGACCTCTTCCAGGAACAGGCCCGTCAACCATTCTCGCTCTGCCGTGTCCGGCTTGTAGGCATCCAGCCAGACCGTGTTGTCAGGTACTATGTCGTCAGGCCCGAGCGTGACTATGTCTAGCACCTTGTTATTGAGAATGTAGGCGGTGATCATCTGTCCCCCCTTAAAAAGTCATGGGTAATCAGGGATGGTTGCACAGGTCATGCGGCCTTAGATCGCGAAGAAGGCGATCCCGTGGATAAGCAGATCGGGCCGATGGAAAACCTGAATGCGGCGAACTATACAGGGGTGGGCCCCGCTTGTCAGGGGCTATTCATCAGGGATTCAGCTTGTTTGTCCAAAAAAACAGCGAGGTCGGAGCAGCCGCGCCAACCTCGCCAGTATCGATCTGCTCTGCACCGTTACCGAACTGACCGGCGATCAGATAAGGGGGGCATCCCCTGCATATCGGGATCGTTATGTCCGGCTTCCCCTTCGTGGCAGTGCATTACATATTGGGATAGTTGGGCCCGGAGCCCCCCTGTGGCGGTGTCCAGATAATGTTTTGGCTGGGGTCCTTGATATCGCAGGTCTTGCAGTGGATGCAGTTGGCGGCATTGATCTGCAGTTTGGCCGCGCCTTCCGTTTCCAGCACTTCAAACACCCCTGCCGGGCAGTAGCGTTGGGCGGGTTCGGCCCAGGTAGGCAGATTGACCTCGACCGGAATACGCTCGTCCTGCAGCTTGAGGTGGCAGGGCTGATCCTCGTCGTGACTGGTGTTGGCCAGATACACAGACGAGAGCTTGTCAAAGCTCAGCTTGCCATCGGGTTTGGGATAATGGATGGGCTCGCAGCGGCTGGCCACGCGCAGCTGACGGTAGTCGTGAGCCTTATCGAGCAGCTTGAAGGGCGAGTTTGCGCCAAACAGCCGTTGCTCCAGCCAGTTGAAGGCACCGCCGAGCCAGGGACCATAGCGGTGAAGCGCCGCGCCGAAGTTGCGTGCCGCCTTGAGCTCGCGGGCCAGCCAGCTCTGGTGCAGCGCGTCACCATACTGGGCCAGATCCCGGCCCCCTTCATCGCCCCCCCGCAGCGCCATCACGACGGTTTTTGCCGCCAGCATGCCGGACTTCATGGCGGTGTGGATCCCCTTGATGCGGGAAAAGTCGAGGGTGCCCGCATCGCAGCCGATCAGCAGGCCGCCCGGGAAGTGCATGCGGGGCAGGGCGTGCCAGCCCCCCTTGGTGATGGCGCGGGCGCCATAGCTGATGCGCTCCCCATTTTGCAACACGCCGGCGATAAGCGGGTGATGCTTGAGGCGCTGGAATTCGTCGAACGGGCTGAGCCAGGGATTCTGGTAGTTGAGATCGACAATCAGCCCGACTGCGACCTGATCCCTCTCCATGTGATAGAGATAGAAGCCGCCGTGACTATTGCCTCCCCCCTGCTTGCCAAGGGGCCAGCCACTGCCGTGCAGTACCTGTCCTGCTTTGCCCTGACCTGCTGGCAGTTGCCACAGCTCCTTGAAGCCGATGGCATAGTGCTGGGGCTGGGCAGGGCTTGCCAGATTGAATTCGCCGATCAGCTGCTTGCCGAGATGGCCTCGGGCCCCCTCGGCAAAAAGGGTGTAGCGACCGAGCAGCGCCATGCCGGGCACATGATCTGCTTTCGGATTGCCCGCCCGATCCAGCCCCAGATCGCCGGTGATCACCCCCTTGACCCGGCCCGCGTCCATGATAAGTTCGCTGGCGGTAAACCCCGGGTATATTTCGACTCCCAGTTGTTCCGCCTGCTGGCCGAGCCAGCGGCAGAGATTGCCGAGGCTGACGATGTGACAGCCCTCATTGTGCATCCGGGGTGGCACCGCCCAGGCGGGGAGTTGCAGGGAGCGTTGCTCGCTTTGCAGCAGATGCACCTGATCGTCGCTGACCGGCACGCCGAGCGGCGCTTGCTGCCAGCAATCCGGCAGCAGCTCTTGCAAGGCGACGGGATCAAACAGAGCGCCGGAGAGCAGATGGGCGCCAATTTCGGCCCCCTTCTCCAGTAGACAGACAGAGAGAGTGGCATCCTGCTGTTTCAGGGCGATGGCTGCAGTGAGCCCCGCCGGACCGCCGCCGACGATGACGACATCAAATTCCATTGCTTCCCGTTCCATCTTGCCTCTGCGCTCTGGTTGGCCTAGGGTAATGCTGGTAGTTTACGTAAACGTAAAGCGGTTGTAAGCAAAACTAAGCAAGAAAAAGCAAAAAATCCGGCAAGAGCGTACTGCAACAAACGCAGAGGCACACTAATGAATTCAATCCAAAGAGACGAGGCATGATCCCATGAAGCTGCTGGTCGCAATCAAACGGGTAGTCGACTACAACGTCAAGATCCGGGTGAAGGGAGACGGCTCCGATGTGGAGCTCGCCAATGTGAAGATGGGGATCAACCCCTTTTGTGAAATTGCGGTGGAGGAGGGCGTCAGGCTGCGCGAAACCGGGGTCGCCAGCGAGCTGGTGGTGGTGACCTTTGGCCCTGACGCGGCTGCCGAGCAGCTGCGCCATGGACTGGCGCTGGGGGCGGATCGGGCGTTGCATTATGTCACTGACGAGACGCTCGCACCGCTGACGGTTGCCCGCGCCCTGCACAAGGTGTGTGAGCAGGAGCAGCCGGATCTGGTGCTGCTCGGCAAGCAGTCCATCGATTCAGACAACAATCAGGTGGCCCAGATGCTGGCTGCCCTCAATGAGTGGCCGCTGGCGACCTGCGCATCCGCCCTCAAGGTGGAAGCGGGAGAGCTGCTGGTGACCCGCGAAATCGACGGTGGCCTCGAGACTCTGGGCATGCCGTTGCCTGCGGTGGTGAGCGCCGATCTGCGTTTGAATGAACCGCGCTTTGCCTCGCTGCCCAACATCATGAAGGCCAAGCGCAAGCCGCTTGATAGTTCCCCCTTCTCTACACTCGCCGTTGAGGTGGCCAACCAGACCCGTTTGCTCGGGGTGATGGCGCCGCCAGCCCGCAGCGCCGGGATCAAGGTGGGCTCGGTGGACGAGCTGGTAGACAAACTCAAACACGAAGCGAAGGTGCTGCCATGAATGCGCTGGTGATAGCTGAACATCGTCAGGTGCGATTTGTCGTCGAGGTCGAGCCTGGGTTTCGTGCGCTGATACAGTGGGTGGAACGATTGACTAATGAAGCTAAGGAGCTGCCATGAGCGTGCTGATCATTGCCGAACATCATCAGGGCCATCTGGCCGACAACGTGGCACAACTGGTCACCGCCGCCGGAGCCATCGGCGGTCAGGTTGACCTGCTGTTGCTCGGGCAAGGGTTGACCGAGGCGAGTGAACAGGCGGCAGCCCTCGGCGGCGTCGACAAGGTGTTGCTTGCCGAACATCCCCGCTTGGCCGACGGGCTGCTGGATGGGGTAGACAAGCTGCTGGCCAGCTGGTGCGAAGGTTACAGCCACTGCCTGATGGCGGCGAGTACCATGGGCAAGGCGCTGCTGCCACAGGTAGCGGCACGGCTCGGGGTGGAGATGCTCTCCGAGGTGACGGCGATCGAGAGCAGCGACACCTTCCTGCGCCCCATCTATGCGGGCAATGCCATTGCCAGAGTGGCAAGCTCGGCGCCCGTCAAAGTGATGACGGTGCGGGCCACTGCGTTTGCCAAGGCGGAGACGGGCGGGCAGGCTCCCATCGAACGCTTGGCCGTGCCCGAATTCGCTGGGCGTACCCGGCTGGTCGAGCGCCGCGCGGTGCGCTCCAGCAGGCCCGAACTGACCGCCGCCCGGGTGGTTGTCTCCGGTGGCCGGGCCCTTGGTTCCAAGGCGCAGTTTGCTTTGATAGAAGCGCTGGCCGACAAGCTGGGTGGGGCGGTGGGAGCATCGCGGGCCGCCGTTGATGCGGGCTTTGTCGCCAACGATCTGCAAGTGGGACAGACCGGCAAGGTGGTGGCGCCCGAGCTCTATATCGCGGTCGGCATTTCGGGCGCCATCCAGCATCTGGCGGGGATGAAGGAGTCGAAGGTGATCGTGGCCATCAACAAGGACAGCGACGCCCCCATCTTTCAGGTGGCGGACTACGGGCTGGTGGGGGATCTCTTCACTCTGCTGCCGGAGCTCACCGCCAAACTGTAAATTTGTCAGAAATGGCTGAGCTGTGGTCGTTTGTGCGCACTGCCCGTCATTTCTGTGCATGTTCCCTGCAAGCCCTGACCCGTTCAGGGCTTTTTCTACTGCAAGGGGGATGCAGAGTGACGGTAAAAGGTTGAGCCAGCTCCCAAAAAGCCTTTGATCCGCTGGCTGCTCTTGTGTAAAACCTGACAAGTCATCGATTACTCTCATCCACTCACGGAAAGCGTCATGAGCAAACAGATTTACAACTTCTGCGCCGGCCCCGCCATGCTGCCGGTTGAAGTCATGGAGCGCGCCCAGCGCGAATTTTGTAATTTTCAGGGGCTGGGAGCCTCGGTCATGGAGCTTTCCCATCGCGGCAAGCCCTACATGGCGGTTGCCGAGAAGGCTGAAGCGGATCTGCGCGAGCTGCTGGCGGTGCCGGACAACTACAAGGTGCTCTTCATGCACGGCGGCGGCCGCGGTCAGTTCTCCGCTGTGCCCATGAACCTGCTGGGGGGCGCCAACAAGAAGGCGGACTTTCTGCTGACCGGTGTCTGGTCCCAGAGCGCGGTGGATGAAGCCAAAAAGTATGGCGATATCCAGACCTTCCAGGGGGTTGCCAAGAACGAGCAGGGGATCTCTCACCTGTTGCCGAGCCCGGCGTTTCGCGCCGATGCGGCTTATGTTCACTACTGCCCGAACGAAACCATTGATGGCATCGAGATGTTCGATATCCCGGCCACCGGCGAGGTGCCGCTGGTGGCGGATCTCTCCTCCACCATCCTCTCCCGTCCTCTCGATGTGAGCCGCTTTGGCATCATCTATGCCGGTGCCCAGAAAAATATCGGGCCGTCCGGGCTTGCCATCGCCATCGTACGCGATGACTTGCTGGATCAGGCCAGAGCCGATGTCCCCTCGATTTTCGACTACAAGCTCACTGCCAAGAACGACTCCATGTTCAACACGCCGCCCACCTACGCCTGGTATCTGGCCGGTCTGGTGTTCGAGTGGCTGAAAGAACAGGGTGGCCTCGAGGCGATGGAAGCGCGCAACATGGAGAAGGCCGACTTCCTCTATGACTATCTCGATCAGTCGAGCTTCTACGGCAATCAGGTTGATGTCAGCTGCCGTTCGCGGATGAATATCCCGTTCCAGCTGAAAAATGCCGAGCTGGACAAGCAGTTCCTGGCTGAATCTGAGGCCGCTGGCCTGCTGGCACTCAAAGGACACCGCATCGTCGGTGGCATGCGCGCCAGCCTCTACAACGCCATGCCGCTGGAGGGAGTGAAGGCCCTGGTCAGCTTTATGGATGGCTTTGCCAAACGCCACGGCTGAGAAGAGAGCCCCTATGTGTTTGCTGGTGGCCTCTCATGACAACCCTTGAGCCGCTTCCAGCTAGTGCAGTGATTCAAGACGCCGGGGAGACTCGGCGTCTTTTTTTCAACAGAACCAGCGCGCTGGCGTTCGCCGTGGGATTTCCCCTGAAAGTGCCCTTGCCGAGCGGGACGCAGGCTGTTAACGTCCAGACAGGCGTTTATTTTTGAGATAGCACAGGAAGTCTATGAATTCGTTGCGTTTGGAACCCATTTCTCATGTGGCCGGTGAGGTCAATTTACCCGGCTCCAAGAGTGTCTCTAACCGTGCGCTGCTGCTGGCGGCGCTGGCTCGTGGCACCACCCGTCTGACCAACCTGCTCGACAGCGATGACATTCGTCACATGCTGGCGGCGCTGACCCAGCTCGGGGTCAAGTACAAGCTCTCCGCCGACAAGACCGAGTGCACCGTGCAGGGTCTGGGCCGCAGCTTCGCGGTAAAAGAGCCGGTCAATCTGTTCCTCGGCAACGCTGGCACCGCCATGCGTCCGCTCTGCGCTGCGCTCTGTCTCGGCTCCGGTGAATATACCCTGGGCGGCGAGCCGCGCATGGAAGAGCGTCCCATCGGCCATCTGGTGGATGCCCTGCGTGAAGCGGGTGCCCATATCCAGTACCTGAAAAAAGATGGCTATCCGCCACTGGTGGTGGATGCCAAGGGGCTGTGGGGCGGCGATGTGCACGTCGATGGTTCCGTCTCCAGCCAGTTTTTGACCGCATTTTTGATGGCGGCGCCCATGGCGGCGGGTGATACACGCATTCACATCAAGGGGGAACTGGTTTCCAAACCCTACATCGACATCACCCTGCACATCATGAAGCAGTTCGGGGTGGTCATCGAGCACGACAACTACAAGCTGTTCTACATCAAGGGCAACCAGACCTATATCAGCCCGGGTGATTTGCTGGTGGAAGGGGATGCCTCCAGCGCCTCTTACTTCCTCGCAGCGGGCGCCATCAAGGGCAAGGTGCGGGTCACCGGTATCGGTAAACAGAGCATTCAGGGGGATATCCACTTCGCCGATGTGCTGGAGAAGATGGGCGCGCGCATCACTTGGGGCGATGACTTTATCGAGGCGGAGCAGGCACCGCTGCACGGAGTGGATATGGACATGAACCATATTCCCGATGCGGCTATGACCATCGCCGTTGCCGCGCTGTTTGCGAAGGGGCCAACCTCCATTCGCAATATCTACAACTGGCGGGTGAAAGAGACCGATCGTCTGCACGCCATGGCGACCGAGCTGCGCAAGCTGGGGGTCGAAGTGGAGGAGGGGCATGACTTTATCACCGTCACTCCGCCAGATCAGCTCACGCATGCGGCCATCGACACCTACAACGACCACCGTATCGCCATGTGTTTCTCGCTGGTGGCGCTATCGGATACACCGGTCACCATCAATGATCCCAAGTGCACCTCGAAGACCTTCCCGGATTACTTCGACAAGCTGGCCAGTATCAGCCAGCCTGGTTGATCACTGACAAAACCGTCTACACCGACGCTTCGGGCCCGCGCTGAGCGGGCCTTTTTGCCTTCCTCACCTGCATTGCCATTTTGCCTAGCATCATTTCAATAACTTGCAAGATTGCTATATGAAATAGTTTTGTGATTGCTGTAATTCCCTATTTACACATACGCTGTCGCGGGCTATGTTGAGATTTCCTAATCGCAGTCATCTAGCAGGAAGCCTTGTCATGCAGCATCAAACCGACGACGTTCGTATCAGTGAAATCAAAGAGTTATTACCCCCGGTTGCGGTGCTTGAGAAGTTTCCGGCTACCGAGGTGGCCTCGTCCACCGTTTTTGAATCCCGTCAGGCCATTCACAATATCCTGGCTGGCGAAGATGATCGTCTGCTGGTGGTGATTGGCCCTTGCTCCATCCACGATCCGGTTGCTGCGCTGGAGTACGGCAAGCGCCTCAAGGCGTTGCGCGACGAGCTGAAAGGTCAGCTGGAGATCGTGATGCGGGTCTACTTCGAAAAACCGCGCACCACAGTGGGCTGGAAGGGACTGATCAACGATCCGTACCTCGACAACAGCTGCAAGATCAACGACGGCCTGCGCATCGGTCGCAAGTTGCTGCTCGATCTCAACGATATGGGGCTGCCAACCGCCTCCGAGTTCCTCGACATGATCACCCCCCAATATGTGGCGGATCTGATGAGCTGGGGCGCTATCGGTGCCCGTACCACCGAATCCCAGGTTCACCGCGAGCTGGCCTCCGGTCTCTCCTGTCCGGTGGGTTTCAAGAACGGCACTGATGGCACCATCAAGGTCGCCATCGATGCCATCGGCGCCGCCAGTGCGCCGCACCACTTCCTGTCGGTCACCAAATATGGTCACTCCGCCATTGTGGCGACCAAAGGGAATCCGGATTGTCACATCATCCTGCGCGGTGGCCGTGAGCCAAACTACAGCGCGGCTCATGTCGGTGAGGTGGTTAAGGGGTTGGAGAAGGCCGGTCTGCCACAAAAGGTGATGATCGACTTTAGCCACGCCAACAGCAGCAAGCAGTTCAAGAACCAGATGGTGGTGGCCGAAGATGTAGCCGGTCAGCTGCGTGCCGGCAGCAAGGCGGTGTTTGGTGTGATGGTGGAGAGCCATCTGGTAGAAGGCCGTCAGGATCTGGTGGAAGGGTGTGAACTCACCGTCGGTCAGAGCATCACCGATGCCTGCATCGGTTGGGCCGATACCGAAGTGCTGTTGCGCAATCTGGCGGATGCCGTCGCAACCCGTAACGCCCGTTAAAGCTATCCTGGCGGCGCTGTTAATAGTCAGAGCGCCGCTTGAGTAGCAACGCGGCCGTTCGGCCAAATCGAATTCATAAAGCAAAAGCGCGACCCTCGGGTCGCGCTTTTTCATATGTTAAGTCGATTACCAGCGGTAGGTTTTCAGCAGCGCCTCCAGTTTCTGGCACTGCTCTACCAGCTGAATGCTGGCGAGGTTGGCGGCGTGCGCCTGACCCAGGGTGTCGTTGGAGGTATTTCGAATATCGCTCACCGAGCTGTCTACCTCATGGCAGACCCTGTCCTGCTCTTCGGCCGACTGGGCCATCTGGGCGTTGAGGTCGTTGATACGGGCGATGCGCTCGATGATGTTCTGCATGGCTGCCAGGGTCGCTTCGGTCTTGCTGATGCTTTCATCGGCTTTGCTTTTTGCATCCCCGATCACCGTAACTGCGCTCTGGGCCTCATTTTGCAGGGCAGTGATCATCTGGGAGATCTCTTCGCTGGCGGCGCGGCTGCGGTTGGAGAGGGCCCGCACTTCATCGGCTACTACCGCAAAGCCACGGCCTTGCTCACCTGCCCGCGCCGCTTCAATGGCGGCGTTGAGGGCCAGTAAATTGGTCTGGTCGGCGATCCCCTTGATCACCTCGAGCACACCGTCAACCGCCAGGCAGCGGCTGTCGAGTTGCTGGATCACCTGATCCACCCGATCAATCTCTGCCGACATCTCGCCCATATCGGTGATGGAGTGCTGGGCGAGGCGGCTGGTGTCGGCAGCATCCTGATTGGTGAGGGCTGAGAGTTCGGCGCTGTGGCGGGCATGTTCGCGCACTTCATGAGAGCTGGCGGCCAGCTCGCTCACGGCGGTGGCGACCTGGGTGGTCATCCCCTCTTGCTGGCGGGCCGAGTTTTCGGTCTGGGTTGCAACCTGGCGGATCTGGCTCGACTCCTGATAGAGCTGGTGAGTGGCCCCTTCTACTTCTTGCAGGCTGTGGCGGAATCCCTGCACCATATCATTGACGGCGCGGGTCATCTGACCCAGTTCATCCCGGCTGTGATTGACCAGGGGAAGGGCGAGGTTACGCTCCTTGGCCATCTGGATCATGGTGAGCTGCAGCTGGCGCAAGGGGTGTTTTACATAACGCTGCAACACCCACCAGAGCAAGCCGAAGCCGAGGCTGAAGACGGCGGCCAGGCTGCCGCTCAGGATCAGGTTGTTGTGGTGGATCTCGCCAAAGGTGTGGCTGAGGTCATAACTGATCCGCACTGCGCCCATCACGGTCCCCTCATTGACCTGGTGACAGGTGAGGCACTGGGTACCGCGATACTCCGGATAGGCCTTGAACGGCTTGATCAGGGTGAGCCGGTTACCCTGCTGCTGCAAAATGGCCTCCCCCTGATTGATGGCACGCTCATCGAGACCATCTTGTACTTGCTGGTCGGGGTGACCCGGGCCAAACAGATTGCTGACGGCCGGCGCGCGCACCAGACGGGCTTCAACGATGCCCGCTTCACTCTGGAGCTTGGTCTGCACTATCTGCCGGTTAGCCATGCCACCGGTCATCATCAGCACGTTTACCTGATCCATATAAGTGTTGGCGATGCTCTCAACCTTCTCCTCTGCCAGCCGGATAGCGAGATCCCGTTGCAGCCAGGCGGAGAGTTCGAAGCAGAGGCCAAAGGTGGTGCTGATGACCAGCGCAAGAGGGAGGAATATTTTCCAGTTCAAGGAGAGGTTATGCATTTTAGGCCAGTTCCATGCGCTTGGTGTTGTTATGTGATCCCGTATCATCTTGATCGTAGAAGAAGAAATGGCGGGAGACAGTTCTCTATCGGCACACAATAACCACTCTTGAGTAAATAATCTGTTAAGCAGATCGGTAATGTAGGTTGCCAGAATGACCTTGGTGTGGGGAGTGGCTTCCCGGATTGATCCAGAACAAATATCTGGTAACGATAATCGTTATCATTGTCATTATTTGCTGAATAGTGACCACCATGAATCTGACCCCTTCGATGATCGGCATCGCCTCGCCGGACCCCCTCAAGTTTGCCTTTAGCGCCAAGACTTCGGCTCACGCCAGTCGGGGAGGGATGCGTCCTTTCCCGCTGGATGAGGCTGGCTGGCAGAGCTGGTGGCAGCGAGAGAGTGAAGCTGAGGAGCGTGCCCTCTACATCCACATTCCGTTTTGTCGCAAGCGCTGCAGTTTCTGTAATTTCTTTGAAAATGGCGCTAATCCGGCGCGGATCAACCGCTATGTCAACGCTTTGTGCGCCTCCCTTGGGCAGGCGGCTGACACCCCGCTGGCGCAGAGCATGCCGTTTTCAGCCGTCTATGTGGGGGGCGGTACGCCGACCGACATGAGCGCCGATGAATTGGCCATGCTGGCAGCCGTGATCCGCCGTTTTCCGCTGGCAGCAGATGCCGAGGTAACGCTGGAGGGACGCCTTAATGGCTTTGATGATGAGAAGTGGCAGGCGGCCCTGGCGGGGGGCTTCAACCGTTTCTCGTTCGGGGTGCAGAGCTTTGATACCAAGGTCCGCCAGCAGGCCGCCCGTTTCGATGACAGGGAGACACTGCTGACCCGCCTTGGCGAGCTGACCCGGGATGATGCGGCTGTGATCGTGGCGGATCTCATCTTCGGTCTGCCCGGTCAGGATGAGGCCGTGTGGCAGCAGGATATCCGCGATGTGATGGCGAGCGGTGTGCACGGGGTCGACCTCTACCAGCTCATCGCCATGCAGGGCACCAATCTGGAGCGGGCGCAGGAGAAGGGTACCCTGGATTGGCTCGCCGATGGCCAGCAGCGGGCAACCATGTATGCCTATGGCGGGGAGCAACTGGAAGCCCACGGTTGGGAGCGTCTCTCTTGCAGTCACTGGCGGCGCAGCCCGGCCGAGCAGAGCCGTTATAACCAGATGGCCAAGCGTGGTGCGGAGATCCTCCCCTTTGGCGCGGGGGCTGGTGGGTGCATTCTTGGTCACGGCCTCATGTATGGGCGGGATCTGGCCCCCTGGCACGACGCGCTGGCCAGTGGCAAGCGGGCGCCCGGGATGGTGATGGGACGCAATCCCAATGCAAGGATGGACGGTCTGCTGCGTGGCGCCCTCGACAGTGGCGTGCTGGCGCTGGATCGTCTGCCAGCGCTTTTGTTGACCCATCTGATGCCGCTCTTTGCCGCCTGGCAGCAGCACGGGCTGGCCGAGATCGAGAGCGAACGGTTGCACCTCACCCTCGCTGGACGCTTCTGGAACGTCAATATGCAGGCTGGCCTGTTCGAGTTCTTGCAGCTCAATCCACTCGATGGTTCTGCGCCGCCCAGCCAGGGTAGCGCCGCGGTGCGCCATTCGCTGGTCTGAGCCCGAGCGGAGCATTTGCACGGAGCACTTGCACGACTCCGTGCGATCCATAACGAAAGAGGGAGCCTTGCAGGCTCCCTCTTTGGGCTTGGCAGTTAGGGCTGCGCACGAGCTTACTCGTCGCTGCTCTCCTGATAGCTGTCGCGCATTGCTTTGGGCAGGCGGCGCATCGGGGTAAATCCGACATCCTCGCCTACCACTTCCCGTTTGCGAGCTGGGGCTGGTTTTTTGCTGCCATCGCTCTTGGCTTTGCCCTTGCCCGCGGCTGGCTTGCCCTTGGCATTGCTGCTCTTGGCGTTGGCATGGCCGCGAGCCCGAGGCGGGTTCTGCACCGGCTTGCTGCCCGGCAGAGTCTGGCGACTTGGTTTGCCGCTTGGCTCATACCCTTCCAGGATCTCCACGGTCAGGGATTGGCCGATCAGGGCTTCGATAGCCTTGAGCTGACCCAGCTCGTCCTGGCTGACCAGCGAGATGGCCTCGCCACCGCGACCGGCACGCCCGGTACGGCCGATACGGTGGATGTAATCCTCCGCCATCTGGGGCAGTTCGAAGTTGATCACATGGGGCAGTTGATCGATATCGAGACCGCGGGCGGCGATATCGGTTGCTACCAGCACTCGCACCTCGCCACTGCGAAAATCGGCCAGCGCCCGGTTGCGGGCACCCTGGCTCTTGTCACCGTGGATCGCCACCGTATTGAGGCCATCTTTTTGCATCTGCTGGGCGAGGCGGTCGGCAATCTGCTTGGTGCGCACAAACACCAGCACCCGCTGCCAGTTGCCACGGCCAATCATGTGAGAGAGCAGCTCGCGGCGCCGTTCCCGATCCACCTGAATGATGCGCTGGGTCACCTGTTCGGCGGCAGTATTGCTGGGGTCCACCTCGATCAGGGTGGGGTCGTTCAGCAGATCATCCGCCAGCGCCTTGATGTCGTTTGAGAAGGTGGCAGAGAAGAGCAGGGTTTGCCGCTCTGCAGGCAGCGCCTTCATGATGCGGCGAATGTCGACGATAAAGCCCATGTCGAGCATGCGATCCGCTTCATCCAGCACCAGCACTTCCAGCTGACTCAGGGTCAGGGCTCCCTGGGTCAGCAGATCCAGCAGACGGCCCGGGGTGGCCACCAGAATGTCCACCCCCAGTTTGATGGCGTCCAGATTGGGCTTGATGCTGACACCACCATAGGCGATCAGCGTCTTGAACGGCAGGTGGTGGGCATACTTGATGATGCTCTCGCCCACCTGTGCCGCCAGTTCGCGGGTCGGGGTCAGTACCAGTGCGCGCACCTGACGACGGCCACGGCCGTGGTTGGCCAGCAGACGCTGCAACATCGGCAGGGTGAAACCGGCCGTTTTGCCTGTGCCTGTCTGGGCGCCGCCGAGCACATCCTGACCAGCCAGAATGGCCGGAATCGCTTGCTGCTGGATGGGGGTTGGCTGTTCGTAACCCAGCTCCTTGACGGCCCGCAAAATATGCGGAGACAGACCCAGTTCGTTGAATGACATGTTCGAGAGAAACTCCTCTGGTGAGCCTTAGGCTCAGCGGAAGACTGGCGCAGGTGCCAGCCACAAGATAGAAATGATAACGGGGGCGTAATATAGCAAAAGAGCGGCCGATGCGCAGTAGCTGTCGCATCGGCTGCTCAATCGGGTCGGTTCAGGTTATCAGAGCAGGTCGCGGATGGGGGCGACCAGGCTCTCCGGCTTGGTGGTGGGAGCAAAGCGGTCAACCACCTTGCCATCACGGTCGATCAGGAATTTGGTGAAGTTCCACTTGACGTTCTCCAGCCCCAGCAGCCCGGGTTTCTCCTTCTTGAGCCACTGATAGAGCGGGTGGGCCTGCTCGCCGTTGACATCGCATTTGGCCATGATAGGGAAGGTGACCGGGTAGTCGAGGGAGCAGAAACGGGCGATCTCGTCGGCATCCCCCGGCTCCTGCTGGCCAAACTGATTGCAGGGAAAACCGAGGATCACCAACCCCGCTGGCCCCAGCTCACGATAGAGGGCTTCCAGCCCCTCATACTGGGGAGTAAAGCCACAGCGGCTGGCCACATTGACCACCAGGATCACCTTGTCGGCCAGCTGGGTCAGTGGGTAAGGGGTTCCATCCAGTTGTTGCAGTGTCAGATCGGGCAGGGCCATCACATTATCCTTCTGTTGATTGCACGTTTATGGGTTATAAGCCGGTTGATGACAAACCGCATCATCTGGCCTGGAGAGAGGGTCGGCAAATCCGTTGATGCCAAGGTATCGCTCGAATCTACTCACCACAAGCATCGTTTTGGGAGTCCGTCGCCAATGGGGGACGGCTCACACTTTCAGGCTCTGTTACGTCCCGGCTGAGGGCGGGATCACATTCGGCAGATAAAAAGAAGCTGGCGTTGGCTGGATTGGGTATTGATGGTGGGACTTCTCAAGAGAAGCAAACCGGTTTGTGACTTTGCCGGTAAGTCGCTACAAAGCGCCCTCTTTCCACTTATTGTGAGCCAATCTTGGACTATCAAGCTGTCATGGATGCTATCTACACCCACGGGTGGGCGATAGTGGACGATTTTCTCACCGCCCCCGAGGTGGATGCCCTCAAGGCCTGTCTGCCAAGCGAGTGGCAACCCGCCGGGATCGGCCGTGACGCCCTGCATCAGGGTAATCCCGATATTCGCCGTGACCAGATCCACTGGCTGGAGCCCTCTCTCGGTGCGCCTGTGGCTGACTATCTGGCCCGGATGGAGGCGCTGCGTCTTGCCGCCAACCGGATGTTGATGTTGGGCCTGTTTGACTACGAGGCTCACTTCGCCCGCTATCGCAGCGGGGATTTTTACGCCACCCATCGGGATGCCTTTGCCGGCCGCTCCAACCGCCGTCTTACCACCGTGTTTTACCTCAACAACGACTGGTTGCCCGAAGCGGGTGGGCTGCTGCGCATCTATGACGACAAGGAGCAGTTTCTGATGGATGTGAGCCCCAAGGGGGGGCGGCTGGTTATCTTCCTCTCCGAGGAGTTTCCCCACGAGGTGCTGCCTGCCAACCGCGAGCGCTACAGCATCGCCGGCTGGTTTCGGGTCAATGGTCACGGCATGGGGCGGGTGGATCCCCCGCGTTGAGCCATTTCTGACAGGGTTGCGCAGATTGGACGGCCTTTTTCGTCGCAAGATATGGCTGGAGGGGCCCCATCAGCTGACAAGGGTTGATCTCCCTTGCTACACTGGCGCGCACTTATCTTCGTATCTGGCTTCGTCCGGTTTTAATGCGATTGGGTTTTAAATGGTGATGGCGAAGCCGCTTCTCCCAAGGGATCACATCTAATGAAGAACATGCATGTCTTGCTGCTGTGCGGCGGCGGTGGCTCCGAGCACGAGGTTTCTCTGCGCAGCGCCAATTTCCTCGAGCAACAACTGGGCCTTCTGCCCGGTGTCGAAGTGACCCGCGTCGAGATGTTCGCCGATCGCTGGCTCAGTGCCGATGGCCGCGAGTGCAAGCTGGGGCTCGACAAGCTGCTTTCGTTTGACAGCGTGGCCCGTCCGGTGGATTACGTGGTGCCCTGCATCCACGGCTACCCGGGTGAGACCGGCGATCTGCAATCCTTCCTCGAACTGGCCGGATTGCCTTACCTCGGTTGCGATGCCGAGGCGAGCAAGATCTGCTTCAACAAGATCAGCACCAAACTGTGGCTCTCCGCCATCGGCATTCCCAACACCCCGTACCTGTTCCTGACCGAGCAAAATGAGGCGGCGCTGGCCGAGGCCAAAGCCGCGCTGGCCAAGTGGGGCAAGGTCTTTATCAAGGCGGCCTCCCAGGGCTCTTCCGTTGGCTGCTACTCTGCCAGCAACGAAACAGATCTGGTGAAGGGCATTGCCGATGCCTTCGGTTACTCCGAACAGGTTCTGATCGAAAAAGCGGTCAAGCCGCGCGAGCTGGAAGTGGCGGTTTACCAGTATGGTGACGAGCTGGTGGCGACGTATCCGGGCGAGATCTGCGTGCCGCAGGACAAGTTCTACACCTATGAAGAGAAATACAGCAGCGCCAGCCATACCGAGACCGCACTGCGTGCTGAGGGGCTGACCCAGGCGCAGGCCGATGCGATCCACGAGTATGCCCTCAAGGCGTTCCGTCAGCTGAAACTGACTCATCTCTCGCGCATCGACTTCTTCCTGACCGAGGAGGGGGAGATCCTGCTGAATGAAATCAACACCTTCCCGGGCATGACCTCCATCTCCATGTTCCCGAAACTGCTGGAGCATCACGGTCACCGCTTCGCCGACTACCTTGAGCAGATCCTGCGCAAGGCCAGCTAAGCGGGTCGCTCTCGCTGACGGGTGTGAATACCGTGCCAATAAAAATCCCCGCCAATCGGCGGGGATTTTTTTATATCGGCTTGAACGAGGCGACTGCTTGCCTGCGAGGTGCGGCGCCCGGTTGTGGTTCAAGAGAACAGGTTATGGCTTAATGCCCTCGACCCGTACCTGCAGGCTCCCTTGCGCCAGGGTGGTGACGAGCTCGTCGCCACATTTGACCTGATCGGCACGGCTGATGACTTCGCCGCGCGCAGTGCGGGTGATGGAGTAGCCGCGACCCAGAGTAGCGAGCGGGCTCACCCCATCGAGGCGGGCGGTGAGCATGGCGAGGCGGTGACTGGCAAGGTCTTGCCGCTTGGCAATCAGGGCATAGAGCCGCTCCTCGGCCAGCTGGTGGCGGCGCTTGCCAGCTGCCAATAGGCGCTCCGGGCTCTTGCCCTGCAGGCGCAGCTCAAGGTTGGTGAGGCGCCGCTCTCCCTGATGCAGCCGCTGGCGCAATAGCTGCTGCAAACGGGTGGAGAGCTCGTCGAGGCGCTGGGATTGTTGTTCCAGCCGCCGCTTCGGATCCTGATGATCGAGCCGCTTTTGCAGCAGGATGAAATCGTGGCGGGCGGCGGTCTGCTGGCGGCTCATCGCCTGCAGCAGTCGCTGCTTGAGGTGAACCAGACGCTGGGTACGGGCGCTTTGATCCGGCGCCACCAGCTCGGCGGCAGCCGACGGGGTAGGGGCGCGCAAGTCGGCGGCAAAGTCGCTGATGGTGACATCCACCTCATGGCCCACCGCGCTCACCACAGGTATGGCGGAGTGGGCAATGGCGCGGGCCACCGCCTCTTCGTTAAAGCACCAGAGATCTTCAAGCGACCCGCCACCACGGCCAACGATCAGCACATCCACCTCGGCGCGCTGGTTCGCTTTGGCGATCGCCGCGACGATCTGGCTGATGGCGGCGCTCCCCTGTACCTGAGTCGGGTAGATAAAGAGCGGCAGATCCGGCGCGCGCCGTTTAAGCACCGTCAGCATGTCGTGCAGGGCGGCACCGGTGGCGGAGGTGATAAGGCCCACCGCCCGTGGTTCACGGGGCAGCGGTCGCTTGCGGCTCTCGTCAAACAGCCCCTCGGCACCAAGGCGGCGCTTGAGCTCTTCAAAGCGCAGGGCCAATACGCCGTCGCCTGCAGGCTGCATCGACTCGATGATCAGCTGGTAGTCGCCGCGCGGCTCATAGAGAGAGACCCGCGCCTGCACCAGCACCTGCATGCCATCCTGCGGGCGGAAGGCCACCCGCCGGTTGTTGCCCTTGAACATGGCGCAGCGCACCTGCGCCGACATGTCCTTGAGGGAGAAGTACCAGTGGCCGGAGCTTGGCATCGCCAGATTGGAGAGCTCGCCGCTCAGCCACACCAGCCCCAGATCTTGCTCCAGGATCATGCGCACGGCGCTGTTGAGGCGGGTGACGGTAAAGACCTGCTGCTCGCGGCCGCTCGCCGCACTGGATGGGGTAAATCGGTTCAAGGGCGTACCTGTGGTCTGCTCCGGCGGGGCCGGGATAAAACAATGGCCGCTATCTTAACCCGAAACAGGGGGTGGGCGCTAAGCAGGAGGCGTCAGCAGCAGAAAAGCAAGATTGGAAACGCTGCCGTTTATCCGGGCAGGCAGTATGGCTCCCGATAAAAGCCCTCACGCTTGCCCGCATCTGGCCGCGTTGCGGCTTGTCTCAATGTCGTTGATATTTTATGTGTCGCTGATATTCACGACGCCACCATCTTGACCAGCGTTCACTCGCCCCCTGCTTGGAGTAGCTTATGAATCCCTCAACCCACTTAAGTTTGACGACCCGTTTGCTGCACTGGTCGGTTGCCTTGATGATGATTGGCCTGACCCTTGTGGGTTATCTGATGGTTAAATTTGAAATATGGGATCTCTATGCGCTGCATAAATCTCTGGGGGTGATTGCACTGATCTTGATCCTGCCCCGCGCCATTATCCGCCTTGTTAAAGGGTGGCCTGAGCCTGTGCGTCAATATCCTGTTTACGAGGCATTGGCAGCCAGGGCGATCCACTGGGGGTTGCTGATTTCAACGCTGCTTATTCCGGTGTCCGGTCTCTGTTATTCCGCAGCGGCTGGCCGAGGTGTCGCGATATTTGGCTGGTCTATTATTCCGATGAATCCAGATATCCATAATCCTGCCAATGTGATTCCATTCAGTGAATCCGTTCGGGATATTGCTCACACAGTCCATATTTATTCGCCATATATCATGCTGGCATTTTTGCTGGTGCACATTGTCGGGGCGTTGAAACATCATCTGCTGGATAAAGATAATACCTTGCTGCGGATGGTGGGGCGAAAATAATAAAGAGAGGTACCCCTTGTTGTGCCGGGAAATATATATTGCCAGCGGGTGAAATTTATTATCCAGACCGAGCAAAGGAGATTGAGAAGAGAATGATACCGGTGCGAGTGGTCGCCGCGAGGGCAAGAGACAATACAAGGACACAAGACAAGGGGAGGGTGGTCAGAGGCCGCTTGCCCCCTGAGCCCCTGTCGATCATCCCGTTGCATGGGGGTTGCGCTGCGTCGGCACCTACCGGTTTTGCATAAATCACCGGTTAGCCAACTCTTTTGCCCCGAAATGGCGCTTTTCGTACTGATAATCTTGGTTTTTTGGCGTTTTGGCCGCCTAAAAGAGGGCTATGCCATAAAAAATTCAAAAAACTTCTTTACCAGTGACCAATGCGTGAGTAAACTTCGTCGGCAATATTTTACACCCCCACTTCCTCAACGGTGAGATATTGCCATGCTCAGGATTGCCAAAGAAGCGTTAACCTTCGACGATGTACTGTTGGTTCCCGCCCACTCCGATGTTCTTCCCAATACTGCCGATCTGCGTACCAAGCTGACCTCCGCCATCAGCTTGAACATCCCGATGATCTCCGCTGCCATGGACACAGTGACCGAAGCCCGTCTGGCTATCGCACTGGCCCAGGAAGGCGGTATCGGCTTTATCCACAAGAACATGTCCATCGAGCAGCAGGCTGCCGAAGTGCGCAAGGTCAAGAAGTACGAAAGCGGCGTGGTCACCGACCCCGTCACCGTGCGCCCCGATATGACCATCGCCCAAATCAAGGAGCTGAGCCACAAGAATGGCTTCGCCGGTTACCCCGTGGTGACTGACGGCAATCAGCTGGTCGGTATCATCACCGGCCGTGACGTGCGCTTCGTGATTGACCTCTCCCAGACCGTTGAACAGATCATGACCCAGAAAGATCGTCTGGTCACCGTGCGTGAAGGGGCCCCTCGTGAAGAGGTGGTTGCCCTGATGCAAAAGCACCGTATCGAAAAAGTGCTGGTGGTGAACGCCGACTTCAAACTCAAGGGCATGATCACCGTTAAAGATTTCCAGAAAGCCGAGCGCAAGCCCCACGCCTGTAAAGATGACAAGGGTCGTCTGCGGGTCGGAGCAGCGGTCGGTGCCGGTGCAGGTAACGAAGAGCGCGTCGCTGCGCTGGTGGAAGCCGGTGTTGACGTATTGCTGATCGACTCCTCCCACGGTCACTCCCAGGGCGTGCTGGATCGCATCAAGGCCACTCGCGATGCCTATCCGGATCTGCAGATCATCGGTGGCAACGTGGCGACCGCCGCGGGCGCCAAGGCGCTGGCTGCTGCCGGTGTCAATGCGGTCAAGGTCGGTATCGGCCCGGGCTCCATCTGTACTACCCGTATCGTGACCGGCGTGGGTGTGCCCCAGATCACTGCCATCTCCGACGCTGTTGACGCGCTGGAAGGCACCGGTATTCCGGTGATTGCCGATGGCGGTATCCGCTTCTCCGGCGACATCGCCAAGGCCATTGCCGCGGGCGCCAGCTGCGTCATGGTAGGTTCCATGTTCGCCGGTACTGAAGAAGCGCCGGGCGAGATCGAGCTCTATCAGGGTCGCTCCTTCAAATCCTACCGTGGTATGGGTTCCCTCGGCGCCATGTCCAAAGGCTCCAGCGACCGCTACTTCCAGACCGACAACGCCGCCGACAAGCTGGTGCCGGAAGGCATCGAAGGTCGCGTGCCGTACAAGGGGCGCCTCAAAGAGATCATCCATCAGCAGATGGGCGGCCTGCGCTCCTCCATGGGCCTGACCGGCAGCGCCACCATCGACGACATGCGCACCAAAGCTGAGTTCGTGCGCATCTCCGGCGCCGGGATGAAAGAGTCCCACGTCCACGATGTGACCATTACCAAAGAAGCCCCCAACTATCGGATGGGCTGATAAAACGGGGCCCTGCGCCCCGTTTTTCCACCCTTTTTTTATCCCGTGCCCTTTGTGACAACATCAGCCTGATGCAGGAATAAAATGACTAAAGACATTCACCAGCACCGTATCCTTATCCTCGACTTCGGTTCCCAGTACACCCAGCTGATCGCCCGCCGTGTGCGCGAAATCGGCGTCTACTGCGAACTGTGGGCCTGGGACGTAACCGAAGAGCAGATCCGCGAATTCAATCCGAGCGGCATCATCCTCTCCGGCGGCCCCGAGTCCGTCACCGAAGCGGGCAGCCCCCGTGCCCCCGAGTATGTATTCAACGCCGGCGTGCCAGTGTTCGGCATCTGCTACGGCATGCAGACCATGGCCGAGCAGCTGGGTGGCAAGGTGCAATCCTCCACCGAGCGTGAATTCGGTTACGCCAAGGTGGAAGTGCTGGGCGAAGCTGGCAAGAGCAGTGCGCTGCTGCGCAACATCGAAGATGCCATCGCCGACAACGGCAATGCCCTGCTGGATGTCTGGATGAGCCACGGTGACAAGGTCACCACCATTCCGGCTGACTTCACCACCATCGCCCAGACCCCGACCTGCCCCCACGCGGCCATGGCCAATGAAGCCAAGCGCTTCTACGGCGTGCAGTTCCACCCGGAAGTGACCCACACCCGTCAGGGTGCCCGCATGCTGGAGCACTTCGTAAAAGACATCTGCGGCTGCGAATGCCTCTGGACCCCGGCCACCATCATCGACGACGCCGTTGCCCGCATCCGCGAGCAGGTGGGTGACGATGAAGTGATCCTCGGCCTCTCCGGCGGTGTCGACTCCTCCGTGGTCGCCATGCTGGTGCACCGCGCCATCGGCGATCGCCTGACCTGCGTCTTCGTCGACAACGGTCTGCTGCGTCTGAACGAAGGCGAGCAGGTGATGGAGATGTTTGGTGACCACTTTGGTCTGAACATCATCAAGGTTGAAGCCGAAGAGCGCTTCCTCTCTGCCCTGGCCGGTGTTGACGAGCCGGAAGCCAAGCGCAAGATCATCGGCCGCGTCTTCGTCGAAGTGTTTGATGATGAAGCGAAAAAGCTGAAAAACGCCAAGTGGCTGGCGCAAGGCACCATCTATCCGGACGTTATCGAATCCGCTGCCAGCAAGACCGGCAAGGCCCACGTCATCAAGTCTCACCACAACGTCGGCGGCCTGCCGGAAGAGATGAAGATGGGTCTGGTCGAGCCGCTGCGCGAACTGTTCAAAGACGAAGTGCGCCGCGTTGGTCTGGAGCTGGGTCTGCCCTACGACATGCTCTACCGTCACCCCTTCCCGGGCCCGGGTCTGGGCGTGCGTGTCCTTGGCGAAGTGAAGAAAGAGTACTGCGATATTCTGCGCCGCGCCGATGCGGTCTTTATCGAAGAGCTGCGCAAAGCCGACCTCTACAACCAGGTCAGCCAGGCGTTCGCCGTGTTCCTGCCGGTGCGCTCCGTTGGCGTGATGGGCGATGGTCGCAAATATGACTGGGTGATTGCGCTTCGCGCCGTCGAAACCATCGACTTTATGACCGCCCACTGGGCTCACCTGCCGTACGACTTCCTCGGTCACGTATCGAACCGCATCATCAACGAGATCAATGGTATCTCCCGCGTGGTGTACGACGTTTCCGGCAAGCCGCCCGCAACTATCGAGTGGGAATAAGCGGCTCGCGCCCTTCTATCCTTCGAGCATAAAAATGCAAAAAGACGCCCTTGAGGCGTCTCAGATTGCTGAAGAACC
>NZ_CDDH01000076.1 GCF_000819725.1 Aeromonas australiensis | reverse complement strand
CCGCCGAATTCCCCGGCAGATGGTCTTGTTAGGGCGATAGCATGGTCTTTGATGCCTTTTTCATGGCGAAGATGGCCGATAGGCCGACTTGTCAGCCAGTGAGCAGCCCCATGGAGCCGAGCGAAAAAAGAACCCCCCTCTTTGAAAAAGTGGGGGGTTCTTCAGCAATCTGACGCCTCCCAATGGGAGGCGTTTTGCTTGTGAGGGCGACACATCCCCCAAAGTTAGCGTTGTGGTACCGTCAGATTACCCAGCAAAGCATCAAATTCTTCGCCAGGACGAGCCGCGCAGCAGAGAGTGACCTGCTCCCGGGTCAATTGCGGTGCGAGGCGTTCAATCAGATCGTAGAGATAACCGCACAAAAATGCCCCTCTGCGCAGCCCGATAGCGGCCACGCCACCAGATAGCCAAGGCACCGTCTTGAGCACCAAATCGCTATCGCGCTGAGGCTCCCAGGCAAAGGTAGCCATCACCCCGATGCCCATCCCTTGTCTGACATAGGTCTTGAGCACATCGCTGTCGCTCGCACAACAGGCGATCCGGCTCTCGGCATGAGCACAATCGGAGCCATGAGCAGCAGAGTACGCCCTTCCGTCAGTCACCAGCGCAAACTCGACCAGCTCGGCCGAGGTCAGAGATGTTGCTTTGGCCAACGGATGATCCTTTGGCAGCACCAAACCCCGTTGCCACTGAAAAGAGGGGAGCATCAGCAGATCGCCCCCCTCCTCCGGCTCATCGGCAAGCAGCAGATCGGCGGTGCCATCATGCACGGCAGTTCGGCACTGCGTTGCATTCCCCTGCATCACAGTGACAGCAACGTTGGGAAAGCGGGCCATGAATCCCTTGAGGATAGCGGGCAGAATATAACGGGCTTGCAGATGAGTGGCGGCAATGGAGAGAGTTCCCTGCTCCGGATGCACATGCTGCCTGGTCATCACCTTGATAGTGGCGACCTTGTCCAGCACCTCGGTCGCGACCTTGATCACCTCTCGGCCGATGGGGGTGATCTGGGTCAGGTGTTTGCCGCTACGCTCGAAGATCTGGATCCCCAGCTCATCCTCCAGCATCCGCACCTGTTTACTGATCCCGGGCTGGGAGGTAAAAAGGCTCTCGGCGGTGGCCGATAAATTCAGCCTGTGATTGGCTACCTCGACGATATAGCGCAATTGCTGCAGTTTCATGGTGTAGCCCTCAAGCGAACCCACCATTAATTGTAACAAACTTCTCGCAAGAACCGCCGCTATCAGGGCGCCCCCTCAATGAGCAAGAAGTCCCGCAAGGCACGATTGGCCATGGAGAGCGGATCGCCACGCCGCCAAGCCACGCAGAGATCGAGATAGATGGGCGGGTCGAAGGGCACGCCGCTCAGATCCGGCTCCTCTTCCAACACCATCCGCAGGAAGGTGGTCACCGCAAAGCCTTGCCGCACCACCGCCTTGAGCAGAGGGATCAGATTGCTCTCGAAGGCGATATCGGGTTCAACGCCCAGGCTCTGGGCCAGCGCCTCCATATGCTCCCGGTGATAGAAACCGCGGCGAAACAGCGCCAGCTCCTGGGCGAAAAACTGCGAGAGGGTCACGGCCGATTCACCGCGCAGAGGGTGATCGTCCCCCACCACCATCAGCATCTCTTCGCTCAGCAGATGCGCCCCCTCGATGGCGGGGGGCAGATCACTGGTGATGAGAATAGCCAGATCGAGGGAGCCATCCACCATCCGGCTGAGCAGCTCGCGGGTGCCCGCCTCCTCGACCCGGATCTTGAGCCCGGGGTAGCGGTGCTTGAAGGCCATCAGGCGCGGGGGGAAATAGTAGGAGCCCATCATATAGGGGATCCCGATCCGCACCTCTCCCCGCTCCAACCCCTTGAGCTCGGCCATCTCGGCCTCGGCCTGATGCATTTGCAACAACAGGCGCTCGGCATGGCGACAGAGCACCTCTCCCTCAGGGGTGAGCCGTACCGCCCGGTCCTGCCGATCAAACAGTCGCAATTCGAGTTGCTGCTCCAGCTTGGCAATGGCCATGCTGATGGCCGGTTGTGCCACATGCAGACTGTTGGCTGCCTTGGTAAATGAGCCGGCATCCCTGACCGCCAGCAGATAGGTGAGCTGTTTCAGATCCATGTATCAATTCATCTTATGAGATAGATAACTTAAATATATTATATTTATAACCGCAAGGACTCTACCCTGACCAAAAGTAGTCAGGACAATACGCAATGATTGAAGTTGGAAGTCGCGAGTGGATACGTGCCACCCTGGCCCTCAGCCTGGGCTCCTTTCTGGTGTTTCTGAACCTCTACCAGACCCATCCCCTGTTACCCCTGATTGCCGAGGTCTTCTCGGTCAACTCCCTCTCGGCCAGCTGGACCCTGGCAGGATGCACTGCAGGCCTCGCCGCCTCCCTGCTGATCTGCGCCAGACTGGCGGATCGCCATGGCCGTCGGCAAGTCATGCTGGGTACACTCACCCTGGCGATCCTGCTCTCACTGTTGATCCCGCTTGTTGAGCAGTTTGGCTCCCTGCTGCTGCTGCGCATCCTCCAGGGGGCGCTACTGGCGGGGTTACCAGCCACTGCGATTGCCTATATGGGGGAAGAGTTCAGCAAACGGGCGCTGCTCTCGGCGGTGGGAGTCTATATTGCCGCCAACTCCCTCGGCGGCATTGCCGGCCGGGTGGTCGGTGGCCTGCTGGCGGGCTGGTTTGGCGACTGGCAGCACACCTTTCTGGGGATTGGTATGATCAGCCTGTCACTGCTGCCGCTGGTCTTCTGGCTGCTGCCCCATCAGACCCGCTTTGTGGCAAGCGCCCCCGTTCGCGGCCAATTTGCCCGCGCCTTGCAGCAACACCTGACCAACCCCTTGCTGGTAGGGGCTTACCTTATCGGGGGGCTCAACTTTATGGTGTTTCTGAACCAGTTCAGTTATCTCACCTTCCTGCTGGCCAAGCCCCCCTTCTCCCTGCCCACCCAATGGCTCGGTATGCTGTTTCTCACCTATCTCTCGGGGACGGTGGCCTCCTCTCTGAGCGGCCGATTTGCCAACCGCTGGGGGGCACAACGGATGCTGCTGGTCGGGATCGCCCTGATGGCCCTCGGGAGTCTGTGGCTGCTGCAAGCTAGCCTGCTCGGTATCCTGAGTGGCTTGCTGGTCTCCAGCTTCGGCTTTTTCCTGGCCCATGCTTGCGCCAGTGGCTGGGTTGGCCAACATGTCGAACACAACCGGGCCCTCGCCTCTTCTCTCTATCTGGTGGCCTACTATCTGGGAGCCAGTCTGGGGGGGCTTTACCTGCACCCGTTTTGGGAGCAGGGCGAGTTGGCCGGGCTGGTCATGGGGATTGAACTGGTCCTCATTCTGACGGCAGGCTTGAGCCTCTGGCTCGGCCGCCTCAAGCAGCGAAGTCCATCGTCACTGTCTGCCCACCCCCCACAACGGCACGGATAACGGGGTCAGTGCAAACAAGGTCCCTCCCGCTCGATAGCCATCTTGCAGTCAAGCTGCACCAGATACCAAAAGGGGTCACTCCGGTGACCAGTACCGCTCAGTTACGGATCCATTGACCGCGCCTTCCCCGGTGTGAAAATCCGACATCTGTTGACTGGTTGCGGATTTGTATACCTATCGAGCAGGCCCTCGACGTCCTTCATGCCAGTAATACCAACCAGTCTGAGTTACGCTCTGACCTCATTCCCCCCAGCTCATCACCCTACCCAACTCGGCGAAGAGGGAGTGACCACAAGACGACCGCGCCTTCGTGCAAGCGCGCCAAAAGCTCGGGGGCAAAAGCATCGAGCTGCTGTTTCACGAGACCGCCTCCCTCTGACACCAGCAGACCAATCACCCCGCTTGGGCCGGTCTGCAACTGCTCGCCATCAATGACGTAATGTGGCGACCTCCCGGATACCCCGGACAATGTAGCCACGTTTGCCAAGTCTGGCCCCAGCATGGCAACTGCCAGAAACGCTAGCAACCCGCTTGCTGACCCGCACTATCAACGACAAGGATCGCCAGGTGCTGATCTCATTGCTGAACCCGATGCGTTTCCCGGGGGCCTACATCGTCGAGCGCGACAGCCACCGCCGAGTAATCGAGTTAGGGTATCAGGAGATGAAGCAGAGCCTGCAACCACAACGACTGACATGCGCAGCAAGAAGGCAGCGGGGAGATGGCAGAGGTTATAAGAGGCACTGTAGGCGTACCACCTGCTGCACAGCCAGATGGTAAAGATGGCGGCAAGTTTAAAGGGATACACGGCGAGTCAGCTGAGTTTTCACATGGCGTGGGTGTACCTCATCCATGAGTGGAGCTGTATGCCGTACTGGTCAGCGGGGAGTATCCCGAAGCGGGCGGCGGAGCTGGATAAGCAGGCGGGGCAGTTTGTAATGCCGGGGTGAAGGGCGCGGAGTTATCCCCGCAGTGTGAAGGCAAGACCACAAAAGTATGCGGTGCAAAAAGCCAACAAAAACAATGCCAGTCAGACTTAACTGACTGGCATTAGCCCCTGCCACGACTGAAATTTGCCTGTCTTTAGAATGGCTTATACTGACACATCAAATATTGATTGGTATTCAGCCAGCTCCCTTGCTGATATATTGATGACTGGCAGGAATGGAGTTCCGAGCGATGATGCAACCTACTTTTCATCAATTTGATGCGCATCCACTGACCGATACACTGCTTCCCTACCGAGGGGGACGACTCGATGTGTTGCTGGCCGAGCGGGATGCCGCACGTGTTGCCGAACTGCAGCAGCAGTGCCAACGCCTCGATATTCAGCTTTGCGGCGCAATCTTTCCAAGCCTGGTCAGCCAGCATGGTTTCCACGAACAGGGGGCTTGGCTATTGCCCCGCCCGGCATCCCATAATCCCCTGCTGATCCCACTCTCCTCTACCGCGAGCGCCGATGAGCTGGCCACCATCATCTGCGAGCAGCTGGCCCCTCGGATCTCCCAATGGCCGGTTCAACAGAAAGTCCCGACCCTCTTTCTCACTTTCGACGCCATGATCCCCAATATTGCCTCCATTCTGGAAGGGATCTATCTGCGACTGGCGGACAGGGTCAACTATGCTGGCGTCAATGCGGGCAGCGGCCAGTTCACGGCCATGCCCTGTCTGTTTGACAATCACAGTTTGCTGGCGCAAGCGGTCAGCTGCGTCCTGCTGCCCCATCACAGCTATCCCTTACTGGAACATGGCTATCAACTCACTGCTCAGCCCATGCTGGCCACCAGCAGCGAGGGCAACAAGATCTCCTTTATCGACTGGGAACCCGCCTTCAGCCGCTATCAATCCCTGATCCGGCAGCAATTCCAGCAGAACCTCACCCCGGAGCAGTTCTACCAGTACGGCGTCCACTTGCCGCTCGGGTTGCTCAGAGCCAATGGCGATGTGATCGTGCGGATCCCGGTCGCCGTCACCGAAGAGGGAGCCCTGCTCTGCGTGGGAGAAGTGCCTGATTACAGTATTCTCACGCTGCTCAAGGCGCCGCAAAGTCCGACCGCCAATGCCATCGAGCTGGCCGAGAAACTCAGCCAGCATGGTGTGCCTGAACGCATCGAGATCTACTACTGCGCCGGACGTCAGCAGCACTTCGGTACGCAAAGTGCGCTTGAACTGGAAACCCTCTTCACCCAAAGCGGAGCCCATGAGCTGGTCGGTGCGCTCTCCCTTGGTGAAATAGGCAGCCTGCGGCCTGGAGACTATCCGCTGTTTCACAATGGCGCCATTCTCTGCAACGGGGAGGGACGACGATGAACAATGACCACGCCATGACCATCGTATGCGATCTCGCCCTCTGCATTGGTCGGGAGGTTACACTCGATGCCCTACTCACCAAGGTGTTGCAACGCTTTATGTTTCACTGCGCCACACCGGTTGGTGTGGTATTGCAGCAGCAACGGGAAGGATATGAGCTGCTCAAGGTGATCGGCGACGAGCAGTTGCGCCAGCACACCGGCACCACCCTGACCCTGCCTGGGTGGGTCAGCGAGGAGGAGCACTGCCTGCTGCAACAGACGCTCCCCCTGCCGGGCAGCCGCACCTACCAGTTTGCATATCGGCTCAAGGTTGAAGGGGGTTATCTCATCTTGCTGCTCGCCCCCCAGCCACATCAGCAGATCGTACCGGTCTGCCATCTGTTCAGCCCGGTGCTCGGCAACCTGGCCCGCGCCATTTCCCTTTGCAAAGACAGCGAGCAGCTCGCCAGGCGCCAGCAGGCCGAGCTGCTCGACATGCAGCGCCTCAACGAGTCCCTGCTCAAGGCCATCCCCATCCCTGTATTCTACAAGGATGTTGAAGGGCGCTTTATCAGTTGCAACCCGGCCTTTACTCAAGTGACCGGGATCAGCAGGACCGATCTAGAGGGGAAGCGAGTAGACGAAATCCTGCCGCCAGAGATGGCGGACGAATATACCCAACGTGACATGGAGGTGCTGCGTAGCAGGCAACCGCAATATTTCGAACATACGCTGTTTGATCGCAGCGGCCACCGCTACCAGGTGCTGAACTTCAAGGATCTCTTCTATGACCATCAGGGCGAGGTGGCAGGTATCATCGGCGTCCTAGTCGATATCACTCATATCAAGGAGAGCGAGCAACGCCAGCGCACCCTGCTGTTTCAGACCATAGCGGCCCTCTCCTCCGCGATTGCCCACAAAGATCCGGTCACGGCAGGACACGAACGGCGCGTGCATGATCTCGCGCTGGCCATCGGTCAACAGCTGCAACTGCCGCAAGAGCAGCTGGATGGATTGGGTCTTGCGGCCATGGTGCATAACATCGGCCTGCTGCAGATCCCGGCGGAGATCCTCACTCGCCCACGGGAACTGAGGCCAGCTGAGTTCGAACTTATCAAACAGCATCCGGATACTGGCCGCGAGATCCTGCAACAGATTGACTTTCCTTGGCCCATCACCACCATAGTGATGCAGCACCATGAGAATCTCGATGGTAGCGGCTACCCGCAGGGGCTACAGGGAGATGGGATCTCGCTGGAGGCGAGGATTATACGGGTCGCCGACTCCCTGGCCGCCATGACGGCCCACCGGCCGTTCCGGCGTGCCCTCCCCCTCACCGATGCGTTCGCCGAACTGACGCGCTACGCCGGTGTGCATTACGACAAACAGGTGGTCGATGCCTGTTTCGCCGTCTGGCAAGCGGGCTACCGCTTTACTACCACCTGACTCTGGTTGCACCAAGATGATGTTAAAAGATCTACCGCCATCCATTCAGCCACCGGGCGTCAACTCTCACCCCACCGCAGCCCTGCTCCATCAGGTGATGGAACAGCTACCCTATCGCGTCCTGTTGAAAGATACCCGTTCACACTTCATCGCCTGCAACCGTCTGCTGGCCGACGATCTGGCCCTCACTCCAGCCGAACTGGTTGGCAAGTGCGATGCCGATTTTTTCCCGGCCGAGCTGGCCCAACGCTATCGGGATGACGATCTCCAGGTCATGGCCAGCTGCACAACCCGGCATCACGAAGAACCCTATCTGAAAGGGGGTGAAGACCGCTGGCTCAGTACCACCAAGTTTCCCCTGTACGATGAGCTGGGCAAGGTGATCGGCGTCGCTGTCTTCTTCGAAGATATCACCGACCAGAAACAGCAGCAGGAGCGTCTCCAGCAATATACCTGGACGCTTGAAGCCATTACCCGCGCCCACCATGCCATGCTCAAGCAGGGGGACGAGCAGACACTACTGCAGGAGATCTGCGATGCCATCACCTTCGATGGTCGCTTTCCTCTGGTGATCGTGCTGCAGGCCGCTGATCAGGACAGTATGCAGATCCTGGCGCAGGCAGGTCAGGCTATCTGGTTTGCCAGCGATGACTGGCTCACCCGGGATGTGGCCCTGATCCGGGCCATCAGCTCAGGCGAGATGCTTAACGAAGCACTCGGCATCGAACTGGTTCACCACTCCGCCACCCTGAGGGGCCGGCTGCTGCTGCCATTACCGTGGCAAGCCACAGTGCCAGGTGGCCTGCTTATTCACAGCACGCAGGCCAGAGCCTTCACCGATGAGGAAGTACACCTCTTCAACGGACTGGCTGACTACCTGACCTATGGCCTGCAAGCTCGTCGTACCCAGCAAGCCTATCTCGCCGCTCAGCGAGAAAAAGCCATGCATGCCCGTCAATTGGAGCTGGCCCTGGAGGATGCGCTGGGAGCCATCGCTGCCGTGCTGGAACAACGCGATCCCTACACCGCAGGTCACCAGAAGCACGTCGCTACTCTGGCGTTGGCCATCGGTCGGGAACTGGGGCTGGGTGACAAACAGTTACGTGGTCTTTATCTGGGCGCCATGGTGCACGATATCGGTAAAATCCAGGTGCCTGTCGAGATCCTGACCAAACCGGGCAAGCTGACCCCCCAGGAGTTCAATCTGGTCAAGGAGCACCCGACGGCAGGTTATCTGGTGCTCAAGGATATTGCTCTACCCTGGCCCATCGCCCGGATGATCCACCAGCACCACGAGTATCTCGATGGCTCCGGCTATCCGCTGGGACTCAAGGGGGATGAGATCCTGCTGGAGGCCCGCATCCTCACCGTCGCCGATATCGTCGAATCCATGTCCTCGGATCGCCCCTATCGCGCCGCCCTCGGCATTCCCCAGGCCAGGGAGCAGATCATCCAGATGCGCGGCCATCAGCTCGATGCGGATGTGGTGGATGCCTGTCTGCAGATCCTCGATCGGGGAGGCTTTATCCCCCAACCGCTCGGCAAGCCGTAACGACACGGATAAAAAAACCGGCCAAGTGGCCGGTTTCTGTTGTTACGCGCTGGCGCTGTCTCTATTAACCCAGACGGACCCGGGCGTTGCGGAACATCCGCATCCAGGCGCCATCTTCGCCCCAGTTGTCAGGGTGCCAGGAGTTGGCCACGGTGCGGAACACCCGCTCCGGGTGCGGCATCATGATGGTGGCGCGGCCATCGGTGGTGGTCACGGCGGTGATGCCGTCCGGCGAGCCGTTCGGGTTGGCCGGGTACTGCTCGGTCACGCTGCCGCGGTTATCGACAAAGCGCAGCCCCACCAGCCCGCTGGTTTGCAGTGCGTTCAAGTGAGCGGCATCGCGCACCTCAACACGTCCTTCCCCGTGGGAAACGGCAATCGGCATCACGGAGCCTGCCATGCCCGCGAAGAAGGCGGACGGGGAGTCCTGTACCTCAACCAGACTGAAGCGGGCCTCGAAGCGCTCGGAGCGGTTACGCACAAAGCGCGGCCAGAGATCGGCACCCGGGATGAGATCCCGCAGGTTGGACATCATCTGGCAACCGTTGCAGACACCCAGAGAGAGGGTATCGCCGCGCTCGAAGAAGCGCTGGAACTGCTCGCGGGCGTTGTCGTTGAACAAGATGGACTTGGCCCAGCCTTCCCCCGCCCCCAGCACATCGCCGTAGGAGAAGCCGCCACAGGCCACCAGGGTCTGGAACGTCTCCAGCTTGATACGTCCTTCGAGAATGTCACTCATATGGACATCCACCGCGGCGAAACCGGCACGATCGAACGCCGCCGCCATCTCCACGTGGGAGTTAACTCCCTGCTCGCGCAGCACTGCCAGACGGGGGGAGACACCGCGGGCAATATAGGGCGCAGCCACATCCTCGGCCGGGTTGAAGCTGAGCTTGGCCTGCAGACCCGGATCGGTGGCGTCCTGACGAGCCGCGTGCTCACTATCCGCGCACTCGGGGTTGTCGCGCAGGCGCTGCATCTGCCAGCTGGTCTCGCCCCAGATGGTGCGAAGCGCGGTACGGCTGGCGCGATAGACCTCCTGACCGGCACGCTTGAAGGTGATGAGATCCCCTTCGCGCACCGTACCGAGCACATGGGAGCAGGCCGCCAGGCCGTGACCGGCCAGCAGGGTCAGCACTGCCTCTTTGTCTTCGCGGCGCACCTGAATGACGGCGCCCAGCTCTTCGTTGAACAGCGCCGGCAGCAGCTCGCCGCCAATGCGATCGAGCTGGATGTCGAGGCCGCAGTGGCCGGCAAACGCCATTTCGGTCAGGGTGACGAACAGGCCACCGTCAGAGCGGTCGTGGTAGGCGATCAGCTTGCGATCGGCCACCAGCGCCTGAATGGCGTTGAAGAAGCCTTTGAGCTGGACCGGATTGTCGAGATCCGGCGCCTTGTCGCCCAGTTGGCGATAGACCTGCGCCAGCGCCGAAGCGCCGAGGCGCTGCTTGCCGTTGCCAAGGTCGACGAGAATAAGGTCGGTTTCACCGAGATCGCTGCGCAGCTGCGGGGTGACGGTGTTGCGCACATCCTCGACCCGGGCAAAAGCGGAGATGAGCAGGGAGAGCGGCGAGGTGACGCTGTGCTCCTTGCCATCCTGCTGCCAGCGGGTCTTCATGGACATGGAGTCCTTGCCCACCGGAATGGTGATACCCAAGGCCGGGCAGAGCTCCTCACCTACCGCTTTGACCGCCTCATAGAGCCCGGCATCTTCACCCGGGTGACCGGCAGCGGCCATCCAGTTGGCGGAGAGCTTGACCCGCTTCAGCGACCCGATGTGGGCCGGCGCCAGGTTGGTGAGCGCTTCCGCCACCGCCATGCGAGCGGAGGCGGCGTGGGAGAGCAGCGCCACCGGGGTGCGCTCGCCCATCGACATGGCTTCACCATGATAGCTGTCGTAGGTGGCAGCGGTGACGGCGCAATCGGCCACCGGGATCTGCCAGGGGCCGACCATCTGGTCGCGGTTGACCAAGCCGGTCACGCTGCGATCGCCGATGGTGATAAGGAAGGACTTCTCCGCCACGGTCGGCAGGCGCAGAACTCGCTCTGCCGCGTCACTCAAGGTGATGCCATCGAGCTGGAGCGCTTTGCCTTGCGCTGACAGGGTCACCACGTCGCGGTGCATCTTGGGGGTCTTGCCCAGCAACACATCCAGCGGCAGATCGATGGGCTGATTGTCAAAGTGACTGTCAGAGAGGGTCAGATGCTTCTCTTCGGTCGCGGTACCGATCACAGCATAGGGTGCACGCTCACGCTCGCACAGGGCCTTGAACAGCGGCAGCTTCTCTTTAGCAACCGCCAGCACGTAACGCTCCTGGGATTCGTTGCACCAGATCTCCAGCGGGCTCATGCCCGGCTCGTCGTTCGGAATGGCGCGCAGATCGAAACGACCGCCACGCTCACCGTCGCTCACCAGCTCCGGCATGGCGTTGGAGAGACCACCGGCGCCCACATCGTGGATAAAGACGATGGGGTTGTCGTCACCCAGCTGCCAGCAGCGGTCGATCACCTCCTGGCAGCGACGCTCCATCTCCGGGTTGTCGCGCTGCACCGAGGCAAAGTCGAGATCTTCGGCCGATTGGCCGGAGGCCATGGAGGATGCTGCACCGCCGCCCAGACCGATGTTCATCGCCGGGCCGCCCAGTACGATGAGCGCCGCGCCGACCGGGATCTCCCCTTTCTGGACATGTTCGGTGCGGATGTTGCCGATGCCGCCTGCCAGCATGATGGGTTTGTGGTAGCCACGCACCTCGACGCCGTTGTGGCTAGGCACCTCCTCTTCGAAGGTACGGAAGTAGCCGAGAATGGCCGGACGACCGAACTCGTTGTTAAACGCGGCGCCGCCGAGCGGCCCCTCCTGCATGATGTCGAAGGCGCTGACAATGCGGCTCGGCTTGCCGAAATCCTGCTCCCAGGGCTGCTCGAAACCGGGGATGCGCAGGTTGGAGACGGAGAAGCCCACCAGACCCGCTTTGGGCTTGGCACCACGACCGGTGGCACCCTCGTCGCGGATCTCGCCGCCGGAGCCGGTGGCTGCGCCCGGGAAGGGGGAGATGGCAGTCGGGTGGTTGTGGGTCTCCACCTTCATCAGGATGTCGACCTGTTCCTGATGATACTGGTATTCGCCGTTGGCCGGGCTCGGGAAGAAGCGACCACCCTGGCTCCCTTCCATCACGGCGGCGTTGTCTTTATAGGCAGAGAGGACATGATCCGGCGTCTGCTCGAAAGTGTTCTTGATCATCTTGAACAGCGACTTGGGCTGCTGTTCACCATCGATAGTCCAGTCGGCGTTGAAGATCTTGTGACGGCAGTGCTCGGAGTTCGCCTGGGCGAACATGTAGAGCTCGATGTCGTTGGGGTTGCGACCCAACTTGGTGAAGTTCTCCACCAGATAGTCGATTTCGTCGTCGGCCAGCGCCAGACCGAGCGCCACGTTGGCGTCGGCGAGGGCTGCGCGACCACCGCCCAGCACATCCACCTGGGTGAAGGGGCGTGGCTCGTGGTGAGCAAACAAGGCAGCAGCCTCGCTCATCTCGGCAAACACCACTTCCATCATCCGATCATGGAGCACGGCGGCAATGACGCTGCGCTGGGCGGCACTCAGCTCACCCTGCCCCTTGATGATCAGGTAATAGGCAATACCACGCTCCAGCCGCTTGATCTGTTTCAGGCCGCAGTTGTGGGCGATGTCGGTTGCTTTGGAAGACCAGGGGGAGATAGTGCCGGGGCGGGGGGTAACAAGAAACAGCTGACCGCTGGGGGTGTGTTCGGGGATGGTCGGGCCGTAGCGCAAGAGCTGGCCCAAGGTCGCTCGCTCGGGGGGCGACAGGGGGCTGGTCAGCTCGGCAAAGTGCACATACTCGGCATAGACATCCTCTATCTCTACTCCGCTCTCTACTCCACTCTCCTTCATCTGCGCGAAGCGTTGCAGCAGTTTTTGGACACGAAAATCAGACAGTGCTGGGGCACCACGCAAGATATCCATATGACCTTTCTCACCAAGTTTTAAAGTGGGGGGGGAATTGAGACGCGCGTATTATAGGGATCTGGCTCACAGCGGACAAACGTTTTTCTCACTTCGTGCAGTGTGACTCTGCGCACACTCTCTGGTATAAAGGTGCCTCTTTTTTGACAAATGCCGATTTTTTCAACAAAGGTACTCACCTACTTGCGCTGCATTTTTCGACTGTTTATCGGGCTGTTGTTGACGCTGACGCTGGTTGGCTGCGACTTCTATAGCCCCTCCAGCCAGCTGGAGCAGATCCGCCAACGCGGCGAGATCCGGGTTGGCTCCATCTATGGTCCCACCTCCTATTACCAGCGTGACGACCTCGCCCAGGGGTTCGATTACGAGCTGGCGCAAAATTATGCCGACTGGTTGGGGGTGACACTCACCATCATCCCGGTCGACACCACTGACCAACTGGTCGCCCTGCTGAAAAAGGGCAAAATCGATCTGGCGGCCGCCGCCATCATGGTCACCCCCGAGCGGCGCGAGCTGTTTCGCTTCGGCCCTGGCTTCTACCAGGTCTCCCCCAAGCTGGTCTACCGCAACGGCAAACCCAAGCCGGCCTCATTGAACGATATCAAGGGCAAGCTGGTGGTGGCCGCCGGCTCAACCGGAGAAGATCTACTCAAAGAGATAAGCAAGGAAAATCCCAAACTGACCTGGAGCACCAGCGACAACGCCGATGTGGAGGCGCTGCTCAAGCAGGTAGTAGATGGCAAGATTGACTACACGGTGGTACAGGATACTGTGCTGGCCCGTACCCAGCGCTACTACCCGGAGCTCACCGAGGGACTGACCCTCTCCAAGAATCAGACCGTAGCCTGGGCCATGAGCAAACTGCCCGACGACAGCCTCTATGCCAGCGTGATTGAGTTCTTCGGCCAACGCTTTATGGATGGGGCCATCGCCAAGCTCGACGAGAAGTATTTCGGTCATGTGCAGAACTTCGATTTTGTCGATACCCGCACCTTTCTCAAGCGAGCCAAGAGCCTGCTACCCAAATATCAGCCCCTGTTCCAGACCCACGCCAAGAACTTCGACTGGCGCCTGCTGGCTGCCATCAGCTATCAGGAGTCCCACTGGGATCCGGAAGCGCGCTCCTACACAGGGGTGCGCGGCATGATGATGCTGACCGAGCCCACCGCCAAGGCGGTCGGGGTCAACAACCGCTTGCACCCCGAGGAGAGTATCAAGGGGGGGGCCCTCTATCTGCAGCAGATGATGGAGAAGGTACCCGACTCGGTGCCTGAGGACGAAAAAGTGTGGTTTGCCCTCACCGCCTACAACATCGGTTACGGCCATATGATGGATGCCCGCCGCCTGACCAAACAGCTGGGCAAAAATCCCGATGCCTGGAGCGACGTCAAGGATGTACTACCACTGCTGCAACAGGCACGCTGGCATAGCAAGGTACGTTACGGCTATGCCCGTGGCAGCGAGGCACGCAATTATGTCAACAATGTGCGCCAGTACTACCAGAGCCTACTCTGGCTCGACAACGAGCAACAAAAAGCCCACCAGCGGGAGAGCCTCGACGACGACAGCGAAGCCGAGCTGACCGAGCGCCCCACCGCCATTGCCGAAATAGTCAAGCAGATCACCATGAGCTAAACAGTCATTATTTATTCGGCTGTTTTCACGCAAACTTCTCTGTTACCATCGATTCACATCGGAGCCTATCCGAAATCGCATTATTTTCATTATGTTGTGAGATTAAACAACAGCAATTTCGGATGGGCTCCATCAATGACCCAAGGCCGGGATGGCCACCTGAGTTGGGAGGAGACCAAGATGCAAAAACGTAGAAAAATCAGTCTGGTCAGAAAAGCGAAGTGCAGCTGGAGCCCCAGACGCAAACTCAAGCTTCATGACATCAAGCGCAACCTGTGGCGCAGAAATCGATCCTATACCCTGCTTATTGCAGAGCACACAGCATAAACCCGGCATTAGCCGGGTTTTTTTATCTTCTTTCTCACCTGAATACTGTCTTACACCAGCGCCACCTTGAACTGTACCGACCGCTTGGAGATCAGCGAGTTGCAGTGGTTGCAGAAGTAATCCACCGCGCCGCACGCCTTGAGACGCTCCAGCTCCTGTTGGCAGGTGGGGCAGATGGCCGTAACGTGAACGTTAGCCTGGCACTGACCACAGGTTTGCTCCTTGCTGCGGGTATCCAGTTCAGCCTGGCATGATGGACAAAGCAGGGCTTCCATTGTCGACTCCTCGAAAAGTGGATTTGCCATGGTCTTGTTCCATGGCAGATCCCCCTCCCCTAATTCCTCACCTTAACGTGGCGAGGATAACAAAGCGGCTGCCGGTGAGGGCAGCCGCAAGGACTTATTTCTTCTTCATTTTCAGCAGGCGTTTGCGCTGACGCTCCTGACTCAGGGTCATGGTGTTCTTCTTGCCTTCAAACGGGTTGACCGACTCCTGGAATTCGACCCGGATCGGCGAGCCCATGATCTTGAGGGACTTGCGGAAGTAGTTGATGAGGTAGCGCTTGTAGGAGTCCGGCAGGTCGTTCAGCTGGTTGCCGTGGATCACGATGCGCGGCGGGTTGTAGCCACCGGCGTGGGCATACTTGAGCTTGACGCGACGACCGTTGACCATCGGCGGCTGGTGATCTTCCTGCGCCATCTGCATGATGCGGGTCAGCATGGCCGTGCTGGTACGACGGGTGGCGGACTGGTAAGCCTCCTGAATGGATTCAAACAGGTGGCCGACACCGCTGCCGTGCAGGGCGGAGATGAAGTGGACGCGCGCGAAGTCGATGAAGCCCAAGCGACGATCCAGCTCGTTCTTCACATCCTCTTTCACCTTCTGATCCAGACCATCCCACTTGTTCACCACCAGCACCACGGAGCGGCCGGCGTGGAGCACATAGCCGAGGATGCTCAAGTCCTGATCGGTGATGGTCTCCTGGGCGTCGATCACCAGCAGGCAAACATTGGCATCTTCAATGGCTTTCAGGGTTTTGATAACGGAGAACTTCTCCACCGTCTCGTGCACCTTGCCACGACGACGCACACCGGCGGTATCGATAACCACATACTTCTGCTCGTCACGCTCCATCGGAATGTAGACGGAGTCACGAGTAGTGCCGGGCATGTCATAGACGATGACCCGATCCTCACCCAGCATACGGTTGGTCAGGGTAGATTTACCGACGTTGGGACGACCGACAATGGCAAACTTGATGGGCAGGTCAGCAAACGGCGTCTCTTTGGTGTCCTCTTTGGTATCGAGTTCACCGGCAGCCACCATGCGCAGCAGGGCTTCTTCGTCGAACTCCTCCTCTTCTTCATCCTGCGCATCTTCATCGGTAGCGACGTCAACCAGGGTCTCCAGATGGGGAGCCAGGGCCAGTTCCAGCAGGCTCAGCACGCCACGACCGTGGGCGGCCGCGATCTGATAGACCTCGCCCAGCGCCAGACCGTAGAACTCGGAGACCGCGGAATCACCGTCGATACCGTCGGTCTTGTTGGCCACCAGAAATACCTTCTTGTGGGCCTTGCGCAAGTGCTCGGCGATGGCTTGATCCGCCGCGGTCAGACCGGCACGGGCATCCACCATAAACAGCACAACATCCGCTTCTTCGATGGCCAGCAGGGATTGCTCGGCCATCTTCAGCTCGATCCCCTCTTCGGTGCCATCGATACCACCGGTATCGACCACGATAAATTCCAGCTCGCCCAACTTCGCCTGACCGTATTTACGGTCCCGGGTCAGACCGGGAAAATCGGCAACCAGGGCATCCCGAGTTCGGGTCAAGCGGTTAAACAGGGTGGATTTCCCCACGTTGGGGCGGCCCACCAGGGCTACTACAGGAGTCATAAAAGCCTCATTCTCAAGACGACAAAGGCTCCGGGTCCGAAGACCAGGAGCCGGATATTCACATTATCGGACGATCAAGGACGCTTGAGTGCGTACAACTTACCGCCACGGCTCTGCACATAGAGGGTCTCGTCATCCACCAGCGGGGCGGCATAGAGACCACTGCTATCGAGCTGCTGCATCGCCTTGATGGACCCATCGGTACGATCAAGCCAATACAGGTATCCTTCCACATCCCCCACCACCACATAGTCACCAAAGATGACAGGTGCAGTAACGGTACGATTCTCCAGCTGGGTGTTGGACCACAGCTCCAGACCATTGCGACGGTCGATGGCAAACAGATGGCTGCGGCTGTCGGTCAGCACGATGGCATTACCGCTTATCGCCAGATCGCGATAGCCGGAATACTTGCGCTTCCACACTTCGTCACCGGTCATCAGCTTACGCGCCATCAACTGACCGTTATAAGCGATGGCATAGAGCTCATCACCAGCAATCAGCGGGCTGGCATCAACGTCAACCATGCGGTCCAGTTCGGTTGCACCGCGCGGATCAGCCACCTTGGACTGACGGACCGGCTGGCCATTGCCGAGCAAGGCGATACCCACCTTGCCATCGGCACGGCCGTAAATCACGGCGCCGTTGGTGATCACCGGTGCACCGGCACTGCGCAAGGTCAACGGAGGCTGCTCTTCGGCGAGGGTCCACTGCATCTTGCCTTCGTCAGTGTCGAGGGCGATCAGGCGACCGGAGGTGGTCAACACCACTACGCGGCCATCTTCCACCGCGGGGCTCGCCACCACTTCGCCGGGCACCTTGGTCTGCCACAGCACTTCACCGTTCTCTTCGTTCAGGGCGTAGACCACCCCGTTCTCGGAGCCGAGGAACAACTTGCCATAACGGGAGACCAGACCACCGGAGAGACGAGCACTGCGTTTGTCGGCGTTGACCGGCAAATCGGCCAGATCGACATGCCACAACCGCTTGCCACTGGCACGGTCAAAAGCACGGACATCGCCATCACGAGCGGCCGCGTAAATGCGATCCTCTTCCACCACCGGCTTGAGCTGGGAGTAGAAATCACCGATACCACCGCCCACAGTGGATGACCATGCGGTGTCGGCAGTGAAGGCAGATTCAACCTTGGGCAGCGGCGCCATCGGGTTGAGATCCTCTTCCGAACTGAACAGGGAGCACCCCTGCAACGCGAAGGAGACCGCAGCCCCCAGCGCCACCATTTTGAATAGATTACGCATCCGGCGCCTCACCAGTCGCAACGGCCGGCAGGGCCAGATCGTCCATTTTCAGCTTGAGCTCGGCGCTACCCTGCAGGCCGCCGGCATCCGCCGCCGCCTGATAGGCGTCGCGAGCCTCTTCAATCTTGCCCTGCTTTTGCAGCACATCACCACGGGCTTCAGCGACCTGCGCCTTGAAGGCCTCATTCTGGATAGTCGCCAGCTTGGCCAGCGCTTCATCTGCCTTGCCCTGATCATTCAGCACACGGGCCAGACGCAACGCCGCGATGGGACGAATGCTCTCGTCACCCGTGGTCGCCACCAGATCCAGCTGCTCGGCAGCCAGATCCAGTTTGCCCGCCTTGACGGCAGCAGCAGCCAGTTGCAACGCGGCCAGTTCGCCGTAGGCGTCGCCCTTATTGGCGGTGACAAACTGCTGTGCCTGCTCGAAACCGGCGGCATCGCCCTTGACCAGTTGCTCAATCACCTGATTGTAAGCCGCGGAGGAGGCCTCCATGGTCTCTTGCTGGTGCTGGTTGTAATAGCGCCAGCCGAACAGACCGACCAGACCGATCACGGTCCCGGCAATCACCGAGGTTCCGTTCTCTTTCCACCACTCCTTGATAACCTCAACCTGTTGTTCTTCGGTGGTATAGACTTCCACAGCTTACTCTCCTTTGGCTGCCAGCAGGGCAATGGCGGCGTCAACCTTGACGGTCTGTTGCTCGGCCTGACCACGCAGATATTTGATAGTGATCTCCCCGTTTTGCACCTCGGTTTCACCAAGGATCAGGGCGATTGCCGCGCCGCTCTTGTCGGCACGTTTGAGTTGTTTCTTGAAGTTGCCACCACCGCAGTGGCTCATCAGGCGCAGGTCCGGCAGGGTATCGCGCAGCCGCTCGGCCAGCTGGAAGCCAGCCTGTTCGGTCCCCTCGCCCACCATCGCCAGATAAACATCCACCGCCGGGCGGATATCGGCGTTGAGCTCGAGGGTCTCCAGCATCAGCACCAGACGCTCCATGCCCATGGCAAAGCCCACGGCCGGGGTCGGTTGACCGCCCAACTGCTCCACCAGACCATCGTAGCGGCCACCGGCACAGACGGTGCCCTGGGCACCCAGACTGCTGGTGACCCACTCGAACACGGTCAGGTTGTAGTAGTCAAGACCACGTACCAGACGCTCGTTCACTTCGTATTTGATACCGGCGGACTCGAGCAGGCGCTTGAGCCCCTCGAAGTGGGCCAGGCTCTCTTCGCCCAGATGGTCGAACAGACGCGGGGCACCGACCAGAATGGTTTGTACCTTTTCATCCTTGGAGTCGAGCACCCGCAGCGGGTTGCTGTACATGCGGCGCTGGCTCTCTTCGTCCAGCTGATCTTTGTACTGCTCCAGATAGGCCACCAGCGCATCGCGGTAAGCGGCACGTTCGCTGCTCTGGCCCAGGGTGTTGAGCTGCAGGGTGACATGCTCGCTGATGCCGAACAGACGCCACAGACGGTGGGTTAGCATGATCAGTTCAGCGTCAATATCCGGCCCGTTGATACCGAACAGCTCGACCCCAAACTGGTGGAACTGGCGGTAACGGCCCTTCTGGGGACGCTCGTGACGGAACATGGGGCCCATGTACCACATCCGGCGTTCCTGGTTATAGAGCAGACCGTGTTCGATACCGGCACGGACGCAGCTGGCGGTCCCTTCCGGACGCAGACTCAGGCTGTCGCCGTTGCGATCTTCAAAGGTGTACATCTCTTTTTCGACCACGTCGGTCACTTCACCGATGGCGCGCTTGAACAGATGAGTCTGTTCTACGATGGGCATGCGCACCTCGCTGTAGCCATAACTGGCGACGACCTGGCGCAGGATCTGTTCAACCTTCTGCCATACCGGGCTCTGCTCCGGCAGGCAATCATTCATACCGCGAATAGCTTGGATCTGTTTTGCCACGTTGATACTCGAGAAAAAGAGGTAAAATTTGGCCGCATTATAGGGATTTTCCCCCCCAAGGTAAAATCAGGGAGTCCGGATACGGGATTTAAAATCAGTCACCTGGAAAAAGGGCCACCCGATGTGGCCCAGATTTGCTCAATCCTTGTCCATCAGGATCCGGTTGGCGGGATCCAGCATGGCTGCCCGGGCGCGAATGCGTCGCTCCAGTACCGGAACCAGATCCTTGTTGTCGAGCCGATCGACCCGCTGGCCCCCTTCATAGAAGGCACTCTTGTTGGCGGCACCCGCCAGCCCAAGGTCGGAGACCAGCGCTTCGCCCGGGCCATTGACCACACAACCTATGATGGAGACATCCATCGGGGTGATGATGTCTTCGAGCCGCTCTTCCAGTGCGTTGACGGTAGCGATCACATCGAACTCCTGCCGTGAGCAGGATGGGCAAGCGATAAAGTTGATGCCACGGGAGCGAATGCGCAGGGATTTGAGGATATCGAAACCGACTTTCACCTCCTCCACCGGATCCGCCGCCAGCGAGATACGCAGGGTATCGCCGATGCCGTCAGTGAGCAGCATCCCCAGACCGATGGCAGACTTCACCGCGCCGGCACGGAAACCGCCTGCTTCGGTGATGCCAAGGTGCAGCGGCTGTTCAATCTGCTTGGCCAGCAGGCGATAGGCACCGACTGCCAGGAACACATCGGAGGCCTTAACGCTCACCTTGAAGTCCTGGAAGTCGAGCCGATCCAGGTAGTCCACGTGACGCATGGCGGACTCCACCAGCGCTTCGGGGGTCGGCTCGCCGTACTTCTCCTGAATATCCTTCTCCAGCGACCCGCCATTGACCCCGATACGGATCGGGATATTGAGGTCGCGCGCGCAATCGACCACCGCGCGAACACGTTGCTCGTTGCCGATGTTACCCGGGTTGATGCGCAGGCAGTCGGCACCGTACTCGGCCACTTTCAGGGCGATGCGATAGTCAAAATGGATATCGGCAACGATGGGAATGCGGGTCTGCTGTTTGATAAGCCGGAAGGCTTCTGCCGCTTCCATGGTAGGCACGGAAACACGGACGATATCGGCACCGACCCGCTCGATCCGCTGGATCTGCTCGACGGTGGCGGCAACATCTGTGGTCTTGGTGTTGGTCATGGTCTGTACGGTAATGGGGGCATCGCCCCCAACCGGTACATTACCGACCATGATCTGCCGTGATTTACGACGAATAATGGGAGATTCGTGTGCGGACATGACGAACAGATTACTCCTGCGGCAGTGAGAAGCGGGCAGTACGGCCGTTATTGTAACGGCTCATATCAAAGGACTTGCCCTTGTAGTCGAGCTTGACAGCCATCGGCGCGCCAATGATGAACTTCAGGGGCTCGGCGCCTTCCAGCACCAGCTCGTCATTTGCCTTCTTCAGACCACTGAACAGGGTCTTGCCGTTGGCATCCTTCACATCAAGCCAACAATCGGCGGTGAAGTTCATCTTCAGTTGCGGTGCCAGCGCCGGCTCGACGGCAGCCTGTTGGGAACCCGCTTCATTGGTAGTTGATGCCTCTGCATCGTTAGCCGCAGAAATCGGTGCCAGGGTAGCATTCGCCTCGGAAACCACCACAGGGGCACTCATCTCCGTGACGGCAGGTACAATGGCAGTGCCCTCATCCAGGTCGGCATTGATCACATCGGGTGGCGTTAGCCCAAGCTCCGCAGGGATAGGGCCTGATGCACTCATCTCGGTAGCGGCCAATGCCTCGTCTCCGGCGGAGCGACGAGAAGTACTCTGCCACCACCAGGCAACCGAGAGCGCAATCAACACCAGGATCACCAACCAGGTGACCACCTTGAGTCGATTGTCGTTGGCTTGCTGGCGAGAGCGACGGGAGAAGCTCTGCATGTCGATATTGTCGGGAGGGGTCAGACCCAGTTTATCGTAAGCGGCAAGAATGGTCTCTTCCGGGACACCTACCAACTTGGCATAGGTACGCAAATAGCCCCGAATAAAGGTATGGGACGTGTGCTTGTCGTAGGTATCCGATTCAATGGCAGCGATCAGGGTCAGACGAAGGTGAATGCGAGACGCAACCTGTTCTCGTGTCCAGCCAAGCTGTTCACGGGCGTTGCGCAGCAACTGGCCTGGACCTGTTGCCTGGGAGTCGTCTTGTTGGAAATCGTGTGGCTGTTCAGTAGTCATTGGCTAAATAACGCTTGGCTTGTTGCGAAGTGGGATATTGCCTTACCAGCGCAGTCCCGAATTGGTGAAGTAATGCCGGCTTGTCCATCGCCTGTGCCAGCTTCAGTCTCAACCAGAGACTCTCCTCATTCTCGTCTGCCACGTCGGCAAAACGGGCGAGGTAGGACTGCACATCAGACAGCTTGCCATCTTTCATGGAAAGCTCGGCCAAGTCCAGCAATAACCTTGGATTGCGGGGATTATACCCCAAGGCCAGGCGATAGTACTCGCCTGCTTTATCATTTCTGCCATTTTGCTGTGCACAAAGTGCCGCATTTTCATAGGTATTGGCGATTTTTACATAGCCAGGCTGCAGAACCGCCTGGTTGAACGCTTGATCAGCTTCATCATACCGGCCGCGATCACAGAGGAAGGCACCATAGTTGTTCATCGCGTCAGCATTGAACGGGGCCATAGCGAGGGCATTCTTGTAATGGGTCTCGGCAGCCTTGAAATCCCCTACCTGCTGGTAGAAGTAAGCAAAACCAATCTGAACCTGAGGATTGGAGGGATCATACTGGAGGGCGCGATCAAGATTGAACTTGGCCTGTTCGGCACTGCCCTGACGGAGGTACTGGATACCCAAGTCCAGGCGGGTTTGGGCCGCCGCCTTGAGATCAGGACCCACTTCACGCTGGGTCGAGTTCTGGCCAGCGTAAGTGGTCTCGGTAACACAACCTGGCAGCGCGCAGAGCGCTGCCACTACGATCAATGTACGTGTATCCATTCCCTGTCTATACAATGGCTTAGCATTTAAACCATTTTGACGGAAATCCCATCCTGTTGCATCCGATTTTTGATAGTTCGCTTGGTACGGTCAATCACGTCACCCACCAGCTGACCACAGGCGGCATCGATATCATCACCACGGGTCTTGCGGACAATCACGGTAAAACCGTACTCCATCAGCACCTTGGAGAAGCGATCGATACGGCTGTTGCTCGGCTTGCCGTAAGGGTTGCCCGGGAAGGGGTTGAACGGGATCAGGTTGATCTTGCTCGGGGTATCCTTGAGCACCTTGGCCAGCTCATGGGCATGCTGCATATCGTCATTGATATGATCGAGCAACACATATTCCACTGTCACCCGACCACCGTTGGCGTTTGACTTCTCGAGGTAACGACGGACACCGGCGAGGAACTCCTCGATGTTGTATTTGTCGTTGATCGGCATGATCTCCGAGCGCAGCTTGTCGTTCGGGGCGTGCAGGGAGATAGCCAGCGCCACGTCGATCTGGTCGCCCAACTTGTCCAGCGCCGGTACCACCCCAGAGGTGGAGATGGTCACCCGGCGCTTGGAGATGCCAAAGCCATAGTCATCCATCATCAGACGCATGGCGGGCACCACGTTAGCGAGGTTGAGCAGCGGCTCGCCCATCCCCATCATCACCACGTTGGTGATGGGACGCTTGCCACCGACCACGCGGGCCGCACGCCACACCTGACCGATGATCTCGGAGACTTTCAGATTGCGGTTGAAACCTTGCTGAGCCGTAGAGCAGAACTTGCACTCCAGCGCACAGCCAACTTGAGAGGAGACGCAGAGGGTCGCGCGGTCATCTTCCGGGATGTAGACGGTCTCTACTTCCTGATCACCCACCTGCAGGGCCCACTTGATGGTGCCATCGGCAGAGCGCTGCTCGCGGCTGATCTCGGGTGCCTTGATCTCGGCGATCGCCTTGAGGCGCTCTTTGAGCACCTTGTTGACGTTGGTCATCTGATCGAAATCATCACACCCAAAGTGATAGATCCACTTCATGACCTGATCTGCCCGGAATGGCTTCTCGCCCAGTTCGACGAAAAAGGCACGCATGGCATCCCGATCAAGATCCAGCAGGTTGATTTTTGTTTCGCTCATCAATGGCCTCAGTTCAAACACTTCATCAATTATTGGCTGACGACGTCAGGGGGCGGCATTGTACAAATAATGGGTCTGGCTTTCCACCTGGAGAATAGAGGGATATTGCGTAAACGGCGAAAACAACAAAGGGAGCCGAAGCTCCCTTGGGTCATCATCCACGTAAATCAGCCGCGCGGGCAGATCTCGTTGTCAGAGAAGAAGTAGGCAATTTCGCGGGCTGCGGATGCCGGTGCATCGGAGCCATGCACGGCGTTGCGATCGATGCTCTCGGCGTAGCAAGCACGCAAGGTGCCAGCCAGCGCCTCTTTCGGGTTGGTAGCCCCCATGATCTCGCGATTGCGACGGATGGCATCTTCCCCTTCCAGCACCTGCACCATAACAGGGCCAGAGGTCATGAAGCTGACCAGATTGTCATAAAAAGGTTTGCCCTGATGCTCGGCATAGAAACCGGCAGCCTGTTCACTGCTCATGTGCAGCATTTTGGATGCCACCACTTTCAAGCCTGCGCTTTCGAAACGGCTATAGATGGCACCGATCAGGTTCTTGCTGACAGCATCCGGTTTGACGATAGAGAAGGTACGTTCGATGGCCATTGATATCTTTCCTTAACTACAGAGATTTATTGTTAGAATCCATGTTCGCTGGCGATTATACGTAAACAAAAACCGAAAAAACACACAAAAAAGCAACTTTTTATTAAACATCACTCCCTTGCAATCAACATCCACACTCATCTTGACCGAGCAGAGCCGGAAAATATGTGCGTTTGCGCACAATAGTTAACTTAAGCCGCCAAAAGCCTATCTTTTGTTCACAATTCGACCAGCCTGAAAAAGGCACCCGAAGGTGCCTTGTCTCGCCTATTTGGCTTCCGCCAGCAGAGCCCGCGCTATGGTGCGCATCCCCAGGGTATTGGCTCCTGGCGCCCAAAGGGAATCGCCGTTGTCACTGAAGCAGGCAGCCAGATCGATATGCAGCCAGCCCATCCCTTCGTTGGCAACGAAACGGGAGAGGAAACCCGCCGCATTGGAGGCGCCACCCGGCCCGCCCCCCTTCACCGGACGGCTGTTGGCCGTGTCGGCGTAATGGGAGGGACACTGCTGGCGGTGCCAGGGCTCCAGCGGCAGCGGCCAGGCTGGCTCATGCTCGGCATCGGCATAGGTCATGGCCCGGCTTACCAGCCCTTTATCGAGGCCGAACAGGGCATTGTAGCGCCCACCCAGCGCCATCACGGCTGCGCCGGTCAGGGTCGCGGCATCGATGATCAGCGGTGCGCCGGACTCGCTCGCCAGTTGCAGGCCGTCGGCCAGCACCAGCCGCCCTTCGGCGTCGGTATTCACAATCTCGACCGTGGTACCGTTCTTGTAAGTGAGGATATCCCCCAGCTTGTAGGCATGGCCGGAGACCAGGTTCTCGGCGCAGCAGAGGATCAGCTTCACCCGCTTGTCGAGCCCGCGCAGCATGGCCAGCGCCAGCGCACCGGTGACAATCGCCGCGCCGCCCATGTCGCACTTCATGGTGAGCATCCCCTCAGAGCTCTTCATGGAGTAGCCACCGGAGTCAAAGGTGATCCCCTTGCCCACCAGCGCTGCCGCGACCGGCGCCTTGGGGTCACGCCCCGGGTTGAAGTCGAGCTCCAGCAATACCGGCTCGCGCGCACTGCCGCGGCCCACTTGGTAAAGGCCGACCCAGCCCGCCTGTTGCAGCGCTTCGCCTTTTAAAATGCGATGACTCACCTTGTCCGGCGCCAGCTCGGTAATAAAGGAGGCTGCTTCCACCGCCAGCTCCAGCGGGCCCAGCTGCTCCGGGGTGGCATTGGTCATCTCGCGCACCCAGCGGCCGCAGAGCCAGCGTGCTTCCAGCTCCTCTCTGTCCTCTTCCGATGACATGGCCCACTGCAGTTGCACCTCAGCCTTGGGGGTTTGCAGCCCTTGGGCAAAAGCCCACTGCTGTTCACGCTCCCAGTGACCAGCCAGGGTCACTTTCTGGATCCCCTGCTGGCAGAGGCGACGGGCCGCCTGCTGGATATCGAGCAGCGGACTGGCCGTCACCAGATGGATCACCATGCCGTCGGCACGGTGGGAGAGCAGCGCCCCCTCCCCCCACTCGGCCGGTGCAAATTCACGACTTAACCAGATAATCATGCGGTCACCTCCTGCAGCCAGCGTGCGATGGTGCGCAGACCGTGGCCCTTGGCACCGGTCGCCCAGAGATCGTTGCCCGATTTCTGATAGGACGCCGCCAGATCCAGGTGCACCCAGCCCTTGCCCTCGTCACGCACGAAGCGGGAAAGGAACGCAGCAGCCGTGGTGGCACCGGCCGTGCCTTCGGCTGAGGCGACGTTGCCCAGATCGGCAAAAGCCGAGGTGAGCTGGCTGGCATGCCAGGGCTCAAGCGGCAACGCCCACGCCTGTTCATTTTCCACCTTGGCGGCGGCCAGTGCGCGCTGCTGTTCGGTCTCATCGAGAGCAAACACCGCATTGTAATCGCGCCCCAGCGCCATCTTGGCGGCACCGGTCAAGGTGGCTGCGTCAAGGATATAAGCCGCACCACTGTCGGAGGCCGCCATCAAGCCATCGGCTAGCACCAGACGACCTTCCGCATCGGTGTTCTGGATCTCGACCGAAACCCCGTTTTTGTAGGTGAGGATGTCGCCCAGCTTGAAGGCGTGGCCGGAGACCAGGTTCTCGGCGCAGCAGAGAATGAGCTTCACCCGCTGGTTCAAACCACGGCTGATAGCCAGTGCCAGCGCGCCGGTCACCATGGCCGCGCCGCCCATGTCGGATTTCATCGGCAGCATGTTGTCAGAGGACTTCATGGAGTAGCCACCGGAGTCGAAAGTGATCCCCTTGCCCACCAGCGCCGCCACCACGGGCGCATTGCGATCCCCGGTCGGGTTGTAGTCGAGCTCCAGCAGCACAGGCTCGCGCTCGCTGCCACGGCCAACCGACCAGATCCCGATATGGCCGGACTCGCGCAGCGCTTCACCGGCGGTGATGCGAGCAGTAACCTGATCCCCGGCCAGACCACGAATGAGCAACAGGGCCGATTCCGCCAGACTCATGGGGTAGATCTCTTCCGGACAGCCATTGGTGATGTCACGTACCCAGCGAGCCGCCTTGAGCAGCGCATCCAGTTCACGGGCATCCCCGTCGCTCTGCTGGCCGAAATCCACTGCACGCGCTCCCTTGGCGGCGTAGAACCCCTGGGCGAACGCGTAGCGACGCTCCAGATCCCAGTCTTCACCGACCAGCGTCACCCGCTTGATCCCGCTCGATTCAAGACGACGGGCGGCGCGCTGAACAGTGCGCAGCACATCCTTCTCCTGATCGGCGGCACCAAGATGGATCAGTGCCTCGTCGCCATTGAAACTGAGCTGTGCGCCCTCGCCCCAATAGGCGGCCGCAGCCTGGGTGGATAACGCTACCTTCATCATGTCAGCCATCGTGTTTGCTTCCTTTTTACTGGCACTATGTATAAGCACTCTTTATGGGAAAGAGCTTATTGGCAAAGAGAGAATAACGAATACAAAAAAGGCCGTGCCCCCGAGGGTCACGGCCTTCCACCATATCACTGAAGCACCACAGGATGCTGCAGGTGCAATTCACTCATGTGTAATTAATGGCGTTCAGAGGCAAGGTTCAGGGTGTACTTGGGCAGTTCCACCACCAGATCCTCGTCCGCCAGTTTTGCCTGGCAGCTGAGGCGCGATTCCGGCTCCAGTCCCCACGCCTTGTCCAGCATGTCGTCTTCCAGCTCATCACTTGGCTCGAGCGAGTCAAAGCCCTCGCGTACCACGCAGTGGCAGGTGGTACAGGCACAGGATTTCTCGCAGGCGTGCTCGATCTCGATACCATTGCGCAGCGCCACATCCAGAATGGTCTCACCGCTTTGCCCCTCGAGGGCGGCACCATCCGGACAGAGCTCGGGGTGGGGAAGAATAATCAGTTTTGGCATATTACACCTTGTTGACGTTTTGTCCGGTCAGCACCTTGCGGATGGAAGCATCCATCCGGCGGGCTGCAAACTCGCCACTGACAGCATCTGCCGCCTCAATGGCTTCTTTGATTTGATGGGTTGCACCGCTGTTGCGCATGGTCAGCAGATGGGCGATGGCGGCATCAATCTCGGCACGCTCGGCCGCATTGAGCAGGGCATCGCCATCGGCGGCCAGCGCCGCATTGAGACTCTCGACCACCCGGTCGGCTTCAACCTGCTGCTCGGCCAGCATGCGGGCATCCATATCCTGCTGGGCGTTCTCGATGGAGGCGCTCAACATGTTGAGGATATCCTGCTCCGCCAGCCCGTAGGAGGGCTTGACCTGGATCTCGGCCTGCACGCCGGAGGATTTCTCCATGGCGCTGACCGAGAGCAGACCATCCGCATCCACCTGGAAGGTGACCCGAATATGGGCGGCACCGGCGGCCATCGGCGGAATACCGGTCAGGGTAAAGCGGGCCAGGGAGCGGCAATCGGCCACCAGCTCGCGCTCACCCTGTACCACATGGATCGCCATGGCAGTCTGGCCATCCTTAAAGGTGGTGAACTCCTGGGCGCGGGCCACCGGAATGGTGGTGTTGCGCGGGATCACCTTCTCGGCGAGGCCACCCATGGTCTCCAGACCCAGTGACAGGGGGATAACGTCCAGCAGCAGCATTTCGGCATCGGGCTTGTTGCCCACCAGAATGTCTGCCTGGATGGCGGCGCCGATGGCAACCACCTTGTCCGGATCGATGCTGGTCAGCGGCGTGCGCTGGAAGAACTCGCCCACCCGTTCGCGCACCAAGGGCACCCGTGTGGAGCCACCGACCATCACCACTTCCAGCACTTCCACCTGCTCAAGGCCCGCATCGCGCAGGGCGCGGCGACAAGCCAGCAAGGTACGTTTCACCAGCGGGGTGATGAGTTCATCAAACTGACTGCGGCTCACTGAACCCTGCCAGCCGGCAAAGGTGCAAGCGACCTGCTCGGCATCGGTCAGGCCGTGTTTGACGGCAGCGGCCACATCCAGCAGCTCGCGCTGCAGATGGGCATCCAGCTCGCCGGTCAAACCGGCTTGCTCCTTGATCCAGTCCGCCAGCAGATGATCGAAATCATCGCCACCGAGGGCAGAATCACCGCCGGTCGCCATCACTTCAAACACACCGCGATGCAGACGCAGAATGGAGATATCGAAGGTACCGCCCCCCAGATCGTATACCGCGATCACCCCCTCCTGACCGGAGTCAAGGCCATAGGCGATCGCGGCCGCGGTCGGCTCGTTGAGCAGGCGCAGCACGTGCAGACCGGCCAGACGGGCGGCATCCTTGGTGCCCTGACGCTGGGCATCGTCGAAATAGGCGGGCACGGTAATGACCACGCCGTCGAGATCGCCCCCGAGAGTCTGGGCGCCACGCTCGGCCAGCTTTTTGAGAATTTCGGCCGAAACCTGCACCGGATTGACCAGCCCCTGACGGGTTTGCAGTTGCGGCATGCCATTGTCGGCGGCAACAAACTGGTAAGGCTGCTGGCGGGTATCGATATCGGCCAGCGCCTTGCCCATCATCCGTTTGACCGAGACGATGGTGTTGTGAGGATCGAGTGCCGCTTCGCGCTTGGCATCAATTCCGACTCGAATGGCGTCGCTTTGATAGTGCACCACAGACGGGAGCAGGTCGCGCCCTTGCTCATCGCAAAGGGTATCGGCGTGACCGCTGCGAACCGCAGCGACGAGAGAATTGGTGGTGCCGAGATCGATGCCGACGGCACGTTTGTGCTGATGAGGAACAGCGCTCTGGCCGGGTTCGGCGATTTGCAGTAATGCCATGGGTAATGAAACTTCCAGCGTTAAAGGATCAAGACTCGAGAAGCGAGTCTTCGAATCGTTCCAGCTCTTCGAGGAGCTTGTCGACAAACTTGAGTTTGCGAACGCAATCAGCGGCAACGAGATCTTTACCGGCGGCAAGAGACTCGGTCAGCTGCTGCATCAACATCTGGTGATCATGCCTGATCTCGCTGCGAAAATCCTTGATGGCGCGCTCAGGGTCAGCGTCATCTTTCAGATCGGCCAGACGCTCGCGCCACTCCAGCTGCTGCATCAGAAATGCGGTATCTTGCAGAGTCTGCTGTTCACCACGGAGCTCGGTGCCACGCAGGGAGAGCAGATATTCGGCACGGCGCAGCGGCGCCTTGAGGGTGGTGAATGCTTCGTTGATCTGGGCGGCACGTTGCACCGCAGCCAGTTGCTCCCGTTCGGGGGCTGTGGCAAAACGATCAGGATGGAATTGGGTTTGCAGCTGGCGGTAGGTATCAGCCAACTGACGGGTATCGAGCTCGAAGCCTTCAACCAGCCCAAACAGCTCGAAATGATTCATGCAAACCTCTTGGAAACGTTCGCCACACCCTCACTCGCCCCTGGCAAATGAGATGTAGTTGAACCGGTCATGGGCGACCCGTTCAACCACAGACGAAGGATCATTGACGTCAAACATCTCAGACACTGAAGCTTTCG
>NZ_CDDH01000075.1 GCF_000819725.1 Aeromonas australiensis | reverse complement strand
TTAGATCAAACCCCGGGATCAGCGTCCAGGGGTTTGTCAGCAGTCTGAGGCGGGGTAACCCGCCTTTTTGTCGCTTGTGATTTACCCCGCAAGCACAGCATTACAGCAGTGAAGTGGCGCCATCAACTGAGCCAGTGTAACCGGGTATCTACCCCCTGTTGCAAGCGTTCGAGGATGGGCAACAGTACCAGCGGATCCTCCTGGCGTGGCATATCGGCCAGCTTTCCTCGCAACCGCTCCCGCGCCAGCGGTGACAGGTTCTCGTAGACAGCCTCATCCAGAAATGGTTGCTTGACCGCCAGCGGCGGTGTTTGCAGCGCCAGCCAGAGCCGCACATCCACCATGCTTCCCCCCTGTTGCAACCGCTCATTGATGACACTGCAGTCGCTTCCCTGCCCCTCGGCCACCAGCACCTCAGGCGGCCTCAGCTCGAAGTGTTGACGCCAGTCTCGGCTATCCGGGTCAATCGCCGGTTTGGTATCAAACCAAGGCTGCTCCTCGACTGCATCGCTGAGCAGGGCCAGATGCAATCGGAAATCCGCTCGGTCCCCATGCTGCAGGTCACGGTTGAGGCGCTGCCCCAACTGACCCTCATCAACGAGCAGGTGATTACGGATTGAACTGGGCAGCATGAGATAACTCTCGAAAATGACGATTTCACTGGTTATCGGCCATAAATCCAATTCTTTTAATGGAAAAATCCGCCTTGGGGGTTCCCAAAACCCGAAGATCTGTTAGTATGCGCCTCGCACTTGTGGAGGGGTTCCCGAGTGGCCAAAGGGATCAGACTGTAAATCTGACGGCTCTGCCTTCGAAGGTTCGAATCCTTCTCCCTCCACCATTTCAAGTGCGACAAGTTAACAGCAATACCCCGTGGAGGGGTTCCCGAGCGGCCAAAGGGATCAGACTGTAAATCTGACGGCTCTGCCTTCGAAGGTTCGAATCCTTCTCCCTCCACCATCATTCAGAAAACCCGGCCTGGTGCCGGGTTTTCGCATTTCTGGCATGCCCCATCCGTTGTTCCTCTGCACTGCTGCCCTGTATCGCCGTTTGCCGGCTGCCGATCGCGCAATAAAAAACGGGAGGCCTGCGCCGCCCGTTTTACTCTCATCTCTACCCTGTGACAGGGCAAAGCGTTACAGGGTGAAGCGATAGAAGATGTCGACCGCCTGAGCCACCCCGCTCATCGCCTGCAGATAGAGCCGTGGCAATACCTCGTAGCGCAACTTGAATTCGGCGATGGGGCTAAAGACCCCAACCCCGTACTGGAACTGCAAACCTGGCAGCAGATAGGCCGACAGGGTCACCTGAGTGTTGTCGCCACTGCCCGCGGTATCGAGGGAGACATCGCTCATCCCCAGCGACTCGCCAATGCTCGACACCACGCCGCTGGCCTGACTCACCGCCCCGGCCACCAGCAGACCGTTGAAACCACCATCCTCGCCGCTGGTCTGCAATCCTTTGCCGCGCAGCAGATAGGAGAGCTGTTCCGACTGCGCCATCTGCGGCTCCGAGTAGACAGTGATCTCCGGCTTGCTGGCAGGGCCGGTCACCCGCACCCCGACCGTCACCTGACCCTCAATGGTATCGGGATCCCGGTTGGCCTCGATATTGAGGAATGGCCGGTCCAGCGGACCGGAGAAGAGGATCCGCCCCTCCTTGATGATGAGGTTCTGGCCATATGCCTTGAAACGACCATTGGTCAGCACCAGCTGGCCATTGCCTGCCAGTGGCTTGCCGGGCTCCTGTCGGATATTGAGGCCGCCGGAGACATCCGTTCTCAGCCCCATGGCATCGAGCTTCACATCGTTGCCAAGACGGATCGCCACCTTCATCGCCAGCGGCAAACTGACCTGCTTGGGTGGCGGGGGCAGATCATCATAAACCACGGTCACATCGTCAGAGAGCGCCACCGCCGAATCCGGCAGGCTCTTGACCAGAATACGCGCCCAGGGAATATCAACCTGGCCGGTGATGCGGGTCTCCTCGCCGAGCGACACGGCAATATCGGGAGAGAGCCTGACCCGGCCCATGCCCGGATATTGCGCAGCCAGATCCTTGCCCTGAATGGTGAGGCTACCGCTGATGGGCATCTTGGCCCAGCTGAGCCAGCCGCCCAACGCCAGCGGTCCCTTGCCCACCAGCATGGAACCATCGAGCTCGGCACGATTGCCCTCGATCTTGAGGCGAGTCACCAGCTTGGTCAGGGTCACCATGTCGGAGTGAGTCTGCACTTCACCGTCACGCAGGTTGAGCTGGCCAAACAGCAAGGGAGCCGCCAGGGTACCATCGAAACGGGCATCGGCGGAGATAATCCCTTGCAGGGATCGCACCTCCGGGATAAGCGGCGCAAAAGTATTGAGCTTGAGATCGTCAAACTTGAGCTGACCACCGAGCAGCGCACGACCGGCAGGCTCCCTGATCAGCAGATCGGTATCGATATGGCCGATCTGCTTGGAGGCGAAATCGAGGCGAATGGCCGCCTGCTGCTGCTCGAACTCCAGGGCAAGTGCCAGCTGTTGATAGTCAGTTTTGATACCATCGGCGACAAAAGTGCCCGGGGTAGTGCGCACCACTGCATGCAGGGTCGGCTGATTGCCACGCCAGCTGGCACGGCCATCGGCCGAGAGCATCGCCTGCCAGCGGAAGTTGTCCGGCAACCAGGGGCGCAGCCGCTTGAGATCGAACTCGCTCAGGGCAAACTCCAGGGTACCCTGCGCTGCGGAAACCTGACTCCCCTTGACGCAGAAGCTGGCACCCTGGGAGCCGAGGCAGAGATCCCCCATCGCCAGCCGCTGACGCGGCAGATCGAGATCCAGCGCCCAGGGGGAGCTCAAGTCCCAACGGCGCAGCGGGGTTTTCAACCGCAACTCGGAAAGCGCCCCGCGCCAGTGATCCCCGCGCACGCCGCCAGCCAGTTTGAGGTTGGCAGCAACAGGATCCCCCTTCATGGTCAGGGTCAGCAGATGCTGACTGATATCGCCGCTGAGGTTCAGGGCCAGCTGGCTGAGCTTGGTCCCCCCCTGTTTCAGCTGCGCCACCAACAGCGCAAGCTCCCCTGCTGGTTTGTCCCCCATCACGACGTTACCCTTGAGGGTCATCCCTTTCAGATCGGTGCCAGCATAATAGAGTCGTCCAGAGGCCAGATCTGCATCGATTTCCGGTCTCTGCTGACTACCGCTCACCTTCACCTGCCCCTGGATATCCCCTTTCAGGCCGGGATAGATGCCCCCCAGCCGGGGGGCCTGCAGGTTGGCATCGAGCCGCCACTGAGCGCTGCTGATCCTGCCCTGCGCTTGCAGCTGGTTGGGGCCACTTTGCAGTGAGAGCGCCGGGATCTGCCACTCCATCTTGTCGTTGCCGCTGAGCTCTCCCTTGAGGGCCAGCGGGTACTGGTTGAGCTTGCCATCCACCTTGATCTTCGGCAGTTTCAGCTCCCAGTGGCCCGCTTCGTTCATCACGAAGCGGCTCTCCAGCTCGCCGGCCAGCGTCCCTGTCAGCTCAGGCAGCAGCTCGGCCGGATTGATCCCCTTGAACAGAGTGGTTCCTTGCCACTCGAGCCCCTTGTTCCAGGCCAGCTTGCCATCGAGCTTCAGCTCCCCTTTAAGAGCATTGAGCTGCAAGGCGATCTTGCTGAGCCGATCCAGATCTCCTTTCCCGTCCAGCGCAAGCTTGAAGGGGGGCACATCGCTCCCCTTGCCGGAGGTATTGAGGGCAAACTGGTAGCCGGAGAGTGTGCCCTTGGCTGTCAGGCTCCCCTTGCCCAACCGATAGCTCGGCTCATCGTTGGCAGGCTTATGAAGTGGCCAACCAAGCCCCTTCCAATCGAGGGCCAGATCAAAAGGGAGATCAGGGTCGAGGGCAGCCAGAGAGCCCTTGAGATGGGCGGCGAGCGGCCCCTTGGCCGACAGTGCCAACCCGAGCTTGCCGACTGAACCGCTCAGCGCCAGGGTGGCCTGTTGTCCTTTCAGTTCACCATCCAGCAGCCCCTTGCGGGCCTTGGCATCCAGCGTCACCGCCAGTGGGTAGTCGTCATTGAGCTGGATATGGCCTTTTAGCGCCAGATCGGCCATGGCGTGGCGCAGCGAGAGTTCGCGCACCTCGATGCGATCATCGACGGCTGTGGCCGACAGTAGCAGTTTGTCGATCCCTTCAATCAGCTCGTCCTGCTTATATTCCACCCGGGTCGCACTGACCCCTTCCAGCTGGATGGGGAAAGGAAGGTGAATGGCGGGCAGGAGAATGGGGGCTGCCTGTGCCGTATTTGCAGCTGGCGCCCTTTTGCCCTGTTTGATGGTTTTGGCGCTGGCCTTGTCGCTCTTTGTTGTCGCGGTGGCTGGCGGCTTGGCAGATTGCTCCTCCACGTTGGCAGGGGCAGCCCCTGCCAGCGTGACCTTCAGGTTATCGAGCACCGGGCCGCGCACAATCAAGCCCTTGCGACTGAGGGTAGCGCCGATATCGAGGGAGCCCAGGGTCACTGCCACGCCGGGCACCGCCAGGTCGAGATCGGCTACCTTGAGGCTGTCGACCTGGATCTTGAGTGGCAGCGGGCGCCAGACAAAGGGTTCGGAAGGCGCTTCCGGTGCGGGGTCAGAATCGGCTACCTTGACCACCGGATGGCTCAACACCAGAGATTTTATCCAGAGCTTGCCCTGCAGCAATTTGCCCAGATCCCAGTCGAGCACGGCGCGATCCACCGTCACATCTACCAGCTCATCCTGCCAGCCCGCCCCTTCCAGGGTCCAGCCATAGCCAAGCTGACCGGCCACCAGCTCCCCCTTGAGGGAAGGCAGCGCCCCCTTGGCTTGTTGCCACAACCACTTGTTACCCTGATGGGTGAAGCCCAGCAAGCTGACGCCGATGAGCAGCAGAAACACCAGCCCCATTAGCCAGAGGACAATGCGTTTTAACCAGATCATAATTCAGGCCCCAAGGCGAAATGCAGCCGCAAGGGCTTCTCTTCTTCCGAGATCCCGACCGCCAGATCCAGCCGCACCTGACCGATGGGGGTAACCCAGCGTACACCGACGCCGGTACCTATCTTCCAGGGCTCGCTGTAATCGGTGGTGGAGGTGCCGCCATCCACAAACATGGCTCCCAGCCACTTCTCGCTGAAGCGGTAGTTATATTCCAGACTGGCCACGCTGGTATAGCGACCCCCGATCAGCTTGCCATCCGGCCCGGTAGGGGAGATGGTCTCGTAACCAAAGCCACGCACCGTCTGATCGCCACCGGTAAAGAAACGCAATGAAGGCGGCACCAACGAGAAGCTGTCACCTATGATGGCCCCCTGCTCGGCCCGCATCAGGAAGCGGTGGTCATCCCCCAGGGTGCGTAGCCACTTGCTGCGCCCCCACACCCGCATAAAGCTGATATCAGACCCCCACCAGGGATCTGAGAACTCCAGCGTCAGCTGCTGGCGATCCCCCCAGTCGGGCACCAAGCCACCACGCATCCTCAGCCGGGACCAGGAGACCCCGGGGATCAGCAGCAAGCTGTTCCCCTGGTCGACACCCTGGGTATAGATCTCATTCTCCAGCCGGATAAAGACATCCCGATCCCAACTCTCCGGCCGCCGCGTCCAGCGGTGAACCCCTATGGTAGTAAGGTCTGAACGGGTATCGTTGTTGTCCTTGTACTGATAACCGGTCTGCACCGAGTAGTAATCACGCAGTGGGTTGCCCACCGGGATCTGATAATCGAAGCTGAGCTCAGCCTCCGGCGCCGACACCTTGGCGGTAGCAAACAGTCGGTGACCATAGCGGTTGACCCAGGGCTTCTCCCAGGTGGCACTCATCCGTGGGCCTACATCGGTTGCGTAGCCGATACCGGCCTCAATTTCGTGATCGACCCGGTTATCCAGGGTCACTGCGATAGGCACCCGATAGTTGCTCGCCTCGCTCAATACCGGCTTGATATCAACCTGACGGAACAGCTTGGTGGAGGAGACATCCTGCGACATCTCGGCCAGACGGATGGCGAGATAGGGGTCACCGCTCTTGACGGTAATAAGCGGGCGAATAAGACGGAGCGCTTCGGGGGTGGCATCGTAGCGGATCTCGCCGAAACGGTAGCGATGGCCCGACTCGAACAGAATGAAGATCTCCGCCGTCCCCTTGTCCGGGAACACCTTGACCTCACTCTTGCTCAGCTTGGCATCAAAGTAACCGCGGGCCAGCCCGAGGCTGCCGAGATCGGCCTTGATGGATTCATATTTACCGTGATTGAGGGGATCCCCCTCTTTGAGGGGCAACTTGTCCAGCAGGGCGCTGTAAAGCTCGTCGCTGCCCGCATCCCCCTGCAGCAGAATATCGAGGCGGCTGATGATAACCGGCTCCCCCTTGTCCACCTCAATCACCACTTTGGACGGGGTTTTCTTGTCACGGCTCAGGGTGATCTTCGGCTGGTAGTAGCCATATACCTGCAGCGCCTTTTGCACGCTCTCGGTGATTTTGGCGCGGGCCGGACGGTATTGCCGCTCCTGATAAACCGGCAGGGCATTGAGGTAGGCTTCGACGTTATCCCTGTTCTCCCCTCTCAACCCCTTGACCTGATAGGTGAGCTTGGCAGCAAATGCAGGTGACGCCAGTAGTGACAGCAACAGGCCCACCCCCAGTATCCGCAGGCCGCGGTAAAAAGCTGGGCCGGACAGTGAACGCCCTGCCAGCAGGGATGAAATGCATCCTGTCAAAGGTCAATATTCCTGAATCTGTGGTGAAGGAAACCAGCGCCCTTTCGGGCTAACCCCGAAAGCGGCGCAGCACGCCATACCGAGCATGGCCGTGACACAACAAGGCGCGCCAGAACAATGGCGAATCTTATCCTAACATAGGCATTGGCTGGCAACAGCGCAGCATCACTGGCAAATTCACCATATCTTTTAAGAGGTTGAGCACAAATTCTGCATGTTGGTGACAATACCGACACCCCGTGCCACAGGTAGGGCGTTGCCATGTCTCGTCAAGATGATGACTGACACCAAACAGCATCTTCGCTACCTACCTTCACCCTATGTATCCATCACGACACAGTTTGTCGGTCATGGTCACAGCTTACCCAGAGCCAGCAATCAAACTAACCCAACACCAAGGTTCCTCTGATTAAGAGTTGCTCGTTCAGCTCAATCGAATTATCCCGCTCTCTTTGTTGGCAAGGCTACCTCACACTTGAACCATCAACTTAAAGGAGACACATCATGCATGCACGTAGCGAACAGATGGCTGACTATATTGCCGATCGTCTCGAGTTCATCACCTTTCTCGCCTGTTGCAGCGCCCTGCTGGCCCTGCTGACCGGCATGAGTGGCCAACAGGCGCTGGCCTTTACCGCCCTGAACCTGCCGTTTGGCCTCGGCATTCTGCTGGCGATGGCGATGCTGGCCCCCCTGCCCGTCCACTGGCGGCTGCCGGGGATCACCTTGCTGCTGGCAGGTTGCGCCCTGATGACCCTGCAACTGGGGGGTGAGTGGCTCAATCCGCTGGCTATCTGGAGCCTCTACGCCCTGCTCGGGCTGGAGATCATCTGGCAAGCACGTCCCCGCGCCGTGCTGGCCACCCGCGCTCGCCAATAACAGGGCGGACGAGCGCCGGTAAATGGCGGGCTGTGATGGCTGACGCCGGTGGCAATTTGGGGTACTCTTGCGCCCCCATTTGCCACCACACTTGGCGTTAACAACCTTCGCCATCACTCCCAGGAGCGCCCCGATGAAAAAAGCCTGTGCCCAGCACATTCTGGTCAAGACCGAAAAACAGTGTCTGGAGATCAAGGAGAAGATCGAGAAGGGAGCCGACTTCGGCCAGATGGCCAAACGCTTCTCCACCTGCCCCTCCGGCAAGCGTTTTGGTGATTTGGGAGAGTTTTCCAAAGGAGATATGGTGAAGGCATTTGACGATGCCGTCTTCAAGGGCGAACTGCTCAAGGTGCTGGGGCCGGTGCGCACCAAGTTCGGCTTCCATCTGATCAAGGTACTCTATCGCAATTAACCCATCGCAACTGACCATTCCCTCGGTGAAGCTTCCATGCTGCGGGCTTCACCGCCCTCTGCATTCCCCTCGCAAAACTGGCCGAAACAACCCCAAGCTCGCATCAATTTACTAACGTTATCAGGCAATTAAGTTTATCCTTCTCGACATTGTCCACATTCGACGATGGATCCCGTGCTATGCCCCGCTCTTGCCTGTGGCCCCTGCTGGCCTGGTTACTCCCGCTCGCTGGCGCCCTCGGCAGCCGCTTTCATCTCTGGCCTTGGTGGACAGGTTTTGCGATCTGTCTCATCGGAGCCCTTCTCTCCCTGATCTTGCTGGTGCGCCTGCCCTGGAGCCGCAACCGCTACGCCAGCAGCCTTGGCGCCTTGCCACTGCTGCTGCCGCTGCTCTTTGTGGAGCGGGCTCTGCGCATGCCACTCACCAATGATGTGAGCACAGATCCCTATCATCCTCCGCAGCTGCGCTGGGCGACAGAGCTCAGAACGGCGCAGGATCTGCCAATAAATAGCGCCCCGCTGAAAGCATTTGAAAGGAATCCCGGTCCTCTCTTTACCAGAGTCATGCCTGCTGACGTGCTGGTTGAAGCCAGCGATCTGATGCAGGAGCTGGGCTGGCAGGTACGACCAAGCCCCGATGGTCTGGATGCCGTGGCCACTACCCCCTGGTTCGGCTTTCAGGATGATGTGGCGCTAAGGATCTTTGCCGGCCCGAGAGAGACCCGCATCGATATGCGATCGGCCTCACGTCAGGGGCAAAGCGATCTGGGCACCAACCGGGCACGGATCGAGGATTTCCTGACCCGCCTGAACGAACGGCTGGGCGGAGCCTACAAACCCAAGATGATGAAACAAGCTGAGGAACAAGATGCGCATTGAGGTCAAACCCGACCGGGAATATGCCTGGTTTATCCGCCCCTTTTTCTGGCTGCAACAGCGCAACTATGGTCAGGTGCTTATTCCGGGCAAGTGCTGGGGCCGCTCGCCGCGCCTGTTTGCCGCCGTTGCTACCCTCTACGGCGTCATCAACCGCAAGCGCTCCCCTATCGACCCCGTGCTGCGCTCGCTGGTGACGGTGCGGGTCTCCCAGCTCAACTGGTGTCGTTTTTGCGTCGATATCAACGCCATGACCCTGATCAAGCGGGCTGGTTCCAGCGAGAAGGTAGAAGCACTGGCCAACTGGCGCGAAAGCCCCTTGTTCGATGAGCGGGAGAAAGCGGTGCTCGACTACACCGAAGCGATGACCGGGCTGGATGGGGTGAGCGATGAACAAGCTGCTCGCCTCAAGCTGTGGTTTGATGACGATGCCATGGTGGAGCTGACCGGCCTTGTCGCCTTCCAGAATATGTCCGCCAAATTTAATGCCGCCCTCGATATCGCACCGCAGGGCTTCTGCCAGCTGCCGGTCCAGCCCGCACGGCCTCAGGCCCCAAACGAAGGTAAACAGCCATGACCAGAGCCCGCTGGCTACTGTTGCTGGTGATGAGCAGCCTGATCGCCACCTTCTTTCTGTTCGATCTTGGCCACTATGTCACCCTGCCCCAATTGCAGGCCCGCCAAACCGAGCTGGCCGCACTGGTCGACCGACACTTCGCCAGCGCCGCCCTGTTGTTCGTCCTTCTCTATGTGCTGAGTACCGCCCTCTCCCTGCCCGGCGCCAGCTTGCTCACCCTGGGGGGCAGCGCGGTGTTCGGTGTCGGCTGGGGGCTGCTGCTGGTCTCTTTTGCCAGCTCCATTGGTGCGACCCTGGCCTTTCTCAGCGCCCGTTTTCTACTGCGCGACTGGGTCATCGCCCGCTTTGGCGACAAGCTGGCTACCTTTCAGTCCGGCATGGCAAAGGAGGGGGCCTTCTATCTGCTGAGCCTGCGCCTCATCCCTGTCTTCCCCTTCTTTCTGGTCAACCTGCTGATGGGGCTTACCCCCATCAGAGTCAGCACCTACTACTGGGTGAGCCAGCTTGGCATGCTGCCCGGCACCTTCGTCTTCGTGCTGGCGGGCAGCGAGCTGGCGACCCTGACCAGCACAGGTAACATTCTCTCCCCCGGTCTGATGGTGGCGCTGACCCTGCTGGGGCTGATGCCCTGGCTGGTCAAAAAATTGACCGCCCAGCTCGCTCTGAGCCGCCAGCTCGCCCCCTACCGCCAACCCGCGCGCTATGACTACAACCTGCTGGTGATAGGTGCGGGCGCCGGTGGGCTGGTCACCAGCTATATCGCCGCGGCGGTGAAGGCCAAAGTGGCGCTTATCGAGAAGCACAAGATGGGGGGCGATTGCCTCAACAGCGGTTGTGTCCCCTCCAAGGCATTGATCCGAAGCGCCCGCTTTGCCGCCGAGCAGCGCAAGGCCGACGAGCTGGGCTTTAGCCCGAGCCACTCCCGCGCCGATTTTGCGGCGGTGATGGAGCGGGTGGCTGAGGTTATCAAGGAGGTCGAGCCCCACGACTCCATCGAGCGTTATCAGGGGCTTGGGGTGGAGTGCATCGAAGGGGAGGCACGGCTGATCTCCCCCTGGGAGGTGGAAGTAAACGGCCAGCGCCTCGCCAGTCGCCATATCGTTATTGCCACCGGCGCCCGACCGTTGGTGCCCAAGCTGCCGGGGTTGGATCAGGTGCCTTATCTTACCTCGGACACGCTCTGGCAGTTGCGCACCCCGCCGCGCCACCTGCTGGTGCTGGGCGGTGGCCCCATCGGCTGCGAGCTGGCCCAGAGTTTTGCCCTGCTCGGCATTCCCGTAACCTTGGTGGAACTCTCGGAGCAACTGCTGCCCCGTGAAGAGCAGGAGGTAGCCGACGCCCTGGCCGAGCAGATGAGCCGCGATGGCGTGCGACTCCTCACCGGCTGGCGCGCCGAGCGCGCCGACTATCTGCCCGCAGCCGAGGGGGAACTCCCCATCCGGCTACAACTGCGCCGGGGCGATGAGACGCAGGTGGTGGAAGGGGATCAGCTGCTGCTGGCGCTGGGCCGGGTCGCCAATGTCAGCGGCTTCGGGCTCGAGGCGTTAGGGGTAGAGCTTGCCCCCCGCGGCACCATCGCAGTCGATGGCTTTCTTGCCACCAACTTCCCCAGCATACTGGCGGTGGGAGACGTAGCGGGCCCTTACCAGTTCACCCACTTCGCCGCCCATCAGGCCTGGTATGCCGCGGTCAATGCCCTGTTTGGCCAGTTCAAGCGCTTTCGGGCCGACTATCGGGTCATTCCGGCGGCCACCTACACCACGCCGGAGATTGCCCGGGTCGGCCTCAATCGCAAGGAAGCCGAAGCGCAGGGGATCCCCTTCGAGGCGACCCGCTTCGAGCTGGCCGAGCTGGACCGCGCCATCGCCGATGGGGAACGCCACGGTTTTGTCGAGGTGCTGACCGTGCCGGGCAAAGAGACTATCCTTGGCGCCACCATAGTGGGCACTCACGCTGGCGAGCGGATCGCCGAGTTCGTGCTCGCCATGCGCCACCGCCTCGGCCTTGGCAAGATCCTCGGCACCATTCACGCCTATCCCACCCTGATGGAGGGGAATAAATACGTGGCCGGTGAATGGAAACGGGCCCACCAGCCCACCCGGATCCTGGCCTGGCTTGCCCGTTATCACCGCTGGCGCCGTGGCGCCTGACAATCAAGGGAACCTTCATGCTCACACCATGCTCACTGCTCAAACGCTCACTGACCCATCTGCTGTGCGCTCTGCCACTGCTCGCCAGCGGCCCGCTGTTAGCCAGCCCTGATGACCATTGGCAACAGACCCTTGAGGAGGCGAAGGGGCAGACCGTCTACTTCAACGCCTGGGGTGGCAGCCCGGAGATCAACGCCTATCTGGTGTGGGCCGGGCAGGAGCTGGCCCGTGACTATCAGGTCAAGCTGATACAGGTGAAGGTAGATGACATTGCCCAGAGCGTCAGTCAGCTGCTGGCCAACCAGCAGGCGGGCAAGCAAGCTGGCGGCCCTATCGATCTGCTCTGGGTCAACGGCGAGAACTTCAAGGCGCTCAAGGAGCAGGGGCTGCTCGGTGCGCCCTTTACTCAAGTACTGCCCAACATGGCGCTGGTCGACAGCAGCCTGCCAGTAAGTGAGGACTTCACCATCCCGGTGGAGGGGCTGGAGGCCCCCTGGGGTATCGGCCAGCTCAACCTGATGCTCAACCGCAAAGAGGTCAGCACGCCGCCCACCTCGGCAGCGGCCCTGCTGGCGTGGGCCAAGGCCCATCCCGGCCGTTTCACTTATCCCAAACCACCCCAGTTTCACGGCTCCAGCTTTCTCAAGCAGATCCTGCTGGAGTTGACACCAAACCCCGCCCCCCTCTATCAGGAGGCAATCGATGCCAACTTTGCCAGGGTCACCGCCCCGCTCTGGGCCTGGCTCGATGAGCTGCACCCGGCGCTCTGGCGCAAGGGTAAGCTGTTCCCCACCAGCGCCGCCGAAACCCGCCAGCTGCTCGATGATGGCGAACTGGCCATAGCCATCAGCTTCAACCCGCAAGAAGCAGAAAGTGCGGTGCAAACCGGCGCCCTGCCCCCCGGCGTAGTCGCAGTCGCCATGGAGAGAGGAGCACTCACCAACAGCCATTTTCTCGCCATCCCCTTCAACGCCAGTGCCCGTGCCGGTGCCAAGGTTGTCGCCAACTTCCTGCTAAGCCCGGCGGCGCAGGCGCGCAAGGCTGATCCGGCGTACTGGGGTGATCCCAGCGTGCTGCGGGCCGATGCCCTGCCGGACTCCGCCAAGGGACAACCGGCACTGCGCTTCAAATCAGTGGCCGAGCCTCACCCCAGCTGGCAGCTCAAACTGGAAGCTGTCTGGGCCGAGCGTTACGGCCACTGATGCACGTCGCTGGTCACCCGCGTTCCCGCTCCACCCCGTGGCGCCGCTTGACACGCCACCCCAGTATGAATATTGGGATGGCGGTCATTTATCTGGCGATCTTCGTCATCCCATTGCTGGCGGGACTGTGGCAACTGCTGGCGGAGGGGGTGACCGCCTCTCATCTCGCCTTGCTGCTGGCCCAGCCGGGCCTGTGGCACTCAGCAGCGCTGAGCTTGTGGATTGGCGCCGCCTCCACCCTCGGTAGTCTGCTGTTGACCGCCCTGCTGCTGGCACACAGCGACAGCCGGGCTTTCGGCCTGCTCCGTCGTCTGCTCTCGCCCATGCTGGCCATGCCCCACGTCGCCTTTGCCATCGGCTTTGCCTTTCTGCTCGCCCCCTCCGGCTGGCTGCTACGGCTCGTCTCGCCAGCCCTGACCGGGTTTGATCTGCCCCCCGACTGGCAGACCCTTCGGGATCCTTGGGGGCTCGGGCTGATTGCACTGCTCGTTTTCAAAGAGACCCCCTTTTTGCTGCTGATGGCGATGGCCGCACAGCAACCCATCCAGCTGGTACGCCAGCAGTGGCTGGGGGCGAGCCTTGGCTTCAGCGCCCCCCAGATCTGGTGGCGCCTGCTGCTACCGGCGCTGTGGCCAGCCCTGCGCCTGCCCCTCTATGCGGTGGCGGCATATGGTGTGGCGGTGGTGGATCTCGCCCAGCTGCTCGGGCCCGATGCCCCCGCCCCGCTGGCGGTGCGGTTGTGGCTCTGGTATCAGGACCCGGACCTGCGCTGGCGCGGTGCCACCGCCAGCGGCGCCCTGTTGCTGCTCGCCATCACGGCGCTGCTCATCGCCCTGCTCAGATTACTGGAGTGGCTTCATAAAGAGATGGGTAAGGGCCACTGGCTCGACGGCAAACGGGCTGCGCCCCACTCCTTTGCCAATCGGTTCGCTGCAGGCTTTGCCTTCACCCTGATCACCCTCAATCTGGTGGTACTGGGCGCCCTGCTGCTCTGGTCGCTGGCGCGCCGTTGGCCCTTTCCCGCCCTCTGGCCCAGCCAGTGGAGCGGCCACTACTGGCAGGATCTGCTACCAACCCTGCTGCCGCTGCTGGCAACCAGTGCACTGCTGGCACTGGCGAGCGGGGGACTGGCACTGATAATGGCGGTATTGAGTCTGGAGGCACAAGCGGGGCGCCGCCCCTGGCCACTCTGGCTTATCTGCCTGCCGCTCTTGCTGCCACAGGCCAGCCTGCTGTTTGGTATCCGGCTCGGGCTGGATTGGCTTGCTCATGACTCGATAAGCAGCGGCATTGGCTGGGGCTGGGTGCTCTGGAGCCAGCTGCTGTTTGTCTTTCCCTATGTCTATTTGTGTCTGCATGGCCCCTATCGCCAGTTCGACTCGCGGATCACCCAGAGCGCCCTGCTGCTGGGGGCCACGCCATGGCGAGCCTGGTGGCAGGTCAAAGCGCCGCTGCTGGCGCGCCCGCTGCTGTTTGCCTTTGCGGTGGGGGCTACGGTGAGCCTGGCCCAATATCTGCCGACCCTGCTCTTTGGCGCAGGCAGAGTGGTCACCATCACCACCGAAGCGGTGGCCATCGGCAGCGGCCTCAACCGGCGGCTGGCGGGGCTCTACGGCCTGCTGCAACTGCTGCTGCCACTCGTTATCTATTTGCTGGCGCTCTGGCTGCCAGCGCGGATCAATCCGGCGCTCACAAGGGCACACTGACGATGAATTCTGACCATGGCAACGGCACCATGCTAAGCACCACACCTCTTCGACTTTACCTTGATGAAAATCTGCTGCTTTCGCTCCCCCCCCTGCAGGTGGCTCCCGGCGAGGTGTTGACCCTGATGGGGCCAAGCGGCTGCGGTAAAAGCTCCCTGCTGGCAGGGCTCGCCGGGGTACTGCCCGGCGCGCTGACGGGGAGCGGCCCGATCCGGCTGGAGGGGGAGATAAGACTTGGCGAGCGGCGGGTCAGCGCCTTGCCCCCGCAGGCACGGCGCATCGGCATGCTGTTTCAGGATGACCTGCTGTTTGACCATCTGACAGTGGCGGAGAACCTGATGTTCGGCATGCCAGCGGCCATCAAGGGAAAACGCGCGCGGCGGGAAAAGGCGCTGACCGCATTGGCACAGGTCGCGCTGGCGGATCAGGCTGACAAGCTGCCACAACAGCTTTCAGGGGGTCAGCGGGCGCGAGTCAGCCTGCTGCGGGCACTATTGGCCGAACCCGACGCCCTGCTGCTGGACGAGCCCTTCTCCCGCCTCGACAAGCCACTGCGGGCCGCCTTTCGTGAGCTGGTATTCGCCCGGATCAAGGCGCTAGCCATCCCCGCCATCCTGGTGACCCACGATGCGGAAGACGCGCCGGGCACCATACTCAACCTCACCGAATGCCACTGTTAACCAAGGAGTGTTTATCTTGTTTGATCGCCACCTGATCCCCGTGATCCGCAACCCCCTCACCCAGCTGGCCAAACCGCTCTGCCGTGCCGGGATCAGCGCCAATCAGGTGAGCCTCACCGGCTTTGCCATCGGCATGCTGGCGCTGCCGCTGCTGGCCTTTGGCTGCTATCAGTGGGCACTGGCGGCCATCCTGCTCAACCGCTTGCTGGACGGGCTCGATGGCGCCGTGGCGCGGGAAACCGGCATCACCGACTGTGGCGGCTTTCTCGACATCACCCTCGATTTCATCTTCTACGCCGCCGTGGTACTGGGCTTTGCCCTCGCCGTCCCTACCAATGCGCTGCCCGCCGCCACCCTGCTGTTTGCCTTTATGGGTACAGGGTCGAGCTTTCTGGCATTTGCCATCATGGCGGGAAAGCGGGGGATCGACAATCCGGTCTATCACCACAAGTCCCTCTACTATCTGGGCGGCCTCACCGAGGGGAGCGAGACGATCGCCCTCTTTGTGCTGATGTGCCTGTGGCCCGCCGCCTTCGCCCCGCTCGCCTACGGCTTTGCCCTGCTCTGCGCCATCACCACCCTGACTCGGCTCTGGAGCGGTTACCATACCTTGCGCTGAGCGTCCGTCCTTCCGCAAGAGCGCGAATCCACCGCGCGATAAATTGGCGATGGACAGGGCACACTGAACACTTGCGCAGCGGAACCAATGTTTTACCATGACGGCACTTCTATCACTCTCTTTGAGAACCCTATGCGTCGCCTTGCCTCACTGCTCACTCTGTCGTTGTTCCCCCTCCTCGGTGGCTGCAGCAGCCCCCCGCCAACCAAGCAGGTCGTCGTTCCCCAACCCGAGAGCGCTTTTCTCACTCAGAAACCCGCCAGCACACCAGCCTCTCAACTGGTGACAGGGCCCGGGGTCAGCAAGGGGGATTTTGCCAATCGCCCCAATGTGGACCGATTCGTCCAGAAGATGGTCGAACAGCACGGCTTTAACAGAAGTGAGCTTCACCAGCTGCTGGCACAGGCACAGCGTTATGACTGGATCATCCGTCTGATGGATGCACAGGCCCCGACCACCACCCCGCCGACCGGCCCGACCGGCGCCTGGAATCGCTACCGCGCCAAGTTCATCACCCCGGACAACGTACAGAACGGCGTCAACTTCTGGCGTGAATACGAGAGCGAGCTGAACCGTGCTCAGCAGGTGTATGGGGTTCCCCCCGAGATCATCGTTGGCATCATTGGCGTGGAAACCCGCTGGGGCCGGGTGATGGGCAAGACCCGCATCCTGGATGCGCTAGCGACCCTGGCGTTTGATTACCCGCGTCGCGCCGAATTCTTCACCGGCGAGCTGGAATCCTTCCTGGTGATGACCCGCGATGAGGGGATGGACCCGACCGTGCCACAGGGCTCCTATGCCGGCGCCATGGGTTATGGCCAGTTTATGCCCTCCAGCTTCCAGCGCTATGCGGTGGACTTCAACGGCAACGGCCATACCAACCTGTGGGATCCGGTGGATGCCATCGGCAGCGTCGCCAACTACTTCAAGGCACACGGCTGGGAACAAAACCAGCCAGTAGCAGTACGTGGCCAGGGTCAGCTGCCAGGCTACGAGCACGGCTTCAAAACCCGCTACCCGGTTGCCACTCTGCGCCGTGCGGGGCTCACTCCCACCAGCACCCTTGGCAACCACAACGAGGCGAGCCTGCTGCGCCTCGATGTGGGCACCGGCTACCAATACTGGTACGGCCTGCCCAACTTCTACACCATTACCCGCTACAACCACAGCACCCACTACGCCATGGCGGTATGGCAGCTGGGGCTGGCGGTGAAAGAGGCCAAAGGCGGTTACTGAGTCAAGCACTGATTTGCCAACAAAAACGGGCCTGCTGGCCCGTTTTTTTATTCGTTTTCCAGCAACCAGCGTTTGAGCAGTGCCGCTAACTGAGCCTGCTCCGCCTCGGTCAGTGGCGCCAGCAGGCGACGCTCGTTGGCCACGTGCAGCTCAACCGCTCGGTCGATAAGCGCTTTGCCCGATTCGGTGAGGCAGACCAGCAGGCTGCGCCGATCGCTGGGCGCCGCTTGCCGCTCTATCAGTCCCCGCTCGGCCAGCTTGTCGAGCCGGGCCGTCATGGCACCCGAACTCAACATGGCCGATTGGTAGAGCACTGTCGGCGTCAGTGGCTCACCCGACCGACGCAGGGTCGCCAAAATGTCGAAGTCCGTGCCAAGCAGGCCGCACTCCTTGAGCTCTTCACTCACCTCACGACCGGCAATTGCCGCCATCCGGGCTACCCGACCCAGCACCCCCATAGGAGAACAATCGAGATCCGGTCGCTGCCGGGCCCACTGAGCCAGCAGCAGGTCTACATGATCTGATTCCATCGCCAACCACTTATCTTTATATCGAGATACTTGATGATAAATCAATTTGGCGCTAATTTATCTTCACTTAAAGATACTTTGTGAAGAGATAAATAATGCCAATGCTGATCGCCTTGCTGGCTCCACTGCTTTGGGGCAGCACCTATGCTGTCGTCAGCCTCTACCTGACTGACTACTCACCCTACTGGGTTGCCGTATGGCGGGCACTGCCTGCAGGACTGCTCTTGTTACTGTTGCATCCGCGCATGCCGCCTCTGCCCTGGGGCAAGCAGTTCCTGTTGGCGTTTTGCAACATTGCCGCCTTCTTCGCTTTGCTGTTTGTGGCAGCCTTCCGGCTGCCGGGGGCAGTAGCAGGTACACTTGGTGCCACCCTGCCGCTGGTGCTGATGCTACTGGCCTGGTTGCAAGATGGCACACGACCGAGCCTGAAATGGCTACTGCTGGGATTGATGGGGTTGGCTGGGGTATTACTGTTGCTCAACCCCTCTGCCAATCTGGATCCTGTCGGAGTTGCATGCGCCATGCTGGCCACAGTGCTGATCGGCCAATCAAGCCGCTGGATGCGCCACTGGCCGGTAAACGATCTGCTGGCGCTGACCGCATGGCAATTGCTGCTTGGGGGCTTGATGCTGATCCCGCTCGCCTGGTGGCTGGCTGGCCCAATGCCGTTACCGGATCCGGCCAGTGCGCCGGGATTGCTCTGGTTGATCCTGCTCAACACCGCGCTGGGCTACTGGGCCTGGTTGTGGGGATTAAAGCACCACGGCCCAGAGGTGATGGGCATGCTGGCCCTCACCAATCCCATGATGGCTGTGTCGCTTGGGGTATTGATGGTGGGTGAAACCCTGGATGTCAGCCAGTGGATCGGCATCGGGGTGATCCTGCTCTCCCTCTTCCTGATGAAGCTGCCAGCTCGCCCCTTCGTCAAGCGGTGGCAAGCCAGCCAAGCGATCACAGGTCACTGCAATAAGGGGTAAACGCCGGATAACCCCGATCCTGGCATAAAAAAGAGGAGCCATGACGGCTCCTCTTTTTTAGTCAGCGGTCAATAACACGAAGGCGGCTTAGACACCAGCCTTGGCCAGTGCCGCGGAGACGATCTGCTGGGCTTCCTGCTGGATGAGGTCGAGGTGCGCGTCGCCCTTGAAACTCTCCATATAGATCTTGTAGATAGACTCGGTACCGGAGGGGCGCGCCGCGAACCAGCCGTTCTCGGTCACTACCTTGAGGCCGCCTATGGCGGCATCGTTGCCAGGTGCCTTGGTCAGCTTGGCAATGATGGGCTCACCAGCGAGCGTTGAGGCTTCTACCAGTGCCGGATCCAGCTTGGAGAGCACCGCTTTCTGGGCGCTGTTGGCCGGGGCGTCGATACGGCGATAGCTGGAGCGGCCAAACTTGGCTTCCAGTGCGTTGTAATGAGCCTGCGGATCCTTGCCGGTGACCGCCAGAATTTCCGCCGCCAGCAGCGCCAGAATGAAGCCATCCTTGTCAGTGGTCCAGACGGTGCCATCTTTGCGCAGGAAGGAGGCGCCCGCGCTCTCCTCGCCGCCAAAGCCGAACTCGCCGCTGTAGAGGCCATCCACGAACCACTTGAAGCCGACCGGCACCTCTTTGAGGGTGCGGCCAATCTCGCCGGCAACCCGGTCGATCATGGAGGAAGATACCAGCGTCTTGCCGACGGCCGCATCCGCAGACCAGCCGGTGCGATGGGTAAACAGATACTGGATTGCTACCGCCAGATAGTGGTTCGGGTTCATCAGGCCAGACTTGGTGACGATGCCGTGACGGTCGTAGTCAGGGTCGTTGCCAAGGGCGATGTCGAACTTGTCTTTGAGGGCAATCAGGCTCGCCATGGCGAACGGACTGGAGCAGTCCATCCGGATCTTGCCGTCTTTATCCAGGGTCATGAAGGAGAAGGTCGGGTCGACCTTGTAGTTCACCACTTCGATGTTCAGACCATAGGTCTTGGCGATGACGTCCCAGTAGGCGACGCCGGAGCCGCCCAGCGGATCGACACCGATCTTGATGCCCGCGTTCTTGATGGCGTCCATGTCCAGTACGTTCTTCAGATCATCCACATAGGGGGTCACATAATCGTGCTCCACCACGAACGGGCTCTTGAGCGCCTCGGCGAACGGCATCCGCTTCACGCCAGCCAGACCCGCTTCCAGAATCGCGTTGGCACGGTCCTCGACCCACTTGGTGATCTCTCCTTCGGCGGGGCCACCGTGAGGCGGGTTGTACTTGAAGCCACCATCTTCCGGCGGGTTGTGGGACGGAGTGATCACCACGCCGTCAGCACGGGCAGCCGGTTTGCCTGCATTGTGGCGCAGGATGGCGTGGGAGATAACCGGGGTCGGAGTAAAGCCGAGGCCAGCCTGAATGCGGGTCTCGACGCCGTTGGCCGCCAGCACTTCGACGGCGCTGGCAAAGGCGGATTCGGAGAGGGCGTGGGTATCCATGCCGACAAACAGCGGGCCAGTGATACCGGCCTGCTGGCGATACTCCACCAGCGCCTGGGTCACCGCCAGAATATGGGATTCGGTAAAGGCGCTGTGCAAGGCACTGCCACGGTGGCCGGAGGTACCAAAGGCAACCCGCTGCTCGGGGCGGCTCATGTCCGGCTTGTTGAGGTAGTAGGCGCTGACCAGACGGGGGATGTTGGTCAGATCGCTTAAACGGGCCGGTTGACCGGCGTGGGAATGCTGAGCCATGGCGTTTTCCTTGCGTAATGGCGGCCTTGCCGGGCAAGGCCTGAGTCTTGAAGAATCGTTAAATGGCGCCACACACCTGCGCGATCACCTCTTCGCCATAGCCCATGCTGGCCATCAGCTGGGCCACCATGTTCTGCTTGCGGCTGGTGTTGGTGTTGGTGATCACCCAGAACGGGGTGTCCGGTACCGGCTTGGGCTTGGTGGTGCTGCCACTGGCGCGCAGAGCCTCGGGATCCTGCGAGAAATAGACGCGCTTGCGCCCCTTGATTTCGGTGGCCTGGGTAAAGCCTTCCGGGTTATCCCGGTAGAGGGTACTGAGCACCAGCATAAAGCGGTTGATGGACTTCTCTTCCTTTTTCAGCTCACCGGAATCGAGCAGGGCTTGCAGCCCTTGCTGGGTGGCTACCGCACTGGGCTGCGCGATGGCAACGTACTCGGCAACCGGCACACCTTGATGAGCAGGCTGTTCCAGCAGACGGCGCAGGATATCGGAGGCACTCTCACCAATGTGCCGGGTCTGGCTGGCGATATAGAAGTAGAGATCGTCATCAAGCTCGATGGTTTTCATAGGGATGCGCTGGACTCGTCGAAATTCGGATGCGGCGATTATACATAGGCAAACCCGACAGCCCAAGCAAGGGGCTGGCAGATGTACATGAATCTCATCGAGAATACGGCATAATAGCGGGCCAAGTGTGTGATCAGCCGCACTGATAGCCGATCCGGACGGGATTTTTTAGAAAAAAAACCACATTTATTCCCCATCCGTTGGACGAAATCCTTTTCTTTCCAGTGCGTTAAATAAAACACCGATACGCACCCACGACCGACAAGGTGTCATTTTGCAACAAAATAGCATATTGAACTTCAAGGAGCAGGGGCAGGGCCCGGCAGTCATTCTGATCCACGGCCTGTTTGGCAGCCTCGACAACCTCGGCCTGCTGGCCCGTGCCCTCTGCGAACAGTACCGGGTCATCAGCGTTGATCTGCGTAACCACGGCGCCTCCTTTCATGGCAGCGAGATGAGCTATCCGGCCCAGGCAGCCGATATCCTGACCCTGATGGATCGGCTGGAGATTGCCAACGCAACCCTGATTGGCCACTCGATGGGTGGCAAGGTGGCGATGCAGCTCGCCAAGCTGGCGCCAGCGCGGGTGACCAAGCTGGTGGTGGCCGATATGGCGCCAGTCACCTATCCCCACTCCCGCCACCAGAATGTCTTTGCCGGCCTCAACGCCACCCTGCGCACGCCGCCGCAAAGCCGCAGTGAAGCGGAAGCCATGCTGGCGCAGCACATCGAGATCGCCGGGGTGCGCCAGTTTCTGCTCAAATCCTTCGCCAGAGGCGAGCATGGCTGGGGTTGGCGCTTCAATGTGCCCGCCCTTGAGCAAAACTACGCCAACATCATGGGCTGGCCAGAGGATGATCGCCGCTTCGAGGGGCCTGTGCTCTTTATCAAAGGGGGGGATTCTGACTATATGCAGCCCCAATACAGCGAGACGGCACTGGCCCAATTCCCGGCGGCAAAGGTGCGGGTCATCGCGGGCAGCGGCCACTGGCTGCATGCGGAAAAGCCGGTTTTGTTCAATAAATTGGTTGTGGATTTCCTGTCGACAGGCGGTTAACAGTTTCAAATCCTTTGTGATATAGTGCGCCGGTCATAAGGAGTGTGCGCAATCCATGCTAAGTGAACATATCGACCTGATCGAAAGTTTGGGCCTCAAGTTATTCTTTGTGGCCATTTTCATATTGATTGGCCTGGCCATTCAGGACGTGCTCAAGCGCGGCAACGTGCCCCGTTTCGGCCGTTTTATCGTCTGGTTGGTACTGTTTCTGGGTTGTGCGGGTTTTGTCGCCAAGGGGCTGATCGAACTGGGCTGGGAAGGCTCAGGACTCGGCTAACTTATTTTCATCTGTGATGTATGGCCAAACAGCAAACTGATCGAACAACACTGGATCTGTTCGCAAATGAGAAGCGCCCCGGCAGGCCAAAGACCAATCCACTCCCCCGCGAGACCCAGCTCAAGATCAACAAGCGTAACCAGCTTAAGCGCGATCGGGAAAATGGGCTGAAGCGGGTAGAGTTAAAGGTGGAGGCCGAGTTGCTGGAGCGCCTGAACCAACTTGCGTTGCAACAGAACATCAGCCGAGCCGAGCTGATCCAATCTATCCTGAAACAACAGATTGAGTCCGCTTTTGCGGTGGACATTGCAGTCTGAGCGTTGAGCATTAACACCAAATACGGGTAACTAAACACTATGGCAAGTGTAGGTCTGTTTTTTGGCAGCGATACCGGTAACACCGAAGCTGTCGCCAAGATGATCCAGAAAGAGCTGGGCAAAAACCTGATTGAAGTCCGTGACATCGCCAAGAGCAGCAAGGCCGACATCGAGAGCTTTGATCTGCTGATGTTCGGCATCCCGACTTGGTATTACGGCGAAGCCCAGGCCGACTGGGACGACTTCTTCCCCGATCTGGGCGAAATCGACTTCACCAACAAGCTGGTAGCCATCTTCGGTTGCGGTGATCAGGAAGACTATTCCGAGTACTTCCTCGACGCCATGGGCACCCTGCGTGACATCGTCGAAGCCAAAGGCGCCATCATCATCGGTCACTGGCCGACTGCCGGCTACGAGTTCGAAGCCTCCAAGGCACTGGTCGATGACCAGCACTTTGTCGGTCTGGGTATCGATGAAGATCGCCAGCCGGAGCTGACCGCCGAGCGCGTCAAGGGCTGGTGCAAGCAGCTGCACGAAGAGATGTGCCTGGGCGAGCTGGAGTAATCCGCTTCCCCTCATACCTCTGACAACAAGGGCCCCGACGGGGCCCTTGTTGTATCTGCTTGCTGCGATACCTGCCTTTATTCTCCCCTGTTATTCCCCTCTGTGCTCCGGTTTGGCCCGCACATAGAGGGTACGCCTGACCTGCGCCACCAGTTCGCCGCTCTTGTCCTGCACTGTCACCTCGAATTCGGGGAAGTGCTTGTTGCCACCGTCAGTTGCCGCCACGATTTCAGCCAGCTTGCCCTCGGTCAGGTTGAACTCGGCCACCAGCTTGCCCTTGCCAGGCTTGATGTAGTTGATGCTGCCAGCCTTATCCCAGACGTAATAGCGATTCTTGAAGTAGCCCATCAGCATCAGCGGATAAATGGGGTCTGTCATGGCAAACATGCTGCCGCCAAACTGGGTGCGGTTGGCATTCTTGTTCCACCAGCGGGATTTCAGGGTCACCCGGCAGTAGCGAAAATCATCGCTCAGGGTCTCTATCTTGATACCGGCGCCCCAGAAGGGAGGCCAGGCGTTAAGTGCACGGCGCACCCAGGCCGCATTGTCAAAAAGCCAATCCATGGATCTCATCCGACCAGAAATATGAAAGTTACATCTTATCAACATCTGCCATGCCAGCAAGTCGGACGACACGATTGATTATTTCAATCCAATCGGCCATTTATGACTAAACCCCTTGAATTGCTGGGTTTATTTTTAGGGAGGCTACGACCTATAATGACAGGCCAAGCGAGTTCAAGGTTGCCATTCCCGCGGCAGTCCCTCAGAATAAACCCACCTTCTTCGAGAATGCGAATAAGTAGAATATGGCAGACAACAACCAAGCGTTAAAAAAGGCTGGGCTCAAGATCACCTTGCCCCGAGTCAAAATCCTGGAAATCCTGCAACAGCCGGACTGCCAGCACACCAGTGCCGAAGATCTCTATAAACGACTGATCGACCTGGGTGAAGAGATTGGTCTTGCTACCGTCTACCGCGTTCTCAACCAGTTTGATGATGCCGGTATTGTGACCCGTCACCACTTCGAAGGGGGCAAGTCGGTATTCGAGCTGGCTACTCAGGAGCACCACGACCACCTGGTTTGCCTCGACTGCGGCAAGGTGATCGAGTTCTCCGACGAAGTGATCGAACAGCGTCAGCGCGAGATCGCCAAGAAATTCAATATCCGTCTCACCAACCACAGCCTCTACCTCTACGGTCACTGTGCTACCGGTGAGTGCAAGCACGACGAATAAGTCGGCCGCGACTTGCAGATAACGGACAATAAAAAAGCCAGCTGATGCTGGCTTTTTTATTGTCCGGCGCAGGCCGTCTGGCATCGCACAGGGCAGGGTCTCCCCTGCCCCATCGCTTAGCCTTCTACCTTGCCCCAGGAGTCGCGCAGGGCAACAGTGCGGTTAAACACCAGATGCTCCGGGCTGGAGAGCTTGTTGTCGGCGCAGAAGTAACCTTCCCGCTCGAACTGGTAAGCCTGCTCCGGCTTGGCGTTCTTCAGGGATGCCTCGACACGAGCCCCCTCGATGACCACCAGGGATTCCGGGTTGAGCGCAGCCTCGAAGTCAGCCTCGGCGCCCGGGTTAGGCACCTTGAACAGGCGGTCATAGAGACGCACTTCCGCTGGCAGGGAGTGAGTGGCGCTGACCCAGTGGATCACCCCTTTCACCTTGCGGCCATCGGCCGGATCCTTGCCCAGAGTCTCGGGGTCGTAGGAGCAGTAGATGCAGGTGACTTTGCCATCGGCATCTTTCTCGATGCGCTCGGCCTTGATGACGTAGGCATTGCGCAGACGCACTTCCTTACCCAGCACCAGACGCTTGAACTGCTTGTTCGCCTCTTCTTTGAAGTCCGCTTCGTCGATGAAGATCTCGCGGGTAAAGTTCAGCTCGCGGGTACCCATCTCGGCATTGCTCGGGTGGGCCGGGGCAGTCAGCACCTCGTCGGCAGCCAGGTTCTCGATGACCACTTTCACCGGATGCAGCACGGCCATGGCGCGCGGTGCATGCTCGTTGAGGTCTTCACGGATACAGGCTTCCAGCATGCTCATCTCGACGATGTTGTCCTGCTTGGTGACGCCGATGCGCTTGCAGAACTCGCGGATGGAGGCCGGGGTGTAACCACGACGACGCAGACCGGAGACGGTCAGCATACGCGGGTCATCCCAACCATCGACGTGCTTTTCGGTCACCAGCAGGTTCAGCTTGCGCTTGGACATGACGGTGTATTCGAGGTTCAGACGAGAGAACTCGTACTGACGGGGGTGGCAATCGATGGTGATGTTGTCCAGCACCCAGTCGTACAGACGACGGTTGTCCTGGAACTCCAGGGTACAGATGGAGTGGGTGATCCCTTCCAGCGCGTCCGAGATGCAGTGGGTGAAGTCATACATCGGGTAGATGCACCACTTGTCACCGGTCTGGTGGTGGTGGGCAAACTTGATGCGGTAGATAACCGGATCACGCATCACCATGAAGGGGGATGCCATGTCGATCTTGGCGCGCAGGCAGGCGGTGCCTTCAGCCAATTCGCCGTTCTTCATCTTGGCAAACAGCGCCAGGTTCTCTTCCACGCTGCGATCGCGGAACGGGCTGTTCTTGCCAGCTTCAGTCAGGGTGCCACGGTACTCGCGCATCTGCTCGGGCGTCAGCTCGTCCACATAGGCCAGACCCTTTTCAATCAACTCGATGGCATAGCCGTGCAGCTTGTCGAAATAGTCGGAGGAGTAGCAGATCTCGCCGTTCCACTGGAAGCCAAGCCACTGTACGTCCTGCTTGATGGACTCTACGTACTCGATATCTTCCTTAACCGGGTTGGTGTCATCGAAACGCAGGTTGCACTGGCCCTGATAGTCGCGGGCGATACCGAAGTTCAGGCAGATGGACTTGGCGTGGCCGATATGGAGATAACCGTTCGGCTCGGGCGGAAAACGGGTATGCACGCTGCTGTGCTTACCGCTGGCCAGATCTTCATCAATGATCTGACGAATAAAGTTAGTTGGGCTGTTCGCCTGACTCATGGCTCACCTCAAAAAAGCGTCACTGGCGGAAGTTGTGCCGGCTGGCACCCTCATCCCCCCGCCGTCAAGCCGGGTATGATCCCTTATTACGGGCGCTGTCTCAACCTGAATTTGGCACTTCCGGGCCATTTCCCGGCCATTTCCCGGCCATTGCGCCGCTAAAAACGGCGTGGCTTGGCACATGGCGCACCAAATGCATAAAAAAGCCCCGCACTAGGCGGGGCTGAAAGTGATGAAAAACAAAACAGACAATTACACACAACAAAGGCTCACACGCACAGTCAACCTTTCCCAAATCCGATACGCCATCGCCCTTGGGAAAGGCGGGTCTTGCGACCCACCTCATGTTAACGGTTGACTGCTATCAGTTCAGTTCGGTGACGCGGCTGGTGCGCTTGCCATCGAAGCTGGTGGTACGCAGGTAAACCTTGCCGTTCACGCTTGGCTTGGCCGCGGCGTCATAGGCACTCCAGTTGGTACCGTCCAGGCTGTACTGGATGGGCAGACCCGGCAGGTCCACGTTCGCTTCCAGCACACCATTCACTACCTTGGCACCCGGTACGGAGAGGCGGTATTCAACACCGGCCTGATCCAGTTTCGGCAGCACGCGCTGACCCAGTACGTTGGCAAACTGGTTCCACTCTTTGTTGAGGGTGGCCTTGTTGACAAACTTGGTCTCGCCGGAGAACTCGCGGTTCTTCACGTAATCCAGCTCGAAGCCACCTTTGTGCCAGGCACGCTCGGCCACGGAGAAGAGTCGTGGGTAGACCATGTACTCGTACTGAGCATCGGTACGCACAGTTTCACTCCACTGCTGACCGGAGATCCCCTTGAACTTGACCGGATCCTGGTCACCCTTGGCCACGAAGGCGTTGCCGTCGCGGTCAACCGAGGTCTCGGCGTTCTGCGGCAGGTTTTCCGGGGCGAAGGCGAACACCTTGCGGGTGTCGTTGAAACGGGTTGCCCAGTAGTAGCCACGCTCAGCCGGGTGTACTTCGTTCGGGAAGTCGAAGTAGAGGTAATCCGGGTTAGACAGGACCACTTCGTAACCCTTGTGGGCCCACTTCATCGCTTCGTTGAAGCCACCCCAGTAGAGGGTTTCCCAGAAGTTGACACGGGTGTTGTCGGTGGCGAAGTCTTTGGCACCGCTGGCGTACTTCAGACCATCTTCCCACGCCTGCAGGGTGGAGAAGCCGTGGCCCTTGACCATCTCGCCCACTTCTTTGGCGAAGTAGACAGGCAGCTCGGCCACGTCCTTGATCTTGCCATCATCGATCATCTTCTGGCACATCGGGGACTTGCCAAACGGCTTGTCTTGCTTGCTGGAGTCGACGTTGCCTTTCCAGGCGACCAGCTCCTCTTTCTTGGTGACGGCCGGATCCTGATAGCCACCGCCCTGCATGATGTTCTTCGCCTCATCACCACCGTAGTGCCATGCGGTCAGCGGCTGACCAGCGGCCTGGTGCATCTGGGCAACTTCATCCATTACCTTGGCCACGAAGGTGGCAGCACCCGGCTGGCAAGGGTTGATGAAGGACATCTTGTCGTAAAACTGGACCGAGGTGACGTTGGAGGTGTCTGCCGGATCAGTCAGACGGAACTGGTTGGCTTCCGCTTCTTTGCCTTCCGCCATCAGACGCTGGTAGCGCGCTTCCATGGAGACCACGGCAGCACGGGCGTGAGCCGGCATGTTGATCTCGGGGATCACGGTCACACCGCGGGCCTTGGCATAACGCACCAGATCCACGTAGTCAGACTTGCTGTAGAAACCGGAACCCTGGTTGTCGCTGGTTGGGCCGGAACCCAGTTGCGGCATCAGGCACTTGGTTTCGGACTCATCGTGGCAACGCTGGCTACCAACCTGGGTCAGCTCCGGCAGACCCGGGATCTCCAGACGCCAGCCTTCATCGTTGGTCAGGCCAAGGTGCAGCACGTTGAGCTTCATGGCAGACATCTGGTCAACCAGCTTCTTCATGGTATCCAGACTGCGGAAGTGACGGGCCACGTCGGTCTGCATGCCACGGTATTCAAAACGCGGCGCATCCTCGACGGTCATCGGGCTCACCAGCTTGTCATCCACACCCAGCAGGGAGATCAGGGATTGCGCGCCCCAGAATGCCCCGTCGATGTCGCGACCCTGGATCACGGTGCCCTTCTGACCGATGGTCATGTCATAGCCTTCGGCCTGCTTGAGCTTGCTGCCGAGCTTGATGGTCACCGGGTAGCCGGTGTCGGAGAGGGTAACACCCAGCTTGGTCAGTTGAGCCTTCAGGGCTTCGGCGCGATCGCTTGGCAAGTCCAGGGCATTGAGTTTGATGGTGGAGAAGTCAACCTGCGGACCCGCCTTCACAACTTGCTTGAGCGGCGTCGGCACAATCTGGTTGTCAATCTTGCCAGCAGGCAGCAGGGTGCTGGTCTGGTTGGCCGCGAAACGGGTCTCGCTGTTCATCAGGATGTTGTTGTCATCCTTGGTGCGCTTCCAGCCATCGGCTGGCATCGGCTTCTCGTAGGTGCTGGCATCATCGATGTTACTCATGCTGGCCAGTACTTTCGGCTCGGCACCTTCGCTGGCGACATACCAGTTCGGCATGATGTCAGATTCGAACAGTACCCAGTATTCCACCACCAGCGGCACTTCGACCGTGGCATCCTTGGCAAAGCCCTGGAACTTCTCGGTTGGCGTCAAACGATAGAGATCGCCGGTCAGGTGAGTGATGGTGAACTGGTCGTTATCCACCCGCTGGATACGGCGGATGGAGGAGACATAGATGCTCCAGTCTTTGGAGGTGACGTCAGCACCGGTATTGGTCAGGTGCAGCTTGGCAACGCCACAGCTCGCCCACTCGGAACCGAGCGCCTGGCAATCGAGGCCTGCACCGGCACCGTCGTTGGTGACCACTTCATACTTGACCACCAGGTTGTTGGCGAGGGAGTCGACCACAGCCTGCTTGGCGGCATCGGCTGCCAGCGCAGGGCCGGCAAAAACGGTAGACATGGCAATGGCTAACAGAGAATGTTTCAAGTTCATAACTGCTGCTCTCATTTGAAGTAAAGGTTGGATTTTCTTGGCTTTTTTATATAGGGCCCCTGAGCGGGGCCCTTAGTTATGTCAACAATGGACTTAGACTTGAGGTGAGCGAGTCGCTCGATTAACGCAGGGCTTTCATCTCACCGGCGATGATTTCGGCCAATGGGCCCAGAATCACCTGCAGGTTCTGCTCACCGAGTTTGACCACACCGGCCGCACCCAGGGCTTTGAGCTTGCGCTCATCGACGATGCTGCGGTCTTTCAGAGTCAGACGCAGACGAGTGATACAGGCATCGATGGAGACCAGGTTGTCCTGACCACCCAGCACTTCCAGATACTGCTTGGCCAGCTCGGTACGGTTGGTAGCTTGAGCGGCAGCCGGCGCAGTCTCTTCTTCATCTTCACGACCCGGAGTTTTCAGGTTCAGCTTGGCAATCACTACGCGGAACACGGTGTAGTAAAGGCCGAAGAAGACCAGACCCTGAGCAATCAGCATGTACCAGTTGGTCGCCAGCGGGTTGCGGCTGGAGAGCACCATATCCACCAGGCCGGCACTGAAGCCGAAGCCGGCCATCCACTGCATGGAGGCGGCGATGAACACGGAGATACCAGTCAGTACGGCGTGGATGACATACAGTACCGGCGCCACGAACATGAAGGAGAACTCGAGCGGCTCGGTTACACCGGTGAAGAAGGAGGCAAAGGCAGCTGCGATCATGATGGAGGCAACTTTCTCTTTGTTCTCTTTCTTAGCGGAGTGGTAGATGGCCAGTGCAGCACCCGGCAGACCGAACATCATGATAGGGAAGAAGCCAGCTTGATACATACCGACCACGCCTTTCACCTGCTCAAGGCTCTTGCCAGCGGCCAGCGCGGCATCGATGGTAGCCTGACCACCCAGGAAGTTCGGGATGTCGTTGATACCGGCCACGTTGAACCAGAACACGGAGTTCAGGGCGTGGTGCAGACCAATCGGGATCAGCAGACGGTTGAAGAAGGCGTAGATACCAGCGCCAGTGGAACCCAGGCTCACAATGGATTCACCGAAACCAACCAGACCACCGTAGATGGCCGGCCATACCGCCATCAGAATGAAGGATACGATGATCATCACCACGGAGGTTACGATCGGTACCAGACGACGGCCGGAGAAGAAGGAGAGCGCCTTGTGCAGCTCAACGCTGCTAAAGCGGTTGTAGAGCTCGGCGGCAATCACACCACACAGGATGCCGACAAACTGGTTGTTGATCTTGCCGAATGCAGCAGGAACCTCTTCCAGCGGGATGCTCTTGATCTGGGCCACGGCACCCGGGCTCAGCAGAGTGGTCACCACCAGGAAACCGACCAGACCGGCCAGGGCAGCGGAACCGTCTTTATCTTTGGACATACCGTAAGCCACACCAACGGCGAACAGCACAGACATGTTATCGATAATGGCTGCGCCCGCTTTAATCAGGAAGGCGGCCAGCGCACTGTCACCACCCCAACCATTCGGGTCAATCCAGTAGCCAACCCCCATCAGGATCGCGGCGGCAGGCAATACCGCTACCGGCACCATCAGGGCACGGCCGATCTTTTGCAAATAACCGAGAATGTTCACGGTTCCTCTCCTTAGTTAATGTTTTTCTAGAAATTAAGTGCTTATCACGTTTGACGCATAAGCCATCAAGGCTTGATTGGCAGTCTAGGGCTTTTATTTCGCTGCGCAAATTAATAAACCGATAATCGTGATCGTTATCACCCAAACAAGATAAAGGTGGTGGATAGATGTGGCTTAGTTCGCAATCTTTATTTACGCTATAAAACAACTTGAATCCGTCTTAGCCAATTGCCACCGCCAAACCGGTCGCAACCCGACACAGAGGTATCCCATATGCGCCTGATCCCGTTGAAATCTGCCAGCCAAGTAGGCCTGTGGTCTGCTCGTTACATCGTTGACCGCATCAACGCGTTCAAGCCGACTAGCGAACGCCCTTTCGTACTGGGCCTGCCCACCGGTGGCACCCCGCTCAACACCTACAAGCGCCTGATCGAGTTGCACAAAGCCGGTGAAGTGAGCTTCGAGCACGTAGTCACCTTCAACATGGACGAGTACGTCGGCCTGCCGGAAGATCACCCGGAGAGCTACCACAGCTTCATGCACAACAACTTCTTCAACCACATCGACATTCGCCCGGAGAACATCAACATCCTCAACGGCAATGCCGAGGATCTGGTGGCCGAGTGCAAGCGCTACGAAGACAAGATCAAGTCCTACGGCAAGATCCACCTGTTCATGGGCGGCGTAGGCAACGATGGCCACATCGCGTTCAATGAGCCGGCCTCTTCCCTGGCCTCACGCACCCGGATCAAGACCCTGACCGAAGATACCCGTATCGCCAACTCCCGCTTCTTTGGCGGCGATATGGAGCAGGTGCCCAAGCTGGCCCTGACCGTGGGTGTCGGCACCCTGATGGATGCGGAAGAGATCATGATCCTGGTCACCGGCCACGGTAAGGCCCTGGCCCTGCAGGCCGCGGTGGAAGGCAGCGTCAACCACATGTGGACCATCTCCACCCTGCAACTGCATCCGAAGGGAATGATGGTGTGCGATGAGCCCTCCACCATGGAGCTCAAGGTCAAGACCGTTCGCTACTTCCAGCAGCTGGAAGCGGCTAACATCGGCAGACTGTAAGGAGCAATCATGTACGCATTGACCAACTGCACCCTCTACACCGGCAGCTGCGTGCTGACCGGTTACGGGGTGCTTATCGAGGGCGACAAGATTGTCGCCGTCTCTCACCTGGCCGAGTTGCCGGCCGAGGTTGAACAGATTGACCTTAAGGGTGCCAACCTGACCGCCGGCTTTATCGATGTGCAGCTCAACGGCTGTGGCGGGGTGATGTTCAACACCGAGATAACTGTCGAGACCCTGGCCACCATGCAGGCAGCCAACCTCAAGTCCGGTACCACCAGTTTTCTGCCGACTCTGATCACCAGCCCTGATGCTGACATGAAGCAGGCCGTTGCGGTGACCCGTGACTACATGGCTGCCCATCCCAACGAGGTGCTGGGCGTCCATCTGGAAGGGCCTTACACCAACCTCAAGCGCAAGGGGATCCACCCTGCCGCGCAGATTCGTCAGCCCGCTGACGAGATGATCGACTTCTTCTGTGCCAACGCCGATGCCATCACCAAGATCACCCTGGCACCGGAGCGCAATGCACCTGAGCATATCCGCCGTCTGGTGGAGGCCGGGATCCTGGTCTCGGCCGGTCACTCTGCTGCAGGGTACGAGCAGGCGATGGCCGGGTTTGATAACGGTATTCGCTTTGCGACCCACCTCTACAACGCCATGACCCCGACTCTCAACGGTCGCGAGCCGGGTGTCGTGGGCGCCATCTATGACCGCAAGGATGTCTACGCCGGCGTCATCGTCGATGGCCATCATGTGCACTGGGCCAATGTGCGCTTGGCCCACAAAATCTTGGGTGAGCGACTGGTGCTGGTCACCGATGCAACCGCCGCCGCTGGCGCACCGGAAGGCTTTGAGAAATTTGATTTTTGTGGCACCACCGTCTTTTTACGCGATGGTCAGTGTGTCGACGAGAATGGTACACTCGGCGGCTCCTCCCTCACCATGATTGAGGGGGTGGAGAATCTGGTCAAGCAGGTCGGATTACCGCTCGATGAAGCACTGAGAATGGCCAGCCTCTACCCCGCGCGCGCCATTGGATGGGACTCATGTCTCGGTAGTATCCAGGTCGGTAAAATCGCCAACCTTACTGTCTTCGATCAGGACTTCACGGTCCGTGGGACCGTGGTTAACGGACACTACACACAACAGTGACATCATGACTGGCGGACAAATAGCAAACGTAGATCTTATCAAGCAGGTCAATAGTGCAGCCGTGTATCGGCTCATCGACCTGCAAGGCCCCATCTCCCGGGTCAAAATTGCCGAGTTGAGTCAGCTGGCCCCGGCCAGCGTGACCAAGATAACCCGGCAACTGATCGAGCATGGTCTGATCAAGGAGACCTCGCCGCAAGCCTCAACCGGCGGACGGCGCGCCATCTCCCTGACCACCATCAAGCATCGCTTTCAGTTTGTCTCCGCCAAGCTGGGCCGTGGCTACCTGCAGCTGAGTCTCTATGACCTCGATGGCAAGGAGCTCGACCAGCACGCCATTCAGGTGACCGAGATCGACCAGCAACCCGTGGTCGACATGCTGCTGCGGGAGATTGGCGCTTTTATCGATGCCAACAGCGAACGCAGCCGCAACCTCATCAGCATCGCGCTGACCATGCCGGGTCTGGTCAACCCGGAATCGGGCATGGTCATTTACACCCCCAAGTACCAGATCCGCAATCTGGGGCTGGCCAAACTGCTTGAGAACCACTTCAACCTCCCCTGCTACGTGGGCAACGACACCCGCTCGCTGGCGCTGGCCGAACACTTCTTCGGCGAGTCCCGCGACTGCATGGATTCGATCCTGGTGAGCGTCCATCAGGGGACGGGGTCGGGGATCATCACCAAGGGGCAGGTGTTCCTTGGTCAGAATCGCAACGTCGGCGAGATCGGCCATATTCAGGTCGAGCCGCTGGGCAAGCGCTGCCACTGTGGCAACTTTGGCTGCCTCGAGACCATCGCTTCCAACGAAGCCATCGTGGACAAGGTTAAGGAGCTTATCAGCCGCGGCCACCAGAGCGCGCTGCAAGAGAAGCACATCACCATTGGGGAGGTGTGCAAGGCGGCGCTGGCGGGCGATGAACTGGCCCGCAGCGTGATCGAGAACGTGGGTGAGCATCTGGGACGGGCGGTGGCCATCACGGTCAACCTGTTCAACCCGCAGAAAGTGCTGATCGCCGGCGAAATCACCGCCGCCGAAGAGATCCTCTTCCCGGCTATCCGTCGCTGCGTTGAGCATCAATCCCTGCCGAGCTTCCACCGTGGCCTGCCTATCGTGAAAGCCCGCTTCCAGAACCAGCCGACCTATGGCGGCTTTGCGCTGGTCAAGCGCGCCCTGCTGGAGGGTGATCTTCTGCAGATCATCATGGAGCAGAAGTAAGGCTCTGATCTTGCGAGATAACAAAACGGCAGCCACTCGCTGCCGTTTTCTATTGGCTGCTGCTGACCGTTGAGTATCGCTGAACTGGGAGCCACCTAAGCCAGAAAAATGTGAGCCCCTTGCGAGAAGAAGCGTGCCCCTATCGGCTGTTGCCCCCCTCTCCTCAATGCATGGGCGTTGCACCTATTATCTGAATTCATGCCTCCATCTTCATCTAGAATCAGGGGACATCATTCGGGAATGATTTAATGCTGATCCACTGGTTGCTCTCTGCCACCCTGGCAAGCTCGACCCTCACGGCTTGCGGCCATCATGACTATCCTCCGTGGAACTGGCACACGGACGGCAAGATCGTGGGCGTCTGCGCCGAGGTAGTAAGTACACTCTATCAACGCCTCGGCCTCAAAGTGGATCTCTCTTATGTCGGTCCCTGGGCTCGCTGCCAGCAAAAGGTGGAAGCGGGCGAGGTGGACATCAATATCTGTGCACTGCGCAACAGAGAGAGAGAAGGCTACTCCCGTTTTACCCAGACGCCCATGGGCATCAACGACATGGCGGTGTTTGTGCGTCAGCCCAGCAACCGCCTGTTGCAACGACGGGAGGATCTGACCGGACTGCGGGGCGCCATGATGATTGGTGTCAGCCTCGGCAGCGAGCTGGATGGTTTTTTGCAAGACCATACCCGCATCCACAGGGTCAACACCCTCAAACAGATGTTTGGCCTGCTAGCCAACGACAGAGTAGATTTTGTCCCTTATGGCCGCGCCCCCGGACGCCTTTTCTTGCGGGAAAACTATCCAAATAGTGGTCTGGCCGATCTGCCATGGCCACTGCAGCAGGGAGAGCTCTATATCTCCCTCTCCCTGAAGTCTCCCCATCTCGCCACCCTTGAACAACTGGAACCCATGCTGCAAGCACCCGGTATGAACCAGTGGATCGAACAGCTGCTGGAGAAATACAGCGATATCTATCTGGAGCAACAACGACAGCGCTCTCCTTGACCTTCTACCAGAAGCAAGGTTTAGAGTCAGATAACTCTGGCTCCTGCAGGATGCTCTGATTGTCACTCACCCGGCTTGCAACAAGATTACCCTCTGTTCTGATGGCCCGGCTATTGCTGGCGCTGCTGCTTGTCTGCAACCTGACCTTGTGCGTCAGCATGCATGGTCCATCTCTCTCCTTCGACGGTCTTGTCCGCTCTATTGTGCCGCTCACTCACGCCAAGGCGATGCCCAATCACCATATGTCAGCATTGCCGCTTGTTTCGAGTGATGCCAAGCCTGACGCCCTCATCGAGGCGCCTCACTCTGCCAACCGAGTGATCTCCTCCTGCCATCAAGGCAACGAAACAACAACCAGCGCTGACAGTTGCAAGATGCAGAGCGGCACCCCGAGTGGCACCAACCTCTTGCCGCTATTTGGCATGCTGCTCTCCCTGTTTATCTTGCCGCTGTTGTTGCTGCCCCTGGGTACGGCAAGCAGTGTGCTGGACAACTGGTTGCGGGATCCCTTCCTGAGATCCCGTGGTTCCCATCCTCCCTCCTGGCCGCGCCGGCACCTGATGCTGTCGGTGCTGCGTCACTAGAAAGTCCTTCTCTTGCGGCACAGGCCAGCCTCAGCTTGCCCGTTCTCTGCCGCCTTGCCTGACCCTGTGCCCCGGCCAAACCGGCCCGCTCACAGGGCGCCGTGCGCACTGACACAGCTGCGCCCCGTTTGCCGCCAATCCCTTGGGTGATGCCTTGTCCATCTCCCATCCGGCGGCCTGCACAAGAGAAGAGATATGATGTCACTGACCCCTATTCGCGGCTTAGTCACCGCCAACTGCCCTGCTCCTCTCCCGCTGAGTGGGGGTGTCCGATGAGCCAGAAACTGCTGGTATCGGCTCTGCTGCTGGCCCTTGGCGCTGGTGGCGGCTACTGGGCTGCCAAACAGAGCCACGATAGCGCCAAGGCCAAAGTCAAGACCCCACTCTACTGGGTCAACCCCATGGATCCCCGCGACAAGCGCGATGGCCCGGCCAAGGACAACATGGGGATGGACTTTATCCCCGTCTATGAGGAAAAACAGGGCGGCTCACCGGGCACTGTCACCATCAGCCCCGAGATCCAGCAGAACCTGGGGGTGAGACTGGCCAAGGTGGAGAAGCTGCCTATCCACCAGCAGATCGAGACGGTGGGCTATGTCGGTTATGACGAAGATCGGCTGGAGGCGGTCAACGCCCGCATGGCGGGCTGGATCCGCACCCTCGCCATCAAGAGCGAAGGGCAGCAGGTGAGCAAGGGGAGCCTTATCTACGAGCTCTACGCGCCGGATCTGGTCAACGCCCAGCACGAGTACCTGCTCGCCCTAGGCGTAAGCAACACAAAGGGCACAGCCAACCCGCTGCTGCTGCGCGCCGCCGAGGGCAAGCTCAAATCCTTGCAGGTACCGGCGGATCAGATAGCGGCCCTCAAGCGCAGCCGTCAGGTGCAGGAGACGGTACGTATCTATGCCCCCAGCAGCGGCTATGTCTCCGAGCTGAAGGTGCGCGAGGGCCAGTATGTGGAGCCCGCCGCAGCGCTGTTTAACATCAGCACCCTCAAACAGGTGTGGGTGAGTGCCGAGGTGTTCGAGCGCCAGGCCGCCCAGCTGAAGGTGGGGGATCCGGTCACCATGACCCTCGACTATGCCCCCGGCCGCCACTGGCAGGGGCGGGTCGATTACCTCTACCCGACCCTGGATGCCACCACCCGCACCCTCAAGGTGCGGCTGCGCTTTGCCAACCCGGACGAGTTTTTGAAACCCAATATGTTTGCCAAGGTGAGCATTCGCACCGGGCAGGGTGAACCCCAGCGGGTAGTGCCGAGCGAAGCGGTGATCCGCACCGGCAGTCAGGACCGGCTGGTGCTGGCACTGGGGGATGGTAACTTCAAGTCGGTGGCCGTCACCCTGGGCCCCCAGTTTGGCGACAAGGTCGCTATCACGGCGGGGGTAGAGGCAGGGGACAGCATAGTCCGATCGGCCCAGTTCCTGCTTGACTCGGAGTCGGCTATCGATTCGGACTTCCAGCGCATGACGGCGGTACGCCCCACCCTGGTGTGGACCCAGGGCGAGGTTGAAAGCATCGATCTGGCCAACCGCACCCTGATGGTGGCACACCCACCCATCCCCGAGTGGCAGTGGCCTGCGATGGAGATGGAGTTCACCGTGGCCGACGGGGTCGATATCAGCAAGCTCACCGAAGGGCAGACCCTGCACCTGCAGGTGATGCAGGAGGGGGATGAGTACCGCATCATCTCCATCCATCAGGAGAAGGCACCCGTTACTGAGGGCAACGCCAAGCCTGCAACGGATGAGATGGAGAAGATGGAAGGCATGGACCATAGCCAGCATCAGATGGCGATGCCCGCGATGGAGAAGAAATCATGATTTCCTCCCTCGTTCGCTGTCTCGCAGGCAACCGCACTTCGCTCTCTGCACCGAATGAGCAAGGAGCCAGATCATGATCCCGTCGATTATTCGCTGGTCCATCGGCAACCGCTTTTTGGTACTGCTGCTGACTGTCATGCTCACCGCCTGGGGGCTCTGGTCGGTCAAACAGACCCCGGTGGATGCCCTGCCGGATCTCTCCGACGTGCAGGTGATCATCAAAACCTCCTACCCGGGTCAAGCGCCCCAGGTGGTGGAGGATCAGGTGACCTATCCGCTTACCACCGCCATGCTGGCGGTGCCGGGGGCGACCACGGTGCGCGGCTACTCCTTCTTCGGCGACTCCTTCGTCTATGTGCTGTTTGACGACAACACCGACCTCTACTGGGCCCGCGCCCGGGTGCTGGAGTATTTGAGCCAGGTGGCCCCCAACCTGCCCGCCTCCGCCCGCCCCCAGCTCGGCCCCGATGCCACCGGGGTGGGCTGGGTCTATCAGTACGCCCTGGTGGACAGAACCGGCAAGCATGACCTCAGCGAGCTCACCTCCCTACAAAACTGGTTCCTCAAGTACGAGCTGCAGACCGTCAATGGTGTCTCCGAGGTCGCCACCGTCGGCGGCATGGTGCGCCAGTATCAGGTGCGGGTCGATCCGGACAAGCTGCGCGCCTACGGCATCCCGCTCTCCCTTATCGAGACCGCCATCAAACAGGGCAATCAGGAGACCGGTGCCTCCGTCATCGAGATGGCGGAAGCGGAATATATGGTGCGCTCCAATGGCTATCTGAAAAGCGTGGAGGACTTAAAACAGATCCCGCTCGGCACCACTGTGCGCGGCGCCCCGCTGCTGCTGGGTGATGTGGCGGATGTGGTCACCGGCCCCCAGATGCGGCGTGGCATCGCCGAGCTCAACGGCGAAGGGGAAGTGGTGGGCGGCATCATCGTCATGCGCTACGGCGAGAATGCCCAGCACACCATCGACGGGGTCAAGAAACGGCTGGCAGAGCTGAAAAGCAGCCTGCCGGAAGGAGTAGAGATCGTCACCGTCTACGACCGATCCGACCTTATCCAGCGCGCCATCGACAACCTCTCCGGCAAGCTGGTGGAGGAGTTTGCCGTGGTGGTGCTGGTTTGTCTCGCCTTCCTGTTCCACCTGCGCTCGTCGCTGGTGGTGGTCATCACCCTGCCTATCGCCATCCTGACCGCCTTCATCGTCATGCACCTGCAGGGGATCAACGCCAACATCATGTCGCTGGGGGGCATCGCCATCGCCATCGGCGCCATGGTAGATGGCGCCATCGTGATGATCGAGAACGTCCACAAACATATGGAGCGGGAGGCGCTCACCGACCAGAACCGCTGGCGGATCATCACCGAAGCGAGCATAGAAGTGGGGCCCGCCATCTTCTTCTCCCTGCTGATCATCACCATCAGCTTCCTGCCGGTGTTCGCGCTGGAGGCGCAGGAGGGACGGATGTTCCACCCCCTCGCCTACACCAAGACCTACGCCATGGCCGCCGCTGCCGCGCTCGCCATCACGCTGGTGCCGGTGATCATGGGTTACTTCATCCGCGGCAAGGTGCTGGCGGAGCAGGCCAACCCCCTCAACCGTGGCTTAAGCCAGGCATATGTGCCGCTGCTCAAGGCCGTCTTGGCCCGTCCAAAAACCACCCTGGCCATCGCCGCCGTGTTGACGGTGGCGGGCTTCTGGCCGCTCAAGTACCTGGGCTCAGAGTTTATTCCGCCGCTCGATGAGGGGGACATCATGTATATGCCCACCACCGCAGCCAATATCTCGGTGGGCAAGGCGCGGGAGATCTTGCAGCAGACCGACAAGCTCATTCGTACCGTGCCCGAGGTGCAGAACGTGTTCGGCAAAGCGGGGCGAGCCGAGACCGCCACCGACCCCGCCGATCTGGTGATGATGGAGACCAGCATCCAGCTCAAGCCCCGGGATCAATGGCGCCCCGGCATGACCCCGGAGCAGCTGAAAGAAGAGCTCGACTCCCTTATCCGCTTCCCCGGCCTCACCAACGCCTGGGTACCCCCCATCAAGACCCGCATCGACATGCTGGCTACCGGCATCAAAACCCCGGTCGGCATCAAGATAGCGGGGCCGGATCTCAAGGTGATCCAACAGCTCGGCCAACAGCTTGAGCAGATTGTCGGCAAGGTGGAGGGCGCCTCATCGGTCTACGCCGAGCGGGTAGCAGGTGGCCGCTACGTCAAGGTGGATATCGACCGGCTGAAAGCGGCCCGCTACGGCCTGAACATCGCCGATGTGCAGGCGGTGCTCGCCACCGCAGTGGGCGGCATGGAGGTGGGTCAGACCATCGAGGGGCGCGAGCGCTATCCCATCAACCTGCGCTATCCCCAGAGCTATCGCGACTCGGTAGCGAGCCTCGAGCTGCTGCCGGTGGTGACGCCGAGCGGTGCGCGCATCGCGCTGGCGGACGTGGCGCGGGTCTACATCAGCGACGAGGCCCCCATGCTGCGCAGTGAAAACGCGCGCCTCAACGGCTGGGTCTACGTCGATATTCGCGGCCGCGATATCGGCTCCTTCGTCGATGAGGCCAAGGCCGAGGTGAACAAACAGCTGGTGCTGCCGGCAGGCTACGCCCTCACCTGGTCCGGCCAATACGAATACATGGAGCGGGCCAAGGCGCGCCTGGCCTACGTGGTGCCGCTCACAGTCGCCATTATCGTGCTGCTGCTCTATCTGGCGTTTCGCCGCGTTCAGGAGGTGCTGCTCATTCTCACCACCTTGCCGCTGGCGGTGGTGGGGGGGAGCTGGACCCTCTGGCTGCTCGACTTCAACCTCTCGGTGGCGGTCGGGG
>NZ_CDDH01000074.1 GCF_000819725.1 Aeromonas australiensis | reverse complement strand
GGCGCATTATAGGGAGCCGCGACGCGATGACAAGACTTTTTTTGAAGAAAATCACGAAAATTTCAAATTATTCAATTAGAAACAACTTGTTCAGTGTATATATACAATGTTATCCACAATCCAGTTATATCACTCCCATTTTAGCGTCATTTATGTCGCCTTTAGTGAGCTTGGGAATGCCATACTGGAGCCGATAACCTCTCCCGAGTGGTCCATGGTAGCGCCAATCAGGAAAGCTGGTTACCATGGAGGTGAATATAGTGTTGCACCTTTTTTGCTTTCATTTACAAAAGGTCTTTATAAGATGAATTTATCCAAGTTTCCCGTCTATACACAGGCCGCTATCCTTGCTTTGGTATTGGCAGTGGTTGGTTACCTGGTTGCCCAGGCCCTGCAGTTCTCTTTGAAAGTGGAAGTGATTTTTGCTGCCGGTCTGGCCATCGGTGGTTTCGTGGTACCACTGCTCCTGAAGCGAACCCCGGCTAACGTCGCCGAGTCGATCGCCAATCAGGAGACTTGCACCTTATATGTAGGCAACCTGCCCTATCGCGCCAATGAGATTGCTGTGCGCGAGTTGTTTGCCGAACAGGGCCAGGTCATTTCCGTGCGGTTGATGAAAGACAAGGCAACCGGCAAGCGCAGAGGTTTCGGTTTCGTGGAAATGCCCGCCGCCGATGCCGCCAAGGCGATTGCTGCTTTGAATGACAAAGAGTACCAGCAGCGCACCCTCAAGGTGCGTGAAGCGAATGACAAACGTGATAAAGAAGAAAGGGAAGGTAGCGAAGCTGACGTTTAACCGCTCGTCAGTACCTTACCTCTTCCAGTGATGACAGCCCCCATGCTTGCAAGGGGGCTGTCAGTTTTTGGGCCTCCCCATCCAGCCGGGTACAGTAAGCGCTGGCTATCACCTCTTCTATATATAGAGGCTGCACGGCGGCATGCCCGCCATGGCTCAGCAACCAGGCCACTCGTTTGGCGACGGCACAGCCCGAGTCAATAAGCTGGCATTGCGGCATCAGTTGCCCAATCTCTTCATTGAGTAGCGGGAAGTGGGTGCAACCGAGCACCAGCGTATCCGGCTTCTCTTCCCCCTCCAGCCAGTCGGCCAGTACCTCGCGCAGCAGCGCCATATTGACCGGCAGGCCCGCCAGCTTGTGCTCCGCTTCTATTACCAGCTCGGTTGTGCCTTTGAGCAGCACCCGCTTGCCGGGGGCAAACTGGGCAATCAGTTCGTGGGTATAGTCGCGATTCACCGTGCCCGGCGTAGCCAGCAGACCGATACAACCGTTGTGAGTCTGTGCAGCGGCGGGCTTGATGGCTGGCACCACTCCCACTACGGGAATATCCAGCGCCTCACGCAGGGCCGGCAGCGCTATGGTGCTGGCCGTGTTGCAGGCGATCACCACCAAATCGATATGATGACGGGCCACCATGGTGGTCACCAAGCGGGTGCAGGCAGCAATGAGGGCGGGCTCGCTCAATTCACCATAGGGGAAGTGGGCGTTGTCGAAGCAGTAGAAATAGTTGTGTGCCGGCAGAACGCGGCGGATCTCGCGGTAGATGGTCAGGCCACCCATACCGGAGTCGAACACGAGAATATTGGCCACTTGAGCTCCCCTTTGCTGCAAGGGGGCGATCATACTCCCGCCTGCCGTCAATAGAAAAGGCCCCGCCAATGGCAGGGCCTCAGTTTTTCAAGGATGAACCGAATAAGGCATCAGAAGCGGTAGTCGGCTGTCACTTTGAACTCGGTACCCGGTGATGCATAACCATAGGCAGCGGCGTAATCACGATCGAACAAGTTATCTATACGGCCTCCCAAGGTAAATTGCTGAGTCACCTCGTAACTGGCAGCCAGGTTTAACAGCGTATAGGCACCGAGTTCCACCCGCTGGCTAGTCGCCCAGTTATTGTCATAGCGCTTGCCGACATAGAGCAGCTCAGCAGTCAGTGTTGCGGCATCGAATCGGGTATCTGCGATCCAGCTGCCTTTATGTTCAGCTCTACGCAGCAGCTGCAAATCCTGGTTACCCGTATCTTTGGCTCTGGTGTAGTCGTAGCTCAAACGATGATGCACTGGTCCGGTGTCGATGCCGAGCTCCGTTTCCACCCCTTTGATATCCGCAGTAGTATTTTTGGGATTGCAGGTGTAGCTCATACTAGTCAGGCAATAAATCAGATTGTCGATGCGGTTGCGATACAGATTTACAGACCAATCCCATGCTGAATAGCGACCTGACAGACCCAACTCCAGGTTTTTGCTCTCTTCAGGCTTGAGTGTCGGATTCTCAGACCCCGGATAATAGAGCTGGTTGAAGGTGGGCGCTTTGAAGCCAGTACCGTAGCTCAGCCGAACATTATGGTTCTCATCGATATCCAGCCCGCTGGCGGCAGACCAGGTGTTGTGACGACCATATTGCTGGTTGTCATCGGTACGACCAGAAAGCTCCCACAGCAGCGCCTGCCAACGGTAGCTCCCCACGGCAAACAGACCGGTATTGTCGCGGTCGGGGGCATTGAAAGCTTTGTTAGACCCTCGAGAGTCTGACTTCATCTCCTCACGCTGCCAATCTGCACCGCCTGTCAGGCTGCCCCCTTCAATACCACTCCAGCTATTGATCCAGGATAAGCGTGTCAAACCTGTATGAATGGGTTGGCCAGTCTCTTCCCCATTACTCTCCAGCCAGTTCTTCAGCTTGTTCTCGCCATAACTGGCCTCTAACCGGCTGATCAACGTCTCACTCTGGAATTTAAGACCACCATCATATTGGAAAGCCTGAACCCGACTTTGATCTGATGATGGAACGCCGGGCGCAAGCCAGTCTTCACTACCATCTATATCAGTGAGGTTGTTGTAACCCTGTGCGTTAATGTCGGCACTCCAGGCATCATTGAAACGGTGATTCAGACCAATCTGGCCATTCAAACCAGCAAACCCATCCCGATCAGGCTGTATAGGGGTAAAGCCATCTTGCGCCTTAATATCAAAACCATCGGTACGCTCGTAGCCGATGAGCATATTCATATCGGTTTTTTGGCCCAATGACTGAACCGTTCTTAGCTCGCCCTGACCATAACCATTGCTGCCAGCACCGCCTTTGATATGTGTCTCGCTGCCATTCTTGGCGGATGTTTTGGTGATGAGGTTGATAACGCCGCCAATGGCATCAGAACCATACACTGCCGCTCGTGGGCCACGGATATACTCGATGCGCTCGATATTGCCGAGCGGAATTTGGCTGAGGTCGGGAGTGCCCGCCACCATGGCGGCAATCGGACGACCATTCATCAAGACCAGAGAGTGGTTGGAGTTGGTTCCACGGACAAACAGACTGCTGATGTGGCCCCGGCCTCCCAGAGTCGCCATCTGCACACCAGGCAGGGTTTTCAGCAGATCAGGCAAACTCTGTACCTGACGAGATTCGATCTCGGCACGCTCGATCACCACAACAGGCGCCAGCACCGAGCTGACTGGCTGTTCCACGCGATTGGCCGTGATCACCAGAGTGGGATTGATGGGGATGGTGGTTTGAGCAAACGCCGCCGTCGGCAACAGGGCAGCCGCCAGAAATTTCTTCGACATGAGAGATCCTTAAGTTCGCGTAAGTATCTACTTCGTGGCCGGTTTCTCTCGGCCCGAAATACGAACTCTGGCAGGTCTTCGGGCTCGGGGGCTGATGGCCTACGGCGACGGCTTCCCGCCTGACGGCAGTGCCCTGATGTCGCTTCGTTCCCCCTTACCGCTGCGCGCCAGCTCCGGATTCTCACCGGATTCCCTATTAAGCATGATGCGCCAAAGCGGGAGGATTATAGGCAGTGCCATACTGGATGTATAGCCATCCAGATTTCTACTTACTCTTTTCTAACGCCGCCAGTCTGGCTCGGGCACCCGCCATCACCGCCTGTACCCCGGGATGGGAGAGATGACGCCCGGCCGAGACCAGATAGTAAGAGAGGGTAACCTCTTTCAGGGTCGCGATCCGCTCCACCCCATAGAGACGACCAATCTCGTCAGCCATCGCCAGCGGCGCCGGGAAGATCCCCATACCCGCCTTGCCGAATGACTTCATCAGGGTGGAGTCATCAAACTGCCCCACCAGGTGGGGATTGATCCCTTGTTGGCGATACCAGGCCAACAGCCGATCATGCGTTGCAGATTTCTCGCCGGGGATGAGCAGGGGCAACCCCTCCAGCGAGGCGGGAAAACCGTCCCGTGCTCGCGCTGCCAGTTCCGGGCTGGCAAACAGCGCCAGCGGGCTGCGCCCCAGCTCGTGGTTGTAGCCGCGAAACCCGCTGTCAGCTGGCAGGGGTCTGTCGATCAGTACCATATCCAACTTGTGACGAGCCAATTCGCTGAATAGCTGCTCGGCCCGCTCCTCATGACAGACCAGCCGCAACGGGGTTGCCAGTGCCATAACAGGGGCCAACAACTCGAACGCCAGGGTGCGCGGTACCGAGTCGGCGATCCCCACCTGCATGGTCAGCTCCCGACTGGCATGGCGCAGGGTGTGCTCCAATTCGGCCCCCAGCGAAAAGATGACATCTGCCTGCTCTTGCGCTTGCCGACCTGCGGCCGTCAACACCAGGCGACGACCTACCCGACTGAACAGGGCCACCCCCAGCACCTGCTCCAGCTCGCTGACCTGGCCACTGATGGTTTGCGGCGTGAGATGCAATTGCTGCGCTGCCCGAGTCACACCGCCACAGCGTGCCACATGCCAGAAGTAATAGAGCTGTTTATAGTTGAGCATGGTGTTATCAGTTTTTATCGAAGTTTCATCAGTAATAATCTGATTTTATCGATAAATTACAAGCCCTAGCATCATACAACCTGTTCTTGGCTATCAATCCCCCTATGCTGGATATCGTTGTTCTGTTTTTTCTGTTTGGTCTGCTGGCCGGTTTGCTGCGCTCCGAACTGAAACTGCCGCCCGCACTCTATGACACCCTCTCTCTCTTCCTGCTCCTTGCTATCGGTCTCAAGGGGGGTGTGGGTCTATCACAACAACCCTTGTTGCCACTGCTGCCGCAACTGGGCCTGGTGATCCTGCTCGGAATTGGGCAAACCCTGATCGGTTTCGCCCTGCTAAGGGTCAAACTCAACCGGATCGACGCTGCCGCCACCGCCGCCCACTATGGCTCGGTCAGTGTGGCGACCTTCGCGGTCGGGGTGAACTGGCTGACCGTACGGGGCATCAGCTTTGAATCCCAGCTCTCCATCTTCCTCGCAGTGATGGAGATCCCGGCCATTCTGGTGGGCATAGTGCTGGCCCGCGGGATCAGCCGTGACACCCGCTGGCGGGTACTCGCTCACGAGGCGTTTCTCGGCAAGGGGGTCACCCTGCTGATTGGCGGTATGATGATCGGCTATCTGGCAGGCCCCGAGGGGGTTGCCCCGCTCAAACCCCTGTTTGTCGACCTGTTCAAGGGGGCACTGGCGCTGTTCCTGCTGGAGATGGGATTGATCGTTGCCCGTCAAAGCCGGGATTTGCGGCACCACGGCCTGTTCCTGCTCAGCTTCGCGCTGTTGATGCCGCTAGCCTCGGCCTGGCTGGGCCTGGCCACTGGCAGCCTGATGGGCCTCTCCCTCGGTGGCCTGACCCTGCTGGCCACCCTGGCGGCCAGCGCATCCTATATCGCGGTACCTGCCGCCATGCGTATCGCTCTGCCACAGGCCAACCCGGGCTTGTCGCTGAGTGCCGTACTGGGGGTCACCTTCCCGTTCAATATCATGCTGGGGATCCCCCTCTACTATCAGTGGGCCCACTTTTTTGCGGAGTCTTGAGTCATGAAAACTGAGATGAGAACGCTGCTCACCGTCATCACCGAATCGGCACTGGAAGCGACCCTGCTCCGCACCCTGACCCGTGAGGGTCTGCGTGGCTATACCATCAGCGATGCCCGTGGTCGGGGCGATCACGGGGAGCGTGATGGCAGCTGGAGCGAGAATGGCAACATTCGGCTGGAGACAGTCTGCAGCCGCGAGCTGGCGGAGCGGCTGCTGGCCCACCTGCAGGAGCGCTACTACCCGCACTACGCCATGGTGGCGTTTCTGCAGCAGGTGGAAATCGTGCGCAGCGAGAAATTTTGAACCCGCTGACGCGGCTTTTTGGTAACATGCAGCAAACGTTTGACATCCAAGGAAGCCGTAATGACGACCCCCCCTTTAATCGGCCTGGTGATGGGCTCAGATTCCGACTGGCCAGTGATGCAAGCTGCTGCTCGTATCCTCAAGGAGCATGGTGTCCCCTACGAGGCGCGCGTGGTATCTGCTCATCGCACCCCGGACCTGTTGTTTGAATACGCAGCCAGTGCCCGCGAACGCGGTCTGCGCGCCATCATCGCCGGTGCCGGTGGCGCTGCCCACCTGCCGGGCATGTTGGCTGCCAAGACCACCATTCCCGTACTGGGGGTACCGATCCCGACTCGTCAACTGAAGGGGATGGATTCCCTGCTCTCCATCGCGCAGATGCCCAAGGGTGTCCCGGTCGCCACCTTCGCCATCGGTGAAGCGGGCGCAGCCAACGCCGGTCTGTTCGCCGTCTCCCTGCTCTCGGTCGCGCAGGATGGCGATGCCCCCCGTTATCAGCAACAGCTCGACGGTTTTCGTGCCAACGAGCGCGACCGGGTGCTGGCACTCACGCTGGAGGAGCCGGCATGATCCTGCCTCCCGCCACCCTCGGCATGCTAGGTGGTGGCCAGCTCGGTCGCTACTTCGTGATGTCAGCCCATCGCCTCGGTTATCAGGTGATCGTGCTGGATCCGGACCCCGCCAGCATCGCCGGTGCCGCAGCGGACCATCAGATAGTGGCCGCTTATGACGACACCGAGGCTCTGGCCGAACTGGCCCGCCGCTGCGATGCCATTACCTGCGAGTTCGAAAATGTGCCCGCCGCCTCCCTGGCCCTGCTGGAGCAGCACAAACCGGTGCGTCCGGCCGCCAGTGCAGTGCGGGTCTGTCAGGATCGCCGGGAAGAGAAAGCCTTTCTGGCCCGCGCCGGTGTGCCGGTCGCCCCGAACCTGACCCTGCTGCCGGGCGAACCCTTGCCCGCCATCACTGAAGAGCTCTTCCCTGCCATCCTCAAGACTGCCCGCGAAGGATACGATGGCAAAGGGCAGTGGACTATCCAGAACGCCGAGGAGCTGCCTGCGGCCCTGACGGCCAGCGGCGTCCCCTGCGTGCTGGAGAAACGTCTGCCGCTGGAGGGGGAGTTTGCCCTGACCCTGGCGCGCAACCCGAGTGGTATCATCAGTGCCCTTCCGCTGGTTCAGAACTGGCACAGCGGCGGCATTCTGGATCATACCCGCTCACCGGCCAATGTGCCTGCGCTGGAGCGCGATGCCCAGCGTATCGCCGAACACATCATCGCCGCCCTCGACTATGTGGGCGTGTTGACGGTGGAGTTCTTCCTGGTCGGTGGCGAGCTGCTGGTCAACGAGATGGCGCCCCGCCCCCACAACTCGGGTCACCCCAGCATCGACAACGCCGGTTGCAGCCAGTTCGAGCTGCAGGTGCGCGCCCTGTGCGATCTGCCGTTGCCAGCGCAAGCTGACGTACAGCCCGCCATCCTGCTCAACCTGCTCGGGGATCTGTGGCAAAACGGCACGCCAGACTGGGCTGGCGCTCTGGCCCTGCCCGGAGTGCATCTGCACCTGTATGGCAAGGGCGAGGCCCGCCCCGGCCGCAAGATGGGTCACGTCACCGTCACCGGCCGGGAGTGGCCCGTGGTGGAGGCTACCGCCAGCCAGCTGCGCAACCTGTTGGGGCTGCCGCCTCGCTGAGTCTCGCGCCCCTTCAATGTAAAAGACCCGGGCCAATGACCCGGGTCTTTTTATTGCTCGCAGTCCGGGATGGTGATCAAGCCCGCTCCACCGCTACCGGTGCAGGCAGGCGGATGGTGAGGGAGAGCACCAGCGCCACCACCAGCAACACCAGGATCAGGTGGAAGGTCGCCATAAAGCCGCCAAACAGGGAGGCCACGATAGAGCCGATGATGCTGCCCAGACCAAAGCCCAGATAGATTACGCCGTAGTTCTTGGTCAGGTTGTTGAGACCGAAGAAGTCGCTCACCAGCGAGGGGTAGACGGTGATGGTGCCGCCGAAGCTGAACGCCACACAGGCGACCGCCACGAAGAAGAGGTTGGCGTTGAGCGGCACGAACAGCAGCAGCGCCATGCCCGCCAGGGTAATCAACTGGGCGATGGTGATGACCCGGATACGGGACATCTTGTCGGAGAGAATACCCAGCACCAGACGACCGCCGAGGTTGGCCATGGCGATGATGGCAACGGCGTTAGCAGCTACCACGGCAGGCAGACCCACCATCTTCTCACCGATATCCTTGGCCACGCCGATGACGTAGAGGCCACTCATGCAGGCGGTGAGGAACATCAGCGCCAACATCCAGTACTGCGGCTTGCGCATCGCCTCGGCCAGGGTGAAGTCACGGCTCTCGCTCTGCTGCACGGAGGCGGCCTGCTTGGGCGCATCCTTCATCAGCATGCCACCCACCAGCACCATGGACATGGCGATCAGCCCCCACAGCTGGAAGGTGGTCTCAAGGCCGGAGCTGGAGAGCAGCAGCAGGTTGATATATTTGAAACCGAGACTACCGAGGCCATAGGCACCGATGGAGCAGGCGGAGATCAGCCCCTTGCGCTCCGGGAACCACTTCACGCAGTTGGAGAGGGTCATCAGGTAGCCGGTACCGTCGGCAAAACCGACCAGAATGCCCGCGCAGAGGTAGAGCATCGCCAGATTGCTGGCATGGGCAGTGAGGAAGAAGCCGATGCCGAGCAGCACACCAGCGCCCAGGGTCACGTTGCGCACACCGAATCGCTCCTGCAGCTTGCCCGCCATGGAGGAGGCGACCGCCAGCGACAGGCTGAGCAGGCCGAAGGCGAAGGCGACCTGACTCACCGGCTCGCCCAGCTTGTCGGAGAGCTGGGCGTTGAACAGGCTCCAGGTATAAACGGATCCCAGCGCGAACTGGGTGATGATGGTCCCCAACAGTGTGAGGTAGCGGGTACGATTCTGGTCGATGGTCATGGTACGTCTCGATCGATGGCCTTCAGGAAATTGAGGCCACTATAGGCAAGACGCAGCTCGCGCCGGCAGATTAAGGCATGAAATGCAGATCGGCGGGAATGAATGACAATCAGAGCCGCATCAGCTGACGGAATGCCTTGATGTTGCTGCGACTGACCGGCACCTCGAACGGCAGATCATGGAGCCGGATGAGATAGGTGCTGTTAAACCAGGGGACTATTTCGCGGATCTTGTTGATGTTGACGCAGTAGGAGCGGTGGCAACGGAAGAACCCCTCGGCCGGCAGCCGGCTGACAAACTCGCTGATGGTCATGGTCATCACGTAGCGATCATCGCGGGTGTAGACATAGGTAAGCTTCTCGTCCGCTTCCGCGTAGTAGATCTGTTCGCAGGGGGTGACGATGATGCGCTCTCCCTTCACCAGATTGACGGTGCGATTGTGGGGGCTGTTCCCCTCGACGCTCGCCTCCCCCGTGGTGGCTGGCTGCGACTTGCCCGCCTGCTCGAGCTTTTGCAGCAGATTGATGATGCGCGGCTCGTTGTAGGGCTTGAGGATGTAGTCGAACGCCTCCAGTTCGAACGCCTCCACCGCAAACTCCTTGTAGGCGGTGACGAAGACGATGTGGGGCGGATGGCTGGACTTGTGCAGGTTCTTGGCCAGCAGCAGGCCGTCGATGGCGGGGATCTGGATATCCAGAAACACCACGTCCACCTCGTGATCCTGCAGGTATTTGAACGCCTCCAGCCCATCTTCGAAACTCGCCACTATCTCAATCTGGCTGTGCTGGCCCACCAGATAGACCAACTCCTCCCGGGCCAGATATTCATCTTCGACAATAATGGCTTTCAACATGGCATCGCCTCCTGATCCGGCAGATAGAAACAGACTTCGGTTCCGGGCTCCAGCCGTCTGAGCTGCAGGCCGTCGCCGTAGAGCAGCTTGACCCGCTGATGCACGTTCATCAGGCCTATGCTGCGGCTCTCCACCCGACCGGCGGCCACCCCGTCGATCACCGCCTGACTGATGCCGTAACCGGTGTCCCGCACCGATACCCGGATGCCGCCCGCCAGCTGCTTCACCTCGATGGTGACCCGACCCGGCGCACTGCGTGGCTGGATGCCGTGCAGGATGGCGTTTTCCACCAGCGGCTGCAACAGCAGGCTCGGCACCTGAATGTGGACATCGTCCACCTCGAACAGCACCTCCAGCTTGTCGCCGAAGCGGGCCTGCTCGATGGCCACGTAGTCGCGCACCTGCTGCAGCTCCTCCTGAATGTCGATCAGTTCATCCCCCTTGTTGAGGTTGTAGCGCAGGTAATCCGCCAGATTGGCAATCAGCTGGCGCGCCTGCTGGGGCCGGATGCGGATCAGCGACGAGATGGCATTGAGGGCGTTGAACAGGAAGTGCGGGTTGATCTTGCTCTGCAGCGCGGTGAACTCCGCCTTGCGGGTCATCTCCTTGAGCTGCTCGATGCGCGACACCTCCATCTGGGTGGAGATGAGCTGGGAGAGGCCCACCGCCATCTCCCGCAGGGAGCTGGTAATGCTGTGGGTGCGGCGGTAGTAGATCTTGAGAGCACCGCTCACCGCGCCGTTTTCCCGCAGCGGAATAATGATGACCGAGTGGAAATCGGAGAGGTGATACTGGCGCAGATCGTTGTTGATGATGATCTGGTCAAGCAGCACTGCCTGCTGGGTCATGCCGCTGATGGCGTGGTGCTCGTCCAGTTCGTAATAGTCCTTGCCCACCCCCACATAGGCCAGCACATCATGGGTGTCGGTAATGGCCACCGCATCGGCGCTGATATCACGCCGGATCACCTCGCATACCTGACTGAGGGAGTGGCGATCGATGCTCTGGAAGAAAGGTAGGGTCTTGTTGGCAATATCGAGCGCCAGCTTGGCCTGCTTTGCTGCAATCAGCTCCTTCTCGTCATCCAGATCCTGCACCAGCTTGATGATAAGACCGATGCAGAGCGCCCCGGCGATCATCGGATAGGCGATATGGTTGACGATCTCCACCCCGACTTCGTGGGGCTCGGTCAGCAGCCAGATCAGCAGCATGGTCAGCCCTTCGCATAGCATTCCTGCCAGAATGCCATAGAGCCAGAGTCGCGACTTGCGGCAGCGCAGGTGCAGCCAGGTGGCGAGCAGGCCGGCGATGATGCTGGCGATAAGGCAAGGAATCGAGGTGTGACCATCCATGTCGATGAGGTAGCGGTGCAGGCCGGAGATGACCCCGGCCGGAATGCCGACCCAGGGGCCGAACAGGATGCCGCCTGAGATAATGGCGATGATCCGCACGTTGATCAGCGCCCCCTCCACCGGAATGCCGGTGTAGGTGCTGAACACCGCAAACAGACAGAAGATGGAGGCCACCAGCACCAGTTCGGCCGGGGTGTGATCCCGCTTCTGGAACAGCCGCTGGAACGGCCGGGTGCGGGTCAGGAAGAAGAGGGTCATCAGCATCAGCGCCGCCCGTTCGAACACCGCCAACAACATCATCTGATTCTCCAGCATCTGCGCCCCCTTGCGGCAATCCGACCGATCACCCTAACCCTGCCCAATAAATCGGGGCCGGATAAACCAGCCCCTGTGACATCAACAGTACTGACCGGCCACCCAGCCGGAGGACCAGGCCCACTGGAAGTTGTAGCCGCCGAGCCAGCCGGTCACGTCCACCACCTCGCCGATGAAGTAGAGGCCCGGCACCTTGCGCGCTTCCATGGTCTTGGAGGAGAGCTCGTTGGTATCGATGCCACCCAAAGTCACTTCGGCGGTGCGATACCCCTCAGTGCCGTTGGGCAGGATCTGCCAGTCACCCAGCAGATTGGCCACCCCTTCAAGCTCCCGCTCGTTGTACTGGCGCATCGGCTTGCTGACCAGCTGGCCCAGCTCCACCAGCTTGTCGACGAAACGCTTGGGCAGCTCGCGCCCCAGCACGGTTTTCAGCTCCTGCGCCGGATGCGCCTGCGCCCATTCGCGCAGGGCAGCCGGAATATCCAGCTCCGGCAGCAGGTTGATGTGGATCTTCTCGCCTGCGTGCCAGTAGGAGGAGATCTGCAGGATGACGGGGCCGGAGAGGCCGCGATGGGTGAACAGCATCGCCTCCTTGAAGCGGGTGCCATCCTCGGCGGTCACCGCGACCGGCAGGCTGATGCCAGCCAGATCGGCGAACGCCTCTTTCTCCGCCTGATGGAGGGTGAATGGCACCAGACCTGCGCGGGTCGGCAGCACCTTGAGGCCGAACTGCTCCGCCAGCTTGAAGCCATAGGGGGTCGCCCCCAGCTTGGGCATGGAGAGACCGCCGGTCGCCACCACCAGCGAGTGGCAGCCGATCTCACCCTTGCTGGTGGTCAGCACGAAACCCTCGTCCTGCTTGCTGACGGTGAGAATTTCGGTCTGGAACTGCAGGGTCACCCCGGCCCAGTCGCACTCGGTGAGCAGCACATCGACGATCTCCTTGGCGCTCTCGAGACAGAACAGCTGCCCCAAAGTGCGCTCGTGATAGTTGACCCCGTGGCGATCCACCAGATCGATGAAATCCTGCTGGGTGTAGCGGGCCAGCGCCGACTTGCTGAAGTGGGGATTCTCCGACAGGTAGGCGTGAGCGCCCGCCTGATGGTTGGTGAAGTTGCAGCGACCACCGCCACTGATGAGGATCTTGCGGCCCGGCTTCTTGGCGTTATCGAGCACCAGCACGGAACGGCCACGGTAGCCCGCCTGCGCCGCACACATCAATCCGGCCGCACCGGCCCCGATCACCACCACATCGACCTGCTTCATCATCACTCACTTATCAAAATAGAAACGGCACCTGGCCAGAACCGTGATTGCCTCTGGCTGACATCACAACGGTGACTGCCCACCAGAATAAACAACGGCCCTTAAAAGGGCCGTTATTGTACTGGCTGAACACTAAGTGTCCACGACTATCAGGCGTTGCTGTCCATGATGCTGGCAGGGGCGCCCTTGGCCAGTTCGGCCAGCTCCTTATCGATGAAGTAGAGGCCTTTGCCATCTTCACCCACCAGACCCAGACGGTCGACGATGCTCTTGAACAGCTTCTCCTCTTCATGCTGCTCGGCCACATACCACTGCAGGAAGTTGAAAGTGGAGTAGTCCTGGGTGGTGAAGGCCACGTGGGCCAGACCATTGATGCACTTGGTGATGTGGTGCTCATGCTCCAGGGTGGTACGGAACACGTCGCCCAGCGACTTGAACTCGTGGGGAGGGGCATCAATAGCACCCAGACGCGGCATGGCACCGGTCTCGCTCACATAGGTGAAGAGACGCTCCATATGCTGGCGCTCCTCGACCGCGTGCTGGCGCAGGAAGGTCGCCGCCCCTTCAAAGCCCTTGTCTTCGCACCAGGCGCTCATCTGCAGATAGAGATTGGAGGAGTAGAACTCCAGGTTAATCTGCTCGTTCAACTTCTCGATCATGGCTTGGGCCAGCATCTTGTTTCTCCTCAGTGATTTGGTATCGATTGTCGCCACACTCCCGTCACGAATCAACCCGCCAACGAGAGGGAGATCCCGTTTCTTTTAGCTCAGGGGGTCAGCTCGCCAAGGGAGGCGACATCCACCGGCGCAGCATAATCGACCCCTGGCAACTCGAAGCCGTTGAGCTGCATGAAGTCCTGCCGCAGCCCGGCAAAATCCCCCAGCGCGTGGAAATTGTCCGGCGTCACCTTGGGCCAGAGCGCCGAAACGGCGGCCTGAATGGCCGGGTCGAGCTCGTAATCATCCATCCGGATCAGCCGGTTGCCATCGGCCACCACCCCATTGGGCCCGTACATCTTGGCGGCGAACAGTCGCTGCATCTGCTCGATACAGCCCTCATGGACGCCGCGCTCTTTCATTACCCCCATCAGCAGCCCCAGATAAACCGGCAGCACCGGAATATAGGCGCTCGCCTTGGTCACCAGCGCCTTGCAGACCGACACCCAGGCGTGGCCGCCAATCTCGGCCAGCTGCAGGTTGATGGTCTCGGCGGTGGCGTGCAGATGCTCCTTGGCATAACCGATGGTGCCATCCCGATAGAGGGGATAGGTGGATTCGGGGCCGATATAGGAGTAGGCCACGGTTTGCGCCCCAGCAGCGAGACAATCGGCCTGCTGCAACGCCTGCATCCAGACCTGCCAATCCTCGCCCCCCATCACGGTGACGGTGTCGCGGATCTCTTCTGGCGTGGCGGGCGCCAGCGACTGCTGCACCAGGGTATCGCGCTCCAGATCCAGCCCCCAACCGCTAAACGGCTGGCCGGTAGTCTTGAGCACAGAGCGCACTTGCGTGCCATCCGGCAGCACCCGGATACCGCTCGCCAGCGAGTAGATCACCAGATCCACCTGCCCCAGCTGCTGGCGAATGGTCTCGATGGCCTGCTGGCGCATGCCATCGGAGAAGGCATCACCGATCAGGTTGATGGCGATACGCCCCTCCTGCTCCGCCTCCTCACGAAACCAGATGTTGTTGTACCAACCAGCGCTCCCCAATCCCTTGTCGGAGGGGCCGCGCTCGAAGGAGATGCCGATAGTGTCGGCACCGGCACCAAAGGCGAGCGCAATGCGTGACGCCAGTCCGAACCCGGAGGAGGCTCCCAGCACCAGCACCCGCTTGGGGCCGCTGAACGGGCCAGCAGCCTTGATGTGACCGATCTGCTGCTGCACGGCGGCGCGACAGCCGATGGGGTGACAGTTACGAGCAACGCAACCCTGGATCTGTGGATGAATGATCATGAATGAATCTCCAATACATCAAGACGATATGAAGGATGACCGTTGCGGACAAAGCCACACCACTGCTGAATCTGGGGATGAATGATGATGGGAAAGCCGCCAAAGAAACTGACTACAGCATAACCACATCACGGAAGATTAACTTGATTCCGGTCCCCGAACCGTCAGAAAAGCGACAAGAGATAAGGCAGAAAAACAAAGGGGAGCACGTGGCTCCCCAAAGCGGTATTCAGATGCTTTTTGTTGTTTTGTGTTCATTGCGAAGCACGGGTCCATCCTATGCCTCTCCCTCCTGATCAACAAGCCAAGGGGTGTGACCGGCGTCAAACTCCTGTTTAATTTATAGGCAAATAGTGGTTAGTGACTAAGTGGCTGACCCTTTGCCACACACAATTAAACTCATTTAAATCCCGAAACTGTGCCTGAGACACCATTTTAGTTTCAGCAGAGATTGGTATAGTGAGTAAAGGATCGGTAAGGAGACATCCCATGAGTGGAACAACCTATTACAAGCATATTCTGGCCGCGATCGACCTCTCTGAAGATAACCGCAAGGTGATCGACAAGGCGGTGGACAGAGCCCGCTCCAACGGCGCCAAGCTGTCGGTTATCCATGTCGATGTGGACCTCAAGGATCTCTACACCGAGATGATCGATATCGATATCGACAACGTGCAGGATCAGGTGATCGCCGAAGCGAAAGAGAAGCTGGAGGCATTTCTGGCCTCGGTGGACTATCCCATCGAGAAGAAGCTGGTGATCTGCGGCGATCTGAGCGAGCGAGTCAATCAGGCGGTCAAGGAGTACCAGATCGACCTGCTGGTGTGCGGCCATCGCCAGAGCTTCTGGAGCCTGCTCACCTCGAGCGCGCGCCAGTTGATGAATACGGTACCCTGCGATCTGCTGGTCGTCCCCTTGCAGAAGTGATGAAACCGGCGTAGTGTGATTTGCTATGAACATGACCGTATTCAATCACAACCACTGGTGGTGCTGCTCCTAAACAGGCGGCACCGCGTTTCTATTGTAAATTTCCCAAAGAAAACACAGTGACCGCCGAGAGGCGGTCAACTGTTTTTATCCCTTTGTCGCCTCCCGGCTCACCCAACTGGAGAGAGTGACATGCACAACCCCGTAATCCTGACTGGCGATCGTCCCACCGGCAAACTGCACATCGGCCACTATGTCGGCTCCCTGCGCCAGCGGGTCGAAGCCCAACACCACTACCGGCAATTCGTGATGATCGCCGATCTGCAGGCGCTGACCGACAACGGCCACAATCCAGCCAAGGTGACCGACAATGTGCTGGAGGTGATGGCTGACTATCTGGCGGTCGGCCTCGACCCGGCCAAGACCACCTTCTGCCTGCAGAGCGCCCTGCCCGCCCTCGCCGAACTCACCTGCTACTACCTCAATCTGGTCAGCGTCGCCCGGCTGGAGCGCAACCCTACCGTCAAGGCGGAGATCCAGCAGAAAGGGTTCGAGCGCACGTTGCCGGCCGGTTTTCTGGTCTACCCGGTGAGTCAGGCCGCCGACATCACCGCCTTTCGCGCCAGCCACGTGCCGGTTGGGGAAGATCAGCTGCCGATGCTGGAGCAGACCAACGAGATCGTCCGCCGCTTCAACTCTCTGGTAGGCAAAGAGGTGCTGACCGAATGTCAGCCGATCCTGAGCGACACCGGCCGCCTGCCCGGCATCGACGGCAAGGCCAAGATGTCCAAATCCCTCGGCAACACCATCGAACTCGGCATGTCGGCGGAAGAGGTCAAACAGGCGGTGTTCGCCATGTATACCGACCCCAACCACCTCAAGGTGAGCGATCCGGGTCAGGTGGAGGGGAATACGGTGTTCGCCTATCTCGATGCCTTCCACCCCGACAAGGCGCTGGTGGCCGAGATGAAGGCGCACTACCGGCGCGGCGGACTGGGGGACATGCGCTGCAAGCAGGTGCTGAACGACTGCCTGCAGACCCTGCTCGCTCCGATGCGAGAGCGCCGGGCCGCGGCCATCGCCGACAAGAAGATGCTGCTGGCGCTGCTCTATCAGGGTACCGAGCAGGCCCGCACCATCACCGAGGAGGTCTTGGCAGAGGTAAAAAGCGCCATGGGGCTCGACTACTTCGCCAGCATCCGCTGAGCGGGGGTCCCGAGCGCATCGGCGCCATAGAGGTCGTACACCAGCTGGTGCAGCAGACTCTTGAACCAGCCGATCGCCTCGTCATGGGCGGTCAGCGGGTGGCCCGCCATCAGATAGACGATGGGGATCTCCGGATCCAGCTGATGCATCCGCAGCGGGTAGTAGCGGCAGAAGTGGCGCCCGATCATCTCGGGCACCACCACCAGATAGCGGCCGGTCGCCATCAGCGGCGGCACCGCCATAAAGCTCGGCAACCGCACGCCCAGCTCCCGCTCCACCCCGAAGCGGGCCAGCCAGAGCTCCACCATCGCCTGACTGTGACCCCAGCTGGAGGTGTGGATGTGGGGACGGCTCACCAGCTCGACCGGGGTCAGCACATCGGGCAATTCGCTGCCAAGGGGCGACAGGCAGACCAGCGGGTTGTTGAACCACTCCTCCCGCCACAAGCGGGGTGAGAGGTGATTGGCCCCGGCGAAACCGATCACCAGATCCAGCTCCCCCTTCTCCAGCTCCCGCTCGTAGTTGCTGTCGGCCAGCTCACACACCTCAAGCCGACAGTGAGGGGCCTGCCGATGGAGCCTCTCCACCAGCACCGGCACCAGCCCGTGCTCTACCGAACCCGGGGTGGCAATACGGAAAATCCGCCGCGCGGTAGCGGGATCAAACCCCTTGGCCTGTCGCAATCCCTGCTCCAGCATCGCCAGCGCCTGGCGTACCGGCCCGGCCAGCGCCTTGGCCCGCTCGGTCGGCATCATCTCGCGCCGACTCATCACAAAAAGAGGGTCGTCTAACGCGACTCGCAGCCGCCCCAGGGCATGACTGACGGTGGATTGGGAGAGATGCAGCCGTTCAGCGGCACGGGTGACGTTGCGCTCCTGCATCAGCATGTCGAATACGGCGAGCAGGTTGAGGTCGAGACGGGCGAGCGAGCTATCCATCGATTTTAGCCATAGTTAAATGCCAACAATTCATTTTTACCATAGTAACAGATTGCCTAGAATGCGCTGGCTTAATACATCGGAGATTCAAATGCGTAGCTATCTGTTATTGCTGGCCATTGGCCTGCTGTGGGGTTCCCAGTTCATTTTCATGCACCAGGCCGTTGCCGAGTTGCCCCCCATTCTGGTGGCTGCCGGTCGTGCCCTGTGCGGCAGCCTGACCCTGGGTCTGCTCTGCCTGTTCATGCGACTCAAGAGTGAGCACACCCCGTGGCGCACCTATATGCTGATCGCCCTGCTGGATGCCACCATCCCCTTCATCATGGTCGCCTGGGGCCAACAGTATGTGGATAGCGCCATCGCCGCCGTGGTCATGGGTTGTATCCCGTTTGTAACTATCTTGGCTGCACCACTGTTTATTTCTGGTGAAAGAATCACCAAAACCGGTCTGCTCTCGGTGATCATTGGCTTTGCCGGTGTGCTCACCCTGTTCTGGCCAAAACTCTCCCAGGGCATGAACGCCGGTCTGCTCGGGGCCGTCGCCATCCTGTTCGGGGCCAGCTGCTTCGCCATCGGACTGCTGATGATCAAGCGCTTCGCCAAGGACCATCCGGTCGTGGTCGCCCGCAATATCCTGATCTCCTCAGCTACCCAGTTGTTGCTGGTCGCCCCCTTCATGGTTGACCTGAGCAATCTGGCCATGCCGAGCACCCAGGCCCTGAGCGCGATCACTGTACTGGGTACCCTCTGTACCGGTCTGGTCTACTTCCTCTACATGGCGCTGATCCAGAAGGCCGGCCCGACGTTCGCCTCCTTCAGCAACTATCTGGTGCCGCTGTTCGGCGTGATGCTGGGTGCCCTGTTCCTCGGCGAGCAGATCCACCCCACCACCGGCGTGGCCCTGGCCCTGATCCTCGGCTCGGTCGCCATGAACCAGTGGGCGCAACAACGCCGCATGCAACGTGAGGCCACCCTATGTCAGGCATCGTAACATCTCTGTGTGGCGGCTTGGTGTTGATTGCCGGCTGGCAATATCGCCAGCGACTGGTAGGCCTGCTCGGATTACTGATGGTGCTGTTACCCTGGTTCTTTGATAGCAAGCTGCAAGCCATACTGAGTTATGCCCTGCATGTCTGAATTCGTTCTGAGTGTGTGACGAGAGTCTATCTCTCCTGTTTTTGGGACTGTTTTAAAAAACCTCCGATTTGTCCCTTCGACCGGCGTTCTGCGCCGGTTTTTTTATCTCTGCCAGCGGGCGTCAGAGCAGATAGCGATAGCTGAGCCGCTCGTTCTTGCGCGGTCCGCTGATCTGCCAACTCAGAAAAAATCCGTCGTTTATCTCGATCAGCTCGGCGCTGTAGTGATCCGCCCCGCACAGATGGGATTCAGCGGTCAGCCAGCGGCCATCCCCGTGCGGCAGCAGCTCGAACAGTTCGACCGGAGCCTCATAACGCAGATGGGAGAGGCGGACCCCCCTCTCGCTTTGCTGCCACCAGAAGCGGTTGTGCATGGTGAGCTCCCTGCCATGAGGCGTGATGTAACAGCCCTGCTCGTTAAACAGCCAGCCACCCTGATGATCGGTCACCTGCACACGTCCCTCGCCCCGCCCATTCCAGTCGGTCGCCGACCCCTCGCCATTACTGGCGGTAAAGGAAAATGCTCCGACCTGTGGCAATCGCGCCCATAAACGCTGGATTGCCGCTTCCATCTCGGCCATCATAGCCCCCTTAAAATTGACAACTGACGACAAATCAAACACATGAACTACTTGATAGGGGTTACCCTGCTCTGGTCATTCTCCTTCAGCCTGATCGGGGTCTACCTCGCTGGCCAGGTCGATGCCTACTTCTCGGTGCTGACCCGCATCGCCCTCGCCAGTCTGGTATTTCTCCCCTTCCTGCGCCGCCGCTGGCTGCGCCCCGATATGGTGGCCAAGCTGATGGCGCTCGGCGCCATCCAGCTCGGCATCATGTACCTGTTCTATTACCACTCATTTCTGCTGCTGACGGTACCGGAAGTGCTGGTCTTTACCATCTTCACCCCCCTCTACGTCACCCTGCTCCACGATCTGCTAGAGCGGCGCTTCAAACCGGTTTACCTGTGGGGCGCTCTGCTGGCGGTGCTGGGGGCTGCCGTCATCCGCTTCGATGGCCTGACTGAAAGCTATGTGCTGGGTTTTCTGGTGGTGCAGGGGGCCAATCTCTGTTTCGCCCTTGGTCAGGTAGGCTACAAGGTACTGTTGGCACGGGAGGCGGAGCAACCGCCACAACAGGCAGTATTCGGTTGCTTCTATCTGGGCGCCCTGGTGATCGCCCTGCCCGCCTGGTGGCTGCTGGGCAAGCCGCAATATCCGACGTCAGGGTTGCAGTGGGGCATTCTGCTCTGGCTGGGGGTGGGTGCTTCGGGGTTGGGCTACTTCCTCTGGAACAAGGGGGCAACGCTGGTCACCAGCGGGGTGCTGGCCATCATGAACAATGCGCTCATTCCGGCCGGCTTGCTGGTCAATCTGCTGCTCTGGGGCAAGGATACCGACCTGACCCGGCTGACCATCGGCGGCCTGCTGATGCTGGCCTCGCTCTGGGTCTGCCAACGGCAGCCAGCTACGGATACACACTGAGTAAAGCCAGTGTCGGCCAGTGAGTGAGCACTGACTGAAGTTCAACCTACGACGCAGTTGTGCTCCCGTCTGGCTGTGAGCACTGACTGAAGTTCAACCTACGACGCAGTTGTGCTCCCGTCTGGCTTGACCGTGGCAGCTGGCCAGCCGGGCCAGCAAGTGATCCATCTGCTCGCCGTGCTGACTCTGCACCAGCCCGATGCTGACGGTGACCGGCCGCTGTGGCAGCAGGCTGGCATCGGCAATCTCGAGGCGCAGCCGCTCGGCAATCTCCAGCGCACTCATCCGCTCGGTCTGGGAGAGCATCAGGATAAAACCGTCCTCATCCCAGCGGGCGAAGGGATCTTCCCGCCGCAGCTCGTGGCGCACGCTACGCGCCAGCTTGGCCAGCATGGCATCGCAGGCCGCTTCGCCAAACAATTGCTGGATTTTGGCCAGATGATCGACCGAGAACTGCAACAGACTGAAACTGCCGCTCTCGGTCACCAGCCGCTCCTCCAGCAGCTGCTCGAAACGGCCACGGCCCTCCAGTCCGGTCAACGGATCGGTACCCTGTCGCTCCTCCACCAGCGCGGTGGCAGGATCGAGGTGACGGACGACACCCAGCAGATAGCCCCGCTCATCGCGACGGATCCGCTCTTCCAGCCGGATGTAGTGGCCATGATGATGCAGAATCCGGTATTCCAGACGCAGCCCGCTGCTGCGACCGCTCTGGCAGGCGAGCAGACCCTCTTCCAGCTGGGAGAGATCGTCGGGATGCACCCGATCCAGCCAGCCGAGATCATCCGGCCAACTCTCTCCCAACCCCAGCAGCCGTAGGCAGGAGGGATCACGCTGCAGTCCATGTTGGGCTGACCAGCTCCAGATCCCCGCTTCCAGCAGTGTCATGGCATCAGACAGCAGACCCGGATCAAGCCGGGTAGTCACATCGACCACAGGTGTCTTGAGCATTTCCATAGGGCGCCTCGAAACAGGATCTGAATACCTGCTCAATAAGTAACATTGGCGTTCATGCCGAGCAACAGGGTCAGAGCGCTTTTCCCTGATACCCGTTCATCAAGGCCTGCCAGTTCTCCGGTACGAAGTGGAAACTGGTGTGCAGTTGAGACTCTTTATTGAATGAACGGAGCAAGCGTTCCAGATTGGCCTTCTGCCATTCGCCGGGGGAACGGATCGCCCCCTTGTCAAAATCGATCACCCACACCTTGCCCTCTTTATCGAGCAGCAGGTTGTGACTGTTGAGATCGGCGTGATAGACCCCGGCATCGTGCAGCTGACGCACCGTCTGGCCTATCTTGTGCCACAGCTCGGTCGCCACCGGCCCCTGCTTGAGCAGCGCCACCATATCCTTGGCACCGCGAATGCGCTCGATCAGAATATCGGCGCGATAGAAGGGGCCCTGTTTGACCATGCGGGCAGCAAACGGACGCGGCACCGGGAGCCCAAGCTCACAAAGCTTGGCCAGCAAGGTGTATTCGGCCATGGCGCGGCTCGACTCGACCCCTTCGAACCAGAAGCGATCCCGCACCACCTTGCCCACCATGCCGCCGCGATAGTAGTGACGCAGCACCAGATGGCGTGATTCATCCTTGACGAACCAGGTCACCCCCCGCCCGATGGAAGTGCCCACCACCTGACGATTGTTCTGCCACCAGGCAGGATCGAATAACTGGGGAGAGGGGTCGCGAAAGGCCCCTTCGGCATACCAACAGATCTGGTTGTGTTCGGTCTGTACTCGCATCGTGGAGATCCCGCTCGGTGGGTCATGGATCGCAATTTTTCAATTGGCGATGAGGCTGCCGCTCTGGCATGCCCGCAATAGTGGCCTTTATCAGCGATGTGCAGAGACAGGTCATGGCGCTGGGCCCGGCCTATCCTGGCTGACGATTGAGCGCAATTTTACAATCCAGAGGGGAGTTTGCATAATGCCATCCACCCTTTTTGCCAGCCGTGCGCCACAACATGCCGCTATTTCAAACACCCCCCTCCTCCATCTGCATCCTGCGGCTCTCTGCCATCGGGGATTGCTGCCACGCACTGGCGCTGGTGCGGGTCATCCAGCGGGAGTGGCCACAGACCCGCATCACCTGGATCACCGGCAAAATCGAAGCAACCCTGTTTGCCGACCTGCCCGGGGTCGAGGTGATCCCCTTCGACAAGAGCAAGGGATGGCGCGGCTATCGCGATCTCTGGCAGACCCTCAAGGGTCGCAGGTTTGATGCCCTGCTGCACCTGCAGGCGGCCATGCGGGCCAGCATCGCCACCCTCGGCATCCGGGCAAAGATCACACTCGGGTTCGACAAGGAGCGGGCCAACGACGGCCAGTGGCTGTTCACTAACTACAAGGTACCGTCCCCCGACTCTCCCCATGTGCTAGACGGTTTCCTCGCCTTCGCCAAAGCGCTCGGCATCAAGGATCTGACCCCGGACTGGCAACTGCCCATCAGCGCCGAACACCGGGCATGGGCAAGGGAGAAGATGGGCGGCAAACCGACCCTGCTGATCTGCGCCGCCGCCAGCAAGGCGTTCAAGAACTGGACTGCCGCAGGCTATGCCGCGCTGGCTGATCACGCCGCCAGCAAGGGCTTTCAGGTCTACCTCTGCGGCGGGCCGGCCAAGCTGGAGCGGGATCTGGCTGCCGAGATCCAACAACTGAGCCAGAGCAAACCGGTCGATCTGGTTGGCCAGACCAATCTCAAGCAGCTATTGGCGTTGATTGGCGAGGCAAGTCTGGTGTTGGCCCCCGATACTGGCCCCACCCATATGGCCACCATCGTCGGCACGCCGGTGATCGGCCTCTATGCCCACCACAATCCGGCACGCACCGGCCCCTATCTGTGTCGCGACTACGTGGTCAGCGTCTATCAGGAGCTGGTCGAGCAGGAGACCGGCAAGCCGCTGGCCGAGCTGAGCTGGCGTACCCGCCTCAAAGACCCGGAGGCCATGGGCAAGATCACCCACGAGCAGGTTATCGCCGCCTTCGACCGCCTCTGCGCCGATCGTCAGCTGCTGCTCTCGCAACCCTGACCGGGCACCTCGGGAATTCCGAACCATCAGGTAGGGATAACCTGATGGCCCATCCCCAGGGCGACAGGCAGAATGGCCGCCGATGTGGGTTACGCTCCCACAGCAAGCTACGAAGATTTTGATCGGCTGGAATATGACTCCGGCCGTTTTTTTATTCACCGCATTCTGCTAAAATTCGCCGCCTTTACATCCTCCTGACTCAAGCATTTTCCGCATTTTGCGTTTGGCTGTCTCCCTTTCGGGCACAAGACGGCGGCCTCTGCTACAACCAAAACAGCGGTTTCGATTAAAGGTAATAATATGGCGCAACAAGGCACTCTCTATATCATCTCTTCTCCGAGCGGCGCGGGTAAATCCAGTCTGCTCAATGCCTTGCTAACCAACCACAATCAAGCAGGCAAGATGCAGCTGTCGGTCTCCCACACCACTCGTGCCACCCGCCCGGGTGAAGAGCACGGCGTGCACTACCACTTCGTCCAGATGGAAGAGTTTAAGGAGCTGATCGCACGCGGCGATTTTCTGGAGTGGGCCGAAGTGTTCGGAAATTACTACGGCACATCACGCGCCGCCATCGAGGCTTGTCTGGCCAAGGGGATCGACGTATTCCTCGATATCGACTGGCAGGGTGCCCGCCAGATCCGCGAGCAGATGCCGACCAAATCCATTTTCATCCTGCCCCCCAGCCGCGAAGAGCTGGAGCGCCGCCTGATTGGGCGAGGTCAGGACAGCAGTGAGGTGATCGCTGGCCGGATGGCGAAAGCCATTGCCGAAATGGTGCACTACGACGAATATGACTATGTCATTATCAATGAAGAGTTCGAGCAAGCGTTGTTCCAGCTCAGAGCCATTATTGAGAGCCAGCGGCTGGAGATGCGTCACCAGCAACAGGCGCAACAAAACTTGCTGCAACAGTTACTGGCAGAGTAAGCCAAAAACGAGTAAACTTTTGCGTCATTTTTAAACACTGCTTTTCTGAATACAGAAAGCCCACATAACTGGAGTCCTGCATGGCACGCGTTACTGTAGAAGATGCTGTAAAACAGGTAGGTAACCGTTTTGACCTGGTGCTGGTCGCCGCGCGCCGCGCTCGTCAAATCGCGGTACAAGGCAAAGATCCCCTGGTCGACGAAGAGAATGACAAGCCGACCGTGATCGCCCTGCGTGAGATCGAGCTGGGTCTGGTGAACAATCAAGTGATGGACACCCAGGACCGCTACGAACAGCAAGAGCAGGAAGCCGCCGAGCTGGCTGCCGTTGCTGCCATCGCCGAAGGCCGCGGTTAAGTTATTTCTCCGGTTGGCACCCGCCCGGGTGCCGACTGTTCATCCCCATTTACAACCGCTCGAAAACCTCGCAAACTCAGGGCTCTACCCTCAATTCCACGGATTGCCGTTTCACCGCTGCGGGGACTGTCTTGTATTTATTTGAAAACCTTAAAGAAATAGCCAGTTCCTACCTGCTGCCAGAGCAGGTTGAGAAGCTCAAGCAAGCCTATGTGGTGGCCCGTGATGCCCACCAGGGCCAGATGCGCTCCAGTGGCGAACCCTATATTACCCACCCTGTTGCCGTTGCCCGTATTCTCGGTGACATGCGCCTCGATCATGAAACCCTGATGGCCGCCGTGCTGCACGACGTTATCGAAGACACCTCTGTCACCAAGGCGGACCTGGCCGAACAGTTTGGCAATGCCGTCGCCGAGCTGGTGGCCGGGGTCTCCAAGCTCGACAAGCTGAAATTTCGCGATCGCAAAGAGGCGCAAGCCGAGAACTTCCGCAAGATGGTGATGGCAATGACCCAGGATATTCGGGTCATTTTGATCAAGCTGGCCGACCGTACCCACAATATGCGCACCCTGGGCTCCCTGCGCCCTGACAAGCGCCGTCGTATCGCCAGGGAAACCCTCGAAATTTTCGCCCCCATCGCCAACCGCCTCGGTATTCACACCATGAAGAACGAGCTGGAGGAGTTGGGCTTCGAAGCGCTCTATCCCATGCGATCCCGCGTGCTGCGCGAATCGGTGCGCCGCGCCCGTGGCAATCGCCGTGAGATCATCGATGCCATCCAGAGCGAAATCAGCGGTCGCCTGAAAGAGGCGGGGATCGAGCATCAGGTCAGTGGCCGCGAGAAGAACCTCTTCTCCATCTACAACAAGATGGAGAAAAAAGAGCTGCAATTTCATGAGGTAATGGATATCTACGCCTTTCGGGTCAAAGTGAAGGACATAGATACCTGTTACCGGGTGCTGGGGCAGATGCACAGCCTCTACAAACCGCGCCCCGGCCGCTTCAAGGATTACATCGCCATCCCCAAGACCAACGGCTACCAGTCGCTGCATACCTCGCTGGTGGGGCCGCACGGGGTGCCGGTGGAGGTGCAAATTCGCACCGAGTTCATGGACCAGATGGCCGACAAAGGGGTTGCCGCCCACTGGGCCTACAAGCAGGATGGCGACAGCTCGGGCACCACTGCCCAGATCCGCGCCCAGCGCTGGATGCAGAGCCTGCTGGAGCTGCAGCAGAGCGCAGGCAGCTCCTTTGAATTTATCGAAGGGGTCAAGACCGATCTGTTCCCCGACGAGATCTACGTGTTCACCCCGGAAGGGCGCATCATGGAGCTGCCCACAGGTGCTACACCAGTGGACTTCGCCTACACGGTGCATACCGATATTGGCCACGCCTGTGTCGGCTCCCGGGTCGACCGCCACCCCTATCCGCTCAGCAGCCCGCTGCACTCGGGTCAGACCGTCGAGATCATCACGGCACCGGGCGCTCGCCCCAACGCCGCCTGGCTCAACTTCGTGGTGACCACCAAGGCCCGCTCCAAGATCCGCCAGTTCCTCAAGAACCTGCGCACCGAAGAGTCGGTGGTACTGGGTCGCCGCCTGCTCAACCATGCGCTGGGCGCCAAAAATATCGAAGACATCCCCGAGCCGCGCATCCAGCAAGTGCTGGCCGACACCAAGCATGAGAACCTGCAGGGACTGCTGGCCGATGTGGGCCTCGGCAACGCCATGAGTGTCATGGTGGCGCGCCGCATGCTGGGGGATGAACTGCCGCCGGAAGAGCAACCCAAAACCAGCAGCAAGAAGATGCCGATCAAGGGTGCCGACGGCATGCTGGTCACCTTCGCCAACTGTTGCCGTCCGATCCCGGGGGATGCCATCATCGCCCATATCAGCCCGGGTAAGGGTCTGGTGATCCACCAGGAAGCTTGTCGCAACATCAAGGGCTACAGTAAAGAGCCGGACAAGTACCTGCCGGTGCAGTGGGAAGTGGACAAGGAGCAGGAACAGGAGTTCCGCACCGGCATCAGCATCGAGATCATCAATCATCAGGGTGCGCTGGCCGAGCTGGCCAACGTGATTGCCGCCACCGGCGCCAATATTCACGCCATCAGCACCGAAGAGAAGGATGGCCGGGTCTATCAAGTGAGCCTGCTCATCACCACCAAGAGCCGCATCCACCTGGCCAACATCATGCGCAAAATCCGCGTGATGCCCAACGTGCTCAAGGTGAGCCGACAGAAGAACTGAACACAGGCGGCGCAAGCCGCCTGCTGCTTTTATAGAGACAAGCCATGACCCCCGAACGCTTCAAGCGCATCACCGACATGCTGGCCCAGCGTCAGCTCGATTTGACCGTCTGCATGGAAGAGGTCCATAAACCTCATAATCTGGCCGCTATCGTGCGTACCGCCGATGCCATCGGTATCCACCGGGTACACGCCGTCTGGCCGAAAACCTGGATCCACAAGCGCAAGGGCACCGCCCGCGGCAGCCAAAACTGGGTAGATGTGAAACTGCACCCGGATATCGGCACAGCCGTTGCCGAGCTGAAAGCCTCCGGCATGCAGATCCTGGCGACCCACCTCTCCGACAGCTCCGTTGATTTTCGCGCCATCGACTACACCAAACCGACCGCCATTCTGGTGGGTCAGGAGAAACACGGCATCGGTGAAGAGGCGCTGGCCCTGGCCGATCACCATATCGTCATCCCCATGGTGGGCATGGTGCAGTCTCTCAACGTCTCGGTGGCTGCCGCCGCCATCCTCTACGAGGCGCAGCGCCAACGCGAGCTGGCCGGCTGCTATCAACGCGGCTGCCCGCTCACGCTGGAGGAGCAGAACAGCATCCTGTTCGAGGGGGGTTATCCTATCTATGCCCAGCTCTGCAAAGAGAAAGAGATGCCCTACCCCCAGCTCGGCCCGGCCGGTGAAATTCTGGCAGACGAAGAGTGGTGGCAACGGATGCAGCTGACCCGCAGAGGGTGGGCCGCCCAACAATCGGATGACCCCTCGGAAGAGTATGCGGATGAAGCTTAACCACCTTCCCCTACTGGCCCTGACCCTGTTTTCTGCCGGAGCCCTTGCCGTGACCAATACCTATCCGCTCACCAGCGAAGCCGATATACCCAGCCTCTACCAGCAAACCCTGCCCGACTTCTGGCGCCAACATGCGGTGGAAGGAGAGTTCAAGGGCAAGGACGGGGTGACCATCCGCTATGCTGCGCTGCGGCAAGAGAAGGTTGACCGCGCCATCCTGATCGTCAATGGCCGGGTCGAAAGCTACCTCAAGTATCAGGAGCTGGCGTGGGATCTTTGGCGTCAGGGCTACAGCCTCTATCTCATCGACCATCGCGGTCAGGGGATGTCCGATCGGATGCTGAGTGACCCGCAGAAGGGATATGTCGACCAGTTCGATGATTATGTGGTCGATCTCAAGCAATTTCATGACCAGATAATCATGGTGGACCAACCTGCCAAGCTGTTCCTACTGGCCCACTCCATGGGCGGCGCTATCTCGGCCCGCTATCTGGAACGCTGGCCCGATGATATCAAGGCAGCCGTGCTCTCCTCCCCCATGCTGGGCATCCATCTCGGCGGTCTGCCCAAGTGGCTGGCCAAGGGATTGGCGGCCACCATAAGCACGGTCGGCGGCTTGATTGGCGAGCCTCCCTACGGCCCAGGTCAGGGCGCCTATCAGGATCACGGCTTTGCCGACAACGAGCTGACTCACAGCCAGTCCCGCTATCAGGCGTTCCGCCAAATCTACGAACAGCACCCGCAGATCAAGCTGGGTGGCGCGACCGCCCACTGGATTTATCAGGGGATCAACGGTGCCGATGCCGCCATCGCCGATGCGGGCGCCATCAAGACCCCGCTGCTGGTGCTGCAGGCTGGCAACGACAGCGTGGTGGACAATGCCGCGCAGGATCGTTTCTGCACCATTGCCAAGTGCGAAGGGGGCAAACCGCTGCGTATCGAGGGGGCCTGGCACGAGCTGTTTATCGAATCCGATGACAAGCGCCAGCCCGCCCTGACCGCGATGGTCGACTTTTTCGCCCGCTTCTGAGCTGGCTATTTTTTGTAACCCTAAATAAATGGGGTGACAGTGCGGGCTAAGGTAAACTGCCCCTGTTTTCAATCGATGCCGAGGTAATGATGTTCAAGGTAGTTGTATCCGATCTCGATGGCACTCTGCTCAACAAGCAGCACCAGATCTCTCCCCGTACCCGGGATACCCTGCACCGACTGGTAGAACAAGGTGTGAAATTCGTGGTCGCCACCGGCCGTCATCACGTTGACGTTCGCAGCTTCCGCGATGCACTGGGGATGGACATCTACCTCATTACCTCCAATGGCGCCGTGGTCCATGACAAACAGGATCAGCTGATTTTCAACCAGCCGCTGCCGACCGAGATCGCCGCCGAACTGATTGCGCTGGAGCGCGACCCCTCTATCCACCTCAATGTCTATCAGGGTGATGATTGGGTGGTAGAAGAAGAGCTGCCCTGGCTGCTGCAGTTCCACGACGAGTCAGGGTTCACCTACCGCCTGGTCGATGACCTGAAACAGGAACCGAAAGAGCAGATCAACAAGGTGTTCTACATCGGCGACCACGACAAGCTGCTGAAGATCGAGGCGCACCTCAACCAGCGCTATGGCGAGCAGCTCAACGTCACCTTCTCATTGCCGGACTGCCTTGAAGTGATGCACGCCGGGGTTCACAAGGGCAATGCGGTACGCGCCGTGCTGGAGCAGAACGGGTTCGATATGTCGGAGGCGATCGCCTTCGGCGATGGCATGAACGACTTCGAGATGCTGACCATGGTGGGACGCGGCATAGTGATGGGTAACGCCCATGACCGCCTGAAAATGGCGCTGCCAGAGTATGAGCAGACCCTCACCTCCGATGAAGATGGTGTCGCCGTCTATCTGGAAAAGCTGTTCAAGCTGGAGAATGTCAGCGCCGCCTGACCTTCTGCTGAATGCATCAAATGCTGCAAAGCCTCACCATGTGAGGCTTTGTTTTTTCAGGGTCTCCAGCCAGGGATTGGGCCGCTGCCAACTGAAGCTCTGGTTCGCTCCACCGTAGCATTCGGCCAGCCGCAGCGGCGTGCCGGGGGTATGGCGTCGCCCGGCCACATCGAGACAGCGGGCAACCTTGCTATTGAACAGCCTGTCTTTCTGCCACTCCCACTGCGCCTGACCGTCACAGGGGGCCAGCATCAGCTCGCTGTCGCTTTTGGCTTGCAGGCAGAGATCCTGCAGACGCAACTCACCCAGATCCCACTCGAACAGTTGATCGTCTTTTCCGCTGCAGGGTTGTGCCAACACCTTCTGCTGGGCCACCGCGACGCAAAAATCACCGCTGGTCAGCAAGGGGGAACGCGCATGCTCCTCCTGCGGTTGTGAAGTAATGGAGCCCATCATCACATCGGTGGATGGCGGCTTGATGGTACAGCCACCCAGCAGCAAGGCAGCCAGCAGGACGGGAGAGCAAGCAAAGGAAATTTTGTTATTCATGGAAAAATGCCTGAAATGGGCCGATGACATCCGGTTGTCAGTGACTCGAGGCAGAAGCATAACCGAAAGGCGGGGTGCGCTGCCCAAATAGAGTGTAAACAGACGTAACAGGGAGAAAGTGCAGGCGCGGCCGAGGCCAGAAAGCAAAAAACCCCGCCGAAGCGAGGTTTTTCTAAATGTGGTCGGTGATAAAGGATTCGAACCTTTGACCCTCTGGTCCCAAACCAGATGCGCTACCGGGCTGCGCTAATCACCGAGACTACTTTTTAGGTAGTGTTTTTTTTCAAAAAACGAAAATTACCTTACAGGACATCCTCGTTATACAGCAAGTATGGTGCGAAGAGAGGGACTCGAACCCTCACACCCGGGGGGCACTAACACCTGAAGCTAGCGCGTCTACCAATTCCGCCACCTTCGCGTACCTGACAAGCTGTAAAATGGGGTGGCTGATGGGGCTCGAACCCACGACAACCGGAATCACAATCCGGGACTCTACCAACTGAGCTACAGCCACCACAGCTGTTTTCGTTCCACAACAACGCCCGTTTAACCGGCGCACATTTGATGGTGCGCCCGACAGGATTCGAACCTGTGACCTCTGCCTCCGGAGGGCAGCGCTCTATCCAGCTGAGCTACGGGCGCTACGCTGTCGAACGGGGCGCATTATTAATGATAGTTGCTGGCTTGTCTACACTTTTCTGTCAGCCAAACACCGTTCGTTGCTTTTTCAAGCAATGCGTCTGTTTTTCTGCCACTTATCAACCAGTAGCCAGGCAAAAGACGTACTGATCCGCGTCAAATCATCTTGCCGTCTTGACTTGATATTACGCCCACTTAAAATGAATGAACGTTCATTCAATCACGGGTCACCTCAATGATTCTGGATAAAAAAGAGAGCATCTTCAACGCAGCCCATGAAGTGCTGGGTGAACGGGGTTTTCATGGGCTGTCGATTGCAGAAGTTGCCAAGATAGCCAATGTGGCGACCGGCACCATCTATCGCTACTTCAGCGACAAGGATGATTTGATCCGGCAACTGCATCAACACACTATCTTGCAGTGTGTGCCCATGGTGATGGCCGATGTCGAAATTGATAAAGTTTCATTTCAACAATTTCGCCAGTTATGGCTCAATATTCACGCCATTTTTGTTAATGAACCCAACGCAATCCGTTGCAAATTGCAGTACGAAAGCTCTCCACTCAACGCAGAGTTGGAGACCAATCCTGCTATCTTGGCAGCCTGGGCTCCTCTGGACCGTTTTTTTGAACAGGGCGTTGTACAAGGACTGTTTATTGATTTACCGATACGGGCACTCCAGGTGTTAAGTCTGGACTGTGTCATGCATCTGGCCCTGCAATGCAGGGTTCACAACATCAGCTTGACCGAAGCACAGTTAGAAACTGCGATTCGCGCCAGCTGGAATGCCATTTTATCCCCCAATATTTCCACCTCAGGAGCCTGTTCATGAAAAAGTGGATGGCCATTATGTTGCTGATCGCAATCGCCCTGTTTGGCAGCGTCATCGGCTTCAATATGTTCAAACAGAAGATGATTGCCCAATACCTGGCCAACCGGCCGGAACCCGAGTTCCCTGTAACCGCCATGGTGACCAAGGCGCAAGATTGGGTACCAACCATTGAAGCGATCGGCTTCATCGAGCCCAATCAGGGGGTGACCCTCTCCACCGAACTGGCTGGCACCATCGATGAGATCACCTTCGATTCAGGCAAGCCGGTCAAGGCTGATCAATTGCTGCTGAGCCTCGACTCTACCGTGGAGCGGGCCAATCTGCGCGCCTCCCAGGCCAAGCTGCCGGCGGCCAAAGCCAAATTCGAGCGTTTCCAGAATCTCTACAAGACCAGCTCCATCTCGAAAGAGCAGCTGGATGAGGCAGAAGCAGCTTATCGCTCGCTGGAGGCGGATATCGAGAGCCTGAAGGCGACTATCGCCCGCCGTGAAGTGCGTGCGCCATTCAGTGGCGTAGTCGGCCTGCGTAACGTCTTCCTCGGTCAATATCTGCAGCCGGGCACCGATATCGTGCGGCTGGAAGATACCAGCGTGATGCGTCTGCGTTTCACCGTGCCTCAGACTGATATCTCCAAAATAGCCTTGGGTCAGACCGTCAAGATCAATGTGGATGCCTATCCGCAAACCCGGTTTGACGGTCATATCACCGCCATCGAGCCAGCGGTCAATTTCCAGAGTGGTCTGATTCAGGTGCAGGCTGACATCCCGAACAACGATGGCCAGCTACGCTCCGGTATGTTCGCCCGGGCCAGCATCATTCTGCCGACGGTAAAAGAGCAGATTGTGATCCCGCAAACCGCCATCTCCTTCACCCTTTACGGTCAGAATGTCTACGTGCTCAAAGAGAGCGAAGAGAGTGACAAAGAGGGTAAAAAAGTGAACGTGCTGCGCGCCAAGCAGGTGGTCGTCAAGGCCGGTGAGCGCCGTGGTAATGACGTACATGTCCTTTCCGGTATCAAGGCTGGTGACCAGATTGTTTTGTCGGGTCAGGTTCGCCTGAGCAACGATACCAAGGTACATGTGGTCGAGAACGATGCTCTGGCCGTTCCGGCACAAACCCCGATGCTGTAAGCGCGGAGATCTGTGATGCGATTTACTGACATATTTATTAAAAGGCCCGTGCTGGCAATCTCGCTCAGCTTCCTGATCGCCCTGCTGGGTTTTCAGGCCATCTTCAAGATGCAGGTGCGGGAATACCCCGAGGTGACCAATACCGTGATCACCATCAGCACTGGCTACTATGGTGCCAGCTCTGACCTGATCCAGGGATTTATCACCCAGCCGCTGGAGCAGGCGGTCGCACAAGCCGACAACATCGACTTCATGACCTCCTCAAGCCAGCTGGGCAGCTCCACCATCACAGCCTACATGAAGCTCAACACCGACCCCAACGCGGCGTTGTCCGACATCCTGGCAAAGGTGAACTCGGTGCGATCCCAACTGCCGAAAGAGGCGGAAGATCCTTCGGTCACCTCCTCCACCGGCTCCACCACAGCGGTGCTCTACCTCGGCTTCACCAGCCCGGAGCTCAATTCCAGCCAGATCACCGACTATCTGGAGCGGGTTATCAAGCCACAGCTCTTTACGGTGGGCGGGGTCTCCAAGGTTGATCTCTACGGCGGGGTCGAGTTTGCCCTGCGGGTATGGCTGGATCCGGCCAAGATGGCGGCCTTCAACCTGACCGCCAGCGACGTGATGACGGTGCTCAACAGCAACAACTATCAATCCGCAACAGGTCAGGCGACCGGTTACTTCACCCTGTTCAACGGCAATGCCGAGACCCAGGTCAAGGATGTCGACGAGCTGAAGCGTCTGGTCGTTGCCACCCGGGACGGCAAGGTGATCCGCCTTTCCGATATCGCCAAGGTGACCCTCGAGAAGAGCCACGACATCTATCGTGCCAGCGCCAACGGCCGCGAAGCCGTGGTGATGGGGGTCAATGCCGCACCGACAGCGAACCCCATCAATATCGCCCACGACGTATTGGCACTGCTGCCAAGCCTTGAGCGCAATATGCCGAGCACCATGCAGCTCAACGTGATGTATGACTCCACCGTGGCGATCAACGAGTCCATTCACGAGGTCATCAAGACCATCCTGGAGGCAGCCGCCATCGTTCTGGTGGTGATCACCCTGTTCCTCGGTTCGTTCCGCGCGGTCATCATCCCGATCATCACCATTCCGCTCAGCCTTATCGGCGTAGTGATGATGATGGATATGTTCGGCTTCTCGATAAACCTGATGACCCTGCTGGCCATGGTGCTGGCGATCGGTCTGGTGGTGGATGACGCCATCGTGGTGCTGGAGAACGTCGACCGCCATATCAAGGAGGGTGAAGAGCCGTTCCGCGCCGCCATTATCGGTACCCGCGAGATCGCGGTGCCGGTCATCGCCATGACGGTCACCCTGGCGGCGGTATACGCCCCTATCGCCCTGATGGGTGGCATCACCGGCTCCCTGTTCAAGGAGTTCGCCCTGACCCTGGCCGGTGCGGTGTTCGTCTCGGGCATCATCGCCCTGACCTTGTCGCCAATGATGTGTTCCAAAATGCTCAAAGCCAACGAGCAGCCGGGCAAGTTTGAAAGCACAGTTCATCACCTGCTGGAGCGGATGACCGAGCGCTATGACAGCATGCTGCACGCAGTCATGCACAAGCGCCCCGTCATCGTAGTGTTTGCGATCATCGTGTTCGGTAGCTTGCCGCTGCTGTTCAAGTTCATCCCGAGTGAGCTTGCGCCGTCAGAGGACAAGGGGGTAATGGCCGTGCTGGGGACGGCACCGTCCAACGCCAACCTGGACTACATCGAAAACACCATGGCGGATGTGAACAAGATCCTGGATGAGCAGCCCGAGATCGCCTTCTCCCAGGTCTTCTCTGGGGTGTTCAATGCCAACCAGGCGTTCGGTATCGCCTCCATGGTGCCCTGGAGTCAGCGTGAAGCGAGCCAGAAAGAAGTGCTGGATCGGGTTGCCAATCTGGTAAAAGACATCCCGGGTATGGCCATCACCACCTTCCAGTTCCCGGAGCTGCCCGGGGCCTCCGGTGGTCTGCCGATCCAGTTCGTCATCACCACCCCGAACAGCTTCGAAAGCCTGTTCCTGGTGGCCGGGGAAATTCTGGCTGCCGCACAGGGCAACGGTCAGTTCGTCTATTCAGACCTCGATCTGAACTACGACTCGGCCACCATGAAGATCCGCATCGATAAGGACAAGGCGGGTGCCTACGGTATCACCATGCAGGACATAGGCATAACCATGGGCACCATGATGGCGGACGGTTACGTCAACCGCATCGACCTGGATGGCCGCTCCTACGAGGTGATCCCCCAGGTCGAGCGCAAGTACCGCCTCAATCCGGAGTCCATCAAGGGTTATTACGTGCGAGCCGCAGATGGCAAATCGATCCCGCTCGGCAGCCTGATCAGTATTGAAGTGGTTGGCGAGCCCCGTGCCCTGCCTCACTTCAACCAGCTGAACTCCGCCACCATAGGCGCTGTTCCGGCTCCGGGTGTAGCCATGGGTGATGCGATCAACTGGTTCAAGACCACCGCTAACGAGAAACTGCCACAAGGCTATCGTTACGACTTCATGGGTGAAGCACGCCAGTTCGTCACTGAAGGCAATGCGCTCTATGCCACCTTTGCCCTGGCGCTGGCGATCATCTTCCTGGTGCTGGCGATCCAGTTCGAGTCGGTGCGTGATCCACTGGTCATCATGGTCTCTGTGCCGCTCGCCATCAGCGGGGCACTGATTGCCCTGGCCTGGGGGCTGGCGACCATGAACATCTACTCTCAGGTGGGTCTTATCACGCTAGTGGGTCTGATTACCAAGCACGGTATCCTGATCTGTGAAGTAGCCAAGGAGGAGCAGTTGCTGCGCGGCATGAACAGGATGGAAGCTGTGATGCAGGCCGCCAAGGTACGTCTGCGTCCGATCCTGATGACCACGGCCGCCATGATTGCCGGCCTGATCCCGCTGCTCTACGCCACCGGCGCCGGTGCGGCCCAGCGCTTCAGTATCGGTATCGTCATCGTGGCGGGTCTTGCCATTGGTACTCTGTTCACCTTGTTTGTGCTGCCGGTGATCTACACCTATCTGGCTTCCGAGCACAAACCCTTGCCAGTCTTCGATGAAACCATTCCACCCAAAGCTCACGGTGGACACTGATTATCACAATTTACCAAGGCCCCGACACGGGGCCTTTTTTATGCTTCGCAGGAAGGACGACATAACTCCATGAAGCAGTTAAACTAAAAAAAACCACATCCAGACCGCAAGGACGCCATGTCAGGACTCTTCTCCAAGGCCGTACAAGCTGTAAGGCATAACGGGCTATCATATCGCCTACTCTCCTACATACTGGTCTGCAGTACCGTATTGGCGATGATCATTACGGCGCTGCAACTCGCCTGGGATTACCGCAAGGATGTCGCCGTCATCGAAGACAGCATCGGCCAGATCGAAGCTTCGTTCCTGCAACCCATCGCCGCCAGTCTGTGGAACCTGGATGAAGAGCAGGTCAAGGTGCAGATCGAAGGGATCATGAACCTGCCCAACATGCAGTTTGTGATGGTCAAGGAGATGCTCGGCAACTCGGAAGTGCCGCTGCTAACTCTGGGGGTCGAACGGGAAAAATACGATATATCCCGAGAATTCAACCTCACCTATCAGGGAGAAATTGTCGGCAAGCTGTTCGTTGCCGCCTCTCTTGAGCAGATCTACCAGCGCCTGATTGAGAAGTCGGTGTTGATTATGGTCAGCCAAACCATCAAAACCCTGGTGGTCTCATTTTGCATACTCACTATCATTTACTATCTGGTAGTCAGACACATCAATCGCATCGCCAACTACGCCCAGAAATTCAACCTCGATCGGCTCGATATTGCGTTGGAGTTGGAGGGGCGCCAACAACCACGTAAGAAACCCGATGAGCTCGATACCCTGGTCGCCACCCTCAACCAGATGCGCACCCGACTACGTGACGAGCTGGTTGCCCGCCACCAGGCGACCGAACAACTGCAGCAGGAGCGCGACTTCTCGGCCACTCTGATCAACTCCTCAAATATGGTCATCTGCTGCATGGAGCCAGATCTCACTATCGCCAGCATCAACCCGGCCGCCATCCTGCTGACCGGCTACCACCAGCAGGAGCTGTTACAGCATAACTGGCTGGATCTCTTCGTCAGCCCAGCCCAGCGGGAAGAGTTGAACAAGATCCTGAACGAAGAGGGTTCGCTGGCTGACAAAGAGGTCATCATGCATGACCAACAGACCCATGAGCTGGTACTGCAGTGGACTTTCGTCCCATTCTATGAGGGGCCCAACCTCAAATACCAAATCGGCTTTGGTTATGACATTACCCAGCTGAAGAAGATCGAGCGGGAAATCATCCAGCTCAACGAACAGCTGGAAGGCAAGGTGGTAGAGCGCACCCGTAGCCTGAGTGATGCCAATAATCAGCTGGGCAAAGCCTATGACGATCTCAAACAGGCCCAGCAGACCCTGGTGGAGTCGGAGAAGATGGCCTCACTAGGATCGCTGGTAGCCGGGGTGGCCCATGAGATTAATACACCCATCGGCATCAGCGTGACCGCCTCCTCCTACCTGCAGGAACGGGTCGCCGATTTCAAATCTCATATAGAGTCAAAACAGCTGTCGCGCTCCTATCTCAACGAGTTCACCGTCAACCTCGACGAGTCGATGCAGCTGCTGCAGAGCAACCTGCGCCGCGCCTCCGAGCTGATTGCCAGCTTCAAGCAGGTGGCAGTCGACCAGTCATCGGAAGCACGCTATAACTTCAGCCTCGCCGATAACCTCCATCAAGTTGTGGTCTCCCTCGGTCACAAGCTTAAGAAGGCCCAGTGCGAGGTGGATATCCAGTGTGATCCCAAGCTGTCGATCTTCTCTTTCCCCGGCAGCCTCACACAGATCTATTCAAACCTCATTCTCAACTCCATTAACCATGGCTTTGACAATTGGGACAAACCGAAGAAGATCACCATCAAGGTAGAGCAGCAGGGAGAGGAGCTGTTCATCGACTACAGCGATAACGGCCGTGGCATCCCGCCCGACATATTGCCACGCATCTTCGATCCCTTTGTCACCTCCAAGCGCGGTCAGGGTGGTAGCGGGCTCGGAACCCACATCATCTACAATCTGGTGGTACAACTGCTGAAAGGCCGCATCAGCTGCACCAGCGAACCGGAACAGGGCGCTCAGTTCCATATTCGCCTGCCGATCCAACATAACTGAGTGCTGGCTCTTGTGAGCCAGCCGCTTTATCCCCATCATGCTGTGATTGCATTCTTAATGAGCGGAGAACCTCGCAATGGCACAGCATTTTGACTATATCGCCATCGGCGGCGGCAGCGGCGGTATCGCCTCGGCCAACCGGGCTGCCATGTATGGTAAGAAAGTTGCCCTGATTGAAGCCAAGGAGCTGGGCGGTACCTGCGTCAACGTCGGTTGCGTACCGAAAAAAGCCATGTGGTATGCAGGCCAGATCGCCGATGCCCTGAAATATGGTGCCGACTACGGCTTTGACACTACCCTCAACCACTTCAACTGGGCCAAGCTGGTCGAGTCCCGCCAGGCCTACATTGGCCGCATTCATCAGTCCTATCAAAACGTGCTGGGCAAGAACCAGATTACGGTGATCAAGGGCTTCGCCCGCTTCGTCAGCAGCAACACCATCGAGGTTAATGGCGAGCACTACACGGCCGATCATATCCTGATCGCCACCGGTGGCCGCCCGGAAATTCCGGCTATCCCGGGTGCCGAGCTGGGTATCGACTCCGACGGTTTCTTCGACCTGCAAAGCCAGCCCAAGCGGGTGGCCGTGGTCGGCGCAGGCTATATCGCGGTCGAGATCGCCGGGGTGATGCAGGCGCTGGGCTCAGAGACTCATCTGGTAGTGCGCAAGCACGCGCCGCTGCGCAACTTCGACCCCATGATCCACGAGACTCTGGTGGAGATCATGGCGCAGGAAGGACCCAAGTTGCACACCCACGCCATTCCCAAAGCCGTCATCAAAAACGCCGATGAGAGCCTGACCCTGCAACTGGAAGATGGTCGTCACCTCACCGTCGACTGCCTGATCTGGGCCATCGGCCGCGTGCCCGCCACCGACAACCTCAATCTGGCTGCCGCAGGCATCGCGCTGGACGAGAAGGGCTTTATCCCGACCGACAAGTTCCAGAACACCACCGTCGCCAACATCTATGCGGTGGGTGACAACACAGGCCGCATCCAGCTCACCCCGGTGGCCGTTGCTGCGGGCCGTCGCCTCTCCGAGCGGCTGTTCAACAATAAGCCGAACGAGCACCTCAACTATGATCTGGTGCCAACCGTGGTATTCAGCCACCCGCCCATCGGCACCATAGGCCTGACCGAACCGGAAGCTATCGCCGAATACGGCGAAGATCAGGTCAAGGTCTACCGCAGCCAGTTCACCGCCATGTACTCGGCGCTGACCCAGCATCGCCAACCCACCCGGATGAAGCTGGTTTGTGTTGGCCCGGAAGAGAAGGTGGTCGGTCTGCACGGTATCGGCTTTGCCATGGACGAGATCCTGCAAGGTTTTGGCGTCGCCATGAAGATGGGGGCCACCAAGGCTGATTTCGACAACTGCGTTGCTATCCATCCGACCAGTGCTGAAGAGTTTGTTACCCTTAGGTAGCGGTGTAGGAAAAGCAACCCACACACATAAGTAAATCTGGAAAATGCCCTGCCACTGTCTATACTGTATGTATGGTCAGTGGCATCTTCTAGGTAGATTTATGTCCTATCTCATTTCCTCAGCAGACGTATGCACAAAAACTGAGCTTAAAACCGATGCCCAAGGTGCGTTGTCTTGCGAGCCCATCAGTGGCAACATTGGCTCATTGCCCACCCTGTTTAACCAGGATGGCACCTTTAATCACGAAGCGAACAGCTACCTGCTCTATCAAAAGGCCATTAATCAAGCCAAAGACCTCTCTCCTTGTGCCAAGGCTCTGCACGCCTACTATCAGTTCCTTGAAGATAACGGCTTGACCTGGGATTACTTCCCGCCAGTAAAGCGTTTAAAGCCCACGTACCAGTTTCGTTCTCATTTACTGAAACAAGTAAAGCTTGAAGAGCTGGCACAAAGCACTGCCAGTGTGCGCATGAACCATATAGTGAACTACTACAAGTGGTTGATGCACGATGGCTACCTCAGAATCAGGAATGAGAAGGAAGCGCCCTTTAAAATTGCATTTGTCTCCGTAAAAAATACCGGAATGCTGGCACATCTCTCCCCCACCTATACCGTGCAAACAAGCGATTTGAGGATAAAAGTCGCACGTGACGCGAGTAGCAAAAACGTTCGCCCCTTATCTCCATTAAGTCGTGAATCATTGGCTATCTTGACCCAGCATTTGCCACAAACAGCAGAGGAACTGCGTTTACAAGTGCTGCTATCTATTGATACCGGGTTACGTATTAATGAAGTCGCAACATTAACCCTTGATGTTCTAGATACGGCCACACCACTGGCTGAAAGCCAACACCGTTATGAACTATTACTCTCACCACAAATAACGGGTGTTCAAACCAAATATAGCAAATCAAGACAGATTGAAGTCTCAGCACAATTGTTGACAGTTTTGAATGAATATCGCACCTCTGAGCGCCGCCTAAAACGCTTAACCAAACTCTACCAAAAAATTGAGCTCTTGACCGATCCTCAAGCATCTTTTCATCAAGCGGCTATAGATACTCTTCAATGGTGCAAAAAACACGAACCACTTTTTGTCAGCAAGCTAGGAAATCCCGTAACCGCTAAATCCATCGAGGCTCGGTGGACAGAGTTCAGGACTCAGCTCAAACAACTTCATCCCTCATTTACATATCGCTTTCATGATCTGCGTTCCACCTACGGCACCTACCGTCTCAATGACCTGTTGGAAGCCAACTTGTCAGTCGTGGAGTGCATGGAGCTGCTAATGGGCTGGATGGGACACAAAAACGAGTCAACCACTTGGAAATATCTACGTTTCTTAAAACAAAAGGAGGCGTTCAAAATAAAATTTGGGATGCTCGATAGCATCATGCATGAGGCGCTGGGCGGTAACGATGAATAATATTACCTACATCAGTGGTTGGAACCCCAAGTTGTGTATTCAGCTTGATGACTACAGGGCTGACTTCAATCGCTACCTTTTCAAGGGATTACCTTCGACCGTAGCATTGCAACAGGGTTGGCAATTTAACGAAGCCAACCGCAAACAAATTATTTACCAATTGAAAGCACAGTTCGACAAAAAAATTGAAGAGGGCGGCAGTCTAGCCTCACATAAAACTATATTTGTAAAAACCACTCAGTATCTAAAATGGTGTGACGAGAACAATGCCCCCGCATTTACCCAGCGATCTTTAGAAGGCTATATGTCTTATCTGGATACTAAAGTGATGCAAGGACAATACAAAGGCAATAGCTATAAAAGCACTCGTACAGTAATGGTAACGTTATTTACTAAGTATCTAGAGCTACCAGAAAGTTATTTCGATAGTATAGTGATCAGAGACGGCAGTGATCGTGAACCCTTTGAAGCCTATAGTCGCAGCGATCTAAATCAACTGCTGCCATTTCTAAGGTCGTTGTTTAAGCAAACCTATCAACAGTTCATCCAAAACCCAGAAAAACATATTAACAGTAGCTTCAAAACAAATACGATGACGTTCCAGTGGCAAGGGCAGCAGTACCCACTAGCCATAGGAATAACAAAAATGATGTGCGCAGCGACCTACTTACTGTCTTACTACACTTACGCCAACACCAGTGATTTATTCAAACTAAAGCAGCCAAACAACGCCTCAATAAAGGCCGGTGAAATGTGGTACACCATGCCATCGTTTAAGCGCCGTGCATTTAAAACAATCCAACTTGAGATGGGTGGGCATGAATTAGAAATCCCCAAGTATGCCTTGGATTTTTTTGATAAGTTGCTGACTGCATCAAAATGTATCCATGATGGTGAAAATGCCACTTTGCTGCAAACAGCTGTCTCAAAAAAAACACAACCTTTAACATCAAAAATGCTAGAGACCTTCCTGAGGATATGGGTCGAAAAGCACTTTGCCTTTACCGATCAAACTAACCGCCGCTTACGGCCTGTCATAAGCCGTTTTCGCGAAACTGGCGCACAGTTAACAGCTTACCATCAAGGTGACTTGGCTAACGATCTCATGCTCAACAATACCCCGAAAACGCGCAAAAAGCATTATAGCGAAGGGAGTAAAATCGCTAACAACGGCATGATGCAAGATACTATGTCCATTCGTGAAGCACAGATAAGAAATAAGATTGACGTAAAAGAGGCACAGAAAAAATTAGGGATTGAGGTACTAGTTATTGATGCGGAATACAAAGTTAACCTCCCTAATTTAAGTCGAACGCCCAACGGGGGAAGTTGTAAAGCACCCTTTGGTGAAAAGTCTGAGAAATACTTACGCAAAGCGCGACTGCATGGACTACTTAAAGAGGGGGAGCGTTTAGCCTGCGCGGATCTGCTAGCTTGTTTCGGCTGTCCTGACCAAGTAATAGTTCAGTCTGTTTCTGACATTTGGTGTTTACTGTCGTTTAAGACATGCGTTGAGGAGTCGCTGTATTTGCACTTGGATGCCAGCCACTACCGCAAAAATTTCCAGAAAATCATTAACTTTATCGATACAAATATATGTCCGAGCATCAATAAAAAGATACTAAAACAAGCCGAAGAAAAGTTAAATGACGAGGGTTTACATCCCGCTTGGGACGACAGCGCATATCTGTTAAATCTGCTGCCAAAACCACCCCAGAAGGTAAAATGATGGACACATCACACCTCTATTCCAACAACTTTCCTGAGCAGCATAAAGTTCAAGATATCGATGTGGTCAAACTCTACCATGAAGGACAATTTGACAAACTTGATATTGTCACAGTCTGCAAAGACAGAGATGGTCAGGTTACCGCCAGCTTTGGACAAAGCGTTTGGAATTGCATGTCCTTTTCTCGAAATAAAAGTGCGAACAACCTTAACTTTAAAGAGTTTGACCATACGCCAAAGTTGCAACGAGAGCTTAAACTGATCACATATGGTTGGTTGTTTAATAAAAGTCTTAAGAATAAAAAAGCAGTGAAATTTTCGAGTGTCTACACTCGGCTTTCAGCAATTAAACGCGCTTACCAATTTTTATTTAAAAGCAATCACTATTCCCTAAACGCACTATCTCAGTCAAACGTCTGGGTAGAGTTTGAGAATTATTTGATAGCCAGAAATTGCTCCCAAAGCGCTCTCGAACAAACTTTGATTTCAATTAATACTGCGACAGACCTTGCCTCGTGGCACAGGTTAGAATTGGGCTTACCTTATATTCAAAGCAATATAAAATCGAAGTCCCTAAGTTTGAAGGAAGTGCAACAAACTCTCGTGATTCCAGAGCGCTTATGTGATGCCATCTATGGTAAAGCGATTGAGTTGGTAGAGGGTGCTTACCCACACCGGAAACTCATTGCAGACACCGAAAAATCTCTACAAGACAACTATAATGCAGCTAAGCGCGAATTGGATGTGAAGATTAAACTTGGCGCAACATTTGCTTTTATGAATACTGATGGATGCATCGACGGACATAAATATGCCTCTGCAATCGTAGATAACAAACCTCAAGAGCAGAGAAAAATTCTATCCACTTTAGCCAACAAACTCCCCAACATTAAATTAACGGATGGAGACCATTTTCAACGTTACTTATCAAATCTCATCACCGCAAGTTACATTATCTGTGGCGGCTTTAGTGGAATGCGAGACTCGGAACTGAATAAACTGGCTCCTGGCTGTTACTACAAAGATACGTTCGAGGGGCGGGATTACCACATGCTGCAATCTCACAGCTTTAAGCTCGGTGAAAAGCGTGAAACATGGGTGACGGCTGCATCATCAAAAATTGCCATTGAACTGATGACCGTACTTACGGAAAACTGGCGAAAATACGTTAACTACCCGAATGAAAAATACGCTAATACACTATGGGTAAATCAATATAAACGCTCAATACCTCCTGTACTTATCAACAATTGGAGTGAGCGATTAAAGCGCTTTTGTCGGCAGTTTGATTTCTCTGTTACCGAAGCCGACTACCAAGAGTGCCTTATGTCTAATCCTCGATCATTGGTACGCGTGAAAGAGGACGTAGTACCAGGGCAACCTTGGCCTTTGACTCCACACCAATTTCGGCGCACGTTGGCATTTTATTGTATTAAAAACCGCTTTGGCACCTTGGTTGCGCTTAAGCAACAGTTTAAGCATCTATATCTGTCTATGACGGAGTGGTACACCAATGGCGGCAAACTAGCTAGTCTGCACAATTTAAAAATTGATGACAAGATGCGTAACTTGTTGGCTGACATTAATGCCGAATGCACAGCAAATAAAATTTTCAAGCAATGGCACTCGGATGAAACACTGTCAGGAACCCATGGTAAGGCCATTATGAAGATGCGCGGTGATGTGCCAACCATTTATGGCTCTTGGGAGGTGATTTACAAAGCGGTTAAAGAGGGGAAACTAACCCTTCATGGCTCTATGCACAGCTATTGTAAGTCGGGATACGACTGCGATATGGATGGTGTGGTCACACCACAATTTTGCGTAGATTGTGGTTCTGGCAGTAGCATTATTGACGAGCAACAAGCCAAATGGTGGCAGAAAAAACACAACAGTTTAATCGCTTATATGGCGTCAGGTGACGATATTTCTGTGACCGAACGCAGCCATTACATCACTCAGATACGAGCAGCAGAAAATGTAATGTCAGACTTTGGCATAATATATACCCCCTTTGAGCCTGAACTTAAGGTAACGACAGTATGAACAAAAGTGAGAACACCTTAATGGTCTTAGAGGCGGCGTTGGAACGCATCATACAAGGTCAGCCTAAACGTATCCCTAAGAGCCGCAAACTCAGCGTCAGAGCTGTAGAGGAGGAGGCTAACCTAGGCAATGGTAGCGGCTATTACTACCCTGAGTTTGTTGCCAAAGTAAAAGCCGCCAAAGCAAAAATCTCTACAGATAGAGGCAACCAGGTAGTGCCAGAGATTCAAGCCGTGCGAGCCAAGCTCAACGAGCAAAAGCGAATTAAAACGAACTACAAGGAGAAGTACGAGGCTGAAAAAAACAAGCTAGCATTGTTTGCTGCTGCTCAGCATCAATTAAATGATAAGCTCGTCAAAGCGCTAGCTAAAATCAGTGCTCTGGAGTACGAAAATGCAGAGTTGAAAGAGGAACTGATTATATTAAAACGCGGCATGATCACAGCAATAAAATAATTGATTTTGAGGTTGATCGGATGATAACTAAAAACAACCATTACATCCCACAATGGCATCAGAAAGGTTTCATGAGCGATCGTGATGACCAGCTCTGCTACTTAACTCGTCGGGAGTTCCCCTTACCTAATGGTGAGGTGAAGGTGAAAACATTTAAAAAATGGCATACTCCGGCTCAACAGTTCTATGGGGAACATCTCTACTCAACTCTCTTCGGTGAAGATGTAAGCGATGATATAGAACGGAAGTTATTTGGCCCAATAGATCATAATGGCTCCAAAGCTATTCGTGCATTTCTAACCGACGATCAGGCCCAGTGGCACAATAATTTTAACGATTTCTTTATTTACTTAGATGCACAGAAGCTTCGAACACCAAAAGGTTTGGACTGGATTAGAAGTAAATACCATGAACTTAACCAACAACAGTTAATGACTGAAATGCAGTTATTACGTTCTATACACTGTACGTTGTGGGCAGAAGGTGTGCGAGAGTTGGTGTCAGCTGAAAATTCAGATATTAAATTCGTACTATCAGATCACCCGATCACCATTTATAACTATTCCTGTCCACCCGACTCGGAGTTATGTGATTACCCGAATGACCCTGACATTGCACTAAAAGGGTCTCAAACGATATTTCCACTAGATAAAAATCGTTGCCTGATTCTAACAAATCTTGAATATGCTCGGGATCCTGAAAACGTAAACCCACTTGAACAACGCACTAACCCAGGCCGAATGCGTCATAGCATGGTCAACACGATTGAATTTATTAATACACGAAAGCTAACTGCTGATGAAGTCACAAAAATTAACTACATCATTAAAAGTAGAGCACAAGTGTCAGTTGCCGCAGGTAAAGAGGAATGGCTATACCCCGAGCACAACGTTACTTGTGACTGGGCTGATTTAAGGCACGTCTTGTTACCACCGAAAGAAGGTGTGATTTTTGGTGGAGAAATGTATGCTCAATTTGAAGATGGAACAGTTCACTATCAGGATGAATTCGGTAGAACAACACCAGAAAACAAATACCTAAAAAAAGATCTTGATGAGTCTCTCTTAGGCCGTAATGATTTTTGTGGTTGTGGAAGTGGTAAAAAATATAAAAATTGCTGTCGAGAAACCCCTCTTGAATTGCGCACAACATGGAGTGCTGTCAGCATCCGAGAGCGAAATTTGATGTTTTGTAACTGCATCCGTGATGTTCTCGGACTCGATACCGGTAAAACATGGCTTGATGTAAGAAAAGAGCTTTCAGATAATCAGATTAAAACTATTTACGAGTATTACTCTATTTTGTGGCCTCGCGAAACTGATGTTTATTCACTACTGCCAAAGTCTGATGGAAAATTTAGAGGTTTATATAGCGGCTCACTAGATACTCGGACTATTAGTATTAATGCATTGCCAATGGCATCAATGTTTGATGAATTTTTAATTGAGACACCAATAACCAACCCTAACAACGTCAATCCAGAATTTAGTCCAATAAAAAATCCATCCAGATACAAATATCAAGCCTTAAAAGACTTATTGTTCATGCTTCAACTGGAGCCCTATATTTATTTTGGATTGGTTAATTTGATTCCTGATCCAGCCGAGTTTGACATGCCTCTAATGAGAGCCGTGATGGATATAGCGAGTAAACGTGGCATGGAGCAAGACATTCTAAATGAACAGGATCATCGTCTACATCTTCAAATGTGTATTGAAGACTTATTGAACTCAACATATATGCTTCCAAGAGAAGAAAAAATACAGTTTCTGATGAGTCAATTTGGGCTTGATAACGATCATGCAACTCAAACGATAGAACTATTCGAGCAGGAGGCAGAATCATCACCACTTGTGATTCTACAACAGGCCAATATTAAGGATTGTGGACAGATCATGTTATCCAGAATGGCACCTAACTATGAAATGGCGTTACTAATTGCTCAAGTGACAGGTTCTGTAGTAGTTACTGATAGCGGATCAAGATGGAATGAGATGATGAAAGCTCAACATAGATCGCAAGGAATTGCGACTTACCCATGGGATAATGTTCATAATACTTTTAATTCATTGCCGATTGACGAAGCAATTTTAGGTACTTTTCGAAAATCTCAAGGTAATTTTTCCACTGCTAGAAAATTGCTTAAAACCATGGATCAGATGGTTGTTAACAATAACCGCGATCCTAGTAAATTAGCCAACTTAGCTGGGCAAGCTTCTGACCTTATGAGGCAACTTGGGCAGGTTACTGACCAGATTCTATTATCCCCGTTCAAAATTTCCAGTCCCGAAGGTGGTTTCTATGATGTCAACGTACAACGGTTACTAGCTCGCTCTAGTTGCTTGAGGTATGACAGATATGTCAGGTCTGTTTACGGTATTAGTATCCAAGATTGAAGCAGTACAATTCATGATTCAATCAATGTACCTGTTCGACAAGTGAAAGGGTGGTCATCTATCAGGGGGGAGTTCTGGAAAAATTGGGCTATCAAAAGTTGAAAAATAGGAAAAATAGCAAAAAATTACTATTTTTCTGGAAAAGGCCACTAAGCCTTATCATACAAGGATTTCCAGATTTATTTCATAGTCAATCTGTGTAGGTAGTCAGTCACTATGCGTTGACCTCGCAATAGCAAGCTTTCTCCCCAGCATTGTAGAAAGGTGGCACCCCTTGATATCGAAGCTGACCTCGGGTCAGCTTCTTCTTTTTTTAGGTAGGTAACCGATGGCCCTATGGATACTCGCGGTGTTTCACGTGGAACGGCGCCCGCAGCCAAGCAGTGCTAGCAGACCGCAGCCACTCAGTAACAGACCGAGATCCTGCAATCCGGCCGCTACTGCCAACCCCAGACTGAGCAGCAGGTAGTAGCCAAGCCCGAACAGGGCGCCAGCACTGCCTGCTACCTCACGATAGGCCAACAGCGCCTGACTCAGCACGTTGGGGATCGCCAGTCCGAAGGCCACCACGATTCCCATCATGGGCAACAGGAACCAGAGGCTGGCCTGAGTCACCCAGACCAGCAGCCCGGCGACCAGCGCCAGAGCGCAAGCAAGTCTTACCAGAGAGGACGGCAGCCACCCTCTTCCCAGCAGATGCTTGTTGAGCAGGCTACCAAGCAGGGTCGCCAGCGCCAACAAGACCCCCGAGTAACCAAACTCGCCGGTGCTCAATCCCAATCCGGCAAACAGGAAGGGAGCCAGACTGTAGTAGCCAAACAGCATGGTGTTGAACAGGGCGACCAGCATGGCACTGCGCCACAAGGCTGCATCACGCACCATCCGTTGTGCCAGCGGCCAGAGTGCGACTCGCTGGCTGGTGGCCGGACGGGTTTCCGGCAGTTGCCAGCAGGTCACCAGCAGCAAACCTACTGCCAGTACCAGCAGACCGCTGAACACCCCGAGATAGCCGAACCCGCTCGCCAGCTGGCCGCCACTGAGCAGCCCCAGCACCGGACTGAGTGAGAGTGCTATGCCCATTACCGAGAAGACCCGCGCCAGCTCGCTGCCCTGATAGCTATCGCGCAGCATGGTCTGGGTCACCACGGATCCCACCGCGGCACCAAAGGCCGAGATAACCCGGGCCAGCAGCAGGGTTTCAAACTGATTAGCCAGCAGCGCCAGCAGGGTGCCGACACCATAGGTAAGCAGACCCGCCAGCATGGCGGGACGGCGCCCGATGAGATCGCAGAGCCGTCCCCAGCAGACCACGCCCACCGCAAACGCCAGAAAATAGACCGACAGGGTCTGGGATGCCTGCCCCTCGCTCACCTGAAACTGGGTGGCGATGTGGGTCAGTACCGGGCTGTAGATAGTCTCCACAATCTGGGGAAACATCATCAATCCCACCACTAGCCAGAGCGGTGGCAACTTGTTGTTCATAACCAACCTCCTTCATAAGAGGTCGCCATTCTAGAGATATGCCGATTGTCTGATTACAATAAATAGGACTATAAACATCAAAAATCGGACATATGGCCTTTATTCTTCCCGATCACCCTTTTGACCCCGACCAGCTGACGGGCAGCGTGATCGGCATTGCCTCTGCCCTCGGCTGGCACGACTCGGGCCTGCATCAGCATCAGCGCCACCAGCTGCTGTTCGCCCAATCCGGCTGCATGACCATGGAGTTGGCAGGTCGGGTCTGCCTGCTGCCGCCCACCCGCGCCGCCTGGCTACCAGCGGGCACTGCCCACCGGGTACTGATGCGTGGTGTGGTGGCCTACCGCTCCCTCTACTTCCAGCCGCACCCCGAGTTGCCCGGCACGCTGGAAGTGTTGGCGGTCAATCCGCTACTGCACGAACTGATCGAACGGATGGCGCTCTGGCCGTGGGACAAACCGCAAGAGCAGCAGCAACGGACGATAGCACTGTTTATGGAAGAGTTGGGACTGGCGCCGCGGGAGTCGTGGCAGTTACCGCTACCGAGCGATCCCAGACTGGGCGACTGGCTACAGCAGTTGAAGCGGGGGGATGCCCTGCCCGATCGGCTCAATCGGCTGGCCGAACGGGTGGGTGCCAGTGACAAGACCATTGGCCGCATCTTTATGCGGGAGACCGGCATGAGCTATCAGGCCTGGCGTCAGCAATGGCGGCTGTTGCGCGCCATGGAGCTGCTGGCAGAAAGCGAGTCCATCAGCCGGATTGCCGCTGCGCTGGAGTTCTCCAGCGACAGCGCCTTCATCAGCTTCTTCAAACAACATACGGGACAGACTCCCCTGCGCTACCTCAGCTCTCGGGGTTAGTCGCATCGGCTGAACTCACCTCCACGACCTGAGTATCCAATACCAGCGGCTTGAGGTTGTGCAGCGCATCCTGTATCACGGCATGGGATGCCTGCTGCAGCTCGCTCTGCACATACTGCTCCAGCTGAACACTCTCCAGCTCGGGCCGCGGGTTCTCGTTGGCCATCACGTTCAGGCTCAGGGCACTCACAATCAGGGTAGCGATCAGGCTTTTCATCTGGCTTGCTCCGGTATGGTTGGGATGACCAGATAGCTATTCCAATAGTTGTGCCAATCCTCACGCAATTCATAACATGATGATTTTGTTTAAATTAACTATCTTTCGATAGCAAATTGAGTCGCAAAACGCATTCCGCTCGGTCATTTTTAAACCAACAGTTGGTGCTTTTAACCACCCTTGATTTTTGCACCATGTTCCACGTGGAACGTCACATCTTTTTGATCGACACCCGCTTTTAAACTGAGCTATGGTGCTACATCTTCGTAACTGACTCTGGATCTGTCACCGAATGGAATTTTCCTTGTTCGGCGAGAAGTTCACTCGCCACGCCGGTATTACCCAACTCATGGATGACCTCAATCAGGGGCTGACCAATCCGGACGCCATCATGCTGGGTGGCGGCAATCCGGCCCCGATCCCCGCCATGCTGGAGCGCTTTCAGGCCGAGGCCAAGAGCCTGCTCGACAACGGCGAGCTGGTCAAAGCGATGGCCAACTACGACGGCCCGCAAGGCAAAGACAGGTTCACCAAAGCGCTGGCCGCCCTGCTCAGCAAGGAGCTGGGATGGAATATCTCGGCTCGCAATATCGCCCTGACCAACGGCAGCCAGAATGCCTTCTTCTACCTGTTCAACCTGCTGGCGGGCGAATTTGCTGATGGCCGCAAGAAGAAGGTGCTGTTCCCGCTCGCCCCCGAATACATCGGCTATGCCGACTCGGCGCTGGCCGACGACTACTTCGTGGCCTACAAGCCCACCATCGAGAAGCTGCCCGATGGCCAGTTCAAATACCATGTGGATTTCGAGAGCCTGCAGGTGGGCGACGATATCGGGGTGATCTGCGTCTCCCGCCCGACCAACCCCACCGGCAACGTGCTGACCGACGAAGAGATCGAACACCTCGATCAGATCGCCCGCGACAAGGGGATTCCGCTGCTGATCGACAACGCCTACGGCGTCCCCTTCCCGGGTATCATCTTCAGCGAAGCCAAGCCATTCTGGAATGCCAACACCATCCTCTGCATGAGCCTCTCCAAGCTCGGCTTGCCGGGCACCCGCTGCGGCATCGTCATCGCCGACGAGAAGATCATTCAGGCCATCACCAACCTGAGCGGCATCATCAATCTGGCGCCGGGCAGCCTGGGCCCCGCTATCACCATCCCGATGATCGAGAGCGGCGACATAATCGCCCTCAGCGAACAAGTGGTGAAGCCCTTCTATCAGCAGAAGGCGGAGCTAGCGGTGCAGCTGCTGCGCGAAGCGATCCCCGACCCACGCTTCCATATCCACAAGCCGGAAGGCGCCCTCTTCCTCTGGCTCTGGTTTGAAGGCTTGCCGATCCACTGTCAGGAGCTTTACGAGCGACTGAAGGCGAATAATCTGCTGATCGTGCCGGGTCACTACTTCTTCCCCGGTATCGATGACCCCGAGTGGCGCCACAGCCAGGAGTGCATCCGCCTCAACTACTCCCAGAGCGAGGAGCTGGTGCGTCGCGGCATCGCCATTCTGGCCGACGAGATAAACGCCCTCTACGCCAGCTAATCCAATTTGACGATGCACAAACAGAGAGGCCTGCAAATGCAGGCCTCTCTTGTTTATCGCGATCCGGTTTGCTTAGCCAGGCAGCGCCAGTTGCTCGGGTTTACCGATGGGGATGGCACGGGGCTTGAGAGCCTCCGGCAGTTCGCGGGCCAGGTCGATGGTCAACAGACCATGCTCCAGCTTGGCACCCTGCACTTCCACGTGCTGGCTCAGCTTGAAGGCGAGCTCGAAGTCACGCTCGGCAATCCCCTGATGGAGGAACTGACGCTCACCGGCCGCAGCCCCTTTGCGCCCCTTCACCTTGAGGGTGCCGTTTTCGGTCTCCAGCTCCAGCTCTTCGCGCTCGAAGCCAGCCACGGCGACCGTGATGCGATAGCCATCCTGATCGCGCTTTTCAATGTTGTACGGGGGGTAAGCGGCGGTCTTCTGATCGAACAGAGCTTCCAGCTCACGGGCCATCCGCTCGAAGCCGACAGCATTGGAATAAAGATGAGAAAAATCGAGGTTACGCATAATCCTATCCTTCTAATAAGCAACAGGTTCAACTCTCCGCAGGCCCGTTATCGGCACCCGGGAAATTTTAAAATTTCAGTGAATTCAAGCTATCAGCCGTTGATCTCGATCTTGCGGGGCTTCATCGCCTCGGGCACTTCACGCACCAGCTCGATGTGCAGCAAGCCGTTTTTCAGATCGGCCCCTTTCACCCGCACATAGTCGGCCAGCTGGAAGCGGCGCTCGAAACCACGTTCGGCGATCCCCTGATAGAGATAGTTGCGCCCGGTGTCGGCCTGCTTGTTGCCCTTCACCGTCAACAGATTTTCCTGGAAGCTCAGCTCCAGCTCTTCCTGGGTAAAGCCCGCCACCGCCATGCTGATACGGTAGTCGCTGTCACCCAGTTGCTCGATGTTGTAGGGGGGATAACCGGCATTGCCATTGCTGGCCGCAGATTCGATGAGATTGGCCAGACGATCGAAACCGATGGCAGAACGATAAAGCGGAGAAAAGTCGATAGAACGCATAGTATTACCCTCTTTTGAGCGATAACGAATTGTTTGCCCTCCTGATGGACGGGCGCCTGGTCGAAACCTCTGTCGAGCGTTCCGGCCTTGTTACCTATATAGGGGCTCACTTTTTCCTTTCAAGGGGCTTGTTCGAAAAATCTTCAAGTTGACTGTTGGCCAGCTTTATCCATATTTGCCTTTCTCCCTCGGCCACAAACATGGCACCCTGACCGGACATCTGGAGGATCCACATCATGTCCCGTTCCGAACGCCTGCTGGCCCTGCTCCAGCTGCTGCGCGGCCACCGCTACGCCATCACTGGCACAGAACTGGCCAGCAAGCTTGGCATCAGCCTGCGCACCCTCTATCGGGATATCGCCACCCTGCAGGCACAAGGTGCCCATATCGAGGGCGAACCGGGGATCGGCTATGTGCTGCGTCCCGGCTTCATGCTGCCGCCACTGATGTTCAGCGAAGAGGAGCTGGATGCGCTGGTGCTGGGGTCGCGCTGGGTCGTCGCCCACGGTGACGGAGCCTTGAGTGCATCGGCCAGCAGTGCGCTGGCCAAGATAGAAGCCGTGCTGCCCGCCGACTATCGCCAGCAGCTCCAGAGCAATGCCCTGCTGATCGGCACCTCCCGCAGCGACAGCCTCACCGATGAAGCCCCGCTGCGCAGCGCCATCCGCCAGCAACGCAAGGTGACCTTGAGTTATCGTGACCTCAAGGATGAGGCCTCTGAGCGCACCGTCTGGCCCTTTGCCCTCGGCTACTTCGAACAGGTGCGGGTACTGGTGGCCTGGTGCGAACTGCGTCAGGGTTTTCGCCACTTTCGGGTCGATCGCATCACCCGGATGCAGCCGCAAGATTGCCGCTATCCAAAAAGCCGCGAGAGCCTGCTGAAGGAGTGGCGCACCACCCAGCAGATCCCGCAACCGAAATTCATTGCTGACAGGAACTGACAGCTGGTAACGCCATGCTGAGGGTGTCGGCGCCGATGCGCCATCTCACCAGCAAGGAGCATCACCATGTTGTCAGTCTCAGTCCCACCGTTCACTATTCTTTATGTCTCTAATACGGCTCGCAGTACCCTCTTCTATCAGGATCTACTTGGTCGACCGCCGGTAGAACAGTCCACCACCTTTGCCATGTTCGTGTTCGAATCGGGCGCCAAACTGGCACTCTGGTCTAGCGCCACAGTCGAGCCCGCAGTGACCCAAACAGCCGGAGCGATGGAGCTGGCCTTCTCCCTCCCTGATGATGAAGCCGTCGATCGCCTGTCTGCCGAATGGCTTGCGCGCGGGCTCACCCTGATCCAGGCGCCGACCAAGATGGAGTTTGGCTACACCTGCATGGCCCTCGATCCGGATGGCCATCGCCTGCGACTCTACTGCCTAGCACCAGAACTGGGCTGAGTTAGAACCATCAACACCAAGCGTTTCATGTTTCACGTGGAACGTGGCCAGAAAAACAAAAAGCCGCTCACAGGGAGCGGCTTTTTTACTGTCTGACTGCGTCGATTAGACGTCGAGGTTGGCTACGCGCAGGGCGTTGGTCTCGATAAAGTCGCGACGGGGCTCAACGGCATCACCCATCAGGGTGGAGAAGAGCTGGTCGGCACCGACGGCATCGTCGATGGTGACGCGCAGCATGCGGCGGGCTTCCGGATCCATGGTGGTTTCCCACAACTGGTCCGGGTTCATCTCACCCAGCCCTTTATAGCGCTGGATGTAGATGCCGCGTTTGCCTTCGCCCATCAACCACTCGACGGCTTCCACGAAGCTGGCGACCGGTTTGACCTTCTCGCCGCGCTTGATGTAACCGCCCTCCTCGATCAGGTTGGCGATCTCCTTGCCCAGCGAGACCAGCTGACGGTACTCGGAGGATTGCAGGAAGTCGTAGCTGAGCGGATATTCCCGGTCGACCCCGTGCTGACGTACCACGGCGTGCGGCACAAACAGGCTGCGCTCTTCGTCACGACGAACCTGGATCTGGTACTGGATACCCTGGTTGCTCTCGTTGAGCACGGCTTCCATACCCTGACACCAGGCCAGCAGATCGCTCTCGCTGTTCAGCAGCGCTTCGTTCAACTCCGGCTGATAGATCAGCTGGGTCAGCACGGCTTCCGGCGCACGACGAGACATGCGGGTGATCAGGTGAGTCACCGAGCGGTGCTGGTTGACCAGACGCTCCAGTGCCTCGCCACCGATGGCCGGGGCAGATTCGTTGACGTGCAGGGTCGCACCATCCAGCGCCATGGCGGTCTGGTACTGCAGCAGCGCGTCTTCGTCTTTCAGGTACTGCTCCTGCTTGCCCTTCTTCACTTTGTAGAGCGGCGGCTGGGCGATATAGACGTAGCCACGTTCGATGATTTCCGGCATCTGACGATAGAAGAAGGTCAGCAGCAGGGTTCGGATGTGCGCACCATCGACGTCCGCATCGGTCATGATGATGATGTTGTGATAACGCAGCTTGTCCGGGTTGTACTCGTCACGACCGATACCGCAGCCCAGTGCGGTGATCAGAGTGCCCACCTCTTGCGAGGAGATCATCTTGTCGAAACGGGCCTTCTCCACGTTCAGGATTTTACCCTTGAGCGGCAGGATAGCCTGGTTCTTACGGTTGCGACCCTGCTTGGCGGAACCACCCGCAGAGTCACCCTCCACTATGTAGAGTTCGGAGAGCGCCGGGTCTTTTTCCTGACAGTCAGCCAGCTTGCCGGGCAGACCGGCGATATCCAGCGCGCCTTTGCGGCGAGTCAGTTCACGGGCCTTGCGGGCCGCTTCACGGGCACGGGCCGCATCGATGATCTTGTTGACCACGATCTTGGCATCGCCCGGGTTCTCCAGCAGGAAGTCAGCCAGCTTCTCACCCATCGCCTGTTCAACTGCAGTCTTCACTTCGGAAGAGACCAGCTTGTCCTTGGTCTGGGAGGAGAATTTGGGATCCGGCACCTTGACGGAGATAACGGCAATCAGACCTTCACGTACGTCGTCGCCACTGGCGGCAGACTTGGCCTTCTTGCTGTAGTCCTCTTTGTCCATATAGGAGTTCAGAGTACGGGTCAGCGCGGTACGGAAACCAACGAGGTGAGTACCGCCATCCCGCTGCGGGATGTTGTTGGTGAAGCAGTAGACCCCTTCCTGATAGGCGTCGTTCCACTGCATGGCCACTTCAACGCCAATACCATCCTGCTCGGTGGTGAAATGGAACACCTTCGGGTGGATCGGGGTTTTGTTCTGGTTCAGGTATTCAACGAATGCCTTGATGCCACCCTCGTAGCAGAAATGCGCCTCGCGGCCATCACGCTCATCCATCAGACGGATAGAGACACCGGAGTTGAGGAAGGAGAGCTCGCGCAGACGCTTGGCCAGGATCTCGTAGTGGAACAGGGTATCGCTGAAGATGGCCGGGCTCGGCCAGAAGCGGACCTCGGTGCCGGTGGTGGTGGCATCGCCAATCTGCTTGAGCGGTGCCTGCGGCTCACCCAGATGATAGGTCTGCTCGTAGACGTGGCCGTTACGACGAATGGTCAGCAACAACTTGTCAGAGAGGGCGTTAACAACAGAGACACCCACGCCATGCAGGCCACCGGATACCTTGTAGGAGTTGTCATCAAACTTACCGCCAGCGTGCAGCACGGTCATGATGACCTCTGCGGCGGAGCGGCCCTCCTCCTCGTGCATGTCTACCGGGATACCCCGGCCATTGTCACGCACAGAGACAGAACCGTCGGAATGGATCTTGACCAGAATATCGGAGCAGTAGCCAGCGAGCGCCTCGTCAATGGAGTTATCGACGACCTCGAACACCATGTGGTGCAGACCCGAGCCATCATCCGTATCGCCGATATACATCCCCGGGCGCTTGCGGACCGCATCCAGGCCCTTCAGCACCTTGATATTCGAGGAGTCGTAAGTATTTTCACTCATAGCTTACTCTCTGCCTTCTCTAACGTTTCGGAGATTTTACCCTGTTCCACGTGGAACAACTTGCAGTCATTCGCATCCATCATGTCTGCGAGCTGACCGGTGTCGATGGCAGTGATAAACACCTGGGACGCACACTGCTTCAGCCTTGCGGCCAGCAAGCGGCGCTTCTCGACATCCAGTTCAGAGGCAAAATCGTCAATTAAAAAAATACAGCCACGGCTGCTATGTTGATTCAAATAGAGCCCTTGGGCCAGTCGCATGGCGCAGACCAGCAACTTCAGCTGACCCCGGGACAAAATATCCTGAGCGGGTACCCCGTTCGCCTTGAGGCGCACATCGGCTTTCTGTGGACCGACACCGGTATAGCCCAGCGCCCGATCCCGCTCAAACCCCGCCTCCAGCAGATCGCCGAGGGGAGTGTCTTTCTCCCAGCCCCGGTAAAAGCCGAGACTGATATCGAATTCCGGCAGAAAATCCGCCGTCATCTCCTTGATCAGGGGCGTAATGGCCTGACAATAACTGGCGCGAAACTCGGCCAACTCACCACCCAGCCGCACCAGCTCCTGATCCCAGAACGCCAGCTGGCGGTACTGGGTGCTCTGGCGCAACAGCGCATTGCGCTGTTTCAGCAGCCGCCGCACTCGCCCCCAGAGGGCAAAGAAGGTCGGCTCCTGATGGAAAACGCCCCAATCGAGCCAGGCGCGGCGAGCCTGAGGCCCGCCCGTCAGCAGGTTGAAGCCATCTGGATGGATCAGCTGCACCGGCAACAGCTCCGCCAAATCGGCCAGCCGCTGGGCCTGCGCCCCGGCAATCTTGAGCTGGGTCTCGCCACTCTTCTCTTTGGCAAGACCGATCGGTACCTGACGCCCCTCCAGTTCGCACTGGGCAAACAGGGTAAAAGCCCTCTCCCCCTGGCGGATGACCCGCCCGGTCAAATGAGTGCGAAAGGAGCGCCCCAGACCAAGGTAGTGAATGGCTTCCAGCACGCTGGTCTTGCCGCTGCCATTGCACCCGACCAGAATGTTGAGGCCGGGCGACAGCTTGAGACTGGCTTGCTGGATATTGCGAAAGTCGCTGAGCTGGAGTTTGACCAGGGACACGACTAGATCCGCATCGGCATCACCACGTACTGAGCATCCTGATGTTCAAAATCCTCAATAATGGCACTGCTGATGGAATCGCTCAGGCTAATCCGAATTTGGTCACATTTTAACGTATTCAGCACGTCGAGCACATAAGAGACGTTAAAGCCGATCTCCATCTCGCCAGCGGCATATTGTACGTCAAGCAGCTCTTCGGCTTCTTCCTGTTCCGGGTTGTTGGCGGTGATGCGCAGCAGGTTTTCCTGCAGATTGAGACGCACCCCACGGAATTTCTCGTTGGAGAGGATGGCGGCGCGGGCAAACGCCTGACGCAGATCCTCACGGCCGGCGATGAGCGCCTTGTCGCTGTTGCGCGGAATGACGCGGCGCCAGTCCGGGAAGCGGCCATCCACCAGCTTGGAGGTGAAGATGAAGCCGTCCAGCGCAGCACGCAGGTTGCTGCGACCGATCTGCAGCCGTACCGGCTTGTCTTCCGCTTCCAGCAGACGCACCAGCTCCAGTACCCCTTTGCGCGGCAGGATAACCTGATGATCGGGCAGCGATTCCCCTACTACCTCGCGGCGGCAGGTAGCCAGACGGTGACCGTCGGTCGCCACGGTGCGCAGACCGTGACCTTCGCTCTCGAACAGCATGCCGTTCAGGTAGTAACGCACGTCCTGGCTGGCCATAGAGAACTGGGTCGCATCGATCAGCTTCTTCAGCTCCAGCTGGCTGATATCGAACTCGAGCACGGATTCCCAATCCTCGATGTTCGGATACTCGGTTGCCGGCAGGGTCGAGAGGTTGAAGCGGGAACGACCGGAGCGGATGATCAGGCGCTCACCTTCGGTATTGAGACGGATCTCGGCGCCTTCCGGCAGACCACGGCAGATATCCAGCAGCTTGCGCGCCGGTACTGTGGTGCGGCCATCTTCGCTGGCCCCGTTCAGATAGACCTGACCGATCATCTCTACTTCGAGATCGGTACCGGTCAGTGACAGCAGACCGTTGCTGACATCAAGCAGCACGTTGCCGAGGATCGGCAGGGTCGGTCGGCCGCCGAGGGCGCCGGACACCAGTTGCAGAGGACGTAACAGGGCCTCACGGCTAATTTCGAGCTGCATCTGTGCTCTCCGTTGTGATTAGGAGGAAAAGATTCGGATCAGGTTGGAATATTCGCGCTGCATCTGTCCACTCGATTCCGTTATCAGGAAGAAAGGGTACGGATCAGGTTGGAATAGTCCTCCTTGATGTCGTGACTCTCCTCCTTCAGCTGCTCAATCTTGCGGCAGGCATGAAGAACGGTAGTGTGGTCACGGCCACCAAAGGCATCACCTATCTCCGGCAAACTGTGGTTGGTCAGCTCCTTGGCCAGTGCCATCGCCAGCTGGCGAGGACGGGCAACGGAGCGGGAACGACGCTTGGAGAGCAGATCCGCCAGCTTGATCTTGTAGTACTCCGCCACCGTCTTCTGGATATTGTCGATGGTGACCAGCTTCTCCTGCAGTGCCAACAGGTCGCGCAGCGCTTCGCGCACGAAATCGATGTTGATGGCACGACCGGTGAAGTTGGCGTTGGCGATAACCCGGTTGAGGGCGCCTTCCAGTTCACGGACGTTGGATCGCAGACGTTTGGCGATGAAGAAGGCCACTTCGTCCGGCAGATGGATCTGGTTCTCGTCTGCCTTGCGCATCAGGATCGCGACGCGGGTCTCCAGCTCCGGCGGTTCGATCGCCACGGTCAGGCCCCAGCCGAAGCGGGACTTGAGGCGATCCTCGACACCGTTGATCTCCTTCGGATAGCGATCCGAGGTGAGGATGATCTGCTGGTTACCTTCCAGCAAGGCATTGAAGGTATGGAAGAACTCCTCCTGGGAGCGCTCCTTGTTGGCGAAGAACTGGATGTCATCGATGAGCAGGGCATCGACGCTGCGGTAGTAACGCTTGAACTCTTCAATGGCGTTGTTTTGCAGCGCTTTCACCATGTCCTGAACAAACCGCTCGGAGTGCATATAGATGACTTTGGCATCTTTTTTACTCTCCTTGATGGCATTGCCAACGGCGTGCAGCAGGTGGGTTTTACCCAGGCCGGTGCCGCCATAGAGGAACAGCGGGTTGTAAGCACCACCCGGATTGTCCGCTACCTGACGGGCAGCCGCACGCGCCAACTGGTTGGACTTACCCTCGACGAAATTCTCGAAGGTATAGTTCACGTTGGTGTTGCTCTTGTGGTTCGGCTCGGGCTTGGTTTCAGCCTTGCTTTCCCAGCTCTTCTGCAAGTTATTCACAGGCGCGGCACCCTGTGCTGGCGCTCTGCTTGCAGCAACGGTAACCGGGTGGGGACGATTGCCGATATCAAAACGCAGGGCGGGGCCGTCAACCCCGCAGAGTTCGTTGATGATGCCGTTCACCCGAATGAGGTACTTGTCCCGTACCCAATCCAGAACGAAGCGATTCGGGGCATACAGGGTCAGAGTATTGTCACTCAACTCCGCTTGAAGCGGCCGGATCCACATGCTGAATTCTGCCGAGGGCAATTCATCTTGCAGCCGGTTAAGGCACTGCTGCCATAGCGAAGCAGTCACTCTAAACTCCTGTCGATTGATTAACTAAAGACCGGCTATTCTACGTTTTTAGCCGCCGGATCTCCAGCCATCGCCTGGTGGATCCAGCAAATAAGATCCTTGACTTTCAAGGATCCAGCGCCTTTGGATCGGATTTCATCCCCAAAGTTACCCACAGCTTGATCCACCGTCCGGATGGGGCGATCCCGTGCTTCTCTCCTGTTATTTCATATAACCAAATGTCATTTATTTTTTAAATTTTATTCCCATAACATCCGGGCCAAAGCAGTTATTACAACTACAAATACAAGACATTGAGAGAGAGAAACACCATGAAAACATCCATCAAACTGATTTCCGGCGCAGCCATCCTGCTCGCCACCCTGTCCGGTCAGGCTATCGCCCAGGAGACCATCAAGGTCGGCATGTCTGGCAAATATTTCCCGTTCACCTTCGTCAAGCAGGACAAGCTGCAAGGCTTTGAAGTAGATATGTGGAACCAGATCGGCGAGCGTACCGGCTACAAGGTCGAATTCGTGACCGCCAGCTTCTCCGGCCTGTTTGGCATGCTGGAAACCGGCCGCATCGACACCATCTCCAACCAGATCACCATCACCGACGAGCGCAAGGCGAAGTACGACTTCTCCCAGCCTTACGTCTATGACGGCGCACAGATCGTAGTGCGCAAGGGCAACAGCACCATCCACGGCATCAAGGATCTGGAAGGCAAGAAGGTTGCCGTGAACCTGGGTTCCAACTTCGAAGAGCTGCTGCGCAAGAATGACCCGAACAAGAAGATCGATATCCGCACCTATGACTCCGCCTTCGAGCAGGATGTCGCCCTGGGTCGCATCGACGCCTTCGTGATGGATCGTGTCTCTACCGCCCAGCTGATCAAAGAGTCCAAGCTGCCGCTGCAACAGGCTGGTGCACCGTTCGAGACCATCGAGAACGCCCTGCCCTTCCTGAAGACCCCGGAGAAACAGGCGGTGCTGCAGAAGGTCGACGAGGCCCTGACCGCCATGCGCAAGGATGGCTCCCTGCGTCAGATCTCCGAGAAATGGTTCGCTTCCGACATCACCGACAAATAAATTATGGAATTTGACCTCGAATACACGCTTGGGCTGTTTCCCATCCTGCTCAAATATCTGGGCACCACGATGGAGATGGCCCTGTGGGGATTCGTGCTGGCACTCGTACTCTCGCTGGCCCTGGCGATAGTACGGGTGTTTCGCGTCCCCGCGATTCACTGGCTGGCCATGCTCTATATCTCGTTCTTTCGGGGTACACCGCTACTCGTTCAGCTGTTCCTGCTCTACTACGGACTGCCGCAGCTGTTCCCAATCTTCGTGGGGATGGATGCCTTTACTGCCGCCATCGTCGGTCTGACCCTGCACTTCGCCGCCTATATGGCCGAGTCGATCCGCGCAGCCATCCTCGGCATTCACAAAAGCCAGATGGAAGCGGCGCTCAGTATCGGCATGAGCCGTTATCAGGCGATGCAGCGGATCATCCTGCCGCAGGCGGCCCGTATCGCCACTCCGTCGCTGATGAACTACTTCATCGACATGATCAAGAGCACCTCGCTGGCCTTCACCCTGGGAGTGGCCGAGATCATGGGCAAAGCGCAGATGGAAGCCTCCTCCTCCTTCAAGTTCTTCGAGAGCTTTATGGCGGTGGCGCTGATCTATTGGGTAGTGGTGATCTTCTTTACCCGCTTGCAGCATCTGCTGGAAATTCGTCTCAACCGTGCCTATTAGGGGTTTGCCATGACAAAGCAACTGACCCGCTTGCAATGCACGCCAGAAGTCCGTTTTAACACTACGCCTATTAAAGGAGGGCGTTCATGATCAAGCTAACCGGCCTCTCCAAGGCATATCACGGCAATCAGGTACTCAACGGCATCGATCTGGAGGTCAAAAAGGGGGAAATTGTCGTCATCATCGGCCCCTCCGGCACCGGAAAATCGACCCTGTTGCGCTGCCTGAACCTGCTGGAGACACCGGATGCGGGCACTCTGGCCATCGACGATCTCGAGCTGAATCTGGCCAAGGCCAGCGAACAGCAGGCGATCGAGCTGCGCAAGCGGGCCTCCTTCGTGTTCCAGAACTACGCCCTGTTTGCCAACAAGACGGCGCTCGACAACATCGCCGAAGGGCTGATCACCGTCTGGAAGCAACCAAAAGCCGAGGCCCGCGCCACAGCGCTCGGCATCCTCAAGGACATTGGTCTTGCCGACAAGCGGGATGCCTATCCGGCGTCGCTCTCCGGCGGCCAGCAGCAGCGGATCGGCATTGGCCGCGCCATGGCCGCCCACTCCAAGGTGATCCTGTTCGACGAACCCACCTCGGCCCTCGATCCCGAGTGGGTCGATGAAGTACTCGGGTTGATGAAAAAGCTGGCTCGCCAACACCAGACCATGGTGGTGGTGACCCATGAGATTGAATTTGCCCGTGATGTTGCCGATCGGGTGATCTTCATGGAAGGGGGCCGGATCGTCGAGCAGGGCCCACCAGATCAGATATTGGTCGATCCCAAGGATCCCCGTACCCGGGAGTTCTTGCGTAAAGTCCTTAAATAGCTCTCTCTTTGGCGGCCTGGCCGCCTTTTTTATTGAGGGATCCCTTGTTTAACCCCGGGTTGCCAGTATAATCCGGAGCCCTTGATCCTCTGGATCCTCACACTCGGCAGTGGCCTGTTCAAGACCATGGCAGGATGAGAGGGAACGGCGGATTGACTAAAAGCCGAACTCTGTTTAGAATTCGGCCTCTTTTGCTAGTCGTCACACGCTATAGCTGGCGCGTCGGCTAAGTGTGACAATCAAAACTGTACAGAAATACGGAATCGAATCATGAAACGTACTTTTCAACCGTCCAACCTGAAGCGCAAGCGCTCTCACGGTTTCCGCGCCCGCATGGCAACTGCCAACGGTCGTAAAGTTCTGGCCGCTCGTCGTGCCAAGGGTCGTGCCCGCCTGGTAGTCTAATGCCTACCCAGCACACCTTCTCTCGGGAGTTACGTCTGTTAACTCCCGAACACTTCAAACGCGTTTTCGCCGAGCCTGTCCGGGCCGCCTCTCCGCAGATCACTCTTCTCGCCTCTCCCAATTCGCTCGAACATCCTCGTCTTGGTCTCGCTGTGCCCAAAAAAGCACTCAAGCGTGCCGTTTGGCGTAACCGTGTCAAGCGGGTGGTTCGGGAAAGTTTCCGCCTCAAACAACATCAGCTGCCCGCTATCGACATCGTGGTGATCGCCAAGGCCGGTGTGAAAGAGATGGATAACGAGGAACTGTTCAAGTTACTGGAAAAGCTATGGCGCACCCTGTCACGCCGTTGCAATGGGTAGCTATCAAACTGATACGCCTGTATCAGCTAATCATTAGCCCCCTGCTGGGGCCGCGCTGCCGTTTTACTCCAACTTGTTCCCAATTTGCGATAGAAGCCATCCGACTTCACGGTTTCATAAAAGGCGTTTGGTTAGCCAGCAAACGTCTATTAAAATGCCATCCCTTATCCGAGGGTGGTTATGACCCGGTTCCGCAACCAAAGCGAAGAAACTGAAAACTATGGAATCACAACGCAATCTACTCCTGATCGGTTTGCTGTTCGTGAGCTTTTTGCTCTGGCAACAGTGGGAGTCCGACAAGGCTCCGAAGCCGGCCCCGACGACCGTGGCCCAAGCCGAACATTTCGTACCTGAAGCCGGTCAATCCGGTGATATTCCTCAGGTTTCCGAGCAAGCCAATGCGACTGCCGCACGCAAGCTGATTACCGTCTCCTCCGACGTGCTGAAGCTGACCCTGGATACCCAGGGTGGTGACATCGTCTCTGCCGAACTGCTGTCTCACAAACTGGAAGAGGGCAAGGACCAACCGTTCGTGCTGCTGACCAGCAAGCCTGAGCACCTCTATATCGCCCAGAGCGGTCTGGTGGGTCGCAACGGTCCGGACAGTCAGGCCGAAGGTCGTCCTACCTATGAAGCCGCCCAGACCAGCTATCAGCTGGCCGATGGTCAGGATCAAGTCGTCGTTCCGATGACCTGGACCGACAGCAAGGGCGTTGTCTTCACCAAGGAGTTCATCCTCAAGCGTGGTGACTATGCTGTTGGCGTCGACTACAAGATCGACAACAAATCTGCCGAGCCGGTTCAGGTGCAGTTCTATGGTCAGCTGAAGCAGACCGTAGCCACACCGAAGGATCAGGAAGGTCATGCCATGGTAGCCAGCGCTTACCGTGGTGGTGCCTTCTCCACTGAAGATACCCGCTACAAGAAGTACACCTTCGATGATATGAAGGATGCCGACCTGAACAAGACCACCCAGGGTGGTTGGGTCGCTATGCTGCAGCACTACTTCGTCTCTGCGTGGGCTCCGAATGAAGGCGACACCAACAGTTTCTACAGCCGCGTGCTCCCGGGTAAAGGCCAGGCCATCATCGGTTACAAAGCGCCCTTGGTTGATGTCGCTGCCGGCCAACAGGCCGAAGTAACCAGCAAGCTGTGGGTCGGTCCCAAACTGCAAGACCAGATGGCCAAGGTGGCAAACCACCTCGATCTGACCGTCGACTACGGCTGGCTGTGGTTCATCGCCCAACCGCTGCACTGGCTGCTGACCGTGTTCCACGGTTTCGTCCAGAACTGGGGTCTGGCCATCATCATGCTGACCCTGCTGGTGCGCGGCATCATGTTCCCGCTGACCAAGGCCCAGTACACCTCCATGGCCAAGATGCGCATGCTGCAACCCAAGATTGCAGCCCTGCGCGAGCGCTTCGGCGATGACCGCCAGAAGATGTCTCAGGGCATGATGGAGCTGTACAAGAAAGAGAAGGTCAACCCGCTGGGTGGCTGCCTGCCGATCCTGGTTCAGATGCCGATCTTCATCGCTCTCTACTGGGCACTGATGGAATCCGTTGAGCTGCGTCACGCACCGTTCACCCTGTGGATCACCGACTTGTCAGTGAAGGACCCCTTCTTCGTACTGCCAATCCTGATGGGTGCCTCCATGTGGTACCTGCAGAAGATGAGCCCGAACACCATTACCGATCCGATGCAGCAGAAAGTGATGCAGTTCATGCCTATCATCTTCACTTTCATGTTCCTCTGGTTCCCGGCTGGTCTGACTCTCTACTGGCTGGTGAGTAACGTTATCTCCATCATCCAGCAGACCATTATCTATCGTCAGCTGGAGAAGAAAGGGCTGCATTCACGCACCTGATCTTCCCCCTGATAACAAAAGAGGCGGCCTTCGGGCCGCCTTTTTTATTACAATGTCCCCACTACGTTTTCCTATCAGCGAACAAACGAGCCAAGCAAGATGACAACAGATACGATCGTGGCCCAGGCCACCGCCCCAGGCCGTGGTGGCGTCGGCATAGTCCGGGTCTCCGGCCCCGCCGCCGAACAGGTCGCCGGGATAGTGCTCGGCAAGCTCCCGCGGGTGCGCTACGCCGAATATCTGCCGTTCAAGGATGAGCAAGGCCAGGTACTGGATCAGGGCATCGCCCTGCTGTTCAAAGCCCCCAACAGCTTCACCGGCGAGGATGTGCTGGAGCTGCAGGGCCACGGCGGTCCCGTCATCATGGACATGCTGATCCGCCGCATTCTGAAAATCGATGGCATTCGCCCTGCCCGCCCCGGCGAGTTCAGCGAGCGCGCCTTCATCAACGACAAGCTGGATCTGGCCCAGGCCGAAGCCATCGCGGACCTTATCGAAGCCTCCAGCGAGCAGGCCGCCCGCAGCGCCATGCACTCCCTGCAGGGGCAGTTCTCCAGCAAAATCCAGCAACTGGTGGAGAGCCTGATCCGGCTGCGCATCTATGTGGAAGCGGCCATCGACTTCCCGGACGAGGAGATCGACTTCCTCTCCGACGGCAAGGTGGCGGGGGATCTCTACGCCATCATGTCCGAGCTGGACGACGTGCGCGGGGAAGCCAAACAGGGCGCCCTGCTGCGGGAAGGGATGAAGGTGGTGATCGCCGGTCGCCCCAACGCCGGCAAATCGAGCCTGCTCAATGCCCTGGCGGGCCGCGAGTCGGCCATCGTCACCGAGATTGCTGGCACCACCCGCGACGTATTGCGCGAGCATATCCATCTCGATGGCATGCCGCTGCACATCATCGACACCGCCGGTCTGCGCGACACCCAGGACAAGGTGGAACAGATCGGTATCGAACGCGCCTGGGCCGAGATAGAACAGGCCGATCGGGTGCTGTTTATGGTGGATGGCACCACCACAGACGCGGTTGACCCGCGGGAGATCTGGCCAGAATTTGTTGATCGGTTGCCAAAAAACATCGGCCTCACCGTCATTCGCAACAAAGCCGACCTGACCGGCGAGGATCTGGCTCCGAGCCAGGAGCAGGGCCATGCCGTCTACCGCATCTCCGCCAAGACCGAGCTGGGGCTGCCCGCCCTGCGCGAGCACCTGAAAGCCTGCATGGGCTTCCAGGGCAACACCGAAGGGGGCTTTATGGCCCGCCGCCGTCATCTGGATGCGCTGGAGCGCGCCGCCGAGCGGCTGCTGGTGGCCAAGGAGCAGCTGGAAGTGTTCGTGGCTGGCGAACTGGTAGCCGAAGAGCTGCGCCTGGCGCAGGAGTCCCTCTCCGAGATCACCGGTGAATTCAGCTCAGACGATCTGCTGGGCCGCATCTTCTCCAGCTTCTGCATCGGCAAGTAACTCTCCGCACAGCAGACAACAAAAAGCCCGGGTTCATCCCGGGCTTTTTTGTCCATTCTTCATCCACAAACCTATAAGCAGCGAAGACACCACATGAAGTAAGCGCCTCCTAACAAGGTGGATAGCAACCCAACCGGCACTTCTTCGAAGTGAAATCCACAGCATAGGATTAACCAGGCAATCCCACTTTGCTCGGCCAATCCGGGTTTTCGATAGCAACCGGGCAACTTATATCACCACAGAGAAAAGCCAAAACGTGGCTATAACAACTTCATAGTTACTCATATGAGCACCAAAACACGACCTGACCAGCCCATGATCTCACACAAGGGATATCATTCGATACGGAGATATCAGCAAAGGAGAGCCCCGAAGCAGAGAGGAGATCAACGGGATGGATCCGGCGGCATTATCTGACTGGATCCATTATCCCCAAGCTTTATCCATATTTATCCACACCCTTTGGCGGTAGAATCCTGCTTTCCATTTCTTTGTCTGAAATCAGGATCCATTCAATGGCCAAACTCAATCTCGTCGTCGGTTCCATGCTGGGCGCCGCCGAATATGTCGCAGACCACGTTGCCACCCTGCTGGAACAGGCTGGCCACCAGACCCGGATCCACAACCCGGCCAAGCTGGCAGAGGTGCTGGATGATGCGGGATCCATCCTGCTGGTGGTCACCTCGACCCACGGCGCCGGTGATGTGCCCGACAACCTGCAGCCCTTCGCCAAGGATCTTGCCGAGCAGCATCCGGATCTTAATTCATTGAAATATGGCGTGATCGCCCTTGGCGACAGCAGTTATGACACCTTTTGCCAGGGTGGCAAGACGCTGGATCGGCTGCTGGCCGAGTGTGGTGCCAGCCGGATCGGCGAGCGACTCGATATAGATGTGACCCAACACGAGATCCCCGAAGATGCCGCCGAAGTGTGGATCCGCGACTGGATGACAATGATCGCCTGATCAGCGTGCGGGAGATCCTGAAAAAAAGCTTGATCTCCCCACTTATCCCCAGATCAACTATCCACCATGTTATTAACAGATTGATCCGGGGGGAGTTGTTCTACAAGGTTACCCACAACGCCCAGGTAGATTGTGCATAACTACGGTGTAAAGCTCTGTAAAACCTATAGTTATCCATGTATTAGATCCAGACTGACAGACCTCTGTGTATAAATCACCTGGTTATCCCCTCGTTCACCAGGCCAGGATCCAAGCTTTTCCACAAGCTAGGATCGTCCTTAAATTAATGATCTTTATGATCAAAAAGTGCTTATCAACAGAAAGGGCGGATCCTAATAAGAGATCCAATAAAAGATCGATCTAAAGATCCTTAAGATCTAATTAGTGGATCCTCCCTTCATACTGAACGTTAAGTAGACGTTCCCCTCAGGACGTGAAACAGATAGAATGTTCCGCCCTTTAGCCCAGGCAAATAAAGATCTTCAGGCGTGCAGATCAAGGTGATCCCAATGCAATACCATGAACAATTTGATGTGATCGTCGTCGGTGGCGGTCATGCCGGAACCGAAGCAGCAACAGCGGCAGCCCGTATGGGCATGAATACCCTGTTGCTGACCCACAATATCGATACGCTGGGACACATGTCCTGTAATCCGGCGATCGGCGGGATCGGCAAGGGACACCTGGTCAAGGAAGTTGACGCTCTTGGCGGGATCATGGCGCGTGCCATTGATCTTGGCGGGATCCAGTTCCGCACCCTCAACTCCTCCAAGGGCCCGGCGGTGCGAGCCACCCGTGCCCAGGCAGATCGCCTGCTCTACAAGGCTGTCGTTCGTCAGATGCTGGAGAACTACCCGAACCTGAAGATCTTCCAGCAAGCCTGTGACGATCTGATCATGGACGGGGATCGTGTTGCCGGCGTGGTCACCCAGAGCGGGATCCGCATCAGCGGCAAGACAGTGGTGCTGACGGTCGGTACCTTCCTGAACGGTTTGATCCATATCGGGATGGAAAATTACAAGGGCGGCCGTGCCGGGGATCCTCCCTCGATCGCCCTGGCTCAGCGCCTGCGTGAACTGCCGCTGCGCATCGATCGTCTCAAGACCGGTACGCCGCCGCGCATCGATGCCCGCAGCGTTGATTTCTCCGTGATGCAGGCCCAGCATGGTGACGATCCGCGTCCGGTCTTCTCGTTTATCGGCGATGCCAGCCAGCATCCTCGTCAGGTGCCCTGCTACGTCACCCACACCAACGAGCGTACCCATGATGTGATCCGCAATAACCTGGATCGCAGCCCCATGTACGCCGGGGTGATTGAGGGGATCGGCCCGCGCTACTGCCCGTCGATCGAAGACAAGATCACTCGTTTCGCCGACAAGACGGCGCACCAGATCTTCGTCGAGCCGGAAGGCCTGACCACCCACGAACTCTATCCGAACGGGATCTCCACCAGCCTGCCGTTTGATGTGCAGGTGCAGATCGTCCGTTCTGTACGCGGCTTCGAAAATGCCCACATCACCCGCCCCGGCTATGCCATCGAATATGATTTCTTCGATCCGCGGGATCTCAAGGCCAACATGGAGAGCAAGTGCATTCCAAACCTGTTCTTCGCTGGCCAGATCAACGGGACGACCGGTTACGAAGAAGCGGCGGCACAAGGACTGATGGCCGGCCTGAACGCGGCCCTGCGTGCCCAGGACAAGGATCCCTGGAACCCGCGCCGGGATCAGGCCTACATGGGCGTGATGATGGACGATCTCTCCACCCTGGGGACCCGCGAGCCTTACCGCATGTTCACCAGCCGCGCCGAATACCGCTTGCTGCTGCGGGAAGACAACGCCGATATCCGCCTGACTGCCATCGGCCGTGAGCTGGGTCTGGTGGATGACGAGCGCTGGAGCAAATTCAACGCCAAGATGGAACAGGTCGAGCTGGAGCGTCAGCGCATGCGTTCAACCTGGATCCACCCGCAACATCCGTCACTGGAGGCAGTCAACGCCCTAGTCAACACCCCGCTGACCCGCGAACAGAGTCTGGAAGAGCTGCTGCGTCGCCCCGAGGTGACCTATGATGCGCTGATGGCCATCGAAGGTGTCGGCCCTTCCGTGACTGATCCTGCCGCGGCGGAACAGGTTGAGATCCAGATCAAGTACGCCGGTTACATCGAGCGTCAGCACGATGAAGTGGAGAAGCAGCTGCGCAACGAGAACACCCTGCTGCCGCTGGATCTGGACTATCGCGAGGTGAACGGCCTCTCCAACGAGGTGAAAGCCAAGCTGAACGATGCCAAGCCGCAGACCATTGGTCAGGCTTCTCGCATCTCCGGCATCACCCCGGCGGCCATCTCCATCCTGCTGGTTCACCTGAAAAAACACGGCCTGCTGCGTAAAACCGCCTGAGGAATCCCATGTTGCAAAGATTGAACGGCCTGCTCAAGCAGGCCGAAATTGTTATCACCGATACCCAAAAGAGCCAACTGGTGCAGTTGGTCGAGTTGCTGCACAAGTGGAACAAGGCTTACAATCTCACCTCGGTGCGAGATCCGGACGCCATGCTGGTCAAGCATATCCTCGATAGCCTGGTGGTAAGCCCCCACTTGCATGGTGAGCGCTTCATCGATGTGGGGACAGGTCCCGGCCTGCCGGGATTGCCACTGGCGATCATCAATCCGGACAAGCAGTTTGTGCTGCTCGACAGTCTGGGCAAGCGGATTAACTTCATTCGTCAGGTGATCCAGGAGCTGGGCCTGACCAATGTGACGCCGGTCAAATCCCGGGTTGAAGAGTATCAACCTGAGGTGGGGTTTGATGGTGTACTGAGTCGGGCATTTGCCTCGCTGGAGGACATGCTGAGCTGGTGTCACCACCTGCCGTCAGAACAGGGTTGCTTCCTGGCACTCAAGGGACAATATCCCGAGCAGGAGCTGGCCCAGTTGCCTGCCAATATCCGTCTGGTAGCCTGTCATGAGTTGCGGGTGCCGGAGCTGGAAGGCGAACGTCATCTGCTGGAATTCAAACATATCCAGCCCGAATAGGGGCGCAGTTTCATTTAGGGGATCGTGTGGGAAAAGTCATCGCCATAGCCAACCAGAAGGGTGGGGTGGGTAAAACCACCACTTGTGTGAACCTGGCCGCCTCCATGGCTGCCACCCGGCGCAAGGTGCTGGTGATCGATCTGGATCCGCAGGGCAATGCCACCATGGGTAGTGGTGTCGACAAGTATGACGTCGAGCGCACTGCCTATGAGCTGCTGATCGAGGATGCCCCCATCAGTGAAGTGATCATCCCCGAAACCTCAGGGGGCTATCACCTGATCGCCGCCAACGCCGACGTGACCGCGGCCGAAATCCGTCTGATGGAATTTTTCGCCCGCGAAATTCGCCTGCGCAATGCGCTGGCCTCGGTGCGGGACAAATACGACTACGTCTTCATCGACTGCCCGCCCTCTCTCAACATGCTGACTGTAAACGCCATGGCCGCCGCCGACTCTGTGCTGGTGCCCATGCAGTGCGAATACTACGCGCTGGAGGGGCTCACCGCCCTGGTTGACACCATCAGCAAGCTGGCCGCCGTGGTCAATCCGGAGCTCAAGATCGAAGGGGTGCTGCGCACCATGTTCGATCATCGCAACCGGCTGGCCAATGATGTGTCCGATCAGCTAAAACAGCACTTTGGCGACAAAGTCTACCGCACCATCATTCCCCGCAACGTTAGACTGGCTGAGGCCCCGAGTTTCGGTGCCCCGGCCATGCACTATGACAAATCATCGGTGGGCGCCAAGGCCTACCTGGCTCTGGCTGGCGAGATCCTGCGCCGCCAGGAGCAGGAGCGTCAGGCGACCATCGCAGACCGAGAGAGCATATGACTCCGAAAAAACGTGGACTGGGCAAGGGGCTGGATGCCCTGCTCAGTACCAGCACGGCTGCCCGCCAGAAACAGGTGATGAGCGATCAACGTACTGAAGAGGCCATGCTTCCAGCCCATCAGACCGAGCTGCGCAAGCTGCCGGTGGAGTGGTTGCAGTCCGGCAAGTACCAGCCCCGCAAGGATATGTCCCAGGATGCACTGGAAGAGCTTGCCAATTCCATCCGCGCCCAGGGGGTGATCCAGCCCATCGTGGTACGCCCTCTCGGCGAACAATCCTTCGAAATCATTGCTGGTGAGCGGCGCTGGCGCGCATCCCAGCTGGCGCGTCTCGAAGTGGTGCCCTGCATCGTCAAGGATGTGCCCGACGAGGCAGCCGTCGCCATCGCGCTGATTGAGAATATTCAGCGGGAAGACCTCAATGTCATCGAAGAGGCGGTCGCTTTACAAAGACTGCTGACCGAATTCGAACTCACCCACCAGCAGGTGGCCGAGGCGGTGGGCAAGTCCCGCACCACGGTGACTAACCTGCTGCGTCTCAATCAGCTCAACGACGACGTGAAGCGTTTCGTCGAGCATGGCGACCTCGACATGGGCCATGCCCGTGCCCTGCTGGCCCTGAGCGGCCAGGCCCAGTCCGAACTGGCCAAGCTGGTTGCCCAGAAAGGGTTGACTGTGCGCGATACCGAGAAGCTGGTGCAAAAAGCGCTCGAACCGGCAAGAGAGAGGGTCGAACAGGTCCGCGATCCGCAGTTCGGCTACCTGGAGCGCCAACTGGCAGAAAAAATTGGCAATCAGGTGCAACTTCAGCCTGGCAAGCGGGATAGCGGGAAGTTAGTAATAAGTTACGAGAATTTGTCAGATTTGGACCGTATATTGGGCTATTTTGGCGTGTCAGAATCGTGATTTTTACGCTTTTTGTAGTAATAAAACATCCATTACTTTTGATATGTACAGAACCTGAATTTAGCGCCGAAGGCCGCAAAAATTAAGGATTTTTGTCATATTGCAATAGCCGCCTTCAAGGGTATAATTTGACCGGCTTTAAGAGCTGTTGAATCGTTGATATCAATGTTCGATTTTTACAGTTCTGTAATGTTCAGGGGGAGTATGGTGTATCGAAGAGAAGCCTGGAAAGGATTGACTCTTGCCTTGGCTATCTTGGGTTGCCAGCTGCTTCTGATCCTGGCTGTGAGCTCAGCATGGGTTTACCTGAAAGGAGTTCCGGCCGGATATTCTTCCCTCTATGGGGGAGGGATATATCTGATTCCACAACTGCTGTTCAGTCTTTTTGCTCTGAATAGACAACTTGGCCCCGGGAGTGCGGGTTGGGTGTTGTGGGATTTTTATGTTGGCGCAGGGATTAAGCTGGTAAGTACAGTCGCACTTTTTGTGGTTGTTCTCACGAACGTGGAGTTGGAGCATCTTCCGCTCTATGTCACTTATGCACTTTCCTTGTGTTTCCAATGGGTCATTACGATCGTTCTCAATAACCGCTACTAGGAAAACTCATGGCTGCAACCGGAGAAGCCCTGACTACTCAGGGATACATCTCCCACCACCTGCACCATCTGCAAGTGGGTTCGGGGTTCTGGGCGGTAAATATCGACTCCATGATATTTTCCGTTGTCCTCGGCGCTCTGTTTATCTGGATATTCCGTAAAGTTGCCGCTACGGCGACCAGCGGTGTGCCAGGCAAACTGCAGTGTTTTGTAGAAATGGTTGTCGAGTTTGTGGATGACACCGTCAAGGGTATCTTCCACGGTAAGGACCGGCTGATTGCTCCGCTGGCTCTGACCGTGTTCATCTGGGTTTTCCTGATGAACCTGATGGATCTTATCCCGGTTGACTACCTGCCCTACACAGCACAAGTGCTGGGCATCCCCTACTTGCGAGTAGTTCCTTCCGCCGATGTTAACATCACCATGTCCATGGCCTTGGGTGTCTTCGCCTTGATCATTATTTACAGTATCAAGATGAAAGGTGTCTCGGGTTTTGCGAAAGAGTTGACTCTCAATCCTTTCAATCACTGGGCACTGATACCTGTTAACCTCGCGCTGGAGTTGGTTACCCTGCTCTCCAAGCCCATCTCTTTGGGTTTGCGACTGTTTGGTAACATGTATGCCGGTGAACTGGTGTTTATCCTGATCGCTGGTCTGCTACCGTGGTGGTCCCAATGGCTGCTTAGCGTGCCTTGGGCGCTGTTCCACGTTCTGGTAATTACTCTGCAAGCCTTTATCTTCATGGTGTTGACCATCGTCTATTTGTCGATGGCCAGTGAAGACCATTAATCCTGTTACGTTTACTCGCTCTAGTTTGGAGATTATAAAGATGGAAATGATTTACTTCGCCGCTGCAATCATGCTGGGTATGGCCGCTGTCGGTGCCGCTATCGGTATCTCTCTGCTGGGTGGCAAGTTCCTGGAAGGTGCTGCTCGCCAGCCTGACCTGATGCCTATCCTGCGTACCAACTTCTTCATCGTAATGGGTCTGGTTGATGCTATCCCGATGATCGTGGTTGGTATGGCTCTGTACCTGATCTTCGGTGTTGCAGCCTGATAAGTGATGCGGTTGTTGTCACTTTCTTTTTAAATTTCACATAGAGAGGTCTTGGTTGTGAGTATCAACGCCACCCTCCTTGGCCAGACAATTGCTTTCATTATTTTTGTCTGGTGCTGCATGAAGTTTGTATGGCCGCCGCTGATGGCAGCCATCGAAGCTCGTCAGAAAACTATTGCTGACGGCCTCTCTTCTGCCGAACGTGCCAAGAAAGATCTGGATTTGGCCAAGGCCAACGCCACCGATCAGCTGAAAGAAGCCAAGCAGCAGGCTGCTGAAATCATTGAACAGGCTAACAAACGTAAAGCTCAGATCATTGATGAAGCTGCCGCTGGTGCCCAGTCTGAGCGGGAAAAAATCCTGGCTCAGGGACGTGCCGAGATCGAAGCTGAACGTCATCGCGCCAAAGAAGAACTGCGTAAGCAGGTTGCTGCTCTTGCCATCGCGGGTGCAGAGAAGATCCTGGCGCGTCAAATCGACCAGGCTGCCAACAGCGACATCGTCGACAAACTGGTAGCAGAACTGTAACGGGAACGGGGCTATGTCTGAACTGACTACAATCGCTCGCCCCTACGCCAAGGCTGCTTTCGAGTTTGCCGTTGAGCACAAGGCGGTTGACCAGTGGCTGGGGATGCTCGATTTTGCTGCCCAAGTGGCAGAGAACGAGACGATTCGTGAACTGGTAAACGGCTCCATGGCTGCTGAAGAGCTTGCAAAATTGTTTGTGAGTGTCTGCGGCGAGCAGCTCGACGAGCATGGCCAGAACCTGATCCGGGTGATGGCCGAGAATGGTCGCTTGGGTGTGCTGCCGGCGGTCGTTGCTGAATTTGTCGCGTTCAAGGCTGAACTGGATAAAGAAGTTCAGGCTGACGTGATTTCGGCGATCGAACTGACCGACCAGCAGAAAGCCAATATTCAGGCTTCTCTGGAACAACGTCTCGCGCGCAAAGTGAAGCTGAATTGCAGCATCGATGCGTCCTTGATGGCCGGGGTGCTCATCAAGGCCGGTGATCTGGTAATCGACGGCACAGTCCGCGGTAAGCTGGATCGCATGGCTGACGCGCTGCAATCTTGATTGGGGTATTAGAGCATGCAACTGAATTCCACTGAAATCGCCGAGCTGATCAAGCAGCGCATTGCGCAGTTTGATGTAAAGAGCGAAGCGCGTAACGAAGGTACTATCGTCTCTGTGAGCGACGGTATCATTCGTATTCACGGCCTGGCTGATGCCATGCAGGGTGAGATGATCGAGCTGCCGGGCAACCGCTACGCTCTGGCATTGAACCTGGAGCGTGACTCCGTCGGTGCGGTGATTATGGGTTCCTATGACGGTCTGTCAGAAGGAATGAAAGTAAAAGGCACTGGCCGTATTCTGGAAGTGCCGGTAGGTCGTGGTCTGTTGGGCCGGGTGTTGAACACCCTGGGTCAGCCGATCGACGGTAAAGGTCCGATCGACAACGACGGCTTCTCGCCGATCGAAGTGATTGCCCCGGGCGTTATCGAGCGTAAGTCTGTTGACCAGCCGGTCCAGACCGGTCTGAAAGCCATCGATGCCATGATCCCTATCGGTCGTGGCCAGCGTGAGCTGATCATCGGTGACCGTCAGGTGGGCAAGACCGCTATCGCGATCGACACCATCATCAACCAGAAAGACTCCGGCATTAAGTGTGTTTACGTTGCGATTGGCCAGAAGGCCTCCACTATCGCCAACGTGGTGCGCAAGCTGGAAGAGCATGGCGCCCTGGCCAACACCATCGTCGTTGTTGCTTCTGCCTCCGAAGCCGCTGCCCTGCAGTATCTGGCTCCCTATGCCGGTTGCTCCATGGGTGAGTACTTCCGTGACCGCGGTGAAGACGCGCTGATCATCTATGATGACCTGTCCAAGCAGGCCGTAGCTTATCGCCAGATCTCCCTGCTGCTGCGCCGTCCGCCAGGACGTGAAGCCTACCCGGGTGACGTTTTCTATCTGCACTCCCGTCTGCTGGAGCGTGCTGCTCGCGTTAACGCCGAGTACGTAGAGAAGTTCACCAATGGTGCCGTGAAAGGCCAGACCGGTTCTTTGACCGCGCTGCCGATCATCGAAACCCAGGCGGGTGACGTATCTGCGTTCGTTCCGACCAACGTGATCTCCATCACCGATGGTCAGATCTTCCTGACGTCACAGCTGTTCAACTCCGGTATTCGTCCGGCGGTTGACCCGGGTATCTCTGTATCCCGTGTAGGTGGTGCTGCTCAGACCAAGATCGTCAAGAAGCTGTCCGGTGGTATCCGTACCGCGCTGGCCCAGTATCGCGAACTGGCGGCATTCGCACAGTTCTCTTCCGATCTGGACGAAGCGACTCGCAAGCAGCTGGATCACGGTGTGAAAGTGACCGAGCTGATGAAGCAGAAGCAGTACTCTCCGCTGAGCGTGGCTCACCAGTCTCTGGTGCTGTTCGCCGCCGAGAAAGGCTATCTCTCCGATGTCGAGCTGAACAAGATCGTCGACTTCGAAGCCGCTCTGCTCTCTTACGCCAATACCCAGCATGGTTCGCTGATGGCTGAAATCAATGCCAAGGCAGACTACAACGACGAGATCGTTGGCAAGCTGACTGCGTTGCTGGATAGCTTCAAAGCAACCCAGACCTGGTAAGCGTGTGTGGCAGCGTGAGCTGCCACTTGATGGAGAGTAAGAGATGGCCGGCGCAAAAGAGATACGTAACAAGATCGGGAGTGTGAAAAACACTCAGAAGATCACCGGCGCTATGGAAATGGTGGCAGCAAGCAAGATGCGCCGTGCGCAGGAACGCATGTCTGCCAGCCGTCCGTACGCTGAAACCATGCGCAAGGTGATCGGCCATATCGCTCAGGGGAACTTGGAATACAAGCACCCCTACCTCATCGAACGTGAGGTCAAGCGAGTGGGTTACATCGTCGTCTCCACCGACCGTGGCCTGTGTGGTGGTCTGAACATCAACCTGTTCAAGGCTGCCCTCAATGATATGAAGCAATGGAGCGAGAAAGGAGCCAAGGTTGACTTGGCACTGATCGGTAACAAGGCCTCCAACTTCTTTGAGCGGCACGGCGCCAAGGTGAAAGCTCATGTCGCAGGACTGGGCGATAGCCCGAGCGTCAATGACCTGATTGGTTCAGTCAAGGTCATGCTGAAGGCTTACGACAACGGTGAGATTGACAAGCTGTATCTGGTGTACAACAAGTTCGTCAACACCATGGTGCAGCAACCACGGGTCGATCAACTGCTGCCTTTGCCCGTAACTGAAGACAGCAAACTCGCCAAGAAACACCACTGGGATTACCTCTATGAGCCGGATCCCAAGAAGCTGCTGGATACCCTGCTGATTCGTTATGTCGAGTCTCAGGTCTACCAGGGTGTAGTGGAAAACTTGGCAAGTGAACAGGCAGCCCGAATGGTTGCCATGCAAGCCGCGACTGACAACGCCGGTAACCTGATTAACGATCTGCAACTGGTATACAACAAGGCCCGTCAGGCCAGTATCACCCAGGAGCTGACAGAGATCGTATCCGGTGCTGCTGCGGTGTAAGGCAAGGGTTATCAAAGGTTTAGAGGATTTGACATGAGTAACGGTTTCATCGTCCAAATCATCGGCGCTGTGGTGGACATCGAGTTCCCGCAGGATGCCGTGCCCCAGGTGTACGATGCACTGAAGGTCGTTAGCGAAGGTCAAGGCCAGGGTCTGGTGCTGGAAGTGCAGCAACAGATCGGTGGCGGCGTCGTTCGTTGCATCACCATGGGCTCCTCCGACGGTCTGCGTCGTGGGTTGGAAGTAGTGAATAGCGGTAAATCCATCCAGGTTCCGGTCGGTACTGCGACTCTGGGTCGGATCATGAACGTACTGGGCGAGCCAATCGACGAAAAAGGTCCGATCGGTGAAGAAGAGTGCTGGTCTATCCACCGCGCTGCCCCCAGCTACGAAGATCAGTCCAACAGCAACGATCTGCTGGAGACCGGCATCAAGGTTATCGACCTGGTATGCCCGTTCGCCAAGGGTGGTAAGGTTGGTCTGTTCGGTGGTGCCGGTGTAGGCAAAACCGTAAACATGATGGAGCTGATCCGTAACATCGCGATCGAGCACAGTGGTTACTCTGTGTTCGCCGGTGTAGGTGAGCGTACCCGTGAGGGTAACGACTTCTACCACGAGATGATGGAGTCCAACGTACTGGACAAAGTATCTCTGGTTTACGGTCAGATGAACGAGCCGCCCGGAAACCGTCTGCGCGTTGCGCTGACCGGCCTGACCATGGCCGAGAAGTTCCGTGACGAAGGTCGTGACGTGCTGTTCTTCGTGGACAACATCTACCGTTACACCCTGGCCGGTACTGAGGTATCTGCACTGCTGGGCCGTATGCCCTCTGCAGTAGGTTACCAGCCGACCCTGGCCGAGGAGATGGGTGTTCTGCAAGAACGTATCACCTCCACCAAGACCGGTTCCATCACCTCCGTACAGGCCGTTTACGTGCCTGCGGATGACTTGACTGACCCGTCTCCGGCGACCACCTTCGCCCACCTGGATGCGACCGTGGTACTGTCCCGTCAGATCGCGGCACTGGGTATCTACCCGGCCGTTGACCCGCTGGACTCTACCTCTCGTCAGCTGGATCCGCTGGTGGTTGGCAAAGAGCACTACGAGACCGCTCGTGGCGTTCAGACCGTACTGCAGCGCTACAAAGAGCTGAAGGACATCATCGCCATCCTGGGTATGGATGAACTGTCAGAAGAAGACAAACTGACCGTAGCCCGTGCCCGTAAGATCGAGCGTTTCCTGTCCCAGCCGTTCTTCGTAGCAGAAGTGTTTACCGGTTCTCCGGGTAAATACGTGCCGCTGAAAGAGACCATCCGTGGTTTCCAGGGCATCCTGAAAGGCGAGTATGACGATCTGCCCGAGCAGGCGTTCTACATGGTTGGCGGTATCGACGAAGTCGTCGAGAAATCCAAGAAACTGTAAGCCTCGACAGGAGGGCCCATGGCAGAGATGATCTCCTTTCACCTGGATGTGGTGAGCGCCGAAGGAAAACTGTTTTCCGGTCGCGTGCAATCCGCTCAGGTATCAGGCTCCGAAGGTGAGTTGGGTCTCCGCCACGGTCATGCTCCGTTGCTGACTGCCATCAAGCCGGGCCTGGTCCGCTTGGTGAAGCAGAACGGAACTGAAGAGGTGCTGTACATCTCCGGCGGTATGCTGGAAGTACAACCTGAATCCGTGACCGTGCTGGCGGACACTGCGATTCGTGCTGACGACTTGGATGAGGCGAAAGCCCAGGAAGCCAAGCGCGCAGCCGAAGAGCGGATCCACAGCTCCCATGGTGATATCGACTACGCCCAGGCCGCCACCGAGCTGGCCAAGGCGATGGCTCAACTGCGAGTCATCGATATCGTCAAAAAGAATTACCGCTAATAACGGTGATGTAAAAAGCGACCTTCGGGTCGCTTTTTTTTTACCCGTTGGATAGACTCCGCCGAGTATTTCTCATGTTCCAAAGGCCAATTTATGTCCCTCAACGTCGTGATCCTGGCTGCGGGTAAAGGTACCCGCATGCGCTCTTCCCTGCCCAAGGTACTGCACCCGGTAGCCAACAAACCCATGGTTTCCCATGTGATCGATACTGCCCGTCAGGTCGGTGCCGAGCAGCTTCATCTGGTCTATGGCCACGGTGCCGAGCTGCTGCAAGAGCGGATCGTGGCGGCTGATGTTAACTGGGTACTGCAGGCGCAGCAGTTGGGGACCGGTCACGCCGTCGCCCAGGCCATCCCGTTCTGGCAGGATGAAGACGACGTGCTGGTGCTCTACGGCGATACCCCGCTGATCCAGCCCGAGACCCTGCAACGACTGCTGGCTGCCAAGGCAAGCGATGGCATGGCTCTGCTGACCGTGGTGCTGGACAACCCCACCGGCTATGGCCGCATCGTCCGTGAAAACGGTCAGGTGGTCGGTATCGTCGAGCAGAAGGATGCCAATACCGAACAGCTGGCGATCCGTGAGGTGAATACCGGCGTGCTGGTGGCCAACGGCGGTCAGTTGCGCAGCTGGCTGTCCCGCTTGGACAACAAGAATGCCCAGGGCGAGTTCTACCTGACCGACGTGATCGCCATGGCGCACGGCGATGGCTGCCCCATCGCTGCCGTCCATCCGGAGCGTGCCGCCGAGGTGGAAGGGGCCAACAACCGGGTCCAGCTGGCTGCCCTTGAGCGCAGCTACCAACAGATGCAGGCCGAGAAGCTGATGATCGCCGGTGCTACCTTGATCGACCCGGCCCGCTTCGATCTGCGCGGAACCCTCGAGATCGGTGAAGAGGTGGTGATCGACGTCAACGTCATCATCGAAGGCAAGGTAACCCTCGGCAACCATGTTCGTATCGGTGCCGGTGCCGTGCTGAAGGATTGCGTGATCGGCGATCACACTGAAGTGAAGCCCTACTCCATCGTTGAAGGGGCTCAAGTGGCGGATCAGTGCTCGGTCGGCCCGTTTGCCCGTCTGCGCCCGGGTGCCGTGCTGGAACAGGATGCCCACGTTGGCAACTTCGTCGAGATGAAGAAGGCCCGGCTGGGGGTTGGTTCCAAGTGTGGTCACCTCACCTATCTGGGGGATGCCGAGGTGGGTGCCAAGGTGAATATCGGTGCCGGTACCATCACCTGCAACTATGACGGCGTGAACAAGTTCCAGACCATCATCGAAGATGATGTATTTGTCGGTTCCGACACCCAGCTGGTGGCGCCGGTGCGTATTGGCAAGGGTGCGACCTTGGGGGCGGGTTCCACCATCACCAAGGATGTGGCCGAGAACGAGCTGGTGATCACCCGGGTACCCCAGCGCCATATCAAGAACTGGGCTCGCCCGGTCAAGAAGAAGTGATGCCCGATCAATAAAATAGAACCGGCGCCTGATGGCGCCGGTTTTTTTGGCTTATGACTTATGGCTGGGGTCACTGGTCGATGGTTGGGGAGCTGTAGTCCATCACCTGATACCAGTCGAGCTTGCGGGTCAGCATCATGATCAGCGCCAGGGTGGCGAACAACAGCAGGGCACCGAGCAGCAAGGCGATCTCTTCGGCCTGCAGCAGGCTGTAGAGGATGGCATAGACCAGCCCGAGCAGCGCAGCGAAGCCGATCCCCTGCTTCGGGCCACCCAGCACATGACTGAGGTAGAAGCCGTTGAGCAGCACGCTGGCCAGCGCGGCTACCAGATAGGCCCAGCCAAAGCCGAGGTGCTCGGTCAGGGCCAGCAGCACCAGATAGAAGATAGCCAGCCCCATGCCCACCAGCGCGTACTGGATCGGGTGAACCCGCAGCCCCTTGAGCAGCTCGAACATAAAGAAGCTGATAAAGGTGAGGCCGATGAAGAGCAGAGCATACTTGGCCGCCCGTTCGTTGAGCTGATAGTTATCCACCGGCTGCACCAGACTGACGCTGAAGGTGGAGAGATTGCTATCGCCCCCGTTCATCATCCGGTTGAAGCGGGTCTCCATGTCGCTGGCGAACCAGCTGGTTTGCCAGTTGGCCTCAAACCCTTGTGGGCTCAGGGTGCGACTGCCCGGCAGAAAGTCACCGATAAAGTTGGGGTGGGGCCAGTTGCCCGCCAGCAGCAAGGTGCTCTCCTTGCCCAGCGGTACTATGTCGAGGGCGTTCATCCCCTGCAGATTGAGCTCCAGATGGAAGGTGCCATCCTGTTGCGGCAGGTTGTCGAGCGGGGCATGGATACCCGCCAGCGCATCACCGAGGCGGGCGCCGGGGGCAAACGGGATCCGCTGGGTGCCGAGTAGCAATTCGGGGACGCTGTTGATACCGCGAGCATCGGAGAGCACCAGGCTCAGGTAGGGTTTGCCCGCCACCAGCTTGTCATCCCCTGCGAGCGGCGTGCTCTCTTGTAGTTGAGCAGTTGTCGGCAGACGACCGGAGAGGGTGAGGCGGGTCTGATAGACCTGCGCCTGATAGATGCCGAGTTTGCGCGGGGTGACCTCCATATTGGCCTTGATATCCAGTTGCTCCGGCAGCAGGTAGCGGTAGATCTGCTCCTGACGGACGAAGCGTTTGCCCTCCTGTTCGACCGTCACCGAGCGGGTATAGGGCTGTACCAGGATGGGCCCCAGCAGTCGCTGCGGGCCGCTGCTGCTGGCCATGATGCTGTGAATGGCCTGACTGCGGTAGGCCTGACGCTCCCGGTTGAGCTCCATGATGGATTGCACCGGCACCATCAACAGCAGGCTGAGCAACAGCAGTAGAAAGATCTTGTGGGTAAATATCTGTTTGACCATGACACGTCTCCTTGTTGGATGGAGTGAGTCTGTCAGCCCGGCGTGAAGTGGTGATGGGCTTATGTGAAGTGGCGGTGAAGGGGGATAAAAAACCGGCATTGCGCCGATTTCAGGAGAAATTACAGGCCCTTCAGCTTCTCGGGCAGGGCGGCCAACACCTCTTCTTTCGCCTTGATGGAGGCGTACTGCTTGCCAGGCTTCTGCACCACGGTATGAACGAAGATCAGCTGCTTGCCCGGTTTGCTGGCCCAGCCGACGAACCAGCCGATCTGCTGATCGCGATTGAGGCTGCCATCCAGCTTCTTCGGGTAGCCCATGCCGGTCTTGCCGTGGATCTGCCAGCCGTCGATCTCGCTCACCTTGAGGATATTGGCGGTGTATTGCAGGGTTTGCGCCGAGACCGGCAGCTTGCCGCTGAGCATCTTGCCGAGGAAGCGAGCCTGCTCCTGTGGACTGATGGCGAGGCTGGAGCTGAGCCAGGCCTGGGTCAGACCGTCATGTTTGCCCGGGTTGCCGGAAAGATCCCGGTTGCCGTAGTCGAAGCGGTCGACGTATTGCTGGAAGCGCGCCATCCCCAGCCATTCGGTGAGCTGCTGGGAGAACCAGACCACAGAGTAGGTTTGCCAGCGGCGCGGGGTAGTGGTTTCGCGCCAGGCGGGCAGCCAGCCATCGTAGTTCGGCTTGTAGGGCAGGGCCGGATGCGCTTCATCCACCAGATAGCCGCTGTCGTAACCCATCAGCGCGAGCGGGATCTTGAAGGTGGACGCGGGTGGCAGCTGGCTGGAGCAATCCCCTTCGCTGGAGAGGGTCTGGCCGTTGCCGTCGGCATAGAGAAAGCAGCCGCTGGCGGCGGAGGCCGGCACTGCACAGAGCAGACCGGTAGCCAGCAGGCTGGAGAGAAGCAGGCGAGACATGGGGCGATTCCTTGGGTTGGTAAGTGAAAGAGCGACAGGATAGCGCCGCTCTGTGTGGTGAATGTGAAGTGACCGTTGCTAGATGAGCGGCAGCCAGAGTTCCGCCAGCGCGCCTCCTTCCGGCCGATTGGCGAGGGTCAGACGGCCACCATGCTGGTGGGCCACCTCATGGGCGAAACTGAGCCCCAGACCGCTGCTCTTGCCCTTGTCCGAGCGCGGCAGGGAGTAGAAGCGTTCGAAGATCCGTGGCAGGGCGTAGTCTGGAATGCCGGGGCCGCAGTCGGTGACCCGAAAACAGTAACCCTCCTCCAGCTGGCTGCCGCTCAGGGTGACCTGCCCGTTGGCGGGAGAGAAGTCGATGGCGTTATCCAGCAGGTTGCCGATGGCCTGTTCCACCAGCAGCGGGTCCCACTTCTGTTTCGGTGCGCTGGCTAACTCGGCTACCAGCGCCACCTGACGGCGCTGGGCGACAATCTGGCGAGCATCAAGTGCTCGTCTGCCGAGCTTCGCCGGTTCTACCGATTGGCGATCCAGCCCCTGCCCAGACTCCAGTCGCGCCAGTTGCAGCATTCGCTCGATCAGCTGCTGCATGCGGGCGGTTTCCAGATTGATGTTGCCGATAAAGCGTTTGGCGACTTCGGGGGGCGGCGTTTCGGCCAGGATCTCCCCTGCCCCGCGAATGGCGGCCAGCGGGCTCTTGAGCTCGTGGGTCAGGCTGTGGACGTAGTCCTCGATGTAACTCTTGCCATCGAGCTGGTGGCGCATGGTCTCCAGCGAGCGGCCGAGCCGATCCAGCTCGACGGTGTGCAGCCGTGGTAATTGTGCCGCCTCCCCCTTGCTGACCGAGTCGGCGTAGTGCACCAGCTTGCCGATGGCGCGGTTGAGCCACCACACCAGCAGGCTGCCGACCAGCAGCGAGATGAGCAGCATCTGGCCGCCGGCCCGCAGTAGTTCCTGTTCCCCCCGCTCGATGGCGGGCATCAGGGTGCGATTGGGTTTGGCGACGGTGAGGGAGCCGATGATCTCGGCCCCTTCCCGCAGCGGCGCCGCCACATACATGGTCGAGCTGGCGGCATCCTCGGGATCGGTGCGGGTGCTGCGGGCGCCATACTGGCCGCGCAGGGTGCGGTAGACATCGTTCCAGCGGGAATAGTCTTTGCCCAGATCCGTGCCGTCGGAGTCGTAAATCACCATGCCCTTCTGGTCAGTGACATAGATGCGGTACTCCGCCTGCTGCTTGAGGTGGCCATCGATCATCGCATTGATGGGATTCTGGTTGAGGCGGGCGAAGGCGCTGGCCAGCCGCCCGTTCATCATATTGCCCTCTTGCAGATCATCGAGGGCGAGCGGCGCCAGCAGCTGGGTCATGTCTACCAGAGTATCCTCGGTGGCGCTGCGCACCCCGGGTTTGATCTCCTCGACGAAGATCTCCAGCACGAACCAGGCGGCCAGCGCGAAGATCAGCAGCAGGCCGCACAGCAGTTGCAGTCCGAGTCTCATGCCAGCTCCAGGCTGTAGCCCAGCCCGCGATGGGTAAGGATCAGGTTGGCCTCGGGATCCCGCTCTCGCAGCTTGGCGCGGATGGTCTTGACGTGGGTGTCGACGGTGCGATCCAGGCTCTCTTCGGCATCCTGCCACACCAGATCCATCAGCTGTTGGCGGGAGTAGACCCGCCCCGGCGCCTGCATCAGGGTCTTGAGCAGCAGATATTCGTAGCGGGTGAGGGCCAGCGGTTGGCCGCGAAAATGGATGCGGGCCCGCTCCTCATCCAGTACCAGCAGGGCGCTGGGTTGGGGGGCTGTGGGTTGGCTGCGGCGCAGGATGACCCGCACCCGGGCACATACCTCCCGTGGCGAGAAGGGTTTGGCCACATAGTCGTCGGCACCGATCTCCAGCCCGATCAGCCGGTCTATCTCCTCGCTGCGGGCGGTGAGAAACATCAGGGGAATATCGGTCTGCGCCCTCACCTGCTTGCAGAGTTCGAAGCCGCTGATGTCGGGCAGCCCTACATCGAGGATCAGAAAGTCGGGCTGGCTTTGGGCTAACCGGCTCAACAGTTGCTGGCCAAGGGTGAACCACTCCACCTCGAACCCGTCGGTCTGCAGGGCGTAAATCAGGGTGTCGGCGATGCTGGCTTCATCTTCCACCAGCCAGATGGCTCTCTTTTGCATGGCATCCTCGTCGCAAATAGGCACTCCATTCTGGCATCGAACCAAATCGGATCCTATTTGCTGTTTTATTTTTCCGAAAAAGGGACTAATATTTCGATGTTCTTTCGAATCGAAACTTAAAGATGACCAAACGTAATACTCAACAACGCCGCCACACCATAGTCACCCTGGTACAAGAGCAGGGTGAAGTAAGTGTCGACGCCCTCGCCAAACACTTTTCTACCTCCGAAGTGACCATCCGTAAAGATCTTGCCGTACTGGAGACCGGTGGTCTGCTGCTGCGCCGTTACGGTGGCGCCGTCCCTTTGCCGAGCGAGATGGTGGTCGAGGCCAATCCTGAACAAGTTTCGAACCGAAAGCTAGCCATTGCCCGTGCGGCGGCCGAGCGGCTGCGTGATCACAACCGCGTCATCATCGACAGCGGCAGTACCACCAGGGCCATGATCCCTATGCTGGGCAACAAGCGCGGCCTCATCGTGATGACCAACTCCCTCAATGTGGCCGGCGCCCTGCGCGAGCTGGAAAATGAGCCTACCCTGTTAATGACTGGCGGCACTTGGGACCCTCACTCCGAATCCTTCCAGGGCCAGGTGGCAGAACAGGTGCTGCGCTCCTACGACTTCGACCAGCTCTTTATCGGTGCCGACGGCATCGACCCGGAGCGTGGCACCACCACCTTCAACGAGCTGGTGGGCTTGTCGCGGGTCATGGCCGAGGTATCGCGGGAGGTCATTGTGATGGTCGAATCGGAGAAGATCGGCCGCAAGATCCCCAATCTCGAACTTCCCTGGTCGAGCATCCATACCCTGGTGACCGACGAGGGGCTGGCCAGCGAGGCCAGAGAACAGATTCAAGCCCAGGGGGTGACGCTTATCTGCGCCCCGGTCACTTGCTGACATCGAGCTCTGAACCATCCAACTGACTTTACGATTTGCATCTCAAGGAGAAGTGTATGTGTGGCATCGTCGGGGCTGTTGCCCAACGTGATGTGGCTGAAATTCTGGTAGAAGGCCTGCGCCGTCTGGAGTACCGCGGTTATGACTCTGCTGGTGTGGCCGTGTTCAGCGCCAGCCAGCCGCTGCAGCGGGTTCGCCGTCTGGGCAAGGTGGCCGAGCTGGCCAAGGCGCTCGACGAGCAGTCTGTCCACGGCGGTACCGGTATTGCCCATACCCGCTGGGCCACTCACGGTGAACCCTCCGAGCGCAACGCCCACCCCCACGTCTCCGAGCATATCGTGGTGGTGCACAACGGCATCATCGAGAACCACGAAGTGCTGCGGGAAGAGCTCAAGGCGCTGGGCTATGTGTTCAGCTCCGACACCGATACCGAGGTGATCGCCCATCTGGTCCATCACGAGCTGAAATCCGCCCCCAGCTTGCTGGCGGCCATGCAGACGGCGGTGAAGCAGCTGCGCGGTGCCTACGGTACCGTGGTAATGGACAGCCGCGACGACAGCCGCGTGGTGGTGGCCCGCTCCGGTTCACCGCTGGTGATCGGCCGCGGTATCGGCGAGAACTTTATCGCCTCCGACCAGATGGCGCTGCTGCCGGTGACCCGCCGTTTCATCTTCCTGGAAGAGGGGGATGTGGCTGAAGTGACCCGCCGCGACGTGCACATCTTCGATACCAACGGCAATGCCGTGGTGCGTGAAGAGCAGGAGTCCGAACTCTCCCACGATGCTGGTGACAAGGGTGAATACCGTCACTACATGCTCAAAGAGATCCACGAGCAACCCAAAGCGATCACCAATACCCTGGAAGGGCGTCTGGGCAGCGATCACGTGGTGGTCGAATCGTTCGGCAACGGTGCCCGCGCCATCTTTGACAAGGTCGAGCACGTGCAGATCGTCGCCTGCGGCACCTCCTATCACTCCGGCATGGTGGCTCGCTACTGGTTCGAAGAGATCGCTGGCGTCTCCTGCGATGTGGAGATCGCCTCCGAGTTCCGCTATCGCAAATCGGTAGTGCGTCCCAACAGCCTGCTGGTGACCCTCTCCCAGAGCGGCGAGACCGCCGATACCCTGGCCGCCCTGCGTCTGGCCAAGGAATCCGGCTACATGAGCTCGCTGGCTATCTGCAACGTGCCGGGCTCTTCGCTGGTGCGTGAATCGGATCTGGCCTTTATGACCCGCGCGGGGGCAGAAATCGGGGTGGCCTCCACCAAGGCGTTCACCACCCAGCTGGCTGGCCTGCTGATGCTGGTGGCCTCGGTCGGTCACTGCCGTGGCAACCTGAGCGCCGTCGCTGAGGCTGAATTGGTCAAGGCGCTGCAAGCCCTGCCGCTGCGTATTAAAGAGAGTCTGGCGCTGGCCAAGGATATCGAAACCCTGGCCGAAGAGTTTGCCGACAAGCAGCACAGCCTGTTCCTCGGCCGTGGCAGCCAGTACCCCATCGCTATGGAGGGGGCGCTCAAGCTGAAAGAGATCTCCTACATCCACGCCGAAGCCTATGCCGCTGGCGAGCTGAAGCACGGCCCGCTGGCGCTGATCGATGCCGAAATGCCCATCATTGTGGTGGCGCCGAACAACGATCTGCTGGAGAAGCTCAAGTCCAACGTGGAAGAGGTGCGGGCCCGTGGCGGTATCCTCTACGTGTTCGCCGATGCCGATACCGGCTTCAAGAGCGACGAGACCATGCGGGTCATGAACCTCAACCATGTTGAAGAGCTGATCGCCCCCATCGTCTATACCGTGCCGCTGCAGCTGCTCTCTTACCATGTGGCTCTGATCAAGGGCACCGATGTGGATCAGCCGCGCAATCTGGCAAAATCGGTGACCGTTGAGTAAGTCACTATCTGTTAAGTTACTTTCTAAAATGAAAAAGAGCCGCAATTGCGGCTCTTTTCGTTTCGGCTGAGGGGTTACGACAGCCGCAGGTTGGTGATGGTGACCTCGTCGAGGGAGGGCACTATGATGCCGCTGGTGATCCCTTTGGCAATGGCCTGACTGCGGTTCTTCGAGTCGGTCTTGTTGGTCACCTGGGTCAGGTGAAAGTTAACCGTCCGTTCAGTAATACCAAGGATGGTAGCGATCTCCCATGAGGTCTTGCCCTCGCTTGCCCAGAACAGGCACTCCTTCTCCCGATCCGACAATTCGGTCAGGTATTTCATCATATCCGGTCTGCTTTTGATAAGTTGCAGCGCGGAGTTGAAGATATAGCTGGCGCAGAACGACAGCAGCGGGACATTTTCAAACATCAGATCGGAGTTGGATGTCTCCTTGGTGATGAAGGAGAGGATGCCGTGCTCCCCCTGCGGGGTGTGCAGTGGGAATGAGACGCCATTGCGCACCCCGAAATCGGCCGCCAGGTTCATCACATCACGGCTGGCGCTGGGCAGCCAGGGCGAGTCGCAGTCGAGCTTGTTCCAGAAGATCGGCTGGGTCTGTTTCAGTCCCAGATAGACCACAGGATCCTGGGTCAGATACTGGTTTTCGCTATAGGCGTCAAACCAGGTGGTCGGACAGTTGTTGAACAGTGCCACGTGGGATTTTTGCATGCTGATGGGGAAAATAATCAGCAGCCGAAAGTAATCAAAGCCCATTTGATGACTGAAGCGCTCCAGCTGTTGCTGGATATCGCTGGTTTTTGTTGCCTTGGTGAACTTGTCTATATGTTCCCAGATCGCATCGTTGAGCATTACTTTCTCCTTTATCGATCTCTATCACACTGATCGAAAAGATTTTTCTCGTTATTTATCTTTTTGTGGTGGCGATTGGCACCATTCATTCCGTGCGTGATTAAAAATTATCCTGTTTTTGTGCATAAAGGCCAAGAGAATCCTCTCGTTGCCAGTCTGCGTTGCATTTGAGATAATGATAATAGTTATCATTAGTAAGATGTATTTCAATGAACAAATTATGGGGTGTGGCCCTGCTGCCACTGTCAGTCCACTTTGCTGCCATCGGGGATGAGCTTGTTGCTCCCGCCCTCAAGAACAGCATAGCTGCCGGGAAAGCCTCCCAGCAGCGGGTGGAAAAAGCCGCCGATGCCGCCGTTGCCGCACGACTGGAGCTGCAAAACGCCCAGCTGCAATTGCGTGACCTCGAAGCCTACAACCGCTACATGCAATCTCTGGTGGCCGATCAGCAAAATGAGCTGGGTAAATTGAGCCAGCAGCTGGAAGCGGTGCAAGAGACCCGTCAGGGCTTGATCCCGCTGATGTTGCAGATGCAGGCAGATCTGGAACAGCTGGTGCAAAACGACATCCCGCTGCGCAAGGAAGATCGGCTGGCGCGGGTTGAACAGTTGAAAGCGACCCTGGCCCGCGCAGACGTTAGCGAGGCGGAGAAATTCCGTCAGTTGCTGCAGGCCTATCAGATCGAAGCCGAATATGGCAGCCGGATGGACAGCTATTCCGCCGAGCTGGAGCTGGATGGTGCCCCGCGTCGGGTCGATGTGCTGGCGCTGGGTCGGGTCTCCCTGCTGGCAATGACGGCCGATCGCAGCCAGGCATGGCGCTGGTCTGCCGAGGCGAAGCAGTGGCAAGCCCTCGACAGCCAGTGGCTCTCCCCTATCGCCGAGGCGATGGATGTGGCCGCCGACAAGAAAGTTCCCCAGTTGCTCAATGTCCCCCTCTCTGTCAGCCGCAGTCAGGAGGCCCAATCATGAGAGTCACCATGAAGTGGTTCCCCCTCCTTATTGCCCTCTCCTGCGCTACCAACGCCGCTGTCGCCGATGAGTGGCAGCAGCAGGAACAGGCTCGTGAACAGCAGGCTCAGCAAGATCTGGCGACCGTTGCCAAGGAGCTCGGCACTGCCCGCGCCAGACTGGCCGAGGCCCAGCGCTTGAGCAAGGAGCTGGCCGGCAAGTTCGCCAGCAACGAGAAGCAGCTGGTGGAGCTCAACGCCCAGTGGGAGCAAGCCTCCGGCGACATGAACGAGATCTTCGCGGTCACCCGTCAGGGCGCCAGCGATGCGGTCAAGCTGCTGAGCGAATCCGCCGTCGAGGGCCAGTACCCGGAGCGTCTCGCCCCGCTGAAAGCCATGGCGCAGGATAAACAGGTGCCGGATCGCGCCGCCCTCGCCCTGCTGCCCGCCACTTTGCTGCAGGAGATCCGCGAATCTGGCCGGATTACCCAGTTCAACAGCAAGGTACTCGATGCCCAGGGGGCTGCCAGCGAGCAGCCGCTGACCCGGGTTGGCAGTTTTGTCCTGCTGGGGAGTGAAGGCTTCCTGCAGCCGACCGCCGAAGGCTTGAGCCCGGTACTGGGTCTGCCCAATAGCGTGCTCTCTGCCGTTGCGGCTTATCAGGGTCAGGAAGGGGAAGCGCTGCCGCTGGATCCTTCTCATGGCACGCTGCTGGCGATGCTGGCGCAGGCGCCCACTTTCTGGCAGCAAGTCCAGCAGGGTGGCAAGGTCGGCGCCATTATCGTGTTGCTGGCTGCCATCGGTTTGGGAATTGCGGCGGTGCGGCTGTGGAGCCTCTCCCGCGAACTGACTCTGGTGCGCAGTCAGCTCAAGAGCGGCGAGTATCACGCCGACAACGCCCTCGGCCGGGTACTGACGGTGGCTGACAAACACCCCGAGCTGAGCATGGAGACCCTCGAGCTGCGTCTTGATGAGGCGATCCTGCAGGAGACTCCTCGCATGGAGCGCGGCATCGGCATGGTCAAGGTGATCGCGGCCATCGCCCCCATGCTGGGTCTGCTCGGTACAGTGACCGGGATGATCGGCACCTTCCAGGCGATCACCCAGTTTGGTACCGGCGATCCCAAGATCATGGCGGGTGGCATCTCCATGGCACTGGTCACCACGGTACAAGGTCTGATTGCTGCCATTCCGTTGATCCTGGCCCATAGCCTGCTGCAATCGCGCTTCACCGAGCTCTCCAATGTGCTGGAGCAGCAAGTAGCCGGCATTCTGGCCGAGCGCGCCGAGAGCAATAACAACGGGATGGAGCGAGCAGCATGATGCTCGACATCTGGCAACAGTTGCAGAGCTTTATGGGCCGTGGCGGCCCGGTGCTCTGGGTCATCCTGGCCCTGCTGGTGCTGATGTGGATTTTGATGATCGAGCGGCTGCTCTACCTCAATCTGGGTTTCGGCCCGTTGCAGCAACAGTTGCTTGGCCGCTGGCAGGCTCGCAGCGAGCGCCACAGCTGGCACGCCCGGGCAATCCGCAGCCGCTGGCTGGCGCAGGTGGAGCTGGAACTCAACCGTCATCTGATCTTCATCCGCACCCTGGTGGTGCTCTGCCCCATGCTGGGGTTGCTGGGCACAGTGACTGGCATGATCGGCGTATTCGATGCGTTGGCTGTGGCCAACCGCTTTAACCCTGAGAGCATGGCGGGCGGGATCTCCCGTGCCACTATCCCCACCATGGCAGGCATGGTGGTGGCGCTCTCCGGCGTGTTGTTACTCAGTCGGCTCGAGAGTCAGGCCAAGCGTGCGCTGGCCAAGACCCGGGACGGCCTGCGAGAAGAGAAGGTAATGCAATGAGACGGCAATCCAAACGCCAGCGTGACGAAGTGCAGATCGACATGACCCCCATGCTGGATATCGTGTTCATCATGCTGATCTTCTTTATTGTCACCACCTCTTTCGTGCGCGAAGCCGGGCTCGAGGTACACAGACCCCAGGCCAGTCAGGCGAAGGCGCAGAAATCCTCCAGCATCATGCTGGCGATCGGGGCTCAGGGTCAGGTCTTCCTCGACCGCAAGCAGATCGATGTGGAGCGGGTTCAGGCCACCATCGCCCGTCTGCTGGCGGAGCAACCCGATGCCAGTCTGGTGATCCAGGCCGACGAGCGGGTGCCCCACGGCAAGGTAGTGCGGGTGATGGATGAGGCCAAGGCGGCGGGTATTGCCAATATCGCCGTGGCGGTGGCGCCGAAATGAAATACAAGCTGATGAGCCTGGGGCTGGGGATTGCCCTCAGTCTGGGCATCCTGCTGTTTATGGCCACGTTGGTGGAGCCACCCAAAGGTGAGAAGGTGGCGAGCGAGCAAAAATCCATCGTCATCAATATGCAAAATGAGGTGACCGAGGTGCAGGTGCGCGAGCGTCCGGTACCGCAGGAGCCGGAACCCTTGCCAGAGCCTCCCGCGGCATTAGCCTCGACACCGCTGCCGATGCCTGCCGCGGCCCCCTTGGCGGCCGTTGAGCCGAGTCTGGATCTGGTTTCCAGCCTCAGCGCTGTACAGGTCTACGCCCCCGGCGTGGCAACCAGCACGACACCGGTGTTGAGCGGCAACTATCACGGCCAGCAACAGGGTTCAGGTATCGGTGTCGGCGACATGTTGATGCCACTGCAACGGATCGAGCCGGTCTACCCCTATCGTGCCCAGCAGGCAGGTATCGAGGGGTTTGTCACCCTGCGCTTTAGTGTCAATGCCGAAGGGCGTGTGCAGGATGTGGAAGTGGTGGAGGCCAAACCAAAGCGCCAATTCGAGCGGGCGGCCATGCAGGCAATCAACAAGTGGCGCTATCAGCCAAGACCGGGTGCTACAGATGCGTTGCCACAGGTCATCACCCTCAAATTCAAACTGGAGTCATAACTATGTTGCGGATCTGGATCTGTCTGCTGGCCCTGGTCAGCCAAGCCTGTCTGGCGATGGAGGTCAGCCCCCACTTCTCCCGTCAGCTTGAACCCGTGATGAAGCTCTATCAGTCCGGTCAGTGGCAACAAGCCCAGAGCAAGGCATCCGGCCTCAAGCCAAATAGCGATGCCGAGCGTGCCTGGCTGGCGCAGCTGCAAGCCTCGCTGGCGGCCAATCTGCAACAGACCGACCAGGCGAGCCGTTATGTCGAACAGGCCCTTGCCTATAAAGAGTGGCCCGAGCAACAACAGCTCCAGCTGCTGCGACTGCGCGGCGATATTCAGGCCCAGCAATCCAACTGGTCTGGTGCCATTGCCAGCTACAAGGCAGCACTGGCACTCAAGCAAGACGATGCACTGCGCCTGCGTCTGGCTGGACTCTATTACCACAACAAACAGTACGGTGATGCCGCCAGCCAGAGCGAACAGTTGTTGAAGAAGGGTTGGCAGAAGCAGGCCGCCATCATTCGTCTCTCTGCCCTCACCGCTCAGCAACGTTATGCCGTGGCTGCCGATCAGGCGGCCGAGTTGATCAGCCACGAACCCAAAGAGAGCAAATGGTGGCAGCAGGCGGTCTCGCTCAACCTCTCCGCCAAACGTGGTGATCAGGCGTTGGCATTGCTGCAGACCGCCATCGACAGAAAACTGATGGATGACGCGTCAGCCCGTAATCAGCTGATCCGCCTCTATGCCTGGCAAGGGCTGCCTTATCGTGGTGCCCGTCTGCTGGAAGCGGCCATGGCCAAGGGACAGATGAAGCAAAGTGCTGAAAACCGTCAACTACTGGCCCAATTGTGGGAAGGTGCCAGGGAGTGGCCACAAGCGGTCGATAGCTGGCAGCAGCTCGCCAACCAGCACGGTCAGCCCAAAGCCGCCATGCGCGCCGCCGAACTGCTGCTGCAACAGGGCAAGACAGACGCAGCCATGACTCAGCTCGCCGCCATCAAGTCGGTAAAAGGCGAGCAAGGCAATCGTGCCAAAGCGTTGCTGGTGCAGGTACACCTTAATAAGGAGCAGTATGCCCAGGCGCTGGAACTGGCCCGTGAGCTGCAGCAACAGGATAACTGGCAACAGAAGGCAACCAGTTGGGTCAACTATATCCGGGCACAAAGCGAAGAGTTGAGCAAAAAAGCGGCGTAAAGAGGTGCTAAGGGGCTGTTTCGGGGCGTTTAGTTCGCTTTTTCAGCAAACGAACGCATTTTTGCAAAAAGCCCTTGTCATCCCGGTGCGGCTCCCTATAATGCGCC